>NZ_JAIFAG010000001.1:2420186-3025232 GCF_020012125.1 Hymenobacter psoromatis
CCCAGGATACCCGTCGCCAGCAGCCCGCTACCCCCGCCGCGCCGGCCAACTAGCGCGCCCATCCCGCTCCCTACCCCCGCCCGCCCCCGCCAACTGCGCGGGGGCGGGCGTACTTTTAAGTACTGGTGTTAGCCAGCAATTTTGACCGGATAAAAGTTGATAGCCAACCGCTATCAGCTAAGAGCTAGAAAATGAAGATTATCAGCCTGCGCTTTGCCAACCTCAACTCGCTACCCGGCCCCCACCTCATCCGGTTCGATGCCGCGCCGCTGGCCGACACGGGCTTGTTTGCCATCATTGGGCCCACGGGGGCGGGCAAGAGCACGCTGCTCGATGCCATTGCGGTGGGCCTCTACGGGCGGGTGCCGCGCCACGACCGCCAGGTGGGCGAAATGGTGAGCCGCCACGCGCCGGGCGCGTGGTCGGAGGTGGAGTTTGAGGTGCACCAGACCGATGCCGACACCGGCCAAACGGCGCGGGTGCGCTACCGCTCGCGCTGGGAGGTGCGGCGCAAAACCCGCGGCGACGACAAGGGCAGCCTGGGCCAAGATGCCATGACGCTGGTTTTCAGCCCGTCGGGCGAGGCCGTTATCAGCGGTAAGGAAGCGGTGCCGGCGAAGGTCAGCGAACTGTCGGGGCTCGATTTCGGACAGTTTGAGCAGGCCGTGCTGCTGAGCCAGGGCAAATTTGCGCGCTTCCTGCACGCGCCCGAAAAGGAGCGAAGCGCGCTACTCGAAAAGATGACCAACGTGGGCATTTACTCGCAGCTGTCGGTGGCGGCGTTTGAGAAAGCCAAGGCGGAAAAGCAGCAAACCGAGCTGCTGGCCGCCCGCCTCAATGCTACCCGCCTGCTGACCGACGACGAGCGCCGCGCCCTCGACGCCCAGCTCGACGCGCTGAGCGAGGCCGCCGAGCAGCACCATGAAGAAACACAGGAGCTGAACGTGGGTCTCACTTGGCGCACCATCCTGGACCAGCTCGACAAGCAGCTGCGCGATACCGCCCGCGAGGCAGAAAACCTGCGCCAAGCTGCTAGCACCTTGCAGCCCGAGTTTGCGCGGCTGGCCGGCCATCAGCGCGCCAATACCAAAGAGCTGGCTACCCCCCTCGCCCTGGCCGAAGTGGCCCAGGAAGCCCTGGAGCGCGGCACCGAGCAGCTGGAAAAATTAGCGCACGACCTGCCCCACCTGGCGGCTACTACCGACACCGCCGCCTCGGTGTTGGAAGCCGCTACCGATGCCCACCTCACCGCTCAAACCAAAGAGGACGACCTGCGCCCGGTTCTGGAAACTGCCCGCGACCAGGATGCGGCCCTGGCCACCACGCGGCAGCAGGTGGCAAAAAAACGGGCGGCCCACGCCCATAACCTCGGCACCCACCAGCAGGCGCAGACGACCTGGAACGACCAGACGCGGGCGCTGCAAGGACTGGCTGACCAGCAAACCACGCTGGACAACTGGCTCATCGCTCACAGCCACGAGGCCGAATTAAAAAGCCAGCTGAACGAGTTGAGCCGCGAAATTATTGACCTGCAAGGGGCTCAGCGCGAGGTGGCGACCCGCGAGGCAAGGCGAGGGGAATTGCTCAAAAATCAGCAAACTGCCGCCGCCGACCGCCACCGCCAGCAGCAGCTGGAAGCCGAGGCCAACACCCGCCAGCAAGCTCTTAAGGACGAGGGCCAGCCCTGCCGCACCGAGCGCGACGCGCTACTACTCAACACTACCCCCGCCGCCCTGGCCCAGCACGCCGACGACCTCACTATCCAGCTGCAAGGGCTTCAACTGCTGCTGCCCAAGGCCGAGGCAACCCACGAGCAGCAGACACGGGCGACGAGCTTAGCTATTTACTTACAAGAAGAAGCGCCGGCCCTGGCTACGGCCGCCACCGCCGTAGGCCACCTCGAAACCCGGCGCGCCGATGGGCAGCAGCTACTCGACAGCTACCGGCGCGAGCTGCGCGCCCAGCAGGCTCTGGCCGACCTCAATGACCACCGCCAGCACTTGCGGGCAGGCCAGCCGTGTCCGCTTTGCGGCGCGCTGGAACACGCCTTGGCCGCCGATTTTGCCGCCGATGCCGACGCGCAGGAGCTACGCGTGACGCAGCAGCAGCAAGCCCTGGCTATCCTCGAAGAGGAGCTGCGCGCCGCCGCCCAGGACCTCACGCGCCGCCAAACCGAGCAGCAGCAGCGCCAGCAGCAGCAGCAGGAAGCCCTCGATGCTGCCGAAGCGGCCCGCCACCAGGCGCAGGAACTGGCCGCTGCCCTCCTCCCTACCCCCCCCGCGCCGGCCGACCCGACCGCCGTGCGCGCGCTGCTCACCGACACGGCCGCCGCCCAGGCTACGGCCGTGGCCAACCGCCGCCGGCTCACCGTGCTGGATGAGAAGCTGGCCATTTTGCGCGAAAAATACCTGGCTGCCGGCCAGGAAGCTACCGCCGCGCAGGGCGAAATTCGCCTGTTGGCGCAGCGCCAGGACGCAACCGCGGAAGAGTTGCGCCAGCTGGCCGCCGAGCTGGCGCATTGGCGCGAGCAAGCCGAAATCTACCAGGGCACTATCCGGGAGATTCTTCGTCCTCACCAGCTGGCGCTGCCCGCCCAGCCGCCCTACGATGGCGTGCTGGCCACGCTGGAAGAACGCGCAAACACCTACGAATCGCAGCGGGCAGCGCTGGCCGAAGGGCGGGATAAGCTCCTGGAACGCCGCACGCAGCATAAGGTCAAGGGCGGAGAACTAGCAGCCCGGCAACAACAGCTAATGGCTGATAAAGAACTGCTCGACGCTGAGCAGCTGGCCCTGGAGGAGCAGCAAGCGGCCCGCCTGGCCCACTACCCCGGCCCCGACCCCGCCGCCGAAGCGGCGCAGCTGCGTCGCCACACCCAGCAGCTGGCCGAAGCCATGCAAAGCGCGCAGGCCCACCACGCCCGGCAGCAGCAGCAGCTGGCCATCGGGCTGAGTGCCCAGGCGGCGCTGCAAACCCAGGTGGCGGCCCACCGCACGGCCCACGGCGCGCGCCAGGCCGAGCTAACGGCGGCCCTGACCGCCGCGGGCTTTGCCACCGCCGACGAGGCCCAGGCGCTGCTCCTACCCCCCCCCGAGGCCGAGCGCCTGCATCAGCGCCGCCAGGACCACCTCACCGTCACCGCCGCCACCGACCGCCGCCTGGCCGACCTCACCGCCGAGCAGCAGCACCACGCCGAAGCGGGCCTTACCCCCCGCAGCGCGCCCGAGCTGACGGCTCAACTCGCCGCGCTCTCAGCCGCCGACGATATTTTGCAGCAGCAGCTCGGGGCCGTCAGCAACCAGCTGGTGCAGGACGATGCGGCCCGGCAACAATTGGCCGAGGGCCTGCGCGAACTGCAAGCGCGCCAGCAGGAAGAGCAGCGCTGGCAGGACCTGGCCGAGCAAATCGGCTCGGCGCGGGGCGATAAATTCGCGCAATTTGCTCAGGGCCTGACGCTCAGCCACCTGGCCCGGCTGGCCAACCTGCGCCTGCGCCAACTCACGGGCCGCTACACTATCTTCAAAACGCCGAACCGCAACCTGGAGCTGCAAATAATCGACCACGACCAAGCCGATACCATCCGCCCGATGGCCTCGCTTTCGGGCGGAGAAAGCTTCCTGGTAAGCCTAGCCTTAGCTTTGGGCCTGAGCGAGTTAGCTGGCTATAAGGCCCGCATCGAGTCGCTATTTATTGACGAGGGCTTTGGCACGCTCGACCCCGACGCCCTCAACACGGCCCTCGATGCGCTGGAGCGCCTGCAGCATTCGGGCAAGATGATTGGCATCATCTCGCACGTTGCCGACCTCAAGGAGCGCATCGGCACCCAGATTCGGGTGCAGCCGGGGGCCGGGGGCAATAGCACCGTATCTATTGTGCACGTGGCGGCCGGCACCGAAATCAGCTGTGAGGATTAAGTAGGGGGTAACATACCGCACGTCATGCTGACGACAGAAAGCATCTCTACCGCGCCGTTCGGGTTTCGTTCGGTGGAGATGCTTCCTTTGTCAGCATGACGTGCTGTTAGTATCCATTCCCTACCCCCCTCACCTCGGCCCAGGTCCAGTAGTTCTTGGCCTCTACCCCAGCGTAGCCCTCCCGCAAAAACGCTACTACCTCGGCCTCCACTGCCCCGGCGGCCAGCGAAGAGGCATAAATGGGCCGCCCGTCGGGGTCGGCGTAGCGCTCGACTTTGGTGAGGCGGCGGGCGACCAGGCGCAGCAGCGGGCCGGTATCGGTGAGCGGGTCGGCGGCCCAGCGGTAGGCGCTGGTTTCCAGCTCGTTGAGGCGGTTGGCAAGCGCGGCCAGGGGTAGGCGCGGCAGCGTGGGCCGGCTGGCAAGGTCAATCCAGGTCGTGTACTTGGCTTCCAGCTCGTAGCGCTGCCCGTCGTAGAGGCTCAGCACCCAGTCGAAGCCCGCCGTGGGGCCGAACAGCGCGTAGTACGGTACCGGCGCGGGCGTGCGCACCACCGCCAGGCCAATTTCGGGATAGCAGGTGCGTTGCGTCAGCTGCCCGTCCAGGGCGGCTACTGCCTGCCGCACGCGCCTATATTCGGGCTCCCAGGCGGCGCGGCCGGCCTCGGGGTGCCGCAACATATCGGCGAAGCGCGGCAGAAACCAGATGAATTTTTCGGCCGAAGCCTCGTCTTCGCGCCGGCGGTGGGCGGGCGCGCCGAAGGGCTCGTAGAAGCGGCTTTTTTCCTCCGCGTTCAGCCAGCACACCAGTTGCAGGGCGTGGTCGGCCAGCGGGTGTTGCCAGTTTAGCTCGCGGAAGTCGCCTAGCGTGGCCACCAGCCGCAGTAATTCTTCGTGGGCCAGCGCCAGAGCCGGGTTCAGCAGCGCCCACACGCCGATAAAACCGTCAATATCAAAGTGATTGGCCGTGACGGCCCGCGCCGCCAGGCCCGGCGTGGCAGGCGCGCGCAGCGCGCGCAGGCACGAGCCAGCGCTGGTATCGTCGCGCAAATCCGGGGGGGTAGGCGCGCCGCGCCAGTGCGCCAGCGTGAGGGCCGCCCCCAACCCAGTGCTGTCCACAAGTATCGTCGGCTGCCGCCGCACCTCCCCAAATGGCACGAAATAGCGCCCCTGCTGGTCATTTAACATGTAACACGTATCATTTAACACGCTAGGATACTTGTCATGGCGAGCCTCCGAAGCAACCGCCCCGGAGCGGGAGCGAATGACCGGCGCGGAGGTCGTGCGGGTGTGATTACTCCATCGCGCTCGCCATGACAACCGGTAGGACATAAAATTATTAGTTAGTAATCCTTCCCCCTGCAGTTACGGATTTTTTCCACGTTGTTTTTTCGAATCCAACTCAGGTAGCCTTGCAGGGGCTCGGCGGCGCGCAGGGCATCTACGGTGGGGTAGTGGTGGGCCAGCTCGCGGTTGGTGAGGAAGCGGTGCACACTGCTGTGGCAGGGCTGGCACAGGTCCACGGTCATGCTGTAGCGGCCGCCTTCTTCGCGGGGCACCAGGTGGTGGCGGCTGGTGTGCTGCACCTCGCGCTCGCAGAGGCCGCAATGAAAATCGGCTTCGGCATGGGCGCGGGCAGTGGCTTCGGCAGCAGCTTGGTGGCGTTGCAGGCGGCGGCGCATGAGGTAGGATAAAACGAAGGCTGCACCAATCTTTGGCTCTTGGCACAACTTATGTTGACAATCATTTTTTAGTGCTAAAAGTTGCTCATCTGCGCGCAAGTATCTTACATTGAACCCGGTTTACTGATTTTCAAACTTCCCACAGCCTGAATGTTTCTTTTCTTTTACTTTTTATCATTTTTTTCTAATGACCGTATTCTCTACTCCCCTTTCTGAGTCGAAGTGGCTGCGGCCACTGGCTGGTAGCGCGCTGCTACTGGCTCTATCGCTGACGGCCCCGGCGGCCCACGCGCAAACCTGGATGGTATCGACGACGCCCTACATCAAGCTGGGAGTGCTGGACAAGTACAACGCGCTGGGCGGCTACTCGGCTATGTTTATTGTGACCAGCGAAAAAACCGGCCAGGAGTTTCTGCTTACCAAGCAGGTAGCCAAGGGCGAGAGCGGGGTCGATATCCTGTTCCCGACCGAGCCCAGCGACCCCGATTACTTTAAAAACGTGCAGGGCCTGGCCGCCCAGCCTACCCCCGGCCGCTACACCTGGGAGTGCCGCGTGAACGGCAAAAAAGCCGTCAGCGGTCACTTCACCTTCCCCGAGGCTGGTAACGACATCACCGTGCTGAGCACGGCCGCTAACAAGTAGCGGAGCCGCGCAGCTTGAGCTTACCGCATGGCTCCCTACCCCCGCACGATGCGCATAAAGGGCACGTCGTCGGGCAGGGGACCGAGCAGGTCGGCGAGCGCTTGCAAAAAGCGGCCGGTGGTATCGGGCCGGCCGGCGGGGGGGCCAGCGGCGTGGTGATGGTGATGCTCGCCGCGCAGCTCGCCCAGCATAGTGGGGGTGCCGGCCTCATCGGGACTACGACCCAGGGTAGCTTCGAGCAGAAAAAATCGCGGCAGGTCATCGCCGGGTCCGATGAGAGATAGGTCATCGTCGTCATCCTCCTCATCCGCAACGCGCGACTGTTCGTGCGGGTCGGCCTCGGGTTGCTCGTACACGATGGCAGCGAGGTGGGCCTCGCCCGTAGCCTGGGGAAGCGGCAGCTGAAGCAGGGCCGTGGCGCGGCCCGCTACCCGATGCCAGCTCAGGTGCAGGCCGCGGGGCGGCATGCGCTCGCGGGGGGGTAGGCTTTCGGCCGCCTTGTCCCAGACGTAGAGCAGCAGCTCGCGGGCCAGCAGCGGGTCGGCCAGCTCGCGCCGCACTGCCGCTGGCCGCCGCCACACCAGCTGCGGCAGCACGGTGTAAACAAAATGGTAAGGATGCGGGCGGGCCATGCTGGTTAGTGATTAATGGTCAGTGGTTAGTGATTAATGGCCGTTCTTAACAGGCTACAAAGTAATTACCTGGGCGCGGTACGGCACTCTCCGGTGGTTCTTCTACTCCTCTTTACTACTACTGCTACTTCTGGAAAACGCCTTCCTCCTACCCCCATCAGCACGACCACTAATCGCTAAACCCTACTCATTAATCACTGCCAACACCGCCTGCCAGAGCACTTCGGCGCTGCGGGCCCACGAAAAGCGGGCGGCGTTCGCAAGGCCAGCGGCGCGGAAGCGGGCGCGCAAGGCATCGTCGCCCGCTAGTTGGCGCAGGCCCTCGGCGATGGCGGCGGGCTGGTGCGGGTTGCAGAGCAAGGCGCAGGTGGGGCCGCCCGCCGCCTCGGGCAAGGAGGAAACAGAAGAGGTGAGCACCGGGCAGCCGCTGGCCTGGGCCTCCACCACGGGCAGGCCAAAGCCCTCGAAAAAAGGCACGTAGACCGTGGCCAGCGCCGCCGCGTAGAGGGCCGCCAGGTCGGCCTCGCTTACGCGGCCGGTGAACTGCACGGCGGCGCGCGCGGCAGGCTCCAAGGCTTGGTAAGCCGCGAAGATGGGGCCGGTTTGCCAGGCTTCGCGGCCCACCAGTAGCAGGCGCACGGCGGCGGCCCCTACCCCCCCTTCGGCCCGGAACTGCCCGAAGGCCCGCAGCAGATTCGCCAGGTTTTTGCGCGGCTGCAGGGCCCCGACGAACAAAAAATACAGCTGCCCCTGGCTGAAGCGCTGCCGGGTAGCTACCTGCGCCGCCGCCGGCTGCGGCGCGAAATGAGCAGCCGGCGCGTTGGGGGCCACCCGGATGCGGGCGGCGGGCAGCCCGTATTGCCGGGCCACGTCCTGGCGGGTAGTGTCAGACACGGCCACGAGCTGCGCGGCGGCGCGGGCCCAGCGCGGCAAAAACCAGGCGTAGTAGCGCCGCACGAGGGCGCTCACGTCCTGGGGCCGGTGCAGGTAGGCCAGGTCGTGCAGCACCAGCACCCGCGGCACGGAGGTATTCAGCACCGTGAAGCCCTCGGGTGAGAGCAGCGCGGCGGGCCGGTGCCGCCGCAGCCAGCGGGCCACGGCCACCTCATACCAAGCCACCAGCAGCACTACGTGGCGGGCGGGCGGCGGCAGCACGTGCGCTACTACGTTGGGACCCAGTAGATAGCGTGGGTCGTGGGGCCGGTCAAACAGGAAGTGAAACGTGCACTCGGGGTGTTGCGCTACCAGGCAACGCAGGGTTTCGAAGGTATAGCGCCCCAGCCCTTCCAGGTGGCCGCCGGGCAGTAGAAAACGAGTAGTGACGGCGAGGTGCATTTTTTGGTTCGTAATTGCTGGTTGCTGATTGTCAATCGTTTGTCATTGCGAGCGCAGCGCAGCAATCTTTCCTTGTCAGTAAGTATGGGGTAGTAATCCATTTTATGCGACCAGCAGGGAAGGATTGCCGCGCTACGCTCGAAATAACAAGCGATTGACAACCAATAATTACGAACCAGGCATCAACTTACGCAGCTCCCGCACTTGCACCAATCCCGTTAAAAATAACAATCCAACAAAATAGCCGCTCATCAGGCCGGTTTCGAACCACCAAGGCAGGGCGAGGTAGGCGCGGGCCGCGTACCAGCCGGCGCACAGCAGCCCGAAGGCCAGTGCCAGGCGGGCCAGCAGGTGCCAGGGCACGGCCACGCCCATGCGCCGACGCACCAGCCACACGTAACCGCCCGACACCAGCGTGGCGCACAGCAGCGTGTTGATGGCGGCGGCCACAGCCCCATAGCGCGGCAGCAGCAGCAGGTTGAGCGTTAGGTTGAGGCCGATGCTGGCAGCCACCAGCCAGCTAACGGGCCGCTGGTGGTGCGTGCCGGTGAGCAGCGTGCTGTATATCGCAAAAAAGGCATTAACCAGCACGTTGAGGAACAATATCTTCAGACACAGGGTCATCTGGGCTAGTTCAGCCGTGGTACTGCGGCCGAACTGCCAGAACAGCACCTCACCCCGAAACAGCACGAAGGCCACCGCCAGCAGCAGCGGCAGAGCCGCCACCCGCTGCCCAAACCAGAGCAGCTGCCGCAACTCGCGGGGGCGGGCGGCGGCGTGCGCAAAACGAGCGAAGAAGAGGGGTAGCACCGTCCAGCTGTACATCATGGCCGCGTCGAGCCAGCGGTAGGCCCCGGCGTAGTAGCCCGCCTCGCGCGCCGACGATAGGCGCTCCAGCAGCACCATATCTACCCGCTCATTAATGCCATATAACAAGGCGATGAAGGCAAACGGCATACTAGCGCGCAGCAGTTGGCCGGCCGCCTTGCGCCGGGGCCAGCGGTGCGGCAAGCGCCCGAATAACCGCCGCAATAGCCCAAAAAACAGCACCGCCGTGAAGGCCGAGGCCGCCAGCCGCGCCCCCACGTAGCTGCCCAGGCCCAGCTGCCCCGCTAGCAGCAGCGCCAGCACCAGCCCAAAAGCCAGCAATTTCTCCACCACCGAGAGCACGGCATCGGTGTTGAACTGCTGGCGGGCCTGCACCGGGGCGCGCAAAAACTGCCCATATTGTGTGAGGAGCAGTCCGCCGCCCACCACGGCCAGCAGCCCCAGCTGCCCGGCGCGGTAGCCCAGGCCCCACCCTACCCCCAGCAGCAGCAGCCAGGCGCCCCCCGTCAGCAGCCCGCGCATGGGCAGCAGGGTCGGAAACTGGCTATCGGCAAAATTGGGCTCGGTGGCCAGGCGCTGCACCGTGAACTGCGTGAGGCCAAGGTCGGCCAGGGTGGCTACTACCACGGCCAGTGCCGAGCAGGCCGCCACCAGTCCAAAAGTCGCGTGGCCCAGTCGGTTCTGCACCGCGTTTTCGAGCAGCACCCAGCCGGGCTTCACCAGCAGATTGAGCACCACGGCCAGGCTGATATTACCGAGAAAGCGTTTGATGCGAAAAAAGGCCGGGGCGGCGTCAATGGAAACCCAAAGGTAAAGCCCGACCGGGCGGGCGACGGTATATCTTTGCCCGTTGCCGCGCCGCGCTCCGGCCCGCGGCGGCTTTGTTTTTCGCCTCTATGTCGCCCGATTTCCTACCCCCCTTTTCTGCTGCCGGCCTGCGGGCCATCTTCAACCGTTGGAAGTATTTGCTGGCCCTGGCCGTGGGGCTGGCCGCCGTGGTAAGCGCCATCGTGGCCTGGACGCTCCCAAATATCTACAGCTCAACGGCTATTTTCCTACCCACCTCGCCCCAGAGCACCGACCCCGACCGCCTCGTGGAGGGCTCGAAGCTGGAAGTGGGGGCCCGCTCGGAGGACCTGGACCGGGTGCTCACCATTGGGCAGTCGCTGCCGCTGGCCGAGCTGATAATCAAGCGGTTTGACCTCTATACGCACTATCACGCCGGCCAGCCGGGCACCGACGCGGCCGAGAATACCGTGCTGAGCGAGTTTGGCAGCAACCTGAGCATTGTGCACAACGAGCGCGACGCCATTGAATTGACGTTTCAGGACCGCGACAAGAAGCTGGCGGCGGCCGTGGCCAACGCGCTGGTGGCGGCCATTGACTCGGTGAACCAGCAGCTAACGCTTGAGAACCGGCGCAACGTGCTGGAGCTGTATCGGCAGCGCTCGGCGCAGCTGGGCCGCGGCTACGCCCGCACCCGGCAGCAGCTCGGGGCCGCGCGCCACCGCTACGGCGTGTATGGCCTGGAACAGCAGGAGCGCTACCTCACCAAAACCGTTATTGAAACCGAAAAGGAGCTGCGCGTGGCCGAGGGCGGCGGCCCCGGCAGCGCGGCCGGCCTGCGCCGGGCCCTAAGCGGCCTCACTCACGCCCAGGCCGCAGGCGGCAACGTCATCAACCTCGAAGGCTGGAACCAAGGCCTCGACTCGGTGAAGCTGCTCACCGCGCGCCTGGCCGATTTGCAGGGCCGCTTCGTGGGCTCGCAGGCCGCCTATGAGCAGGCCGAAACCTCGCTCGCCAGCCGCGTTTCGTCGCTCTATCAAATCCAAAAAGCCTACCCCGCCACCCGCAAGAGCAAGCCCTTCCGCACGGTTATCGTGCTGGGCTCCGTGCTGCTGACGCTCGCGCTGTGCAGCTTTTTTATTCTGCTACTGGAATTATACCGCCGACCCGCTTCATTTAACAATTAGTATTTATCACTTAACAGTTCAATTTTATTCAGGCCCATTGGCTACAGCGAGTGCGGTGCCCGCCAAGTTAAAATGAACAGTTTTGCATAAGCCTGAATTGATAAATGATGAATGTTAATTGTTAAATGACAAAATTTCTGCTTCGCCTGCGCCCCGTGGATACCAGCCAGTGGCTGTTTGTGGGGTTTGTGGGCCTGCTGCTGGCGGGCGGGGCGCTGGCGGGGCTGCGGCAGCAGCCGGCGCTGGCGCTGCCCGCACTGGGCGTGCTGGGGGTAGGGCTGCTACTACTGCGTTGGCAGTGGCTGTACTATATCCTGTTTCTGACGCTGCCCTTTTCGCACGAAATCGGGCTGCCGGGCGGGCTGAGCCTGGACGTGCCCTCCGAGCCGCTGATGGTGCTGCTGCTGGGCTGCGTGCCGCTGGCCTTGCTGCTGGGGCCGGGTAGCTGGCGGCAGCTCACGCGCCGCGAGTGGCGGCACCCGCTGCTGGTGCTACCGGTGCTGCTGCTGGCCTGGGCGGCGCTGGATATCTGCTTCTCCGTCAACCAGACGCGCTCCTTTAAATATGTGCTGGCCAAGTGCTGGTACCTGGTACCTTTCCTGCTGGGTAGCCTGCTGCTGGTGCGCCGGCCCGCCGACTTTTGGCGGCTGGCGGCCTGCTACGTGGTGGCCACGGTGGTTTCGCTGGCCTGGACGCTGCCGCGCCACGCCAGCACGGGCTTCAGCTTTGCGCAAACCAACTGGGCCATTCAGCCTTTTTATCGCAACCACGTGATTTATGCCACCGTGCTGGCGCTGCTGCTGCCGCTGGCCTGGGGACTGGCGCGGCAGGCCCCTACCCCCCTGCGGCGGCGCTTGTGGTGGGCGGCAAGCGGCGTATTATTTTTCGGATTAATTACTTCCTACACCCGCGCCTCGTGGCTGTCGCTGCCCGTGGCGGGCATTTTTTACGGGGCAATGCGGCTGCGCCTCACGCGGGTGCTGCTGGTGGGGGTAGGGCTGAGCGTGGCCGGGGCGGCGGCCTACTTCGTGAGCGGCGACAATTTCATGCGCTTCGCCCCCAACTACGAGAAAACCATCTGGCATGGCGGCAACCTCGCGGCCCACCTCGAATCGACCTACACCTTGGAAGACGTGTCGGGCATGGAGCGGGTGTACCGCTGGGTGGCGGCCGCCCGCATGATTGCCGACAAGCCCCTGGTGGGCAGCGGCCCGGCCACCTTCTACCCCGAGTACAAGCGCTACACGGTGTCGAGCTTCCGCACCTACGTCAGCCAAAACTTCGAGCAGTCTACGGCCCACAATTACTTCTTGCTCACGCTGGCCGAGCAGGGCGTGCCGGGCTTTTTGCTATTTTGCGCGCTGGTGGCCACGGCCATGCTCACGGCCGAGCGCCTCTACCACGCCAGCGCTGGGCAGCCCGAAGTGCGCCGGGTGGTGCTGGCCGTGAGCTTGTCGCTGGTCATCATTCTCTTTCACCTCTTTCTCAACGAGTTGGTGGAGGTGGATAAAATCGGCTCCGTCTTCTTCGTAACCCTGGCCATGCTTATCCGCAGCGAAACGTGGCTGGCCAGGCTGCCAGAGCCCAGCGAGCCCGCGCTTAACGCGGCAAGCCTGGCGCGGCGGGCGGCCAACCGCGCCGTTGGCACGCCCGCCCGGCCGTTGCCTACCCCGGCTCCATCACCCGTTACTTAGTTATATCCTACATGCGCCTTCACGCCCAGGGCCTGGGCCGCCGTTACGGCCGGCAGTGGATTTTTCGCCACTTGGGCCACGATTTTCGGGCCGGCACGGCCACGGCCGTGCTCGGCCCTAACGGGGCGGGCAAGAGCACGCTGCTCAGCATCCTGGCCGGGCAGCTGCTACCCTCCGAGGGCGAGGTGGCCTACTCGCTGGGGGGCAGGGCCCTACCCGCCGCCGCCGTGCCCAAGCTGCTGGCCTACTGCGCGCCCTACCTGGAGCTGCCCGAAGACTTTACCCTGCTAGAGCTGCTGGCTTTTCACACCCGCCTCAAGCCGCTGCGGCCGGGCCTTACGGTGGCGGGGCTGGTGGATATAATGTACCTGCATAAGGCGCGGCACCAGGCAGTGCGCACGTTTTCATCGGGCATGAAACAGCGCCTCAAGCTGGGAATGGCCCTGTACGCGGCGGCCCCGCTGCTGCTGCTCGACGAGCCAACCACCAACCTCGATGCCCAGGGCGCGGCCTGGTACCAGGAGCACGTGGCCCGCGTGCGCGGGGCCGACCGGCTGGTCATCGTGTCGTCCAACGTGCCGGCCGAGTACAGTTTTTGCGAAGCACAGGTGCAAATTACCGACTTTCAGTAGTCGGGCTACGGCTTACTTTTGGGTAAACCATAGCCCGCGTCCCATGTCTGCCGTCCCACAATTTGCCTTGCCATCGGTTTCACCGGAAGAATACCTGGCGGCCGAGCGCGCGGCTTCTTTCAAGAGCGAGTACTATCAGGGCCAGGTATATGCGATGGCGGGAGCCAGCTACGCGCACAACCTAGTGAACCTGAACACTGCCACGGCGCTTAACCTGGCCTTGCGCGAACGTGACTGCACGGTGCAGGTAAGTGACCAGCGACTGCAAGTGAAAGACAATGGCCTGTACACCTACCCTGATTTGTCGGTTGTGTGCGGGCCGCCTCAATTCGCGCCCGATAAATACCTCGATACTCTGCTCAACCCGGTCGTGCTGGCGGAAGTGGTTTCGCTGAGCACGGGAGAATACGACCGGGTAGGCAAATTCATCCTGTACAAAGACATTCCGACGCTGCGGCATTATCTGCTCCTTGAAAGCACGCAGCCCATCGTGCGCCTGGCCACCTGGCGCGAGCCCAAGGTGTGGGCCTTCGACACGTTTGAGGGGCTGACGGCGGTGGTGCCCTTGCCGGCCATTGGGGTCGAGCTGACGCTGGCCGACCTCTACCGCAAAGTACCCCTGGCCGGGTAGTGCGCCGCTTTTGGAGCTTTTCGCCAAACCCATTTAGCCGCCCGCCGTATCTTCGTTCTACGGATTAAAACCTCATTTTTTTACCTGCTGCTGCCCTTTTTGCTATGCGCCAGTACGATGACCCGGACGAAGACGCCCTCGATGACGACGATAACCTGGACGCTTACGCCAGCACGGGCGGAGCTAAAACCAAAGGCCTGGAGGAAGACCAGCTTTCGGCCAAGTATGCCGACTACCTGATGTGGCGCGACACGGGCTCCTCGCACGACGAGGCGCTCGACCTGGCCACCATGACCGAAGAAGAATTCACGACCGCCCAGGCGGCCGAAGACCCCGATGGTAGCAGCAGCCACGGCTCTCTCGATGATGACGACGACGACCCCGATGCCGACGAGGACGATGGAGCCTACGGCAGCTCACGCGGCCGCGGCGACGACTACGACAGCGATTTTTAACGGAATTTAACAGGAAGGAGGGATAAAGAATTATCGCTTGGGTAATTCTTTATCCCTCCTTCCTGCTTCTCCTCACGGGTAGAGGCCGCTGCGCTGGGCACGGTGAAAAGCGAAGCCATTGGCGGGGCTCAGCTCCATTTCAAAGAGGACTTTCTTGGTGCTATAATCCAACTCGATAATCTTGCCGCCCAGGCCGGTGGTATTGGGCACCTGGTAGCCGGGGCAAAACATCAGGTGGTTGACGGCCGGCAGGTACTGCACCCGCGACACGATGGCCGAGTACGTTTCTTCGCCCCGCTCCTTGCCGTAGGTCCAGATTTGCTGCACGGTATGGTGCACGGGGTCGAGGCGATACTCTACGGCGCGGCTGTAGTGGCTGGGGGCGTTATGAATAAAATTGCGGTTGGTGCCGTTGTCAAACAGCAGCAGGTCACCGTTGGGCATGAGCTGGATGGAATGCTGGTACCAGTTCCACTCAAAGTTGGGATGGTTCGCGGAGCCGTTGACCACGGCCGTATCCGTAATGGTCTGGCCGTTGGCATCGAGTGGCGTGAAGAGCGTTTGGCGCAGGTCCTGGCCCTGCGGGTTGACACCCCAGCCGCGGTGCGGAGCCATCAGCCACAGCACGTGGTTGTTATAGTCTAGCTTCGCTACCCCCTGGTAGCGGCCCGATACGATGATGGTATTGTCGCTGGGGTCGTAGAGCAGCGCGTTGGCGTGCAGCCAGTCCACGGGGTCGGGCTCCAGGGCGTGGCGGTTTTCGTTGAAGCACTGCTTGAGGTCCCACTCGTGCACTACGCGGTTGGCCTGGCGGTCGATTTCCACCACATAGTCCTCGTTCGTAGGCGAGCCATCGGGGTGAGTGCTGCCGGTTTTGTTCACCGTCACCAGAAAGTTACCGTCGGGCTTCTCATACATCTCGTGGTGAAAGGTGTAGTTTGGCAGGCTCCAGCGGTTGACGATGGTGCCGTACACGTCCACCTCAAAGAGCTGGCTGGTGGTTTTATCGCCGAAGCAGAAATTCCCGTTTTTCAGCCGGCTGATGCCGCAGTCGTAGTTGAGCTGCCCCAGCTCGGCCAGGCCGTGGTAGTCGAGCAGCCAGCGAATTTCCCCGTAATTATCCACGATAAGCGGAATTTGCGGGTCGGTAGCGCTGAAGTTGCTGACCAGCATAAAATCGCCCCCCAGGGCCGTGCCCGCCGGGGCCATCGTGACGAGGCTGGCGGGCATGTTGGCGGGCAGCGGGCCGGTTTGGATGGTCAGGGTCGTGTCGGCCAGCACCTGGCCCGTGGGGTTCACCAGCTGCACGTCCACAGAGTTGGCGTAGCTGGGGTAGAGGCCCAGAATGGGGACGGTGTGCGCCGTACCCTCGTCGCTGAACTGCTGGGTGAAGTCGGACGCTGTCCCGTGCCGGCCGTGCACCACCAGCCGCAGCCGGCCGCTGAGCGGCGAGGTAAGCGTGAGCCGTGCGGCCAGTGGCGCGTAGCCCGACGGGTTGAGCGTGAGGGCCCCGCTACCGAAAGCCAGGTGCAGTGACGTGGTGGGACCGGGGACTACCTCCGCTTCTTTGTGACAGGCAGCCAGCGCTAGTAAGCTCAACGCTAGGAAGTATGTAGATTTCATTAAATCAACATTTTTAAATCAATAGTAATTAGTAGATGCGCGACTAGCCCAGTGGTTTAATCCCCAACGAAAAGCCCTGGCCGCATGGCGACCAGGGCTGGGTTACAATCGACGGATAACGCATTCATCCCGACCAAACAGGAGCGAATGACGCGCAAGAAATTATTTTGCGCCAAACACGCGCTTGAGCAGCGCCGTACCTTGCGCGGCTGGGTTCTGGCGGATTTTAGCTTCCTGCTGGGCCAGCAGAATGAAGAGGCCGTTCACGGTTTCCTTGGTCACGTAGTCGGTGAGGTCAGCGCTGGCGGGCGTCACGAGCGGCAGCTTGTTGTAGCGCTGAATGAGCTTATTATAGGCCGCGTTGGCCCCCACCTGGTCGAGGCTCTGCACGATGCTGGGGCGCAGGGCGGTATTGAGGGCGGTTTCCGACTTCTGGCGCAGCAGCTGAGTCGCGGCACCCTTCTGCGGGCTGGTCACGAGCCCGAGCGCATCGGTGAGCGTGAGCTGCTGCAACGCGTTCAGGAAGATGTCTTTGGCGGCGGGCGCGGCGGTTTCGGCGGCGCGGTTCAGCAGGTTGGTGACCTGCTCCACGGCACCCTTGCCCAGCGGCCCCGGCAGCGCGCTCAGGGTAGTAGCCACAAGCTGCGCATCGGCCGGAAAGGGAATGTGGATGTCGTCGTTCAGGTTGAAGCCATCTTTTTCGGACGCGAAGCCCACGGCTTTGGTAATGCCCTGGGTAAGCGCCTCGCGCAGGCCGCTGGCAGCCTCAGCCTCGGTGAGCGGCGCGGCCGGCGCGGGCGCGGGGGTAGCGGCGGCAGTGGTCGTTTTGGCGGGGGTAGGCTTGGCGGCCGTTTTTACCGGGGCTTTCTTGACGAGGGTGGTTTTTTTCTTAACGGTCGTCTTTTTGGTTTGGGCCAGGGCAGGCACGGCACTAAGCAAAGCCAGGGCCAGCAGTAAATTTTTCATATCAGGCGTAAAAAGGGAAAAAAGCGGTGCCAAAAAACCAGATGGCCAGCGTGGCTGTCCTGCAAGCACCGCGCCGCAAAGTTCTCCCCATTTCTCCCAAAACCCGGCTAAACTTCCCTACCCCGCCTTTCCTCTTATGGATGTTGAAATCATGACCATCGGCGACGAGCTGCTCTACGGGCAGGTCGTGGATACCAATTCGGCCTTTATGGGCCAGCAGCTGGGCCGCCTGGGCCTGCGCGTGCGCCAGATTACGAGCGTCAGCGACCGCGCCGACGAGTTGGTGGCCGCCCTCAACCAGGCCCGCCAGCGCGTGTCGGTTATCTTAATGACCGGCGGCCTCGGCCCCACCAAAGACGACCTCACCAAGCACGTGCTGGCCCGCTACCTGGGCCGCGAGCTGGTGCAGGATGCCGATACGCTACGCCACGTAGAGGGCATTTTTGCGCGCTACCAGCGGCCCATGCTCGACGTGAACCGCCAGCAGGCGCTGGTGCCGGCCGGCTGCCAGGTGCTCTTCAACGCCGTGGGCACCGCGCCCGGCATGTGGCTGGAGGACCAGGGCACCGTGTTTATCAGCATGCCCGGCGTGCCTTTCGAGATGAAAAAGCTGATGACCGACCAGGTGCTGCCCCGGCTCCAGGAGCGGTTTCAGCTCGCGCCCATCGAGCATATCGTGGTGATGACAGCCGGCTTGGGCGAGTCGTTTCTGGCCGAGAAAATCCAGGACTGGGAGGCCGCCCTACCCCCCCACATCAAGCTGGCCTACCTGCCCAGCCTGGGCAGCGTGCGCCTGCGCCTCACCGGCACCCCCGACGGCCAGCCCGACCTGCGCGGCCGCATGCTGGCCCTCCTACCCCCCCTGCGCGCGCTTATCGGCGACTACATTTTTGCCGAAGAAGACTCGCCGCTGGAAGTAGTTGTCGGGCAGCTTTTGCAAACCAAAAGCTGGCAGCTCGGCACGGCCGAAAGCTGCACCGGCGGCGCGCTGGCCCAGCGCGTGACGAGCATACCCGGCAGCTCGGCTTACTTCCGGGGCAGCGTGGTGGCGTATTCCAATGACCTGAAAGAAAGCCTGCTGGGCGTGAATACCGAAACCCTGGGCACCCACGGCGCGGTAAGCGAAGCCACCGTGCGCGAGATGGCCGAGGGCGCCCGCGCCCGCCTGGACTGCGACGTGGCCCTGGCCACCAGCGGCATTGCCGGCCCCGGCGGCGGCACGCCGCTCAAGCCGGTGGGCACCATTTTCCTGGCCTGCGCTACTCCCACTGGCACCGTGACTCGCCAGATTAACATTGACCGCGGCCGCCAGATTAATATTGACTACACGGTGCAGCTGGCGCTTATTTTGCTATGGCAGCAGCTTAAGGGGCATAAGGAGGCCGCGCTGCTGAAGGTGTGAAGCCATTGGCTGGCGTGGCTCTCCCACATCGCCTATCTTGTGGGCGTAATTAAGGTAGCCATCCTATGCCCAGCTTGCTGTACATCTATCACAGTGACCCGTCGTCGTGGGAGCCGTTTGGAGTCAAACAGGCACTTACAATCGGTGGGATATTGGTTGGAATAATAATTGTCTGGTTCAGCCACACGTCTTTGGAAATCAGCACGGATAACCGGCGCTATCGCACTTGCTATAGCATTCTGGGACTGCACCTTGGTCGATGGCAATCCCTACCCTCGGTAGTAGGCGTAACGCTGAAGTATTACTCAGTCCAGGAGAAGGCAGCTGATACGACCGCAACTAGTTGGGGAATTTGGAATAATACTCCGCCTCGCTACGAAAGATTAATTGTCATGCTGTCGCTTCAGCATAGCGCTACCGGCCTCATTCTGGCCTATTTTGACCTCGATGACGTAAATACGGCCATTGATTTTGCGCACGACACGGCTGAGCGCTTTCGGGTGCCGGTGCATCAGTATTTACCGCCGCATTTATTTGAGCCCCTACCCCCGGCAGCGGGCAGCATCGGGACGGGTGGGAATGCTTAGTGCATGGAACCCAAACCGCCCGAAAGCATTAGCGCGCACACCCCAAACCCAATAAGCAGCAGAAGCAGCGCCGACAGCGCAAAGGCTATGACGTAGTTTAGCCGCTTGAAGATGGCCATGATTACCGCGGCCACACCATTAATAACTACCAAGCCTATCACGGCAAAAGGTAACACATCTAAATCACCGCCGCTCATGGCTACGACGAGGAGCAGCAACGCTAGGTTGAGCACTAGGGGCCAGGTAAGGGGCTTTTTACCCGGCGGCGGGGTAGGCGTTGGCTCGCTCATATGCCGGTTCTTTCCGCCCGTAATTCGGCCAGGCGCGCCAGCTTTTCGGGGTCGCGGTAAAAGATATTCATCGTCTCGAACGGAATAATCTGCAAGTCCTTGCTCACGATGTGAACGCAGGATTTTTTGACGGCCCGCACGTCGAAATTCCAGGCGTCCATGAATTGCAGAATAATGACCCGGAATAAATTATCGTAGCTCAGGTTCGGGGCCGTTACCTGGGGTAGGCAGCACAATAACTGGTTGAGTTCGGGCACCACCGTATCCACGGTATTGGCGGTGCTGAACAATTTCAGCAGGTGCTGGCGCAGGCGCGGGTCGCGCTCGTACACGATGGTGTTGCCGCCGCTTTGCAGCAGGTCGGCGGGGTCGAGGTAGCGGGTGAGCGGAAATACTTCGCCGTCGAGTTTCAGGGCGTAGGCCATGGCCAGCGCGTCGGGATTGCAGGGCACGGGCAGCAGGTCCTGGGCAGTAAAGACCGAGCTTTGCCGGATGATGCCCTGGCGCACTTCGGTGAGCGGAAACGAGTCGGTTTCGGGATTGAAATTATCGAGCCGGCCGGCCGCCTGGGTGGGCTGAAACGTGACGCCGCGCACGCAGCGCTGCTGCAAGGCGTAATCAATTATTTCGCCCATTTCGTCGTCGTTGAGGCCCTTTTGCAGGGTCACGACGAGCGTGGTGCTCAGGTTGTACTTATTGAGGTAGGCCAGGGCCTGCTGGCGCACTTCGCGCAGGTCGCGCCCGCGCATGGCCAGCAGCACGTTTTCCCGAAACGAGTCGAACTGCAAATACACCTCGAACGCGCCCGCGTAGGTGGCCAGCCGCGCCACAAACGCCTCGTCCTTGGCCAGGCGCACGCCGTTGGTGTTCACCATCAGGTGCTTGATGGGCTTGCTCTTGCACAAGTCCAGGATTTCCCAGAACTGCGGATGCAGCGTGGGCTCGCCGCCCGAAATCTGCACCACGTCGGGCTCGCCCTCGTTGGCGATGAGCACGTCGAGCATGGCCTCAATTTCGGCCAGGGTGCGGTGGCGGCCGTGGGTGGGGCTGCTTTCGGCGTAGCAGGTGGGGCAAGTGAGGTTGCAGCGGTCCGTGACCTCAATCACGGTGAGGCAGCCGTGCTGCTCGTGGTCGGTGCAGAGGCCGCAGTCGTAGGGGCAGCCGTAGTGGGTGGCGGTGTTGAAGCGCCGCGGCACCTCGCTGGGCTTCACGTAGTTACGGATGCTTTTGTAGTACTCAATGTCGGTGGCGATGCGCACCTTCTGCCGCCCGTGCTCGGGGCAGCGCTTGAGCATGTACACGTTGCCGTCCTCAAAGACGATTTTGGCCTCAATGCGCCGCAGGCAGTGCGGGCACAGGCTCAGGGTGAAGTCGTAGTAGGTGTAGGGGCGTTCGGGCATGGGTTAAAATAAGGACAGCTGGTCTGACTGCTTGATTATCAAGTCTTTGCTTTTACGTTTTGCGTGAGCCATACTTGCCCGCGACGCATTACATTCCTTCCTGACTATGCGTAAATTAGCCTTCTCTCTATGATAGCTGCGGAATTTTTGCATTAAATCTAAATCTTTAAAAACAATCATGTTATTATTTGCAGAAGTATATTCTATTCCATCTAGGTCAATTTTATGAAGCTCTTTAAACCTGTCTAAGATTACCGAAAATGTGTTGGGTTGCCTATGGTCCACGACCAAATCCTCCCATTTTGAGGCCATATTTGTTTCCTGACATTTAGCCAGACTCCCAACGGCAGTTTCTTTAAAGTATGATTGTTTCACCCGATTGATATCATCATGAATCGAATTTCTGCAAGCAACATTGAACAACTGCTCCTGCGTATAAGTCTTTCTGTTCACCAACATTATATAAGAAATATACTGACTTTCCCCGTTGCTATAAAACACTTCAAAGCATTTTGCGGCAAACTGCACCTTAGCTACCTTAATATCATCTACTATAAAGTCAGTGTGTTCATCTGACGAACCTAGAACAATTTCTGAATCATAATTCTCTACTTTGATATCAGAAAACCATGCGTAATTAATTAAATCCAAGATATTCCAAAAATCCTCATCGCTAAGCGGAGCACCAAAATTATATTGATTAAGAATCTCTTTATAAAAACTTAACGCTTGCTTCTTTGTAGCAAACTCATTATCACCTATTCGTAATTTTACTCTCATAACTAAAGGATTTATTTATTCACCAAGCAACTCCCAAAACCCCGCCGTGTCCACCACCAGCACCTTTGGAAACTTCACCTCCCGCAGCGCCCGAGAGTCGCCGTCGTAGCTGACGATGCACGCGGTATTGGCGGCGATGGCGCAATCCACGAATTTGTTGTCGGCGGGGTCGCGGAGCAAACTGAAACGGGACGAGGCTTCGGGAATCGGTTGCATGGCGTGAGCAACAGTAAATTAAACAGCCTAAGATACTTCCAGCGCGGCATCGGTTCGCCGCCGCGTCCAGAGCCAAACATAATACCCCAACCCCGCCACGCAGGCCCACTGAATGGCAGTGAGCCCAACCACCGCGGCGGGGGTAGGCTTGAGGAACTCGACCAGCAGCCGAAACAGCAGGTAGGCAGCCAGAAACAGCCCGAAGCGGCGGCCGTTGGGCAGGCGACCCAGGCCCAAGAGCAGCAGCGCCAGCGCGGCCAGAAACAGGATTTCGTAGAGGTTGGTGGGGTGACGCGCGATGCCGTCGCCAAAGTCCACGCCCCAGGGCAGGCGGGTGGGCGTGCCAAAGGTGCCATCCTGCAAGCCGCTGAGGTGGCAGCCCAGCCGGCCCAGCCCCAGGCCCAGCAGCAGCGGAAACACCATGAGGTCGCCGCTGCTGGCCCGGATGCCCAGGCGCTTTTTCACCAACTCTACGCCGATTAAACCGCCTAGGAAGCCGCCCACGATGGTTTTGTTGGTGGCGTAGTAGAGCCAGCCGCCGGGCGGGTGCAGCAGCAGGGCGGGGTGCTCTAGCAGCCCCAGCAGGCGCGAGCCGAGCAGCGCGCCGGCCGCCGCGCCCACAAAAATGAACTGCCGGCCCTGGTCGCTGATGGGGTCGGCGGTGCGGGCGCGCAGGGCCAGGTAGAGGCGGTAGCCCAGCGAGTAGGCCAGCACCTCGCACAGCAAATGCACGGGTAGGCGGAAAGAGCCCCAGGCTAATTCAACGGGGTAGTGCATGGCGCGAAGTAACAAGCCACTGGCCAATGGCCAACAGACTTGTTCCTGAATTAAGGCGATGGCTAAGAACCGTCCGTCATGCTGAGCTTGTCGAAGCAGCTCTACCGCCTCGTTCCAACGAGCAGATTGCTGCTGCGGTAGAGCTGCTTCGACAAGCTCAGTATGACGAAATCTTTTCGTCTTTTGCTATTCGTGCGCCGATACTCCTACCCCGCTCCCAGCAGCTTATCGGGCGTGATGGGCAGCTCGCGCACCCGCTTGCCGGTGGCGTGAAACACGGCATTCGCCACGGCGGCGCTGAAGCCCACGATGCCGATTTCGCCCAGGCCCTTCGCGCCCATCGGGTCGAGGTAGGTGTCGGGCTTATCGATGAAAATCACGTCGATGGCCGGCGGCATATCGGCGTGGGTGGGCACGTGGTAGCTGGCCAGGTCGGCGTTGGTGATGCGGCCGAAGCGATGGTCGAGCACGGCCTCTTCCAGCAGCGCCAGGCCCAGGCCCCAGGTAATGGCCCCGTACACCTGGCTGCGGGCCGTTTGGGAGTTGATGATGCGGCCCGCATCCACGGCTGACACCACGCGGCTCACGCGCACCTCGCCAGTGCTGGCATGCACGCGCACCTCCACAAAGCTGGCGCAGAACGACTTGCTTGACTGCGAACCTTGCTCCGGCACCGCCGCCGACTCGTGCGTGACCTCCAGCGCCGGCTGGCCCGCCCGGCGCAGCACCTCGCCGTAGCGGAGGCTAATGGCGGGCTGCGTGACCAGACGCACGGCCCCGTTTTCGGCCACCATATCCGCAATTTTAGCCTTGGCGAAGGGCGAGCCGGGCGCGCTAAAGGCCAGGTTGATAAGCTGCTGCCGGAGCGCCCCGCACGCGGCGTGCACGGCCGCGCCCACCGAGGCCACCGTGTGCGAGCCAAACTGGCCGGGCGCGGGGGGTAGGGCCGAGTCGCCCAGCTCGAAGCGGATATTTTCGGCAGCTACACCACTCGCATCGGCCGCAATCTGGGTCATCACGGTGGCGGTGCCGGGGCCTACGTCGGCGGTGGCGCTCTGCACCAGCAGGGTGCCATCGGGCAGCAGGCGGACGCGGGCGCTGGCCTTGGCTCGCGAGGCGTGGTAGATGCCCATCGCCAGGCCCTGGCCCACCAGCCAGCCGCCGTCGCGGGTGGCGGCGGGGGTAGGGGCGCGCTTCTCCCAGCCAAATTTCGCGGCTCCCTGGGCGTAGCACTCGCGCAGATAGTTGCTGCTCCAGGGCTTATCGCCCTCGGGGTCCACGGCAGCGAAATTCTGGAGCCGCAACGCCAGCGGGTCCATTTTGAGAGCGTAAGAAAGCTCGTCCATCGCCGATTCGAGGGCGAAGGAGCCGGTGGTTTCGCCGGGGCCGCGCGTCCAGCAGGGCGTGCTCAGGTCGAGGGGCACGAGGCGGTAGGTTAGCTGGGCGTTGGGGCAGGCGTAGCCCGACTTAGTGGGGTGCAGGATGCGCTCGGTGAACTGCTCATAGCGCGACGTCAGCCCGAACGCCTCGTGCGAAATGCCTACCAGCGTGCCATCGGCCTGCGCGCCCAGCGCCACGCGCTGCACCGAGCGCGGCCGGTGGCCCACCATATTAAACTCGTGCCTGCGCTGGTTGAGCACCTTCACCGGCCGGCCCACCACCTTTGCGCCCAGCATGGCCGCCATCTCGGGCGGCCAGATGCGCGACGCGCCCCCAAACGCCCCGCCCACGAATGGCGAATGCACCCGCACGCTCGCCTGGGGCAGGTTCCAGAGCTTCATCAAATCCTGCTGGGCCAGCGTCGGGGCCTGGGTTTTATTCCAGACCGTCAAGTGATTACCCTGCCACTCGGCAATGGCAGCATGCATTTCCATCGGGTTGTGCACTTGCAGCGGCGTCTGATACTCGTGGGCTATTTGCACGGGGGCCGTTTGGTAGGCCAGGGGCTGGCCGCGGGTGTAGTCCTCGCTCTTTTTAGGAGAGTAGGCGTGGGCCAGATTCTGGGTAATATCGGTTTGCGATGCGGCAGGCGCATATTGCACGCGCACCAGCGTGGCGGCATACTGTGCCTGCTCCAGCGTGCTGGCAATGGCCAGCGCCACGGGCTGGTTGCTGTAGTAAATTTCAGCGTCGAAAAATACTCGGAATTGCTGGCCCACCACCCGCGCGTCGGGCTGCGGGTTTTCGTAGCCGGGCACCTTAGGCGAGTTGAGGTGCGAGACGATGGCCAGCACGCCGGGCGCTTGGGCGGCCTCGGCACTATCGAGGTGCGTGATGCGGCCGGTGGCTATTGGGCTGGTAACCAGCACGCCGTGCACGCAGCCCGACACCGGGTGCTCGGCGGCGTAGCGGGCCTGGCCGGTTACTTTTAGGCGGCCGTCTACGCGGGGGCGGGGCTGGCCTATGGCGGGGGTTTGCATGACTAGGCTAGGAAAGCGATAACTTGCTTCTCTACGCTGCTTGAGATTTCGCGTTTGCTTCCGGCTCCCCGCTGCTTATGAAATTTATTGTGCTCTTACTACTTGGTTCGTTCGGTTTTTTTAACGCTTTCAGTCAAAAGCCTAACTGTACTTGTGAGGCATTATTTGAGTATGAACACCGGAGCGCGATACCCATTTTCGACAAGCCAAACGGCAAGGTTATTTACCGGGTAAAGCCTAATTTAAAAGCTGAGGATTATTTATTAATGACCATCGACCGCGAACAAAGCAGTTTTTTTTACGGGAAAGTTGCTTACGCTATTTCGGGCAAATCTTACCACGGTTGGGTGAGAAAATCAACGTGGCTTGGTACCTACGCGCGTAATTATGGCGGGGCAGAGTTGCTTCTTTACCAAGCACCGGCCCTGTCAGCACCAGTCAAAACCCATGTTCCTGGCTTCGCATTCTGTTTATATTCCATCAGGCATTGCGCGTGTGCCTGGGTATATGTTCGGCTTATCTTTAAGGGCAGAGCATACGAAGGCTGGCTGCCGCCTGCTATGCAGTGCGCCAACCCTTACACCACATGCAGCTAATGACAAGCACCCCGCTAAGCCGGGCTCAACGAGACGCTTTGCCCAATTCCCTATTTCCTTCGTGCGGCCCGACATAGAGTCGCGCGCCGTGCGTCCTTCGCGCTCGCTATCTGGTTTTTCTCCATGAACCTGCACGCCCACTACGATGCCCTGCACGCGGCCGCCCTACCCCCCCTGCGGCAAGGCAGGGCCGCGCCTGACCTCCTGCTCGACTCGCCCCACGATACCCGCCGGGGCGTCACGCTGCTGGCCCGCCCATCGGCAGCTATCGCGGCGCATATCGGCGAGGTACTAGCTGAATTTCAGCAGGTTGCGCCCGAGCAATATTATTACCCGGCTTCCGACCTGCACCTCACCATCTTATCCATTATTTCCTGCTACGCGGGGTTCACGCTGCCCGATATCGACCCTACCCCCTACGCAGAGCTGGTAGCCGCGGCGCTCCGGGGCGCGGCTCCGTTTCGCATCCGGCTGGCGGGCCTGGCGGCCTCACCGGCCGGCGTGCTGGTGCGGGGCTTCCCGGAGGGCAACGGGCTGGCGCCACTGCGCGATGAGCTGCGCCGGGTGTTTCGCGCCTCGGGATTGCAACAGTCTATTGACCAGCGGTATAGCATCCAAACGGCGCACTGCACCGTGCTGCGGTTTCGGGGGCCGCTGCCCGATGCCGACCCGCTGCTGCGGGTGCTGGCTGCCTACCGCGCCTACCCCTTCGGCACGCTGGAGGTGCATGACTTGGAGCTGGTATTTAATGACTGGTACCAGCGGGCGGCCCACACGGTGCTGCTGAAAAAATATCAGCTGTAAGTTGTTGAAATAAAATGCTGTATCTCACGCAGGTATAAGCTCCACCATAATCACTGCCCGCTGGTCTGCGTTGGGTAAAGTCTATTTTACCCTTTCCAACCGAGTTACTTTTCCACTCCTACCCAACAATGGTAGACCAACCTAAAACCGCTCTTATTACAGGCGCGACCAGCGGCATTGGCCGCGAGCTGGCCCGACTTTTTGCTTAGGGTAAGCGCAACCTCGTCCTCGTGGCCCGCAACTAGGAGGAGCTAACCCAGACCGCCAACAAACTAAAACAGCACGACATCGAGGTCATAACCATTGCCAAAGACCTATTTCAGCGCCAGGCTCCATTTGAGGTCTTTGACGAAATCAAGGCCCAGGACCTGCAAATTGACGTGCTGGTGAACGACGCCGGCAAGGGCCAATACGGCGAGTTTACGGACACCGACATCAACCGCGAGCTGGATATTATTCAACTCAATATCGGGGCCTACCTCACGTTTACCAAGCTCTATTTGAAGGAGATGGTGGCCCGCAACGACGGCAAAATTCTGTTCGTGTCGAGCATTGCTGGCAAGCTGCTGGGGCCGCTACAAGCCGTGTACTACGGCACCAAAGCTTTCGTAGCCTCGTTTTGTGAATGCTATTCAGAACGGGAACAAGGACCGCCACGTCACCATCACGGCCTTGGAGCCGGGCCTGACCGACACCGACTTTTTCAACAAAGCCGACATGACGCGGGCTAAGAACGTGGCCGAGGGTAGCCCCGCCGACTTGGCCGGCGTGACCAAAGATGGCTACCAGGCCCTGATGGCTAGCGAGAAGCGCGTCATCTCCGGCTTCCTGAACAAGGTGCAGGTGACGATGAGCAATATTATTCCTGACGCACTGGTGGCCGAGAAAGTCCAGCAGGAGAGTAAGCCAGTTGATAGATAGAGACTTGGGGGTTAGGACTTAGCAGGTACGCTCTGCATCCTAGCCTTCCAAACCCTAAGCTTCCAAGCTTACAGTTCTTAAAAAGGCTCCGCGTTACGGCGGAGCTTTTTTTTCAACCAAAAGCTTAAGTTCATCGTTTGCTTATAGAGGCTGGTAACCCGAGGGCTGGCCAGCCGCTGTAACTTTTGCCGGGCCACCCCGGTTGTTGGCGCTTATGATGATGATTACTTACGCTAAAAGGAGCTGGCTGCTAGTTCTGATGGCGTTGCTAGTATGCGAGCCGGGCCGGCTATGGGCCCAGGACCGCCCTACCCCCCCTCCCCCGCCGGGACCCCTGACCCTGGCGCAGTGCCTGGGCTACGCGCTGGTCTACCAGCCCCTGGTACGCCAAGCCCGCCTCGATGAGGGTATCGCCGATGCCAACAACCGCGTGGCACTGGCAGCCTGGCTACCGCAGGTAACGGCCAGCGGCACGGCGCAGCACTACTTCGGGCTGCCCTTCACGGTGTTCCCCGACCCCACCACGGGCATCAGTACACCGCGGCAGCTGGGGGTGAAAAACGTGACGACCGTGGGCCTGGCTGGCACGCAGGTTATCTACAACAACGACGTGAACCTGGCTGCCCGCCAGGCGCGCTACAACCGGCTGGCAGCGGGTCAGAATACGATTTTTACTAAAATCGGAACCGTCTCGGATGCTAGCAAGGCGTTTTACGACGTGCTGCTGTCGCAGCGCCAGCTAGCGGTGTTTGACGAGGATATCCGGCGGCTGCAACGCAACTTCACCGATGCCCGCAACCGCTTTGAGGCCGGCATTGTGGACAAGACGGACTACCTGCAGGCCGAGATTTCGCTGAATAACTCGCTGGCCGGCCGCAAGCAGGCCCTGGAGGCTGTGCGGTCCAAAACGTCTTACCTCCAGCAGCTTATCGGCCTACCCGCCGACCGGCTTATCGAGCTGAAGTACGACACCTTGCAGCTGGAGCAGGAGGCCGTGGTGGATACCCTGGAGCACCTCGACCCCGCTAACCGCATTGAGCTGCAACAGGTAATGACCCAGAAAACCTTGCAGGGCTACAATATTAATTACTATCGCTACGGGTTTTTACCCGCGTTTTCGGCCTTCGGCAATTACAATGCGGTGTACCAGAACAACTTGGTGAGCGAACAGTACCAGTCGCGTTTTCCCAACTCCTACACCGGCGTGCAGCTGGCCCTACCCCTCTTCACGGGCTTTCGGCGCACCCAGAACCTGCGCCGCGCGCACTTGCTCGACCAGCGCATCGACCAGGATTTGCTCGGCACCCGCAACCAGATAACCACCGAGTATGCCACAGCCCTGGCCAACTATAAGGGCTACTACGAAGCCTACGTGCGTGGCCACCGCAACCTGGAATTATCCAAAGAAGTGTACAAGGTGATTGATATTCAGTATCGGGCAGGCATTAAGGCGTACCTCGACCTGCTGGTGGCCCAAACCACGCTGCGCACCTCGCAGCTCAACTATTACAGCGCACTCTTCCAGGTCCTCACCAGCAAGGTTGAGCTGCTGCGCACGCAGGGTACGCTACCTACTAACTATTAGTGATTACTAGCTAGTAATTAGTGGTTGATGAGTGGTTGTTATCAACTCGTTACTCACTGATTATTATACGATTAATTACTAATCACAGAACCCTACTCACTTAACTTAACGAATGCCTTCCAACTACCTAGCCCCGTGCGCTATCCTGGGCCTGCTGGCCGGGGCCGCGTGCGGCAAAAAAGACGACGCCAAGCAGAACGCGGCCCCGCCCCCTACCCCCGTGAGCGTGGTGGAGGCGCACACCACTGATGCCGTGTACTACGACCAGTATCCGGCCACGGCGGTGGCCCTCAAGAGCGTGGAATTGCGTGCGCAGATAACTGGCTTCATCACGGGGCTCTCCTTTAAGGAGGGCGACCTGGTGCCGGCGGGCAAGGTGCTGTATGAGATTGACAAGCGTCAGTATGCGGATGCCTACCGGCAGGCGGTGGCCAACCTGCGTAGCGCCCAGGCTACGGCTCAGAACGCGCAAGTGAACCAGGCCCGCTACCAGCAGCTGCTGCAACAGGAAGCCGTGGCCCGGCAGCTAGCCGAAAACGCCGTGACCACCGCCAGTACCAGCAGCAGCCAGGTGGCTGCGGCCCAGGCCGGCGTGAGCCTGGCGCGTACCAACCTGGCTTTCGCCACCATCAAAGCGCCGTTCGCGGGGCGCATCGGCATCTCGCAGGTGCGGCTGGGCTCGCAGGTAGCAGCAGGCACCACAGTGCTGAACACGATTTCGACCGAAAACCCGATGGGGGTGGACTTTGCGGTGACGGAAACGGACATTCCGCGCTTCCTGGCTTTGCAGCGTAAGAAAGGGGGGGTAGGCGACTCAACGCTGCGCTTCGTGCTGCCCGGCGGCCAGCCGTATGGGCAGCCGGGCCGCATCCAGACTATTGACCGGGCCGTGGACCCGCAAACCGGGACCATCACGGTGCGCGTGGTTTTTGCCAACCCTGCGCGCCGTATCAAAGCTGGCCTGAGCGGCGTGCTGAAAGTGCTGAATACCGATTCGGGCCACCACCTGGTTATCCCCAACCGGGCCATCGTGGAGCAGATGGGCGAGAGCTTCGTGTACGTGGCTCTCGGCGACAGCACCAAACAGCGCAAGGTGCAACTTGGCCCCCGCCTGCGCGACGAAATAGTGGTACTGAACGGCATCAAGGCGGGCGACAAAGTAGTGACCGACGGCGTGCAGAAGCTGCGCGACGGGGCCAAAATTCAAATAACCGCGCCGGGCGCGCCCGTGGCCGGTCCGGCTAGTCCGGCCGCTAAGTAATTAATGAAGAACGTCATGCTTCGGCAAGCTCAGCATGACGTTCTTTTATAAATAAGTTATAGCTAAGTCATTTTTCTATGATTGCCGAAACCTTTATTCGCCGGCCCGTCACGGCCATCGTAGCCTCGCTGGTTATCGTGCTGGTGGGCTTGCTGGCCATGCGTAGCCTACCCATCGGGCAGTATCCCGAAATTACACCGCCCACAGTGTCGGTTACGGGTACCTACATCGGGGCCGATGCTCAGACCGTGGAGCAAACTGTAGCTACGCCCGTAGAGGTGCAGGTGAACGGTACGCCCGGCATGACCTACCTCCAGAGCAATAGCACCAGCAACGGCCAGATGGCTATGACGGTGAACTTCGACGTGGGCACCGACATCAATATTGCGGCCCTTGACGTGCAGAACCGGGTGGGCATTGCCACCCCTACCCTGCCCCAGGAGGTGCAACGCCTGGGCCTGACCGTGCGCAAGCGCAACCCTAGCATCCTGATGCTGGTGGCCATGTTTGCCCCCAAGGGCAGCCACAACACAACTTTTCTCGATAATTACGCCAACGTGTTCATCAAGGACGCGCTGCTGCGTACGAAGGGGGTAGGCGACATTGTATCGCGGGCCGATGACTTTTCGATGCGCATCTGGCTCAAGCCCGATAAGCTGGCCGCGCTCGGCATCACGGCCGCCGACATTCAGGCCGCGCTAAACGAGCAGAATGCCCAGATTGCGGCCGGCTCGGTGGGCGCGCCACCCGCCCAGAAGGGGCAGTCGTTCGAGTACATCGTGACGGTGCAGGGCCGCCTGGCTACCGTGGAGCAGTTTGGCAACGTCATTGTCAAAACCCGGCCTACCGACGGCTCGCTGGTTTACCTCAAAGATGTGGCCCGCATTGAGTTGGGTAAGTTCAACTACGCCAACAATTCCTACGTGGACGGCAAGCGCGCCGCCTACCTGCTGGTGTACCAGGCACCGGGGGCCAACGCCCTCGAAACCTACGACAACGTGCTGGCCACTATGGACCAGCTCAAAAAGCAGTTTCCGGCCGACCTCGACTATATCGTGCCTTTCGAGTCGGCGAGCGTGGTGAAGGTATCTATCAACGAAGTGGTGCACACGCTGGTGGAGGCCCTGGGGCTGGTAGTAGTGGTGGTGTTTTTATTTCTGCAAAACTGGCGCTCCACGCTCATTCCGGTGCTGGCCATTCCGGTGTCCATTATTGGTTCGTTTATCGCCTTCATTCCGCTGGGCTTTACCATTAATACGCTGACGCTCTTTGGTTTCGTGCTGGCCATCGGCATTGTGGTGGATGATGCCATCGTGGTGGTCGAGGCCGTGGAGGTGAACATCAACGAGCGCAAGATGAGCCCCACAGATGCCACGCTGGAAGCCATGCGCGAGATTTCGGCCCCGGTTATCGCCATCGCACTCATTCTGGCAGCGGTGTTCGTGCCGGTGGGCTTCATTCCGGGCATCACGGGGCGCTTGTACCAGCAGTTTGCCATCACCATCGCCATCTCGGTATTGATTTCAGCCTTCGTGGCTCTTTCGCTCACGCCGGCGCTGTGCACGCTGCTGCTCAAGCCGCACGACGAAAATGCGCAGAATAAGAGCTTTCTTGACAGGGGTTTTAAGAAATTCAACGACTGGTTTGGGCGCGTCACAGGCAGCTATACGAATGGGGTGAAGCGCGGCATCCGGTTTTCGCGCTTTGTGGTCATTATGCTGGTATGCATCGTGGTAGGGGCCGGGCTACTATTTCGCAGCAAGCCCAGCGGCTTTTTGCCCACCGAGGACGAGGGCCGCATCTACGTCACCTTCAACCTGCCCGAAGGCGCTTCCACCGAGCGTACCGTGGCCGTGCTGCAAGGCATGATGAAGGAGTTGCAGCATACGAAAGGCATCGCCCACTTCGCAGCCCTTGGCGGCCTCAACGCGGTTAACTTCTCTTCAAAATCGAACTCCGGCACCATTTTTTGTCAGCTGGAGCCCTGGGACGACCGTACCGACAAAACCTTGCAGCTGCAAGGCATGATGGCGACGATTCAAAAAAACATGGGGCGCTTCCAGGAGGCCACCACGGTTGTGATTTCGCCGCCTGCCATTCCGGGCCTGGGTAATACGGGTGGTTTCTCGTTTATTTTTCAGGAGCGCGAAGCCGGGGGTGATATTCACACTTTCGACGCCAATTTGCAGAAGTTCCTGGCAGCTATTCGCAAGCGGCCCGAAATCTCTTCCGCGTTCTCGTTCTTCACGGCCAGCACGCCGGGCTACCGCCTCGATATCGACCGTCTGAAAGCCAAGAAGCTAGGTGTGTCCATTGGCGACGTCGGCAACACGCTGCGCACCTACCTAGGCAGCGCCTACATCAACGACTTCACGCTCTACGGCCGCACCTTCCGGGTGGTAGCGCAGGCCGACTCGTCGTACCGCGGCGACATGGCCGACCTGGGCCAGTACTACGTGCGCAACAGCGCTGGCGGCATGGTGCCGTTGAGCGCCGTTACTACCTACGTGCGCACTGAGGATGCCCCGCTCATTTCGCACTACAACCTCTTCCGGGCGGCCGAAATCAACGGCGGCGCGGCCCCCGGCTACAGCTCCGGCGACGCCATCAAGGCGTTGCAGGAGACCGCCGCCCAAACCCTACCCCAGGGCTACGGCTTCGAGTTCTCGGGCCTGAGCCGGGAAGAACTACTGGCCGGCGGCCAGACGGTTTACATCTTCGCGCTGTCCATTCTCTTCGTGTTCCTGTTTCTGGCGGCGCTCTACGAAAGCTGGTCGGTGCCGTTTTCGGTGCTGTTGGCCGTGCCGGTGGGCATTTTCGGGGCTATTCTAGCGCTGTTTTTCCTACCCAAGCTTACGAATAACGTGTATGCCCAAATCGGGATGATTACGCTCATCGGCCTCTCGGCCAAGAACGCTATTCTGATTATCGAGTTTGCCAAGGAGCGCGTGGACAGAGGGATGCCACTGGTGGAGGCCACGCTCGAAGCCGTGCGCCTGCGCCTGCGGCCCATTATTATGACCTCGCTGGCCTTCATCCTGGGCATCCTACCCCTGGTATTTGCCTCGGGTGCGGGCGCGCAAAGTCGCCAAACCTTGGGCTGGACGGTACTCGGCGGGATGCTGGCGGCCACCGGCCTGGGCATTTTCATCGTGCCGGTGCTCTACGTCATCATTACCCGCTTCGCCTACGGCAAGAAAAAGCTCGCCGAGCTGGAGAAAAACTACAAGCCCGATGAGGAGCATGGCGGCCCCAAGAAGGACGAGTTGGAAGGTGGGATTCCGCCGGAGGGCACCCAGCCGGCATTGGCGTAGATAAATAGCACATTAAAAAACCGGCTGCATGAGTGCAGCCGGTTTTTTAATGTGCTATTTATCCTTTTCTCGTCGGTTACAGGCTCTTAATTAACTATTTGTAAAGTCTGTATTTGGTTATCAAAAAACAGCTTTCAGGGGCATGTGGAAGCATTATTAAGATTTATAAACAGCCAAAAAATAGTCGTTTTAAAGTCGGATTCATGCGAAAATAAGTTTGCCCATCTCTCACCTTCACCAGTATTTTACATCATTCTAATCAGACTAAGTAGCTGAATCACCTAATAGCCTCTACCTTGTGAATAGCACTTGCTCCTACCTGCTTCTTTTATTAGCTGCGCTTTCTGTTGGCTGTCAAAAAGCAGATGTTCTACCCGCCTGCCAAGGCTCCTGCACCACTATCACTGGCCGATTAATCACGGGCCAACCACAGGTAGGCATTACCGGAGTCGAAGTAACAGTTAAATGGGTTACTTCTAACGGCTGGAATATAAAAGCTATTCCTAAAGCTCACACTACTACCGACGCGCAGGGTAACTACCGCATTAGTTTTTACATTGAAGACGCGGAGTTAGCTAATGGTTACTTTTCTGTATACTATTCGGTTGACAAAAACAGCTACTACAGCTTTCTAGAAGACCAAGATGATTTCTATGACCTAAAGCGGGATACAACTTATGTAGTAAAACCTTACGTGATACCACGCAAAGCTTTTGTTCACTTAGTTATCATCAACCAAAATCAGCTACTAGTTGAAAAAGGCTACTTCACAAGTGATTTTAATACCTGTTATGGGCATAATATCGTTTTTAGCCAAGCTATTCAGGGCGGCGGCGCGTCTATTTCGTGGGATGGGCTTCCTTATGAAAACCCATTAGCAGTTGCTGGTGACCAATCTATTCTTCTGACTAGCTACAAAAATAAGGATGGTGTAATCACGCGTACTGCTGATTCCTTATTCATTCCGGCGGGCACTACCAGAAATATTTCTGTTACCTACTGACGTCACGCATTAAATTATCTGAAGGCATTTTGTAATGGTAATTACCTAATTAAACTAAAAAAGAGGTCCGGCTGTAACGCCGGGCCTCTTTTAGTTTATTAAATCAAGCCAAACCTATTCCCCCGCCTTCTCCATCAAATCGGCCAGCTCCTGTGAGATGCCGGTACTGCTGAAGCCGCCGTCATGCATCAGGTTTTGCATGGTTACGTAGCGGGTCAGGTCCGAGAAGAGCGATACGCAATAGTCGGCGCAGGCTTCGGCGGGCGCGTTGCCGAGCGGGGCCATTTTGTTGGCGTACTCATAAAAGGCGTTGAAGCCGCTGATGCCAGTGCCGGCCGTGGTTTTGGTCGGCGACTGGGAGATGGTATTCACGCGCACCTTTTTGAGGTGGCCCAGGCGCTGCCCATAGCTGCGGGCAATGCTTTCGAGCACGGCCTTGGCCTGCGCCATATCGGTATAATCCAAGAAGGCGCGCTGGGCCGCGATGTAGCTGAGCGCCACCACGCTACCCCATTCGTTGAAGGCGTCCTGCTTTTCGGCCACGGCCAGCATTTTGTGCAGCGAGAGTGCCGACACGTCGAGCGTCTGCTGGAAGAATTTATAATCCAAATCGCCGTAGCTCTTGCCCTTGCGAATGTTAGCGCTCATGCCAATGGAGTGCAGCAGAAAGTCAATTTTGCCGCCGAAGTGCACTTGCGCTTCCGTAAACAGCGTGCCCAGCTCCTCTATTGAAGTGGCGTCGGCCGGAATAATGGGCGCGTCAATCTCGGCAGCCAGCGCCTTGATTTCGCCCATGCGCATGGCCAGCGGGGCATTGGTGAGCACAATGCGCGCGCCCTCGGCGTGGGCCTTTTGGGCTACTTTCCAGGCGATGGATTGAGAATTGAGCGCGCCGGAGATGATACCGACTTTGCCAGCAAGGAGGTTATTAGACATAATTACGTTTGTTATTGCGAGCGCAACGAAGCAGAGCGTGGCACCCGTAGAACAGCGAAGCTACGCTTTCTTTACCGGGCGCTTCATTACTACGAGTGCTGTAAACCCAACCGCTGAGTTTGAAGCAGCAAGTTAGGCAGCTTGGCTCATACAAGAAGGAAAGATTAGCTCGCTGGCCTACGGGTGCCGCGCTCCACTTCGTTGCGCTCGCAATGACAAATACAACGAGCTAAAGCCTACCCCACGGCTACTTCCCCGCGCAGCGCCAGCAGTTCGCGGGCGCTCTGGAAGGCATTTTCGCTGGGCTTGGCCCCGGCAATCATATGCGCGATTTCCTTGATGCGGTCCTCCGGGCTTAGCTGCCGGATGCGGCTCACGGTGCGGTCGGAACGGTCCTCTTTATACACGAAGTAGTGGGTATCGCCGGCCGCCGCCATTTGGGGCAGGTGCGAAATAGCCACCAACTGGTGCTTTTGCGCCATCTGCTGCATCATGCGGCCCACTTTCACCGCAATTTCGCCGCTAATACCAGTGTCAATCTCGTCGAACACTATCGTAGGCAGGGCCGTCTTATCGGCCAGCATATACTTGATGCACAGCATCAAACGCGAAAACTCACCGCCCGATGCAGCCTTGCTCAGCGTTTGGGGCTGCGCGCCCTTGTTGGCTGTAAACAGGATGCTCACTACGTCGGTGCCGCTGGCGGCGAGTGGGCCGGTCTTGTGCTCTACCACGATGCGGGCGTGCGGCATTCCTAGGTCGGCGAGCAGCATGCTCAGCTCCTTCTCAAACTTCGGAAACGCCTTGCGGCGGCTTTCCGAGAGCCGGGCGGCCTGGGCCGTAGCCTGCTTAAGTGCCGCCTCCGAGTCTTTACGCAGGCGCGTAATTTCCTTGTCCAGATTCAACACCGAGCCCACTTTCTGGCGTAAGTTTTCGCGGGTTTCGAGCAGGCCCTCCACATCGCGGCGCTGGTGCTTGCGCTGCAAGTTGTAAAGCACCGTGAGGCGCGCCTGCAATTCTTCGGCGCGGGCGGGGTCGCCCTCGGTGCGGCGCTCAGCGGTTTCTACTTCGTCGGCAATATCGTGCAGCTCAATCAGGCAGCTTTCCAAGCGCTGGCGCAGCTCGCGGAAATTCTCCGAATAATTCGCTACCTGGCCCAATAGCGTCGAAGCATCCTTCATGGTGCCGGTAGCGCAGCTTTCGCTATCGCGCAGGCCATGCAGCGCCTGGCTCAGCTTGTACTTAATTTCCTCGGCGTTTTCGAGCTGCTTTACTTCCTGCTCCAGCGCGTCCTGGTCTTCTTTATCAAGGTCGGCTTCTTCCAGCTCACTCAGCAAGAAGCTATTATAATCCAGCTCTTTGCTGGCCTGAACCGACTGGTCTTCGAGCGCCTTGAGGTCGGTTTCGAGCTTGCGGTACTGGCGGTAAGCATTACCGTACTGGGTGCGGGTAGGCACTAGGTTGGCATAGAGGTCAAGCAGGTTGAGTTGAAATACGGCATCTCCCAGCAGCAACGTATCGTGCTGCGAGTGAATATCCATGAGGTTTGCGCCAATCTTACGCAGCGCGTCCAGCGTCACCGGCGTATCGTTCACGAAAGCCCGCGATTTGCCCGACGGACTGATTTCGCGCCGCAAAATGCACTGGGTATCGTAGTCCAGGTCCTCGGCTTCAAAAATATCTTGGAGTTGGTAATTCGCAATATTAAACTGCCCCTCAATTACGCACTTACGCTCGGTATTGAACAGCATTCGCGAGTCGGCGCGGTTGCCAAGCAGCAGCCCAATAGCCCCCAACATAATGGACTTACCCGCCCCGGTTTCGCCAGTAATAATATTGAGCAGCGGCGAAGGTCGCAATTCTAATTGCTCAATCAGGGCGTAATTCTGAATGCGTAAATCGACTAACATAATCTGTTATCTATTCGTCATTATTCTGCTTTGCTCACAACGACTGCCAGCGTTTTATTTAATAATCGTTTGGTATTTTGGCAGATTACCTGGGTCCACATCGGTCATTAGGGCAATCAATTGCCGCTTCTGCTGGGAGTCGGTGCTGGTGCGAAAAATATTAGTTATTTCGTCAGCCTTCGCATCAAAAAAAGCGCGCACAAATAAGGTGTTAGGTCGCACCGCATTCGCTTTTTGAATTCCCGTCAGCGCTGTCATAATGGAGGTGCGGGCCTCATCTGGTTTTTCAATAAAAATATCCATTCCCTGCCGATAATAAGCGTACAAACCGGTGCGAAAAGCTTCGAGCTGCGGGTCCGTCATATTGTTCAGCAACCAATAGCGATTACGGGGGCTAGCATCGGTCCAGCCCGCATCCGACTCATTGGTAATCGTTTGGCTAGCTGAGTACTGCAGAATTACCCGCGCCTGGTCATAATACGGCGAGCCGCCAAGCCGTGCGAAGGTATCTTGGTCGGTACCTATGGTCAGGTAAGCGTAAAAAGCCAGCAGCGACGATAGATTATTAACAAAGTTACTGGGCGCGAAATCGAGCGGCGTCTGCGGCGTATAGTTAAAATTAAAATTTCGGTCGTTAATACTTAACAAGTTGGTTTCATAGCCGGTGCCATACACAGGCCGCGTTGCAATAAGGCGCATTGTAGCCTGATAAGTCCCGTTTTGCGGAATGGCCGTTATGCCCACGAACAAGCGCAGCTTGATGCGCTCCTCAGGCCGGTAGGGCTGGCGGGTCCAAGTGCGGGTATTGAGGAAGGCCGTCATGTCCTTTTGCAGCTGTGCCACGAGGGTCGGGTCGGTAATCGTCACGTTTTCCAAGGAGACGGCAACCTGCGCATTTAGCTCCTGCGCCCGGCCGGGGTGGGCCACGGCAACGACTAGCAAGGCGAGCAGTGCAAAAATCTTACGCATAAACGGCGGGAAAACGAGTCAGAATCAACGTCACCAGCACGCGGGCCAGCTCGGTTTTGGCTTGTAGCTCAAAGTTAAGCACCTGCCCGGCGCGGTCGAGCACGGTTACTTTATTGGTGTCGTAGCCAAAACCTGCCCCGGCATCGCGCAAGGAGTTGAGCACTACCAGGTCAAAATTTTTGCGCCGCAGCTTGACCTGGGCGTGGGCCAACTCGTTGGTAGTTTCCAACGCAAAACCGACTGCAAATTGTTCAGCCCGCTTGGTCTGGCCAAGCGTAGCAGCGATGTCCACGTTCTTAACCAGCTCCAGCATCAGCGTATCGCCTTCTTTCTTAATTTTTTCCGGGGCTATACTAGCGGGGCGGTAGTCAGCCACGGCGGCGGCAAATACCCACACGTCGGCCTGCGGCGCAACTGGCGCGGCGGCCTCGTACATCTGCTGGGCCGTTTCGACTCGCACCGTTGTGATGAGTGGGCTGGTGGGGGGGGGTAGGGCCACTGGTCCGCTCACGAGCGTCACGGCCGCGCCCGCCGCCGCGAAGGCTTCGGCTAGGGCGTAACCCATCTTGCCCGTCGAGCGGTTGCCCAGGTAGCGCACGGGGTCAAGGGGCTCGTAGGTGGGGCCGGCGGTGAGCAGAACGCGCATTTGCACTTATAAATTAACAGTGAGCCATGAACAACCAAAGCCTGCTCAGCTAGGTAGGCCGAAAAACTTTTCCAATTCGGCCGTAATCTGCTCTGGCTCCAGCATCCGGCCGGGGCCGTTGAGGCCGCTGGCCAACTCGCCGCTGGGCGAGTCAAATACGTGGTTACCGAACGAGCGAAGACGCTGGATATTTTGTTGCACGGCTGGGTGGGCATACATATCCAGGTCCATTGCCGGGGCCAAAAAGACCGGGCAACGCGCGGATAAGTAGACTGCACTCAGCAGGTTAGGGCACAGGCCATTGGCCAGGCTGCCCAGCGTATTGGCGCTGGCCGGCGCAATAAGGTAGGCATCGGCCCACAAGCCTAGCTCCACGTGGTTGTGCCACTGCCCGCTAGCTGCATCACGCAAAAAGCCCGTCAGGACGGGCTTTTTGGAGAGGGTCCCCAGCGTGAGGGGCGTGACGAACGCAGTAGCGGCTTCGGTCAGAATCACCTGCACCTCGGCCCCGGCCTGCACCAGCAGCCGCACCAGTGGTGCGGCTTTGTAGGCAGCGATGCTGCCACTCACGCCCAGCAGAATACGGCGGTTTTTTAGGGGCCCTGGTTTCTGGTCTCTAGTTGAAAGTTGGGCCATTTTTCAAAAAGCGAACAACAAACGTAGGAGCCGGAAATCTTAGAACAGCTCGCGCGGAATAACGATAGGCGCTGCCTCGGGAGTTTCGTAGTGCAGCTCGCCGGCGATGAATTCCTCGATGGCCTGGCTGGCTGGCTTGGGCTGGCGCTCGTACTGCTTGCTGATTTCAATCTGCTCGCGGTTTTCGAATACCTCTTCGAGGTTGTCAACGGTGGTAGCGAATTCAGCCAGGCGCTCGGTCAACTCCTCTTTCAGCTTCACCGACAGCTGGTTGGCGCGCTTCGAGATGATGGAGATGGCCTCGTACACGTTATTATTCTCAGTGGTGATATCGGCCAGGTTGCGGGTAATGATGGAGGCGGAAGCGGGAGCTTTCATGGGAAGTGACAATTCGTTTTAGAAGTAAATTAGTTGATTAGCGACCCCTACGCCCGCCGCCACCGCCGCCTGAACGCTTGGGTGGTTCGGGGGCTGTCGCATTGGTTTGGTCAATCGCGGCCTGTGCCGCGGTCTGCGCCTCCGGGATGCTCTTGAGACGCTCTAGCTCGGCGCGGCTGTCGTCATACATGGTTTGGGCCACGCGGATGTTCTTGCTCTGGGGGTAGGCGTCGATAAACTGCTGGTAGAACGCCACTGCGTCCACAAAGCGTTCGCGCTGCTTGGACTCGATGCTCTCTTTGGACCAGGCAAACTGCGCGGCCAGCTTCAGGAAAGATGCCTGCTCACCGTAGACCGAGCCCGGATACTGGGTATTAAAGTTGCCAAACGACGTAACGGCCGCCTGGTTGTAGCGCAGCGAATAATACAGCTTCGCGCTTTGGAACGCTTTGTTTTCCAGCTTCTTCTGCAACTCCTGTGACATGGCATCCGTCTCGGCCCGGAACTGGCTGGTGGGGTAAGTATTCAAAAAATCCTGGATGGTTTCCACGGCCGTGACCGTATTGGTCTGGTCCAGCTCATAGCTCGGCGAGTCTTGAAAGAGCGACCTGGCCCGCAAAAACGAAGCTTCCTCCACTTGCGGCGAGTTGGGGTACGTGTCCACAAACTGCTTGAAGTAGTAGGCACTCAGCACGTAATTGCGCTGCTTGAAGTTGGTATTGGCGAAGTAGAACTGCGCCTTTTCGGCCTCGGGCCGGCCCTTCAGCAGCGGAATCAGCTCTTCGAGCAGGGTACCCGCCCGGAAGTAGTCGCCTTTATCGTAATACTTGATAGCCGCCTCGTACTTTTCGTTGACGTTGGCGCTTTTAAGCAGCTTTTGGTAGCCCGTGCAGGACCCTAGCGCCAGGGTGCCGGTGAGCAAAGCCGCAATAATCAAACGGAGAAATCGCATACAAAGGGCAAAGGTAAGGGATTTAGGGATTAGTGTTCAGGGTTTAGGACTTCAACGCTCATCATTGCCACGCTGCGCCCGCAGTGATGGGCGTTGAAGTCCCACAAAGAAGAGAGCCCGCGGTTTAGCGGGGGGTTGCAGCAGCGGGCGGATTACCGGCTACCGGGGGGGTAGGCGAGCGGCGGGGCGAGCTTTTAGGCTTGGGCCGGGCCTTGGGGGAAGTTTTGGATTTGACTTTAGGCCGCGCCTTCGCCTTGGGGCGGAGCCGCAGGTCGCTGGCGAAGTGCTTGCCGAGCACTACGCGGCGGGTAGGGCGCTCATTAACCCGCCACTTAAAACCTTTTAGCTCTTTATTTTCGAGCTTAATTTCGTGTACCGGGAAGTAGCTGGCCTCGGGGTTGGTGAGCCACACAAGCTGCTTGATTTTGTTATTAGCGAAGCGCAGCGTCATCGTGGCCGATACCGACTTGTTGAGGCCACTCATTACGGTGTCGCCGGCAAGAGTGTAGTAGAGACTTTCGGCGTTGCCAAGTACATCTATCCGCGCCATTTGGCTACGCCGGAAGTAGGCCACCATGTTGCGGCCCTTCACCTGATTGTAGTCCTTCACGGTATCCTCTTGAATGACAAACGCATTGGCAAATAAGTTGGCGCGCTCCAGCTGGCCGCGCTTGAAGCGCAGGCTCATGGAGTCGGACGTGAGTTGGTTGCGGGCCTGCCACACGACCGGGTCGCGGTTGAGGTAGATGATACTGTCCTGACGGTCGTAGGTGAGCGAGTCGCAGCGGCCCTGCATTTTACCCCGAAAAATCTGCACCTTGGGCCAGGCGTAGAGAATAGGCCGCTGCACGGCGCGGCCGAGCCGGGTTTCCACACTCAGCAGCGTGTCGGCGGCCAGGTAAAGGGTATCCTTGCCCGAAATAGTACGCACCACGGGCCGGGCCCCGAAGATTTTGGTGCGGCCCAGCGCCCGCCAGTAGCGGCCCTGGTCGCCGCGCAGCACCACGTTGTCCTTCTTTGAGATGAGCGAGACGTGGCCCGTCGCCACCCCGTAGAGCGTCACTTGGTCGTACACCAGCACGTCGCCGCCGAGCAGGTAGCCGGGCGTATCAATCTTAGCCTTTTTAGCAAAATTAGATACCCGCGTCACCGTATTATACGTGCCTTTTTCGGCGTATAAGTCGCCCTGCGCGCTTTTGATGCGGGTAGGGCCGTCGAAATACGCAATTTTGGAGATGGTATTAAACGTCAGCGTATCGTTGCGCAGGTCGGTAGCCTCGCCCTGCTCATCGAGCGAAACCAGGTGCACATCGCGTTTAAAAACAAATACTTTGCTATTCGTATCGTAAAAGCCCTGCTGGCTATCGAGGGTGTTTTTAGGGTCCACAAGGTGGCCGCCCACGGTGTAGAAGGCCGTGCGGCGGGTCAGGTCGTAGTCGAGGGCGGTGGTAGTGAGCGTCATGCGCGGGTCGCGCATCACCACGTTACCGGTCATGCGGGCCAGGCGCTGGTTGCCGTTGTAGTAGCCGTGGTCGCCGGTAATGGTCATAGTGTCGCTCTGCACAATGCGCACGTTGCTGAAGGCCTCAATCTCATTGCGCTCTAAGTACTGATAGGCCGAATCGCAGTACAACAGCACGTCCTGCTGCTTGAAGGCTACGCTGCCTATCAGCTTGCGGATTTGTACACCCTCAAAGACGCCGCCGCGCAGCTCATTGGCGTGTTGCAGCTCTACGGGCGTGCTCTTGGGCATGGGCTGGGCGCGGGCACCGGGGGTAGGCGGCGGGCCGGCGGCGGGCCGGGTCTGCGCGTGCAACGCCCCCAGGGGCAGCAAAAGCACGAGTAAAAAAAAGCGGAGCAGCGGCATTTGGGCCAAAGTTACGGCGGTGGGCGGGGGCTAACGCGCATCTTTGCGGGCTAGTGCCCGGCCCTACCCCCTTCGTATTTGCTCATGCTCGACCAGGTTCGCCAGTTTATTCTTCAGGAAAATCTTTTCAACCTCGAAACTGATACCGTGCTGGTAGCCGTGAGTGGCGGCCTCGACTCGGTGGTACTGCTCGACGTGCTGCACCGGCTGGGGGCGCGGCTGGCGGTGGCGCACGGCCACTTTGGGCTGCGCGGTGCGGAGGCCGATGCCGACGAGCAGTTCGTGCGCAAGCTGGCTAAGCAGTACGAAGCACCCTATTTCGCCGAGTTTTTTCAAACCAAAGCCTTTGCCGAGCGCGAAAGGATTTCGACCCAGATGGCGGCCCGGCTGCTGCGCTACCGCTGGTTTGAAGAGGTGCGGGCCACGAATGACTACGCGGCCATTGCAACTGGCCACCACCGCCGCGACCAGGCCGAAACTATGCTGCTCAACCTCACCCACGGCACCGGGCTGGCGGGCCTGCACGGCATCCGGGCCAAGAACGAGCGCGTGGTGCGCCCGCTGCTGACGCAGGCCAAGGACGACCTGCACGATTATTTGGTGGAAAACCGCCTGCTCTGGCGCGAGGATGCCAGCAACGACAGCCCCGTGTACCAGCGCAACCGCCTGCGCCAACAGGTGCTGCCCGTGCTGCGCGAGATTAATCCCAACCTCGACAACACGCTAGCCACCAGCGCTGAGCGCGTGGGCGGAGCCGAAGAAATCGTGCGCCGCTACGTGGAAGATACCGCCGCCCAGGCCCGCCGCGACGCGCCTGAAGCCGTTTATTTCGACATCCGGCTGCTACAAAACACGGCCGCTACTACCTTGGTGCTACACGAGCTGCTGCGGCCCTTCGGCTTCTCGTGGGCCGTGAGCAAGGACATTGCGGCCAGCTTTAAGGGCTTGGCGGGCAAGCAGTTCGACTCGCCTACCCACCGCCTGGTGAAAGACCGCGACCAGCTCGTGATTACCCCGCGCCGGCTGGCGCAGTACGGCACGTTTCAGCTGGCGAAGGGCCAGGAGGATTTATTGGCCGATGGCCTGCGCCTGCGCGCTACCCCCCACGACGGCACGGACTACGCCATTCCACGCTCGCGCAGCACGGCGGCGCTGGATGCGGATAAGCTCCAATTCCCGCTCACGCTGCGGCGCTGGCAGGCCGGCGACTGGTTTATGCCGCTCGGCATGAAGGGCAAAAAACACCTCAGCGACTTTCTCATTGACCAGAAAGTGCCGCTCAATCTGAAAGATGACGTGCGGGTACTGACCTCGGCCGACGGCAAAATCTGCTGGGTCGTGGGCTTCCGCGTGGACGAGCGCTTCAAGGTGGAGGACAGTACGGCACGGGTGCTGCAAGTGCAGCGGCTGTAGGGGCGCGGTGCTGGCGGTCGGTCCTGTGCGACCAAAACCGGCGCGAAACCCATCACTAAGCCTCAGTTCCGGCGCGGCAAAACAGAGGACGACCGCAATGGCCTCGTACAGCTCATGGCTAGCGGCAACATCCACTACAGCAGCCCCGAAGCCGCGGCCGCCGCACAGCAGAAGATGCAAGACTGGGCCAAGCACAAAACTAACCCGCTGGAATTGCAGTGACTGCTGGCCTTATACCAATTCAAAACGCTGATTATCAGCTTTATCTATCATTCATTAGCTAGCAATAATTGTGCCCGACTTAGCTAATTGTCGGGACTAGAGTATTTAAAAATTATTTTCCTTAAAAGTTTGGTAGTCTATTTTTTTTCGCAACTATTATCAGCAGAAAGCGACCTAGCTGCCTAGCACCACTGCTGGGAACCAGCATAGCCCGCTTTACTGCGCGTCAGACGTTGGGTTGGCAGCCCGGTTTCGATGCGACGGCCTAACTAGGTTCTGCACCTGGGCTTTATCGAGCGGGCAGCCCCACGTGGTTCCGGGGGTTTACGAGGCCAAAAACCAGTAATCTTCTTTTCCACGAAAAAGCTAATGTCACTTGTGGTTCTGCTGAGCGGTGTGTCGTCTTCAAGTATGGCATCTAATACGCCTGATAAAAAAGCAGAGCCTTCTTCCCGAGCAATTGTGCACAAAACAACTGCTCGCAATACGACTGAGCCGAAAAGGTTGAAACCCCAAAATTGTGGCTTTCAATACTATGAAATTGGCTGCGGTGGCGGTAACGATTTTCTTGGTAGTGTATATGCCTGCAATGCGGGTGACGTTCTCTTTGCCAAAATGAGCACTTTCGACCAATATTGCGGCGGCTAACAATGTTTGACACAAGGTCGCGTTCGCACGAGTGCGGCCTTGTGTCAAAATTTAATTAAAAATGAAATTCTAATGCTTTATACTTTTTCCCATGAAACTTAACTTTATTTTTGTGTTCGTGTTTTTTTCATTTTTAATTTTTACGGGTAGAGCAATAAATATACATTCTCCATGTGTTAAAATTATTTGTTTATACCGTATGAGTAGTAGACTAGATTCTACCTCTAAAATAACACGGGAAGAATTTACTCAACTAGCCATTTCAGACAGCTCATCAGAATTTAGAAGCTCGGTTCGTTATAAAGGTGACTCACTAATAACTAAGTACGCGAATGTCGGCTTCAATACTCCTGCCTTAAGTAGATTTGCTATTAAGTGTTAGTCAGAACTTTATGTAAATTTTCCAGGTTATTATTTAATGGCATCCAGTATTTATCAAAACGCCCGGACTGACCGGCAATACAAGGCAGCGACAGGATTAAGTAAGTTGGCTTTTGAAGCCCTTTATCGCGTCTTTGCTCCTTATTACGAACCTAAAAACGAGTCTCTTTATCCGAATCAACCAAAACCCGTTTTAACGGACAAGCGCGAAGCTCTATTTTTTATTCTGCATTACTTTAAAGCCTATCCCACTCTACAAAACATAGGCATGTATTTTGGCTTTTCAGATTTCGCGGCTAGTGTTTGTTTAGAACGTCTAAAACCTTGTTTGAAGGCAGCGCTAAACGCGCAGGGGATAGATAAGCAGCAGTTGTTTAAGAATCAGGAAGAATTCGACCAGCAGTTTGCAGGCATAACTGATTTAGTACTTGACGTAACCGAAGTGCCAATTGAACGAGCTAGCAATCAAGATATTCAACGAGAATACTACGGCGGTAAAAAAAATTTCACACCGTAAAATGGCTCCTTGTCTGTACCCTTGACCGACGCTTACTATGGGTGAGTAAGATGTATAGTGGCCGCACGCACGATTTCACCATTTATAAAGAAATTTTTGCTGAGATTAACTTAAAAAAGTATCGACTTCACGTAGATGCGGGCTTCGTAGGAATTAAAAAATTCAGTGATTGTAAATTTGTATTTATTCCGTTTAAAGCTCGAAAAAATCAAATACTTTCTCCTTTTGAACGAACGGCAAACCAAATCCTGGCTCATCTGCGGGTAGTCGTAGAAAATGTTATTGCCCAATTAAAAGCGTTTTTTATTCTACGAATAGAAAATAGAATGCGAAAAAAAGAGAAGCTAGCCGAAGCCTTTGCCTTATGCGCTGAATTAGCCTATTTTAAACATAATCAGTCAACTTATTGATTTACAGATAATAGCAATTTTAGTGAAGGAATGAACGCTGTAACAAACTTACCTAAATATAATTTGAAAGGTGTAATTATAAAAAACTTAAAATTACATAATTGTTTTTATTATGGAATGATTGATAAAGTTTTGTATTATTACAAAGAGAATAATTATCCCGTTAATTGGCATATATCTTCAGACACTGCGAGTGTGAATGACTATAAATGTCAAAAGGCATTCACGAAATTTGGAGGCAGAAAATATACTGCTTGGTTTACTCGCCAGCTTCCAATTAGCAATGGTCCCTACGTATTTGGAGGTTTACCAGGATTAATAGTTTCAATCAGTGATGCAACGGACAGCTACAAATTTGAGCTAACTCGCGTGTATCAACCCGATGAAAGTTATCATATAGTATTTCCTGGAAATGCAATATTCTATAAACAGCCTGGTAAATTTGTATCCAAACTTGAGTATTACCGCAGCTACTATGATTATCAAGAAAATTTTTTTGGTAAAGCCGTAGCTAGTGGAATGGCCAGGTTTAATGATGAAGATGGCCTTGTCAAATCTTATCGAGAAAAATTAAAGCATCGCAATAATCCCATTGAACTTGATTACAAAAAACCGTAATCGATTTGATTTTCTTCCTTATCTACTTCTACTGCTTGCACTAGCTAGCTGTGAAACCACCCACGCCCAAACCATCCTCACCGGCACCGCCCGCAACGCCGCCGGCCAGCCACTGGAAGGCATTCTGATTGAGGTCGAGACCAAGACGCCGCCGCCGGCTTCGGCCTTCGTGATTTCGGGGGCCGATGGCGGCTTTACCCTCACCCTACCCCCCACCCCGGCCAGCGACTCGCTGCGCCTCTCGGCCCGCGCCCTGGGCTACGCCGAGCAGCTCGTGCGCCTGGCCAACTGCAGCCAGTCGGTGGCGCTGACTATGCGTGAGCAGGCCACCGTGCTCAAGGAAGTGGTGGTGCAGGGCGCGCCCATCACGCGCAGCCACGACACGCTCAGCTACCAGGTGGCTGCCTTTGCCAATAAGCAGGACCGGGTGATTGCCGACGTGCTTAAGAAAATGCCGGGCATTGAGGTGGCGAGCGACGGGCAAATCAGCTACGAGGGGCGGCCCATCAGCAAGTTTTACATCAACGGGCAGGATTTGCTGGAAGGCCGCTACAACCTGGCCAGCGACAACCTGCCCGCCGACGCCGTGCAGAGCGTGCAGGTGCTCGAGAACCACCAGCCCATCCGGGCGCTCGACAAGTTGATTCACCCCGACAACGCGGCCTTGAATCTCCAGCTCAAGAAGAAAGTAACCGCCACCGGGCAGGCGCGGCTGGGCGCGGGCCTGGTGCCGTCGCCCGCATCGGCGCTCTGGAACGCCAACGTGTCGCCGATGCTCTACACGCCCCGGCAGCAGCTCATTGACACCTACCAGAGCAACAACACCGGCCAGGACGTGGCCGCCGAGCTGAAGCCCCTGACCCTGGCCGACTTGCAGCAGCAGAGCGAGAGTAGCAACCAGAAGCCCGACCTCACCCACATTCAGGGCCTGGGCCAGCCGCCGGTGGCCGCCAACCGCTACCTCTTCAATAAAGTGCAGCTGCTGAGCGCCAACCACTTAGTGACCATCAGCAAGGAGCAGCAGCTGCGGGTGAACGCCTCGTATTTGCACGACGAGCAAACGCGGCGCGGCAGCACCCGCACCGCCTACTACCTGCCCGACGGCCGCACGGTGGCCCTGACCGAAGCCAAAACCGACCGGCTGCGCTTCAACACCCTGCAAACCGATTTGGCCTACATCAAAAACGTTAAAGACTACTACCTCAAGAATACGCTGAGCCTGGAAGGGCGCTGGGATGCGCAGACCGGTGACATCTACCGGGAGGAGGCGCAGACGCGCGTCGCGCAGGCGGCGCGCAACCCGTTTTTCGGGGTTACGAACCGGCTGGGGCTGGTGCGGCCGTTGCGCGGGGGGAAGATTTTGCAGGTGTCGTCGCTGGTGTTTTACACCAACTCGCCGCAGCGGCTGGCGGTGAGTCCGGGCGTGTTCGCGGCGGCGCTCACGGGCGGCGCGGCCACCGACACGGCCCGGCAGCAGGTGCGGCAGGGGTCGTTTTTCACGAGTAATTCGCTGGGCCTGACCGCCAGCCGGGGCCACTGGGCGTATTCGGGCACGGTGGGCTTCTCAGAGGAAATCCAGCGCCTGACCTCAAACCTGACGACCGCGCCGGAGCCGCCGCCTACCCCCCTGCCCCTGCGCAACGACCTGCACTGGGCGCGGGGCCGCTACTACGCCCAGCCCGGCCTCAGCTACAAGGCCGACACCTGGAATGCGAGCCTCGACGCACCCATTAGCTACTACGATTTTCGGGCTAGTGACCCTGGCTTCGAGGCCGGGCAGCGCTCGCGGGTGCTGGTGGCCGCGCCGCGCCTGAACCTGCGCCGCGACCTGGGGGCACTCTGGTACGCTTCGGGGGGGGTAGGGCTGAATAATGGTTTCGGCGATATTTCGCAGTTCAACTACGCCTACCTGCTACGCGACTACCGCACCTTGCAGCGCAACGACGCGCCGCTGCCGCGCAGCATTGGGCAGAATTACCACGCGGGCATTTATTTCAAAAATCCGCTCAAGTCGTTGTTTTTCAATGCCAATTATTCGTTGAATTCGACCTTGACCAACCGCTTGTACAGCAACCAGGTAGACAGCAGCGGCGCGCTTACTACGGTGGCGCTGGACCAGGACAGCCGCCGCGTGAGCCACTCGGCATTTGGCGGCGTGAGCAAGTTCAGCAGCCCCTGGAAAACCAATTTCAGCCTGAACCTGACGGGCAGCCTCAGCCGCCAGCCGCAGGTGCTGAATGGCACGCTGGCCCGCACTACCAGCCGCACGGGCACGGCCACGTTCAAGGCCAGCTGCTCGGCCTTCGACTGGGGCAGCCTGGATTACAGCGCCAGCTTCACGGCGTTGCGTAGCACTGTGGACGGCGGCCCTACCCCCCCGCTGGCCGTGCTGCAAGACCACCACGCCAGCGTGAGCGTGTTTCCGGTGGGCCGCCACGCCCTCACGGCCGCCGCCGACTACTACGCCAGCCGGGGGCCGGCCGCCCCGGTGCGGGCCTTTTTTGCTGACCTCACCTACCGCTACACCTTGCCCACGGCCCGCAAAATCGACCTGGAAGTGCGCTGGAATAATATTTTCGATACCCGGCAGTACCAATACGGCTTCGTCAATCAGTTCTCCTTAGTACAGAATACCTACCAGTTGCGGCCGGCGCAGGTGCTGGCGGTAATGCGGCTGTCATTGTGAGTTGGGAGCTATTTAAACCGTTTGTCATTGCGAGCGCAGCGAAGCAATATTTCCTCCCGTCAGGGGTAGCAAACCTAGCGATGCGAACGACCAGGAAAAATTGCTTCGCTTTGCTCGCAATGACAAACGGCTTTCGTGCGAATCCTGAGTAACCCATAATGCGCCGCTGGCCGTACTTTTACCGGGCCAGATTTGCTGGCACTTTTCCTCTTACCCTCACGCTAGTCCTATGAAAGTTACCGTAGTTGGGGCGGGCAACGTGGGCGCTACTTGCGCCGACGTACTCGCCACCCGTGAAATTGCCAACGAAGTCATTTTGGTTGACATCAAGGAAGGCTTCGCCGAAGGCAAAGCCCTCGATATCTGGCAGAAAGCCCCCATCATCGGCTACGACACCCGCACGGTGGGCGTAACCAACGACTACGCCCGCACCGCCGGCTCGGAGGTGGTCGTCATCACCTCGGGCCTGCCCCGCAAGCCCGGCATGAGCCGCGACGACCTGATTTCGACCAACGCCGGCATCGTGAAATCGGTGACCGAGCAGGTGGTGAAGCACTCGCCCAACGCTATTATCATCATCGTGAGCAACCCGCTCGACGTGATGACTTATCAGGCCCACCTCACCGCCAAGCTGCCCCGCGAAAAGGTATTCGGCATGGCCGGCATCCTGGACACGGCCCGCTACCGCGCCTTTCTGGCCGAAGCGCTGAACGTGAGCCCCAAGGACATTCAGGCGGTGCTCATGGGTGGCCACGGCGACACGATGGTGCCCCTACCCCGCTACACCACCGTGGGCGGCATTCCGGTGACCGAACTCATTGATAAAGAGAAGCTGAACGCCATTATCGAGCGCACCAAGTCGGGCGGCGGCGAGCTGGTGAAGCTTATGGGCACTTCGGCCTGGTACGCGCCCGGCGCGGCGGCCGCCCAAATGGTGGAAGCCATCGTGCGTGACCAGCGCCGCGTGTTTCCGGTGTGCCTGGAGCTGCAAGGCGAGTACGGCATCAACGGCGTGTACCTCGGAGCCCCGGTTATCCTGGGCAAAAACGGCGTGGAGCGCGTGATTGAGCTTCAGCTGAATGACGAGGAAAAAGCAATGCTCGAAACCTCGCGCGGCCACGTGAAGGAGGTAATGGACGCGCTGGATAAAATGAGTGCGGCAGCGTAAGCAGCTGGCGTTTAAAAACATAAAAAGGTCCTGCTGAGTGTTTCAGCAGGACCTTTTTAGTGTCAAGAGGCCATAATAACTGTTAGCTGTTCCGCATTTATTTCCAGGTAGAAGCTGGCGCAGTTGTCCAATTGCTTTAACTCTTCCATATGCCGCCCAATAATCTTCAGCAACTCCTTGTCGCGCAAGCCATTGCCCGTGCGGATATGCACTAATTTTCGAGGGCTACGCCGCAGTAAATAGCTGTTGCGAAAATCCTCATTCTTCGTAAAAATTACGTAGTCGTTCTGGTCAGCATAGGCGCTTATTTCCGCGTCAGTACTTTCTGATTTACGGGGTAGGACGTTGGCATGAGTCGCACTCACGCCTCGTGCATTCAGAAACTTGGTAAGCCGCACCGATAAATGCACGTCGCAGAGCACTTTCATTGGGGATTAGCCAGCACTTCGCTCAATGGCCGCCCACTGGCCAGCAAGCCCGCGTATTGCAGCACGGCTAATATATCCTCGCGCTCCAACTCCGGGTGTTCTTTCAGAATTTCTTCGTTGGTCATTCCCGAAGCCAATAAATCAAGCAGCACGACCACCGGCCAGCGCATTCCACGCACAATGGGCTTGCCGTGACAAATTTCGGGGTTGATAGTTATGCGCGTGAGGTAGTTCATAAAACGAATTTACGACTATGGCACCGTAAAAGCCAGTCCGTTCTGCGTCGGCATTTTTACTGCCCACGTCTACCTTTGGAACCTACGCTATGCCTACCCCCCGACCCGCTACCTTACTCATCCAGACCGCCTTTATCGGCGACGTTATCCTAGCCACGGCGCTGGTTGAGTACCTGGCCGCCCACGAGCCCGGCGCGCCGCTCGATGTGCTGGTGCGGCGCGGCAATGAAGGTTTACTGGCCGGCAACCCGCACATTCGGCGGGTGCTGATTTGGGATAAAAAGGATAAAAAATACCCGAACCTGCTGCGCTTGCTGCGGCAAATTCGACGGGAGAAATATCAGCGTGTCGTCACGTTGCAGCGCTTCGCCAGCACGGGTTTTCTCACGGCGTTTTCGGGCGCGATGGAGCGGGTAGGGTTCGCGGAGAATCCATTTAGTCGATTTTTTACGCGCCGCGTACCGCACGTTATCGGCGACGGCACGCACGAGGTGGAACGGAATTTAAATTTAATTAAAAATGATAAATTAAAGAGTAAAAATGAACCAGGGAATTACGTCAGGGAATTAATTGACACTGATTCTGAAAACGCAATTTTTAATCCCTCATTTTTAATTTTTAATTCAAAACCTCGCCTCTACCCTACCACCGCCGATGAGGCCGCTGCCGCGCCCTACGCGGCCGTGGGGCAATACGTATGTATCGCGCCTACTTCGGTGTGGTTTACCAAGCAGTATCCCGAGGAAAAGTGGCTGGAATTACTGGCCGCCCTACCCCCCCATTTGCTGGTGTACCTGCTCGGCGGGCCGCCCGACGCGGCCGCCTGCGAGCGGTTGGCACGGGTGGCGGGGCGGCCGGGTTTGGTGAATCTGGCGGGCAAATTATCATTGCTGGCTTCGGCCGCGCTGATGCGCGGGGCGGTGCTGAACTACGTCAACGACTCGGCTCCGCTGCATTTGTGCTCGGCGGTAGATGCGCCGGTGTGCGCCATTTTCTGCTCCACGGTGCCACGGTTCGGGTTTGGGCCGCTGAGCACATTTTCGCGGGTGGTGGAGCATCCGGGGCCGCTGGCCTGCCGGCCGTGCGGGCTGCACGGGCACGCGCGCTGCCCACTGGGGCACTTTCGCTGCGCGCTGGAAATCGAAACCCTGCAGCTGCTGGCGGTGCTGGAGGAGGCGTTGAAGTTTCGGGTTTCGGGTTCTTAATTACCCATCAACACCGCCACGCTCAGCCAGGCCAAGCCCAGCACCACTACCCCCCCCAGCGCGGTCAGCCACCACGGATGCCGATAGTTACCCACGATGGCGGGCCGGTAGGCTGCTACCAGCAGGGGGCCCAGCGTGAGCGGCAGGATGAAGCCGTTGAGCGTGCCGGCCAGCACCAACAGGCGAATCGGCTTACCGATGGTGATGAAAATCAGCGTGGAAACCAGAATGAAGGCGAGCGTGACCAGCCGCTCGTGCCGACCAATAATTGGACCCAGCGATTTCAAAAACGACACTGACGTGTAGGCCGAGCCGATAATCGACGTAATGGCCGCCGCGAATAGCACGACTCCAAATAATTTGTAGCCCAGCGGCCCGGCCGCCAGCCGGAATACCGAGGCCGGCGGGTTGGCTTTATCAATAAGTAGCCCCTGGCTCACGACGCCCAGCGCGGCCAAAAACAGCAGCACCCGGATAACCGACGCCACCGAAATGCCCAGCACGGCGCTGCCCGTGGCCTGCGGCACGGCGGCCGGCCCGCGCACCCCGGCATCGAGCAGGCGGTGGCCGCCGGCGAACGTGATGTAGCCGCCTACCGTGCCGCCCACCAGCGTGATGATGGCCAGCAGGTCAATATGCGTGGGCGCGACCGTGCGGCGCAGCGCCTCGCCCACGGGTGGGTGCGAAGTAACGGCCACGTACACAATGACTAACAGCAGTAGCGCGCCCAGCGCCTGGGTGGTACGGTCCATTGCCCGGCCGGCTTCTTTTACCATAAAAATGACGATGGCCAGCCCCGCCGTGAGCAGCGCGCCCAGCGGCAGCGACAGGCCGAATAGCACGTTCAAACCGAGCGCCGCGCCGGCCACGTTGCCGATATTGAAGGCCAGGCCGCCCAGCGCCACCAGCCCCGCCACGAGGCTACCCAGGCCCGGCAGCACCGCGTTGGCGAGGTCGGGGGCCCGGCGCTCGGCCACCACCATGATGCGCCAGACGTTGAGCTGCACCACCAAATCAATCAGAATCGACACCAGAATAACAAAGCCGAAACTGGCCCCGAGCTGCTGCGTGAAAACGGTGGTTTGGGTAAGAAAGCCGGGACCGACGGCCGAGGTCGCCATCAGGAAAGCCGCGCCCAGCAGCACGCCCCAGTCGGTACGGCGCGGGCTCATCGGGCGGGGGTAGGGCGCGGGGCGCTAACCGCGATAGTAGCGGCGGCCAGGGCGGCGCGCAGCTGCCGGGCAAAGTCGAGCGCGTGCGCGCCGTCGCCGTGCAGGCACACCGTATCGGCCCGAATGGCAACTTCCTCACCCGACTGCGCCCGCACTTTTCCTTCGGTTATCATCTTGATTACCTGGCTTATAGCCGTGGACGCGTCGGTAATCAGGGCATCGGGCTGGCGGCGGGGCGTGAGGGTGCCGTTGGCCTGGTAGGTGCGGTCGGCGAAGACTTCGTGGGCGGTGGTGAGGCCGATTTTCTCGCCGGCTTTGGTCAGTTCGGAGCCGGCCAGACCGTAGAGTGTTAATTCAGGCTGCACTTTATAAATGGCTTCGGCGATGCTTTCGGCCAGCCGGGCGTTGGTAGCGGCCATGTTATAGAACGCGCCGTGGGGCTTGAGGTGGTGCAGGCGGCCGCCCTCGGCGCGCACCACGGCGGCCAGCGCACCGAGCTGGTACACGGTCATCTCAAACGCCTCATCGGGCGAAATGTCCATGTTGCGGCGGCCGAAGCCTACTAAATCGGGCAGGCCGGGGTGCGCGCCAATTGCTACCCCCTGCCGCAGGGCCAGGCGCACGGTCTGGCGCATCACGCCGGGGTCGCCGGCGTGGAAGCCGCAGGCCACATTGGCGGAGGTGATGAGCGGCATAATCTCGGCATCCTGGCCCAGGGTCCAGGCCCCGAAGCTCTCGCCCAAGTCGCAGTTCAGGTCAACGGTAGCGGCAGTACGTAGGGCAAGGTTCAGGGCAGGGTCCACGGCAGGTTCAGAGCAGAGATTTCAGGTAAACGGCCCGCGCCAAGACCCGCAGCCGCTCTTCCTGCGCAAGATACAGGGCCTGCGCCTGGGCCAGCGCCACTTGCTGGAAACGCAGCTGCGCGCCCGGCAGCGCCTGCGCCAGCCGGCCCACATCGGCCGAAATGACCTGCCCCGGGCGCGGATAGCCGCCGGTGGTCTGGCAGTCGGCCAGCAGCAGCAGGGGCTGGCCACCGCCCGGCACCTGCACCGTGCCAGCCGTCACGGCGCTCGACAGCAGCTCGGCCGTATCCAGGCGGGCCAGCGCCGGCCCGCGGAGGCGGCAGCCCATGCGGTCGGCCTCAGTGGTGACGGTGAAGGTTTCTGCCCAAAGAGCCTGCTGGCTGGCCGGCGCGAATTGCTCATATTCGGGGCCGGCTAGCGCCCGCAACATCACTTCCGCCCCCAGACGGGGGGTAGGAACCGGCGCGATATGCCAGAGCGCGGCAGCCCAGCCAACGGCTTTTGCCGGGGCTAATTGGGCGAATAATCGGCGGCTGGTGGCCGGCCACTCGCCCACCGGCAGCACGTCACCGGCTCGCAGCGCCCTACCCCCCATTCCACCCAAAGCGGCGCGCAAATAAGTGCTGCGGCTACCCAGCACCGGCGGCACGGCCACGCCGCCGGCCACCGCCAGCCATGCCCGACCAGGCACCGGGCCGGCTCTGAAAGCCAGCGTCGCACCGGCCCGCACCGCCACCGGCCGCCCATGCGGCACCGCCTGCCCGCCGATACTTGCCGCCAGGTTGGCCCCGGTGAGAGCCAGCAGCGCATCGGCCTCAAAATGCAGGGTAGGGCCGCGCAAAGTGAGTTCGAGGCCCGCGTAATTTTCAGGATTTCCCACCAATAAATTGGCCGTACGCAGCGCTTCCGCATCGAGCGCACCACCGCGCACAACGCCGACTTTTTGGTAGCCGAAGCGGCCCAGGTCCTGCACGGTAGTCAGCAGGCCGGGCGACAAGACCCTGATGCTCATGCCTCCATCTTCTTAAAATCAGTTTCAGAAATCGGCACAAAGCGCAGACGGTCGCCGGCTTGCAGCAGGCTGGGCGGGGTGCGGCCGGCCGCGAACAGCCGGCGCGGCGTGCGGCCGATGAGCTGCCAGCCGCCCGGCGTGGGCAGCGAGTAAATGCCCGTTTGCGCGCCCGCAATGCCCACCGCGCCGGCCGGCACCAGCGGCCGGGGCACGGCCCGGCGCGGGGTGGCTAGCCGCGCATCGAGCCCGCCGAGGTAGGGAAAACCCGGCGCGAAGCCCAGCATGTACACCAGGTATTCGGCCGCCGAATGCAGCTCAATTACCGCCGCTTCGCTCAGCCCGTTGTGTTGAGCCACGGCCGCCAGGTCGGGGCCAAAGTCGCCGCCGTAGCACACCTGAATCTCCACCAGCGGGCCGGGCGCGTAGTCGGCCGCGAGGACCTGGGCGGCGGGCAACAGGCTTTGCAAGTAGCTGGCTACTTGCTCATAAGGCGAAATTTCAGCGTTTTGGCTCAACTCCCACGAGTCGTAATACACGGTGAGGGTCGTGAAGGCGGGCACATACTCGCGCAGACCGGGCGGCGGGTTTTGGTCGAGCAACTTGGCCAGCGCCTGAATGAGCCGGTGCATGGCGGGGTCAATGCGTTGGCCCAGCTCCAGCGTCACGGCCGCGTCGCCGAGGGGGTAGCAGCGGACGAGGGGGGTAGGGATGCGCATGGCGGGCGAAATTGCGCATACTTTCGCCTTTTCCATGCCTTTTTCCTTCCGCACCTGCGCCGCCTTCGGCGGCTTGCTGCTGGCCGCCGCCTGCCAGCGCGCCGCCTATCCCACCACGGCCGCCCCGCCCGTGGTACCCGGCGTGAGCCGCGAGCTAGCCGATTTTCGCCAGCAAACCATCAGCCGGGTGGCTTACGACCTAAGCCTGACGGTGCCCGCCGACCAAGCCGCGCCGGTGCGCGCTGAGGAAGTCGTCAGCTTCGAGCTGCGCGGCAACCGCCACCCGGTGCAGCTCGATTTTAAGGGCCAGGCCAGCCAGTTGCGCAGCCTCACCATCAATGGCCAGCCCGCCGCCCCCGACTACCGCCAGGAGCACTTGGTGCTGCCCGCCGCCGCGCTGCGGGCAGGTCACAACGTAGTGCACATTGGCCTGACTGCCGGCGACTTATCCCTGAACCGCAATCCCGATTACCTCTACACGCTGCTCGTACCCGACCGCGCCCGCACGGTGGTGCCGGTGTTCGACCAGCCCAATCTGAAGGCGACCATTACGCTGTCGCTCACCGTGCCGGCGGCGTGGCAGGCGGTGGCCAATGGCGCGCTGCACGACTCGCTGCGCACGGCAGGGCAAACAACTTACCATTTCCTACCCTCCGATTCTATCAGCACCTACTTGTTTTCGTTTGCGGCGGGCAGGTTTACGCCGGTTCGCCGCACGGTGGGGGGTAGGGAAATGAATTTGCTGCACCGCGAGACGGACTCGACCAAAATCCGGCTCAGCGTGCCGGTTATTTTCCAGCTGCACGGGGCGGCGCTGGTGTTTATGGAAAACTATACCGGCCTGCCCTACCCCTTCCAGAAGTTCGACTTCACGGCTATCCCCGACTTTCAGTACGGCGGCATGGAGCACGTGGGAAACATTGATTACAAGGCATCTAGCTTGTTTTTGGATGAGGGCGCGACCCAGGACCAGCTGCTGGCCCGCCAGAACCTCATCGGCCACGAAACGGCCCACATGTGGTTCGGCGACCTCGTGACGATGCAGTGGTTCAACGACGTGTGGATGAAGGAGGTCTTCGCCAATTTTATGGCCGATAAGATGATTCCAGAAGAAAAACCACGATTCATTGACCCTGAAGAAAATTATTGGCTGGGCAGAAAACTTGGTTATCAGCTTCCAGTTCAGCAACTACAGCTGCTCAAATTCCTCACCGACCACTACCCCGCCGCCTACGCCGTGGACCGCACCGCCGGGGCCAATCCCATTCGCCAACCTCTTGATAACTTGCAGGATGCGGGCTCGCTCTACGGCGGTATCATCTACCACAAAGCGCCCATTATGATGCGGCAATTGGAGCGGCTAATGGGCGAGCAACCCTTCCAGGACGGCGTGCGGGAATACCTCAAAAAGTACGCCCACGGCAACGCCACCTGGCCCGACCTCATCACGATTCTCGACGCCCACACGCCCGCCGACCTCGTGGCCTGGAACCAGGTGTGGGTGAACCAGCCCGGCCGCCCGGTATTCGACTACGCCGTGGAAACGCCCGCCGGCCAGCCCGCGCAACTCGTCATCCGGCAGCGCGCCGAGGATGGCTCGGACCGCCTCTGGCCGCAGCAGTTTGAGGTGCGGCTCGCCTACCCCACCGGCGCTAAGGAACTGACCGTGAATATGAATCAGCGCGAAGTGCGGCTGCCGCTGCCAGCCGGCGCGCCCGCTTCCGTGCTGCTCAATTCCCAGGGCCTCGGCTACGGCGTGTTTCCGGTGGCCCCGGCCGTGGCCGATAACTTGGCCGCGCTAACGGACCCGGTGGCCCGTGCCAGCACCTACATCGCCCTCTACGAGAACATGCTGAACGGCCGCGGCCTGGCCCCCCGCCCGCTGCTAGACCGCTACCTCGCCCAAACCGCCCACGAAACCAACGACCTCAATATCAAGCTGCTGACCGGACAGCTGAGCGATATTTTCTGGAAGTTTCTACCCCCCGCCGAGCGCCGGGCCCTGGCCCCGACCGTGGAACAAGCTCTTTGGAAAGCCATGCAGGCCCAGCCGCGCCCCGGCGAGCAAAAGCTGTATTTCAAGGCGTACCAAAACATCGCGCTCACGCCCGGAGCGCAAAAGCGCCTCTATGAAATCTGGCTTGCGCAAAAAGCGTCCGGCCTGGTGAAGCTAACCGAGGACGATTACACCAGCCTAGCCCTAGTGCTGGCCGTGCGCGACTACCCCGCGCCGCAACCCATTCTACCCCAGCAGCTTGCCCGCATCAAAAACCCCGACCGGCGGCAACGACTGGAGTTTCTAATGCCCGCCCTCTCGCCCGACGTGGCGGTGCGCGACCAGTTTTTTGCTTCGCTAAAAGACGAAAAAAACCGCGAGAAGGAAGCCTGGGTCACGGCCGCGCTCGGCTACCTGCACCACCCGCTGCGGCAGGCCACGTCGGAAAAATATTTACCTGAGAGTCTGAATTTACTGAGTGAGATTCAGCAGACGGGCGACATCTTTTTTCCGGGCGCGTGGTTACAGGGTACGCTCGGCGCGTACCAGTCGCCGGCCGCGGCGCGGGTCGTGCGCGACTTTCTGGCGGCGCACCCTACCTCCGGCTACAACCCGCAGCTGCGCGCCAAGCTGCTGCAAGCGGCCGACGACTTATTTCGGGCCGAGAAGCTGGTGCGGTAGCGTGGACGCTGCGAGTCCACGCGTGCGTAATGTTGTTTAGTGCTACCACGCGCGGACTCGCAGAGTCCACGCTACGGGCGCGACCTTTGTGCCTTTCGATGGTTTATCCTTTCCATGACTGATTATCACCAATTCGAGTACCCCAATGGTATTCGCCTGCTGCACAAGGAGGTACCGCATACTAAAATCGCACATTGCGGCTTTTTGCTCGATGTGGGCTCGCGCGATGAGCAGGCGCACCAGCAGGGGCTGGCCCATTTTTGGGAGCACATGGCCTTTAAGGGCACGCACAAGCGCAAGTCGTTTCACATTCTGAATCGCCTCGAAACCGTGGGCGGCGAGCTGAACGCCTACACCACCAAGGAGAAAATCTGCTTCTACGCCACGCTACTGAGTACGCACTTTGAGCGCGCGTTCGAGCTGCTTACTGATTTGACTTTCAACTCGATATTCCCTGAGAAAGAGGTTGAAAAAGAGCGCGGCGTGATTCTGGAAGAGATGAGCATGTACCAGGACGCGCCGGAAGATGCCATAGTGGACGACTTTGACGCGGTGATTTTTGGCGAGCACCCGCTGGGCGTCAATATCCTAGGCACCCGCGAGAGCGTAAGCAGCTTCCAAACGGCTGATTTCCACGCTTTCTACGGTGAAAACGTGCGCACCGACCGGCTGGTATTCAGCTCGGTCAGCAACCTGCCATTTAAGGAAGTGAAGCGGCTGGCCGACCGGTTTCTGGCGCCCCTACCCCCCCGATTGGGGCCACACGCCCGCCGGCCATTCAGCGGCTACGTGCGCCAGGACCGCACCGAGGCGCGGCCCATTTCGCAGGCGCACTGCCTGGTGGGCGGCCCCGCCTACCCCCTCACCGACGAGCGGCGGGTGCCGTTTTTCATGCTCAACAACATCCTGGGCGGCCCCGGCATGAACTCGCGCCTTAACCTGGCCGTGCGCGAGAAATACGGCTTAGTGTATACTATTGACAGCTCGTATTCGCCCTACACCGACACGGGTTTGTTCGGCATTTACTTCGGCACCGAGGCCAAGCAGCTGAACCGCACACTGGGCCTGGTACAGAAGGAGTTGAAGCTACTACGCGACAAAGAGCTGACCACCAGCCAGCTGCACGTGGCCAAAAACCAGCTCATGGGCCAGCTCGCTATGAGCGAGGAGAGCAATTCGGGCCTGATGCAGCTGCTGGGCAAAAGCACGCTGGACCTGGGCCGCGTGGAGCCGCTAAGCGAGATTTTCGGCAAAATCGAGCGCGTCACGGCCGCCGAGCTGCGCGAATTGGCGAATGAGGTGCTGACGGAGGAAAATCTGAGCGTGCTGCGCTACGTGCCGGAGAAGTAGCGCGAACTTTCCAGTTCGAGCGCGAGCGAAGCGAGCAGCTCGCACTCGAAGTCGTTCGATTCTGCCTGCTCGCTTCGCTCGCGCTCGAACTGGAAAGTTCGCGCTACCTTCTATGCCCCTACCCCCCTTCGGCCACGTAGGCTCGGCCCAGGCGGGCGACTTGTTTCACTCGCGGCTGGAATTATCTCTGCTGGGGCAGCACCGGCCGCGGCGGGCGGGCGTGTGCGCCACGGCCGCGCACGGGGCCGAAAGCATTATTCTGGCCGACCAGTACGAGGACGACGAAATCCACGACGACTACTTCTGGTACGCCGGCCACGGCGGGCGCGACGCCAAAACCGGCCACCAGGTAGCTGACCAGCAGCTCGATGCGCGCAACCAGGGTTTGCTGCGCAGCCAGGAAACCGGCCGGCCGGTGCGCGTATACCGGCGTATCGAGGTGGCTCCCGCGCCGTGGCAGTTTCGCTACGAGGGGCTGTGGCGCGTGGGGACGCACGAGTACGGGCCGGGCAAGTCGGGCTTTCGGGTGTACCGCTTTCGGCTGGAGCCGTGGCCGGCGGCCCCTACCCCCCTTTCTTATGACTGACGACCAAATCCAGGCCTATGCCGAAGCCCACTCTGAAGCGGAGCCGCCACTGCTGCACCAGCTTTGGCGCGAAACGCACTTGCAGCTGCTGATGCCGCGCATGGCCACCGGGCACTGGCAGGGGCGGCTACTGAGTATGCTTACGCACCTCATTCGGCCGCGTAAGGTGCTGGAAATCGGCACGTTTACGGGCTACGCCACGCTGTGTTTAGCCGAAGGAATGGCCCCGGACGGGCACCTGCACACAATCGAAATTAACCCCGAGCGGGCGAGCCGCATCCGGCGCTACGTGGCGGCGGCGGGCCTAGCCGAGCGCGTGACGCTGCACCTCGGCGACGCGGCCGATAGTTTGGCCGGGTTGGTCGGCGAAACCTGGGACTTAGTCTTTATTGATGCGGATAAAATCAGTAATGCACGGTACTTTGAGCTGGTAATCAATCAGGTGCGGCCCGGCGGCCTGGTTATCGTAGACAATGTGCTGTGGGGCGGCAAGGCCCTACCCACCTACCCGCTTAAAGCCAACGACCACGATACTAGGGCCGTGCGTGCCTTTAATGAGCAAGTGCAACGCGACCCGCGCGTGGTGCCCCTGCTGCTGCCCGTGCGCGACGGCTTGCTGCTGCTGCGACGGATAGTTTAAAAATGAGGTGGTTTGTCATTGCGAGCGCAACGAAGTGAAGCGCGGCAATCTTTCCTGGTCGTTCGCATAACGCGGTTCACTAATCCAACGATTAGGAAAGATTGCTGCGCTCCACTTCGTTGCGCTCGCAATGACAAACGGCTCAACTCCTACCCCTCCCCTATGCGTTTTCTACTCTTCGCACTCTCATCCTACCTACTGACCTTCAACGCCTTTGCCCAAAGCATTGTGCGGGGTAAGGTGCTCGATGGCAAGGACCAGAGCCCGCTCATCGGGGCCAACGCGGTGCTCGTGCACCTGCCCGACTCGGTGCGCACGGGCACGGCAGTGGGGCCCGATGGCGGCTTTCAGCTGGATAACGTGGCCCCCGGCCGCTACCTGTTCGTGGCGTCCTACGTGGGCTACCAGGACCAGCGCCAGCCAGTAACCGTGGCGGCCGGCGGCGCGCCCGTAGTGCTACCCCCGGTGGCGCTGCAAGCCGGCGGCGTGACCCTGAAAACGGTGGTCGTGACCGGCCAGGAAGTGGCGGTGGTGCAGCGTGGCGACACGACCAGCCTCAACGCGAAAGCCTTCAAAACCAACCCTGATGCCACGGCCGGCGACCTCATTACCAAGATGCCGGGCATCTCGGTGGATGCCACGGGCAAGACCCAGGCCCAAGGCGAGGCCGTGCAGCAGGTACTGGTAGATGGCAAGCCTTTTTTTGGCACCGACCCCGACGCGGTGCTCAAAAACCTGCCCGCCGACGCCATCGACCGGGTGGAGATTTTCGACCAGCAGAGCGAGCAGAGCCGCTTTTCGGGTTTCAACGACGGCAACACCCAGAAGACGCTGAACATCATTACCAAGCCCTCGTTTCGCAACGGGCAGTTTGGGCGGGCGGTGGTGGGCGCGGGCACCAATCGCTACCGCGCTAGCCTGAACCTCAACGACTTCCACAACGACCGGCGTACCACGGTGCTAGCCCAGAGCAACAACGTGAACGAGCAAAATTTTGGCACTGATGACTTATTGGGTGTCATCGGCAACTCGGCCCCCGGCGGGGGGGGTAGGGGCGGCGGGGGCGGCGGCGCGGGCTCCAGCCCCAGCGACTTTCTGGTGAGCCAGAACGGGGGCATCAGCAAGACCACGGCGGCGGGGGTGAACTACTCGAACTCGTGGAATAAAAAAACCGAGCTGACGGGTAGCTACTTTTTTAATCATTCTACTAATACGCTTAATACCAATACCTTGCGTCAATATGTGCTGCCCGGCCAGAGCAACACGACGTACCGCGCCAACTCGCTGTCGGGCAGCACCAATACCAACCACCGGGCGAACGTGCGCTTCGACCAGAAGATTGACTCGATGACGTCGGTACTGTTCCGGCCCCGGCTGTCGTGGCAGCAGAACGATGCCAACCAGACGCTGACCGGCGTCACGGCCCGCGAAGGCGTGACGCAAAGCCAGATTAATACGCTGTACGGCTCGAATAACCAAGGCGCTAACCCGGCCGGCGACTTGCTGCTGCGCCGCAAAGTGGGCCGCCGCGCCGGCCGCACGCTCTCGCTGAGCCTCAATGGCGCGTATAATTCGCGCAATGGTACTTCGCTGCTGAACACGACCAGTAACGGTGGCGCGGGTACCAACCTCAATCAGCAGTCGCTGCTGACGCAGCACGGCAGCACCCTGGCCGGTAACCTGGCCTATACCGAGCCGGTGGGCCAGCACGCGCAGTTGCAAGCCAACTACGCGCTGAGCTACGCGCCCAATAACTCGGACAAGCGCACCTACGACTTCAACACCGGCGACCAGCAGTACTCGCGCCTCGACACAGTATTGAGTAACGTATTCAATAACTACTACTTAACCCAGGGCGGCGGGCTGAGCTACCGCTACAATACGCGCAAGCTGCAAGCTTCGGTGGGGGCCAGCGCGCAGGTAGCGCGGCTGCAAGGCGACCAGACTTTCCCGAGGCCTGGCCCGGTAGATTATACCTTCTGGAACGTGCTGCCGCAGGCTAACCTAACGTGGCGGGCCGACCGCTCGCACAACTTGCGGCTCTTCTACCGCACCAGTACCAATGCACCGAGCATCAATCAGTTGCAGGCCGTGGTAAACAACTCCAATCCCTTGCAGCTAACCATCGGCAACCCGGCGCTGCGCCAAGAATACGCCCACAACCTAGTGGCCCGCTACACAGCCGCACGGGCCGATAAGAATAGTAATTTTTTCGCGTTGCTTTCGGGCAGCTACACCCAGAATCCTATCTCGAACCGCACGCTGGTGGCCATCCGCGATACCTCGGTGGTGCCCACCGGCACCGACCGCGCCGTGCGCCTGCCGGCCGGCGGCCAGCTTACGCAGTCTACTAACCTGCAGCAGCAGTACACGCTGCGCGCGCTGGCTAATTACGGCCGGCCGCTCACGGTTATCAAATCGAATATCAACGTGTCGCTGGGGGCCACGCTTAGCCAAAACCCCGGTCTGGTAAACAACGCGCTCAACTACGCCCGTACCCCGGCCCTGACCGGCGGCCTCACGCTGAGCAGCAACATCAGCCCGCAGGTAGACTTTACGCTTTCCTCTAACTCGACCCAGAGCTACGTGCGCAACACGCTCAGCAAGCAGCTCAATAATGCGTATTTCAACCAGCTTACCCGTTTGAAATTCAGCTGGATAGTGGGGCCGGGCATTTCATTTCAGACCGACGTGGCGCACCAGCTCTACCGGGGCCTGAGCGCCGCTTACAACCAGAATTACGTGCTCTGGAATGCCTCGCTCGGTAAGAAGCTCTTTCCCGGCCAGCGCGGCGAAATCAAGCTCTACGCCTTTGATATCCTGAAGCAGAACCGCGCCATTCAGCGCAACGTAAGCGTGGCGTATTACGAAGACGTGCAAACGACCGTCCTGCAACAATACCTTATGCTGATGTTTACTTATAACATTCGTTCGGCCAACATGACGGCCCTACCCACCGCGCCCGAAGGAGGACCGGGCGGCGGGCGGCGCGGGCGCGGCGGCTTCGATGGCTCGCCCGGCGGGGGTAGGCCGGGGGGCGGCGGCTTCGGGGGCCCACCCGGCGGCTAGTAGTGGCTCAAAATTCTTACCCCGCTTTTTTTGCCTAACTTGCCCGCTGTAAGCAGGGTGAAACACTGACTGGCACATCGTTATGAAAAGACTATTCCCGGCTTTATTGCTGGGGCTGGCCAGCCGCTCGGCGCTGGCCGCGGCTCCGCCCACTGTGCCCGCCACCCTCGACCTGGTGGGCCTGCGCCTGACGCTCGACGACGATGCCCGCCAGCTGGTGCAGGCCAAGGTGAACAGCCTGTGCCGCCACCAATCTTCGCTGGATGCCCGCGTGGCGCTGGCCGAGGCCGCGTTTCCGCTCATTGACAAGGTATTGGCTGAAGAAGGCGTGCCGACCGACTTTCGCTACCTGGCCTTGCAGGAAAGCGCCTTGCAGGGCAACGCCGAGAGCCCCCACGGGGCCGTAGGCTACTGGCAGCTCAAGCGCGAAACTGCCCTCAGCCTGGGCCTGACCGTGAACGGCAGCATCGACGAGCGCCGCCACCTCACGGCCAGCACCCGCGCCGCCGCCCGCTACCTCACCCGCAACAACGCGACCCTGCACAACTGGACCAACGCGCTACTGAGCTACTACACCGGCCTGGGCGGCGTGCGCGCCTACACCCGACCCGACGATGCCGAGGCCCACGATATGCGCTTCACGAGCCGCACCAATCAGTACCTGCTCGATTTTGTGGCGCAGAAGGTGGTGTTTGAGCCGGCCTGCGCGCAGCAAACGGTGCCCTTCGTGCCCTGGCGTGAGGTGCCCGCCACCGCCGGCCAAACGCTGGCTCAGCAAGCCGCCGCTCTGGCCGTTGACCCCAGCACCGTGGCTCAGCTAAACCCTTGGCTACTAGCCCGCGAAATACCCGAAGACGGCCACGCCTACACCATTTTGGTGCCCCTGGCTGCCGCGCCGCCGGTGGTCGCGGCGCGCCCTACCCCCTCCCCTACGCCCGAAGACCCAGACAAGGCATTGGCAACTGTCAATAGCCTGCCCCCGGAGGTACCAGAGCCGCCCGTGCAGCCGCTGCCCAGCTCGCGTACCCAGCCCGCCCCTACCCCCCCAGTCCCCCCGAGCCGGCCCGTAGTGCTGGCCCCAGCGCCAGCCCCTACCCCCCCAGCCGCGGCCAGGCCCGATTTTACGCACCCTTACTTGGTGGCTCCCGGCGAAACGCTCTACGGCCTAGCCCGGCGCGTAGGCGTGCGCCCCGCTGAGCTAGCCGCTTGGAATAACCTGCCGCCCGACGCCGGCCTGCGCGCCGGCCAGATGCTACACCTTAGCCCGCCCGCCGCCGAGCCAGTGCTGGCCGCCGAAGCTAGCGCCCTCTATACCGTGGCGGCCGGCGATACGTTTTACAGCATTGCTCATCGCTACGGTTGCACCGTGGCTACCCTGGCTGCCCAAAACGAGCGCACCGATGTTACGCTGCTGCACATCGGAGAGATGCTGCGCGTACCGCGGCTTTAAATTTAGCGTTAAGGGCAAAGAGCCAAAAAGGCCCGCCTGAATTATCAGGCGGGCCTTTTTGGCTCTTTGCCCTTAACTTTTAACTCTAACCTTACAATCCGCTCAGAGCTACAGCGCGGTAGGCGGCAGCGCGGCCCACGGCGGCTTTTAGGTCGTCTTGCAGGGGGCGGCTGCTGAGGATACGGGGGTGCAGGTCGAGCAGGGTGCCATCTTCAGCAAGGAGGATGGCACTGGGCAGGCGCTCGACGCTATAGGCTTGGCGCACGGCCGACTGGCTACCGGCCGGCACGTGCACCTGAATGCCACCCAGGGATGGGCTTGCACAGGCGATACCCTGCTGCCAGCTGCTCAGGTTCTCATCCAGGGCCACCATCACAATCTCAATGGGTTGGCCCACGAGCGCGGCGGTTAGCTCCTTCAAATAGGGGATTTCACGTTGGCCGGCCGGATAGCGGCTGTCCCAGAACATAAGGTAGACGAGCTTACCCCGCAGGCTCCGCAGCGACAGTGGCCGGCCATTAACCAGGCGCAGCGAAATTTCGGGGGCGGGGCTGCCGATGGCAAACGACTGGTGGTCGGCCAGGTCGGTGCGCAGCAGAGCTACCCAGCTCGCCGGGGCCTGAGCCGAGGCAGCATAGGTAGTGAGCAGAGCCTGAGCGTGGGCGATATGCCCCTGCCGGATGGTTTCGAGCACAAGGCGGCCCAGCACGACGGGGCGGGCCTCGGCGTGCAAGATGTTGTCGGCCAGGCGGTAGCACGCCGGAAAATACGCCGGGTCACTGGGCTGGGTACCCCCAACGCGCGCCTGGTAGTGCACATAGTCGAGCAGAAAATCCTGATAGTGCGGGCTGGCTATCGCCACCTCATTACCAGGCAGCAGGCCGGGCTCCTTCAGAAAATCAAAGTAGTCGGGCGAGAGCATAATTCGCGGCTGCCCGGCCACGGTTTGTTCGCGCAGGTCGGCGTAGGTGAGGCGGTCTTCGGCGTAGGTGTAAGCGATGTCGGCCTCGGCGTAGGCCCGGAAGGCGGAGGTCAGGTGGCCGCGCCGGTCGGCCTGTTTCAACAAGGCCTGCTCGCGGTCGCGGCGGTAGTTCAGAAAGGTCAGAAAACCTCGCTCAAGCAGCTTAATATTTTCGGGAAGCACCTGGTAATCATCACTATTACCATAGTGCCGGCTAAACTCTTGTAAGTAGTTATTGGCAGCGGCAGCGGGGCGGTGGGTGGCTCCATCACCCGAGTCGAATCGGGCCGTGCCGGCCAGGTTGGGCGCATCTCCGTGGAGCATTAGCACGTCGCCGGGCTCCAGGAACACGGTTAGCTCCTCGTCGCCGTAGCTCAGCTGAGCCAGCAGAGGCTGGGCCACCGGCACGGTTAGGTCGAAATCCCCATTGGGCTCTATGTGCACGGCCCGCTGCTGCTCGTGGGTAGCCAGGGGCTGGCCCCACCAGCGCAGCAATAATTTATCGGTTCCAGTATTTAGTAAGTGGCCACGCAGCTCGGCAGTAGTTTGCGCCGCGGCGGGTCCGGCCAGGAAAAGGAGGCTAGCAATCCAGAGGGTTAGTGATTTCATTCACAAGAATTAATGGTCGGGGTAACTAAGCACTAAGCTGCGAAGGTAACAGGCACTTCGCCCTAAGGTTACGCCTGCGGAGGGCGCAGCGTTCCCGCAAGCGGCGTATTTCCAAAATTGTCGCCAGCTTTACGCCCCAATCCTTACCACCCCTACCCCATGTCGCAGCACAAAGAAGTCAAGCTCGTTACTACCCACCAAATGCTGGCGATGAAGCAGCGGGGCGAAAAAATCTCCATGCTCACGGCCTATGACTTCTCGATGGCCCAGATTCTGGACGGCGCGGGGGTTGACGTGCTGCTGGTCGGCGACTCGGCCTCCAACGTGATGGCCGGCCACGAAACGACCCTACCCATCACCCTCGACCAGATGATATACCACGCCCAGAGCGTGGTGCGGGCCGTGAAGCGGGCTTTCGTAGTGGTCGATATGCCCTTTGGCTCGTACCAGGGCAACAGCAGCGAGGCGCTGCGCTCGGCCATCCGCATCATGAAGGAGAGCGGCGGCCACGGCGTGAAGCTTGAAGGCGGGGCCGAGATTAAGGACAGCATCGTGCGCATTCTTACGGCGGGCATCCCGGTGATGGGCCACCTTGGCCTTACCCCTCAAAGCATCTATAAATTTGGCACTTACAACGTGCGGGCCAAGGAAGAAACCGAGGCGCAGAAGCTGATTGAGGATGCCCACCTGCTCCAGGAAATTGGCTGCTTCGGGCTGGTGCTGGAAAAAATTCCGGCCACCCTGGCCAAGCGCGTGGCCGAGGAGCTAACCATCCCAGTCATTGGCATTGGGGCCGGGCCCGACGTGGATGGCCAGGTGCTGGTGGTGCACGACGTGCTGGGCATCACCAAGGAGTTTCAGCCACGCTTTTTGCGCCGCTACGCCGAGCTGCACGACGTGATGACCCAGGCCGTGCAGCACTACGTGGCCGACGTGAAGAGCCGCGATTTTCCGAGCCGCGAGGAGGCGTATTAAGGAAACTGTTTGGGAAGCTGTCACGGACGTCAGATGAGCATGACGTTCGGCAGCGATGTTTTTAGGTTTTCTAAAAAAGGTTCTAATGGTAAATTAACTTTTTTTGCTACCTTCGCTTTGCAAATCAAAGTTCTTCGTAAAAAATGAGTTCACTACCCCCCTCTCTGCCCCAACGTGCCGGTGCCTGGGTGCGCACGTCCGTCACGCTCAAGCTATTGAGCATCGCGTTGCTACTGGGGCTGCTGCTGATTCCGAGCAGCATGGTGGAAAGCCTGATAACCGAGCGGGCGGCCAACCGCGACGCGGCTACCGCCGATATTAGCGCGCAGTGGGGCGGGGCGCAGCTGCTGCTGGGGCCGGTACTGGTGCTGCCCTACACTGCCACCGAAACGACCACCGAGAACGGTAAGTCGGTGACGACCAGCCGCACGCACTATGCGTGTATGCTACCCGACACGCTGGCCAGCACCGGAGAATTACTGCCCGAGCGGCGGCACCGGGGCATCTACGAGGCCGTGGTGTACCGGGCACGGCTGCGCGTGCGGGGCGTATTCCGGGCCCCCGCGCTGGCCGACCTGGGCGTGCGCCCCGCCGACGTGCGCTGGGGCGAGGCGTTCGTGGCGCTGGGCTTATCCGACCTCAAGGGCATTCGCAACGGCCTTACCCTCAGTTGGGACGGGCAGGCGCACCCCTTCGAGCCGGGCGTGCCCGACGCGGCGGTACTGCCTGCCGGCTCAGCTCCTTCGGTAAGCACGCAGGTGGCGACGGTAGTAGAAGAGCGCCAGCGCTACTCGCGGAGCAGTAGCGACCCAGAGGACGGCGGGCCAGGAGCCACGGCCAATGGCCTGAGTGCCCTGGTACCGCTGCCCGACGCGGCGGCGTTGGCCCTACCCCACCGCTTCACCCTCGACCTCGACCTGAACGGCAGCACGGGTTTGCTAGTGGCTCCACTGGGCCGCCAGACTACCCTGCACCTGACCGCACCCTGGGCCGACCCGAGCTTTATCGGGGCCTTTTTGCCAGTGCGCCGCACGCTGGGCGAGCAGCAATTCGCAGCCGACTGGCGGGTATTTCACCTCAACCGCAACTACCCGCAGCACTGGCGCACCGACGCCGAGCGGCCCAACGTGGACGGCTCCACGTTTGGGGTGCGGCTGCTGGTGCCGGTGAATGAGTACCAGAAGACGATGCGCACGGCCAAGTACGCCCTGCTGCCACTGGGGCTCACGTTCCTGGTTTTTTTCTTTGTAGAATTACTTAATCGGCGGCGCATTCACCCGTTTCAGTACCTGCTAGTGGGGCTGGCGCTAATTATTTTCTACGTGCTGCTGCTAGCGCTGGCCGAGCAGATGCCTTTCAACGCGGCCTACGCGCTGGCGGCGGCCACCATTGTGGGGCTGGTGACGGCCTACGCAGCGGCCAGCTTCCGGCAGCGGCAACCCACGCTGGCCACGGCCGGGGTGCTGGCGCTGGTCTACGGCTTCGTGTTCGTGGTGCTGCAATTGCAGGATTACGCCCTGCTGGTGGGTAGCATCGGGCTGGTCGTGGTGCTGGCGGTGGTCATGTATTTGTCGCGCAATATCAACTGGTATGCTACGGAGGCAGTCGAGCAAGCGTCGCCGGGTAGCTAGTCCGGCCGGGCGGCGTACCTTTGTACGCAGCAGCGGGGCACCGCCGATTTTTAAGGTGGTGCGGGGGTTTTGTGCGGCAGCGTAATTGCCCGGCCCCCTAGCCCGGTTTGCCGTCCCTTCAAGCCTGTCGTTACCGCCGCGTGAATCGCCCCAATCTCTGGTCGGAGCAGAAAGAAATTCTGTTCGAGGACAACCATTTGCTCGTCATCAACAAGCCCGCCGGCATCCTGGTGCAGGGCGACGAAACCGGCGACGAGCCGCTCTCCAACAAAGCCGCCGAGTACTTGAAATTCAAGTATAAAAAGCCCGGTGAAGCCTTCGTGGGCGTGGTGCATCGCATCGACCGACCCGTATCGGGCATCGTTATTCTGGCCAAAACCAGCAAGGCTTTGAGCCGGCTCAACGAGCTTTTTCGGGATAATAAAGTGCACAAAACCTACTGGGCGCTCACCGGCAAGCCCCCCGTGCCCGAGGCCGGCGCACTGGTGCACTGGCTGGTGAAAGACCCCATGCGCAACGTCACCAAAGCCTACCCCGAGCGCCACACGCAGGGCCAGCGCTCCGAGTTGAGCTACGAGTTGCTGGGCCCCGCCGCCAACCGCTACCTGGTGCAGGTGAACCCCGTGACCGGCCGCCCGCACCAGATTCGGGTGCAGCTGGCAACTGGCTTGGGCATCCCCATCGTGGGCGACGTGAAGTACGGCTTCCTCAACCCCCTGCCCGACGTCAGCATTGCCCTGCACGCCCGGCAGCTGGAGTTGCAGCACCCCGTCACGAAAGAGACCATGAAATTCGTGGCTCCCCTTCCCGATGCCCTGCACTGGGACGCGGCACGGGCCTTTTATAAGGAGTAAGGCGGGTAATCCGAGTAATGGGAATAATATCGTTCTCACGCTTGAACGACATTATTTCCATTACTTGAATTACCCGCCTTACTCTTTTGCCGGCTGGTAGTTCAGGCCAAAACCGCGGGCGTAATCGGTCAGGGGTTCCAGGTCCATGCTGGCCCGGCGCTCGTCCACGTGCGCTTCGTCAGCAATAGGAAAAAATTCGGGCTTGCCCGTCGTGGCGTTGTAGCGGTACTGGCTACCGTAAAGCTGCGGCTTATTCTGGTACGTTAGCACGCGGTCCTCCGTCAGCGCTAAATTTTGTTTCAACAGTTCGCCTTTGGCCGCTGCTTGGCGCATCAGGGGCAGGTATTTATGCATGGTGGCCAGGTTGGAGTGCTGAATAACAAGGAAGGCCGCATAGCTACCCGAACTGCCCGTAGGGCTCTTGGTGGGCCAGCCGTAGTGGTCAATAATAGCCGTCACGCGAGGTAAGTTGCGTGCGTCAGCCTGGATAATCACTTGATTCAGTGAATCCATCTGCAGTGATTTTGGCCCGAATTTCTTATACGTAGCTACCACGCTACGACGCGGTACCTGGTCAGATTTCAGTATTTCGGCTAGCTCACGCTTCAGCGGCTGGTTGATGTTGGCCTCGGCCCGCGCCACGGCGGCGGTCAGCTTGCGCAGCGTGGGCGGCCAGCGCTTATAGGCGTGCAGGGAGTTGAGGTCGCTATCCGTTTGGAGGTGCGTTGTGTCATCCCAACCGGCCTGGATGGCGCGGTCCAGGTTTTGAAAAGCCCGCGCGGGCTCGCCCGCCAGCGCCCAGCTGCACGCGGCGTTATAAAAGTCGCCCGCCGTGGGCTGGACTGCCGGCTGCCGAAAGCTCTCCTCATAGCGCTCCCCTGACTCGCGGTACTGCTTGTCGTGGTAAGCCGCTAAGGCTTGGTTGCGGAGCGGGGGTGGGGTAGCTTGGGCCTGAGCAGCCAAGCCCCAGCCCAGGCTCAGCAGTAATAGCAAAGCGTTTCGCATGGCGCAAGATAGGTCCGGAACTATTCCTGCGCCTTTCTACTCTTCTCAAACGGGGTGTAACATTATGGCATTGTGAAGCACGGGGCAGTTTTGGGCTAATAAGGAACCGTAATTTTGTGTTACCGGTGAACCAAGCCCATTGCAAATGGCTTGTGCGGGCGGGTTATCCTCACGCTTACCTCATTCCTGAATGATTATCCTGGTTTTCTTCGTTGCCCACTACTACCTCTCGCTGTTCACGCAGACGTTTTATTTACACCGCTACGCGGCGCATAAGATGTTTACGATGAATAAGTTCTGGGAGAAATTCTTCTTCCTCTTCACCTATATCTGCCAGGGTAGCTCCTTCCTGTCGCCGCGGGCATACGCTCTGCTACACCGGATGCACCACGCCTACTCCGACACGGAGCTGGACCCGCACTCACCACTGTTTTCCAACAACGCGTTTGACATGATGTGGAAGACGAAGGGCATTTATAACGACGTGCTAAACCATCAGCACGAACTGGCCGAGCGCTTCGAGGGCGACTATCCGGTGTGGCAGGCCATCGAGGACTTTGGCGATAAATGGTACTCGCGCCTGGGCTGGGGCACGGCCTACGTGCTGTTTTACATCAACTTCGCCACCGCCTGGTGGATGTACCTGCTCCTACCCATCCACTTCCTGATGGGGCCGATTCACGGGGCCATCGTGAACTGGGGCGGCCATAAGTACGGCTACCAGAACTTCGACAACCACGACCACAGCAAGAACACGCTGGCAATGGACTTCCTGGCCTTCGGCGAGCTGTTTCAGAACAACCACCACAAGCTACCGATGCGCGTCAACTTCGGCGTGAAGTGGTGGGAGTTCGACCCGACCTACGTGGCCATCTGGACGCTGGATAAGGCCCGGATTATTAAAATCAAGCGCCGCGACGTGCAGCCCAAGCAGCGCACCAAGAAGCTGGCGCAGGCTGCGTAGCCGCGCCCTACCCCCTCGCTACCGAGAAAGGCCGAAGTTTTGCTTCGGCCTTTTTTATTGCTCGCGTAGGCCGTACCTTTGCGGCCCCAAATACTTCTTTTTTCATCAGACGCACGAGCTGCGTCGCACAACCCGCAAGGTTTATGGCAGTTAAAATCCGCCTCGCCCGTCGGGGCCGCAAGAAGGCCGCGACATACGACATCGTAGTAGCCGACGCCCGCGCCCCGCGCGATGGCCGCTTCATTGAGAAGCTCGGTACCTACAACCCCAACACCAACCCCGCTACCATCAACTACGACGGCGACCGCGCCTTCTATTGGGTAATGGCCGGCGCGCAGCCTACCGAAACCGTGCGGGCCATGCTTGCCTACCGCGGCGTGTTGCTGCGCCGCCACCTCCAGCTGGGGGTAGGCAAAGGTGCTCTCACCCAAGAAGTTGCCGACCAGCGCTACCAGGACTGGCTGAGCGACAAAGATGCCAAGATTGAAGCTAAGAAAGTTGGCCTCACCGACACCAAGGCCGATGCCCGCAAGCAGCAGCTTGCCGCCGAAACCAAGGTGAAGGAAGCCCGCGCCGAAGCGCAGCAAAAGAAGCAGGCTGCCGCCCTGGCCGCCGCTACCCCCGCCGCCCCGGCCGAAACGGAAACCGAGACGACGGAAACCGCCGAAATCTCGGCCGAGGATGCCGCCTAAGCTCAGGTAGTTTAAGTACCTAAAGAGAACGTCATACTGAGCTTGTCGAAGCATCTCTACCGCGCCGTTCGGATATCGTTCGGTAGAGATGCTTCGACAAGCTCAGCATGACGTTCTTTTCATGTTATTGTACTCTAAATTTTCATTCCCTACCCCATGACCCGCGACGAGTGCTTTGAGCTGGGCTTCATCGTGAAGCCCCACGGCCTGAAGGGCCTGATGGTCACGCAGCTAGACGTGGACGATGCTGCCACCTACGACAAGCTCAAGACTCTGTACCTGGCCCTACCCGCCGCGCCGGGCACGCTCACGCCCTACCCCATCGAGCGCGTAAACCCGCAGGGGGGCTTGCGGGTGCTGCTCAAGCTGCGCGGCATCGAGCGCATTGAGGAGGCCGAGCCGCTGCGTGGGGCCAAGCTCTGGCTGCCACTGGCCGAACTGCCGCCGCTGGCCGAGCATCAGTTTTACTTCCACGATGTTATTGGCTTTCAAGTAATTGATGCCAAAGAAGGCCCGCTGGGCGTGGTCGAAAACTTCTACGAGCTGCCGCAGCAGGATGTACTGGCCATGCGCTACCAGGGCCAGGAAGTGCTGCTGCCCGTGGTGGATGAGCTGGTGAGCCACGCCGATATGGAGGCGAAACAGCTTTTCGTCAACATGCCCGAGGGCTTGCTGGACATCTACCTCAACCCCGGCGCGCACAAAAATCCGAACGCGGATTAACTACCGGCATCATTCCAAAAAACAGATGGTCGTTCTCAAAATCCGACCAATCCGACCAATCCGCGGTTTAGTACAGATGCGTGTAGATATCCTGACCTGCCAGCCGGCGCTGCTCGAAAGCCCGTTCGCCCATTCCATTGTGAAGCGGGCGCAGGACAAGGGCTTGGCCGAAATCCGGGTGCACAACCTGCGCGACTACGCCATCAACAAGCACGGGCAGCTCGACGACTACGTGTTTGGGGGCGGGGCGGGCATGGTGCTGCGCGTGGAGCCCATCGCGGCCTGGATTGACGAACTGCGGGCGCAACGGCCCTATGACGCCATCATCTACCTCACGCCCGACGGCGAAACTTTGCGCCAGCCGCTGGCCAACCGGCTCTCGCTGCTGGGCAATATTATCCTGCTTTGTGGCCACTATAAAGGCGTAGACCAGCGCATTCGGGAGGAGTACGTGACCCACGAAATCAGCGTGGGCGACTACGTACTGAGCGGCGGCGAGCTGGCGGCGGCCATCCTGGTAGATGCCGTGGTGCGGCTGCTGCCCGGCGTGCTCGGCAACGAGGAATCGGCGCTATCCGACTCCTTTCAAGATGGGCTGCTGGCCCCGCCGGTGTATACCCGGCCGGCCGAGTGGCGCGGGCGGGCCGTGCCCGAAATCCTGCTCTCGGGCAATACGCCACGCATTGAGGAGTGGCGGCACGAGCAAGCGCTGGCCCACACCCAGGCCAAGCGGCCCGATTTGCTGGGGCAGGGATAATTGACTGTCACGGCTTCACCCGTTTGCATTTACGCGCTTAATTTCTTATCTTTGCGCTCCGTTTCGCAAAATACCAATTGGTAGGCAGCGGCGCTGCTCACCTTGTAATTCTTTTTTCGCCATGAGCGTACTACTCGATTTTATTAATGCCGAAGGCCAGGAGCGCCGCGCCAGCTTTCCCAAGTTTGCTGCCGGCGACACCATTAACGTGCACGTGAAAATCCGCGAGGGTAATAAGGAGCGCGTGCAGCAGTTCCAGGGCGTGGTGATTCAGCGCCGCAACCCCAGCAGCAATGGTGAAACGTTCACCGTGCGCAAGATTTCCAACCAGATTGGTACCGAGCGCATCTTTCCGTTGCTGTCGCCCAATATCGACAAAATCGAGGTTATCCGCCGCGGCAAAGTGCGCCGCGCCCGCCTGTTCTACCTGCGTGGCCTCTCGGGCAAAGCCGCCCGCATCAAGGAGCGTCGCCGCGACATCGCGAAGGAAGTAGCTGCGTAAGCCGCGTTGCTTTTAGCGATAGTAAGAGCGAGCCCGCCCCAGATTGGGGGCGGGCTCGCTTTGTTTTTAGTCCCGGCTCGCGGGCTTGCCGATGGCCGCGGGGGGTAGGGCGCGCAAGGCAGCCAGCGCCTGCTCAGCTTCCTCGCGCTGGCGGCGGTTCTTTTTAGAATTTTTCTGCTCGTCTTCGGTGGCTTCGGTAAAGCGGGCGGGCGGGGCAGTGGGCGGGGGGCCGGCGACGTAGTAAGCCAGGATATGCTGGCGTAGCGCGGGAGTAAGATGCTCGAAATGATGCTTTTGCAGCTCGCGCAATAGTTGTTTATAGGTTACATCAGTTAGGATGTACTCGGTGGGCCGGGTAGGGCGGCCGGTGTCAAGGTTGGTATCGGGCAGGGCGGGCGTAGCGGCGGCCGTGTCGGGGGGTAGGGCGCGCACCAGGGTGCGGTAGCTGGCCAGCACAGCGCGGTAGCTGTGCCGGAAGCGGGCCTCGCCGGCGGCGCTGGGCACCCGGAAGGCAAAGGCTTTGAGCGGGCCAATCTTGGGCAGCAGGCTGAGCAGGCCCGAAAGCACCCGCGCCCCGAAGCCCGGCCGCTCGTAGTTCTGACCGTACTCGCGGCGAAACTGGCGGCGGTTAGTGCGGTACACGTAGTCGCGGCGGCGGGCGCGGGGGCTAACCTTGCGAATGGCCGCGCGCTGGTTGACCCAGGCAGCACGGGCGGCGGCCGGCATTAGCTGATTAACGGTAAAGCGATACGCCCCGATTCCGGCATCCACGTTGAACAAGACCTGGCCCAGCTCCAGGCCGTAGGTTTCTTGAAAAGCCTGCTCCAGCAGCGCCTTGCTCACCCGAAAGCCAACGTACTTGTGGTAGTCCTGCGAACGGTAGCGGCCGGCCGCAATCTGCACCACGTCGAACGAAAATTCCAGCTCGGTGTGGTTGATGGGCGCTTGTTCATACGTCACCACCGGGCCGTACTCAGCCCGGCGCTTGGGGTAGAGCTGGGGTAGGATGAGATTGGTGGATTCGGGATGGCCTACGTTGTCGGCGGCGTAGTGCGCGAGTGCGCCCAGGGCAAAGGCGTATTCGTTGCGGCCGTGGGCATCGCGCAGCAGGTTCTGGACAAAATCGCCCGCCCGCACGTAGTGGGTGAGGTCGGTGAAAAATTCCGCGCCCAGCGGGTAGTAACCCATGTCCTGAATAATGGCCCCGCCGTAGGCATAGCTTTTGGCTTCTTTCCAGGCGGTAGTATCGCCGCCGGGATAGCGCTGGCGCAGCAGTGGCAGCAGGTAATCGGCCCAGGTAGAGTCGATTACCGACTGGTGCGTGAGCACCGAATAGGCGCTGGCCGGGGCCGCTGCGAGCAGAAATAGTAGGAGTAATGCCAGGCGCATGAAGGGGGGTAGGGATTTTGCTGGGTGCAAGTACGCATAAGCTGGAGCTTATACTACGTTTTCCCTACCCCTGCCTTTACCGGTGGTACCTTTGCGGGACTTTTTGCTTCTTTCCATCCCTCCTACCCATGCGTATTTCCCGGCTGGCCGACCAGATGAGCGGCTCCGAAATTATCCGAATTGGCAACGCCGTGAGCGAGCAGATTCGCCAGGGCGCGACCATCTGCAACCTCACTATCGGCGACTTCGACCCGCAATTATTCCCCATTCCGGCGGGGCTGCGCGAGGGGGTAGTGGCCGCCTACCAGGCTGGCCAAACCAACTACCCGCCCGCCGCCGGCATCGCCGACCTGCGCCAGGCCGCCGCCGATTTCCTACAGAAACGCCTGGGCCTTAGCTACTCGCCCGCCGATGAGGTGCTGGTGGCCAGTGGCTCGCGCCCGCTCATCTACACCGCCTACCTGGCCCTGGTGGACCCCGGCGACCGCGTAGTGTTCCCGATTCCGTCCTGGAACAACAACCACTATTGCTACCTGTCGGGGGCCGAGGCGGTGGCCGTGCCCACCCAGCCCAAAAACGACTTCATGCCCACCGCCGAAGAGCTGGCCCCGCAGCTGCGCGGGGCCACGCTACTGGCCTTATGCTCGCCGCTCAACCCTACGGGTACGGTATTCACAAAGGAGAGCCTGGAACAAATATGCGACCTGGTGCTGGCCGAAAACCAGCGCCGCGGGCCTGATGAGAAGCCACTCTACATCCTCTACGACCAGATTTACTGGCTCCTGACCTTCGGCCAAACCGAGCACCACGACCCGGTGAGCCTGCGGCCCGCCCTGCGCGACTATGTGGTGTACATTGACGGCATCTCGAAGTGCTTCGCGGCTACCGGCGTTCGGGTGGGCTATGCGTTTGGACCTAAAGTAGTTATCGAGAAAATGAAGGGCCTGCTGGGGCACGTCGGGGCCTGGGCACCGAAGGCCGAGCAGGTAGCCACTGCTAAGTTCCTACCCCAAACGGAAGCTGTAGATGAGTTCGTGACGGGTTTCAAAACCAAGCTGCAAGCCACCCTCGATGCCGCCTACCACGGCCTGAAGCAGCTCCGTGAGCAGGGCTACCCGGTGGATGCCATCGCGCCGGCCGGGGCCATCTACCTCACCGCCAAAATCGACGTGCTGGGCCGCCGCACGGCCGCCGGCGAAGTGCTGGCCACCACCAAAGAAATCACCGCCTACCTGCTCACCGAAGCCGGGCTGGCCGTGGTGCCGTTCAGCGCCTTCGGAGCGGCAGCCACCGCACCGTGGTTCCGCCTCTCGGTTGGGGCCGAGTCGCGGGCCTCGGTAGAGGCCGCGCTGCCCCGCCTTCGGGCCGCGCTGGATAAGCTGGGGTAGGGTAGACGCTGCGAGTCCGCGAATCACCTGTCCTTGCGAGCGCAGCGCGGCAATCGCCCCGGAACGACACCCGAACGATTTCGTTCTGGTACAATTACCGCGCTGCGCTCGCAAGGACAAACGTCTTTTGCGTAAGTCCTGTATTATAGTTTCAATCTCTAGTTAATGGCGAATTCTTCTCCGTCTGCGCCGCCCAAAAACCTGGCACTACTGGGCTCCACGGGCTCCATCGGCACGCAGGCGCTGGACGTGGTGCGCGAGCAGGCGGGCCGGTTTCGGGTGGCGGTGCTCACGGCCGGGCGGCAGTGGCAGGCGCTGGTGGCGCAGGCCCAGGAGTTCCGGCCGGCGGCCGTAGTTATCGGCGACGAGTTTTATGCCGAGGTGAAAGCCGCCCTGGCGGGCCAGCCCGAAACCCAGGTGCTGGCCGGCGCGGCCGCCCTGCTGGAAGTGGTGCAGCGCCCCGACGTGGACGTGGTGCTCACGGCGCTGGTCGGCTACGCGGGCCTACCCCCCACGGTGGCCGCCATCCGGGCCGGCAAAGATATTGCACTGGCCAACAAGGAAACGCTGGTAGTAGCTGGTGAGCTGATAACCAGCTTAGTGCGTGAGCATAGGGTCAAGCTCCTACCCGTCGATTCCGAGCACTCGGCCATCTTCCAGTGCCTAGTGGGCGAAGAGCTGAACCCCGTGGAGAAGGTCATCCTCACGGCCTCGGGCGGGCCGTTTCGGGGGCGCACGGCGGCCGAGCTGGCGCATATCACTAAGGCGCAGGCGCTAAAGCACCCCAACTGGACGATGGGGGCTAAAATCACCATTGATTCGGCCACGCTCATGAATAAGGGCCTGGAAGTGATAGAAGCCAAGTGGCTATTCAGCCTTGATAATGAGCAGGTTGACGTTATCGTGCATCCGCAGAGTATCGTGCATTCGCTGGTGCAATTCCGCGACGGCTCGCTGAAGGCGCAGCTGGGCCGGCCCGATATGAAGCTGCCCATTCAGTACGCGCTGGGCTACCCCGAGCGCCTGCGCAATGATTTTCCGCGATTTTCGTTTTTAGATTATCCTACCCTCACTTTTGAGGCGGCCGACCAAGCTACGTTTCGCCACCTGCCGCTGGCTTACGCGGCCATGCGGCGCGGCGGCACCGCCGCCTGCGTCCTCAATGCCGCTAATGAAGTGGCCGTGGCGGCCTTCCTGCAGGACGGCGTAAGCTTCCTGGGCATGGCCGACGTGGTGGCCGGGACCCTGGACCGGGTTCCGTATCTTGCAACCCCAACCTTGGCCGACTACGCCGCTACTGATAGAGAAGCGCGCAGGGTGGCAACTGGGTTGTTGACAAATTGAATAATTCGTCCTTGCTTCGCTTTGCTCGCAAGGACGAACATTGTAAAATCTTCTGTTAAAATTTTTCCTTAGAAATTGGAAATTCTTGTTATGATTGGCCAGCTGGTGCTGGGCCTGTCGCTGCTAGTAGGCTTGCACGAGTTTGGACACTTTGCCTTCGCCAAGCTTTTTAAGATTAAGGTCACGAAGTTTTACATCTTCTTCGACTTCCTCTTTCCCCTCCCCCACGTCTGGAATTTCAGCCTGCTGAAAAAGAAGGTGGGCGACACCGAATACGGCATCGGTTGGTTTCCGCTGGGTGGCTACGTGGCCATTCACGGCATGGTGGATGAGACCCAGGATGCCGACGCGCTGGCCGGCCCGCCGCAGCCCGACGAGTTTCGGGCCAAGCCGGCCTGGCAACGCCTATTGGTGATGATGGGCGGCATTATTATGAACGTGATTACGGGCATCGTCATCTTCACCGCCCTTACGTATAAGCTGGGCGAGAGCTACTTACCTGCCTCAGAGGCCCGCTACGGGGTGGTCACGACCAGCCTGGGCCGCAGCATGGGCTTCCGTGACGGCGACCAGATTGTGAAAATCAACGGCCGACCCTTCACGGAGTTCAACGACGTGTACGACCCCAACGTGCTGCTCAACAACGAGAGCTACTACACCGTGGAGCGCGGCGGCCAGCTGCTGGACTTGCCCAAGCTACCCCCGCGATTCATGGACCGCATGGCCAAGCAGGGCGACAGCCTGTTTGTGGAGCCGCGCCAGCCCTTCACCCTCAAGGAGGTAGTGCCCGGCAACCCGGCCGCCAAGGCCGGCATTCGGGTCGGCGACCGCATTATGCGCATCGGCAGCACGCCCATTAGGTATTATGACGAGCTGCTGCGCACCCTACCCCCCCTCAAGGGCCAAACGGTACCCGTGGTGGTGGAGCGCGCCGGCCAGACCCTGACGCTACCCGTGACCATCAGCGAAACCGGCAAAATTGGCATCCGGCCCGAGCCAATGCTGCATTTCAGTACTCGTCAGTACTCACTGGGCCAGTCCATTCCGCAGGGCACCAAGAAGGCGTTCGATGTTATCTCGCTGCAAGCCAAGGCATTCGCTAAAATTGCCAAGCGCGAAGCCTCGGCTTCCGAAAGCCTGGGCGGCCCGGTCGAAATTGCGCAGCAATTCGGTGGGCACTGGGACTGGCCGCACTTCTGGACGCTGGTCGGGATGCTGAGCATGGTGCTGGCTTTCATGAACTTACTGCCCATTCCGGCCCTCGATGGCGGCCACGTCCTGTTCTTGCTCTACGAAATTATTTTGCGCCGCAAGCCGTCGGAGAAATTCCTGGAGGGCGCGCAACGCGTAGGCACAGTGCTTATTCTGGCTTTGATGGTGTATGTGATTGTGATTAAGCAGGTAATGAAGCTGTTTTAATTTTTTTTAATTGCTGGCTTTTGAAGTTGGAGAAAGCCAAAAAGAACGTCATGCTGAGCTTGCCGAAGCACCTCTACCGCGCCGTTCGGGTGTCGTTCGGTAGAGATGCTTCGGCAAGCTCAGCATGACATTCTGCATTATATACTATACAGCGGTTATGAATAAAAAAGGAAAGCTACTGACAATCAGCTACCTGCTCCTGGCGCTCTTCCTCGGTCTGCCCGGCGTAGCCGGCACCCGCCACGCCTACCACACTAGCATTCTGGAGCTGCGCCTGAACCCGCAGAAGCAGCAGGTAGAGCTGGCCCTGAAGGTTTTTGCCGACGACTTCGCCCAGGCCCTCTCGCAAGGCCGGCCCAAGGCCGTGGACTTGCGCTCACCAGCCGCCCTACCCCTGGCCGAATTGTACTTACATCAGCATCTGAAGCTCAGCATCCCGGCCAGCCCGCGCCAACCGCGCCTACCTCTCGATGTGCAGTTCCTGGGCCTGCAACCCGATAAGGAAGCCTACTGGCTCTACGCCAAAATACCCCTACCGCGCCCCACTCAGGAGCTACTGCTCAACCAAAGCGTGCTACTGGAATCGTTTTCGGACCAGATGAATATCGTGAACGCCGAGGGCAACGGCAAGAAAATCAGCGCCCTACTGCGCAATGGTCACGAAGAGGAATTGATTAGTTTTAGGAATTAATCACTAACCCCCAGCCACTGGCAGAACGGCCCCAGCGCCCGCAACGCGGCCAGGATGTGAGCCCGAAGAGCTTCTGGTGAGAGGGAGCGCACGTCCGCGTCAGGTAGCTCGTGCAGTAGTAGAAACTGCTTGTGACGCAGCCAGTTGGCCTCGGGGTGGGTAGGGTCGTAGCCGGGCGGCATTTTTTTGAGCTGCTCGCCGTGGAGGCCGCGCGGGAAAAACTGCCGGGCGGCGGGCGCGGCCAGCAGCGCGTGCAATCCTTCGGGCGCATAATCCATTTCCTGGCGCACGGCGGCCAGCTGCTCCTTGGTAGGCTCATAAAGGCCGCCGGCCACGATAGTCTGGCCATTTGGACCAATCTGGACGTAGCGGCCGGACGCATCGCCGTGCTTGCCGCCGGCCGCAAAGTAGGCCGAGAAGTGCGTCTTATACGGCACCTTAACCTTAGAAAATCGCACGTCGCGGTAAATGCGGAAAACGCACTTTTTGGGGTCCAGGCCGGCCAGGGCGGGCTCATCGGCGGCCAGCTCGCGCAGCCAGTAGGCCACGTCCTGCTCGAAGTCGGCGCGCAGCGTGTCGAAAGTGGCTTTATGGGCCTGAAACCAGTCGCGGTCGTTATGCTGGGCGAGGTTGTCGAGAAAGTCGAGCAGGGCGGCGGGGTTCATGGGGGTAGGGAGGCTGGTAGGGCGAAGCCAGGCGGAGCAGAGCGGCTGGCAAAGCTACGGCTCTGGGCGGGGCACTGTCCGGCATAGTTTTTTCGTTTAGCGATTCCCTACCCCCCTATTTTACCTATGCGACACCTTCCGCTACTAGCTTTTTCCACGCTACTCTTTCTCATTCAACCCGCTGCCGCTCAGCGGCCTACTGACCTCTGGTATTTTGGCCGACAGGCGGGCCTGAGTTTCGCCAACGGCGCGCCTACCCCCCTGCTCAACGGAGCCATGACGACCTACGAGGGCTGCGCCGTGGCCACCACCCGGCGTGGCGAGCTGCTCTTCTACACCGATGGCCAAACCGTGTGGAACCGCCTGCACCAGCCCATGCCCGGCGGCCGCCACCTCATGGGCAGCGGCAGCAGCACCCAATCGGCGCTCATCGTGCCCGACCCCGGCTCGGGCAACATCTTCTACGTCTTCACGGTAGCTGCGCAGGGCGCGCCCGATGGCCTGCGCTATTCGGTGGTAGATATGACCCGCGCCAATAGCCTCGGCGACGTGCCCCGCGCCAACCTGCTACTACTCAGCCCGGTGGCGGAGAAGCTGGCCGCCGTGCGCCATGCCAACGGCCGCGACGTGTGGGTGCTGGCCCACCGCTGGCGCTCCAACGCCTTCGTGGCCTACCTCGTCACGGCCGAGGGCGTACAGGCCGCCCAGCCCATCCTCAGTAATGTGGGTAGCATGAACGCCGGCCCCGGCGGCAACGCCATTGGGGCGCTCAAGTTCTCGCCCGATGGCCGCCAGGTAGGCACCGCTTTGTGGCGCGACAACAATAAGTTTGAAGTCTACGACTTCGACCGCGCCACCGGCAAGGTGAGTAACCCGCGCGGCTTTGGGCCTTACCAAGAAGCGTATGGCGTGGAGTTTTCGCCCGATGGCAGCAAGCTCTACGGCACCTGCAACGGCAACAGCGCTGGGGCCATCAGCCGGGCCGGCGCAAGCGAAACCCAGCTTATTCAAATTGACCTGAAAACCAAGAAGGCCGAGACGGTGGGCCGCTCCAGCAACCACAAAATCGGGGCCTTGCAGCGCGGGCCGGACGGTAAAATCTACGTGGCCCGCGAGGATAATTCCTTCCTGGGCGTGATTGAGAACCCCAACGCCGCCGGCCCGGCCTGCGGCTACGTAGACGATGGCCTGAACCTGGGCGGCCGACGCAGCAAGCTGGGGCTACCCGGCTTCATTACCGAGCCATAGGGTAGGGCGTTATTTTGGCCGCCTTTGGCGCGGCACGCGGCACCTGCGGCCCGGCGGAGTTATTTTTGTGCAAAAAATTAGGTATGAGAACATTTTTTTCGGGGAAATTGCGCCGCTTACCCCTGGCGCTACTAGGGCTACTCACAGCGGGTATGCTCACCACGGCTTGCAAGAAGGATGACACCATGACGACCCCCGATTATTCGGCGGCCGACAACGTGACTATCACTAAGTACCTAGCCGACAATTCGATATCTACCGCGCAGAAGCAGACTTCGGGGCTGTACTACGTGCCGCTGGTAACCAACGCGAACGCCGCGAAGCCCGCGGCCGGCAACACGGTATCGCTGCTTTACGCGGGTAAGCTGCTCGATGGCACCGTCTTCGATGCCTCCTCGCTGCACAACAACGTGCCCGTCAGCTTTGCGCTGGGGCAGCAGCAAGTCATTCCGGGCTTTGATGAGGGCGTGTCGCTGATGCACCTGGGTGATTCGGCCCTGTTCGTTATTCCGTCGGGGCTGGCCTACGGGCCGGGCGGCAGCGCCCCAACTATCCCGGCCAATGCGGTTATCCGCTTCAACGTGAAGCTGGTAGACATCAATTTTGCCCTCACCGACGATAAGCTCATTCAGAATTATCTGAAAGCCAATTCCATTACCACTGCCCAAAAGCAGCCCTCGGGCCTGTATTTCGTGCCGGGTGTTACGAATGCTACTGCCGCGGCCGCGGCCGGCAAAACGGCATCGGTACTCTACACCGGTAAGCTGCTCGATGGCACCGTCTTCGATGCCTCCTCGCAGCACGGTAACGTGCCGTTCCAATTCATGGTTGGAGCTACGCCTAAGCAAGCTATTCCGGGTTTTGATGAGGGAATTTCCCTCATGCACAAAGGGGATAAGGCCACCCTGCTCATCCCCTCCAACCTGGCCTACGGCCTGGCAGGCAGCAGTACCGCTGTGCCCGCCAACTCCGTACTGCGCTTCGACGTGGAAGTGACGGACGTAAAATAAGCCTGGTAGTATTTCCCGCGGAGGACGCGACGGCAGACGCGGAGCCCGCAGAGCGAACGACTCCGCGGCTTCCGCGCCTACCTCCGCGTCCTCCGCGGGAAATTTCGTCAGGTAGAGGCGCTTCCCCCGTATTTTGCGGCCGTGCCCGCTCCTCTTCTTTCCGCCGCCAACTACGCCCAGGGCCTGGCCGCCGGGCAGCGCGGCGTACTAGCCCGTGCTATCACCTTAGTAGAAAGCACCTTGCCTGCGCACCAGGCGCTGGCGCAGCAGGTGCTGCAAACAGTGCTACCGCGCACTGGCGGCGCGCTGCGGCTGGGCATCACGGGCGTGCCGGGGGTAGGCAAAAGCACGTTTATTGAGGCGCTAGGGCTTTATTTAGTAGAAAAGCTGGGCAAGAAGCTGGCCGTGCTGGCCGTGGACCCCAGCTCGCCGCGCGGCGGCGGCAGCATCCTGGGCGATAAAACCCGGATGCCGCAGCTCACGCTGCACCCGCGGGCATTCATCCGGCCCTCGCCGGCATCGGGCAGCCTGGGAGGGGTAGCCCGTGCTACCCGCGAGGCCCTGCTGCTGTGCGAGGCGGCCGGCTACGACGTCATCTTCGTCGAAACCGTAGGGGTAGGGCAAAGCGAAGTGGCTGTGCACGGCCTGGTAGACTTTTTCCTGCTCCTGATGCTGGCCGGCGCCGGCGACGAACTGCAAGGCGTGAAGCGCGGCATCATGGAAATGGCCGACGCCCTGCTCATCACCAAGGCTGATGCGGGCAACGAGCAGGCCGCCCGCCGCGCCGTGCGCGACTACGCAGGCGCGCTACACCTCTTCCCGCCCGCCGCCTCGGGCTGGACGGTACCCGTGCGCACCTGCTCGGCCGCAACCGGCGCGGGCCTGCCCGAAGCCTGGGACCTGATAGCACAATACGCCGCCCAAACCCAGGCCAGCGGCTACTGGCAGCAGCGCCGCGCCCAGCAGCAACTCCAGTGGCTGGAAGAGGCCGTGCGCCAGGCCCTGGAGGCCCAGTTCTACGGCCGGACCGGCGTGCAAAGCGCCCTGCCGGGCGTGCGGGCCGCCGTGGCGGCGGGTCAGCTTACGCCGTGGGCGGCGGCGGGGCAGCTGCTGAGCACCAGTTAGCGGGTGGCTACTCTAATTGGGGTAGTCCATCAGCATAGCAGGCGTACCAGCGTCTTTGTTTTGGGCTGGCTTGTTTTTAGAGGGGTTAGGGAAAAGAAAGCGCTATGTAAATTTGGTCTATGTTTCGCGCTGCTTATGCTACTGATTTAACGGATGCCGAGTGGCAATTACTTGAGCCTTACGTGCGTAGTAGTGGTCTCGGTCGGCCGCCGCTCCACAGTAAGCGCGAGTTGCTCAACGCCATCTTTTACCAATTGCGGGCCGGCGGGGCCTGGCCCCTGCTGCCCCACGATTTGCCGCCCTGGCGTACGGTTTACAAACAGTTCGAGGCCTGGCGCGAGAACGGCACCTGGGACCGCCTGCTCACCGGCCTGCGTCAGCAACTGCGCCAGTTCACCCGCGAGGCCGAACCCACGGCCGGGGCCATCGATTCGCAATCCGTGCGCACGGGCGGTAAAAGGGGGGCTGTCACGGCTACGATGCCGGCAAGCAAGTAACTGGGCGTAAGCGACATATTGCGGTCGATACCCAGGGCCTACCCTTGGCCGTGTTGGTGCAGGCGGCCAGCGTGCAAGACCCCGTGGGCGCAGCCCCGGTGCTGGCCGAGGCCAAAGCCAACGCCCCACAGTTGCAGGTGCTTTGGGCCGACGCCCGCTACCAGGGACCGCTGGTGGCCACGGCCGCCGCCGCGCTGGGCCTGCGCGTGGAGGTTATCCGGGCCCCGCCCGGCACCAAGGGCTTTGTGATACTGCCCCGGCGCTGGGTCGTGGAACGCTCCTTCGGCTGGCTGAGCAAGTACCGCCGCGTGGCAGGCCGAGATTACGAAACCAATCCCCGTGTCAGTGAGGCTATTATCAAAGCCTGTTTTTGTCATCTCATGCTCCGACGACTGGCCAAAGGGCCGCCACCTAAACATAGCGATTGATTTTCCCTACTCCCTCTAAGAGGGAGCTTACACAAGGGCCAAGTAATCAACCGTATAGTTATAACTGGCTTTCGGGGCCTTGCCGGGGGTGGGCCCGGTTTCCCACCCGTGCGTCGTAGCTGGCCGAAGGGTTTTTAAAAAAGGCAAACCACCCTATTATCAGCATGACCAGCACTGCCGCCAGCACCAGCAGCGTGGCCCCGCTCCGCACCAGCGTTGGCCCGCTCACCGGCACCACGCCCCAGATGCGCAACACTAGTAGCCCTCCCAGCACTACCCCCAGCAACAGTATCAACGCACCAATTAGCTGTTTCATAAAGAAGTGGGTTATAAGAAATGGATTACAAACTAATACACTAACGGTTAGGGGCGAAGCTACCCCTAGGCGCTAAAGCTTATCCAGCCAGGGCTGGCGCTTGGCTTCATATTCAGTCTGAGTTAACACGCCCTCATCGAGTAGCTGCTTTAGCTTTTGCAGCTGCGCGGCGGGGTCGGCAGTGACGGCGGCGGGTGGGGGGCTACCGGGCTGGTTGGCCAGCAGGCGGCCCAGCTCGGCACCCACGCCGAGCTGCATGCCCGCGCCAGCCAGGCCGCCGCTGGTGCGGGCAGCATCGCGCAGGGCGCGCAGCTTTTCGAGGTCCGTAAAGCTGAGCCCCCCGGCGGCGGCGGCCTGGCTTTCGGCCGACACGTCGGCTATCTGCCCAATGCGCTGCTGAGTGGCCTGGTCGAATACGGTGCCGCTGAGGCGGAAGTCAGTCAGTTCCAGGCCTAGGGGGGTAAACTCGGTGGCCAGCTGGGTGCGCAGGTTGGCGGCCAGCGGCGTGAGCTGCGCGTCGAGCTGCTGGTACGAGAAGCCGGCCGACGCCAGCTGGGTGGCCAGGTCCTGGGCAATGCGGCCCTGCAGCAGCGTGCGGGCCTGCTGGGTGGTGTAGTAGTCGGCCAGCCCGGTTACTTGCGTAAAAAACTGCCGAGCATCACTCACCCGAAACGAGAAATTGCCATTGGCCCCCAACTGCACCGGAAACTTATACACTGGGTCGAGGTACTTCACCGGCGTGGCGGTGCCCCAGTTCTGGTTCACGTTGTCGGCCCGGCGGTAGAAGTAGATGCCCAGCTTGTGCTCGCTCTCGAAGCCAGTGCGCAGCTTGCTGAGCGTGGTAATAAAGGGCTGGTTATCGGTGGCCAGGTCGTAGATGCCCTCCGTATCGAGCACGTCGCTCACGGCACCTTCGTACACCAGCAGCACGCCCTGGCCCGGCCCCACCAGCAGCTTGCTGGCGTTCTTCACCTCGTCGCCGTTGGCCGACGGAAACTTGTAGAGCAGCACGCCCGGCACTTGGTCGGGCCACTGGATGACGGTGGCCAACTGGTGGCCAAACAACGAAAAGCTCATGGCTACGGAATGGATACGGGTGAGCCCAGCTTCCCGCTCGGGCTAAGGGTGTACGTAGTCAGGCCATTGGCAATAATCAAGCCCGCCGGGTAGCGCAGTACGTCGGCATCGCGGCTCAGCTCGCCGGGCAAGGGCGTGGTGAACCGGATGGCCCCGGTGTGCGCGTCGAGGGCCTGCAAATTGAGCGGACTGTCGCCGGCCGCCGTGGGCCGCAAGGTAATCAGCACGTAGTCCGCATCATAATACAGGAGGCTGGGGCTGAAATAAAGCCGGCCGGGCGTGAAGTCGTGGTAGCCCGTGAGCCGGTCCAGCTGCACCCAGTACGGGGTGATGAGGCGCTTTACGTGCGGGTCGGCATCGGTGAATACTCCCGAGCCGCCGTAATCGTCGTCCCATTCAAAATTGGGGCCCGCTTTCGGCCCGCTACCGTTGTCGTGATACTGGTAGGTAATAAGCTGAATGGGGTCGTCGGGGTAGGTATCGCTGGCGCGGCTAAAGGCGAAGCCGGTTTGCAACGTGCTACCGGGCCGCAGGCTTTTGATGCCAAACTTGGCCTCGCTCTGCTCGTCGTTGGTGTAGAGCTGGTGGATGAGCGGGTAGTAGTTGTAGTGGTGGCCGTCGTTGGTAAAGAGGTAAAAGCTATCGTCCTCGTTGTTGCCGGTGCCGATGCTGGCCACGCCGCTGGCCAGCGCGGGCTGGTCCTGAAACAGGGTCTTGCTCACGTCTTCCACGGTCAGGCTTTGCGCGTTCACCCGGTACACCGTCGTGGTGCCGAACAGCAAAAAAACGGTGCCGTTGGAAAATTGCCGTAGCGTGATTCCGCCCGTGGGGCTACCAGGCAAGCCCACCAGCTTCAGCTTAGCCCCGGTGGCAGCGTTGTAAAAGCCCACCGAGTCCCGGCTAGACGGGTTGCCATCCAGGTCATCGTTCTCGCGGTCGCCCGCCACCAGCAGCAGTGGTTGCTGGCCACTGCCTGATACGAGCGCCGTTTGGGTGGTGTGCCAGTGCCAGGGGTGGCGGGCGGCGGTAGCCGAGCTAGTGGCCGAGCTGGTAACCTGGTTGTCGAAGAACGCATTAGTCAGGTAAATCCCCACGATGATGACGAGCAGCACGGCCCCTAGGATAAGCAGCACGCCTACCGACGCCTTCCCCGCTGGGGCAGCCGGCGCGGGCACCGGGGTGGCCGGCACCTGCCGCACGTTGATGTTGATGTCATCGTTATCGAGGAAATACTCGGTGCCGCAGCTGTCGCAGCGGAAAACACCGGGCCGAATTTCCGTCTTCTGAATGCTGCCGCACTTCGGGCACTGAATTGCTTTGATTTCCGTGGCCATATCCCCCGCGTCGGGCGCTAGCGCCGGCAAGTCCCGGCGGGGCCTAAGATACGGCAACGGTGGAAGTCGGCTGGGCGGCCGGGGTCGCGGCGGGTGCCGGGCAAAGTACGGGCTAGGATAGCCAGGTTGTCGAAAAGCTGGGTAAGAAGCTGGCCGTACCCGTGCGCACCTACCCGGCGGTAAGCGGCGCGGGCCTGCCCGAAGCCTGGAACCTGATAGCGCAGTACGCCGCCCAAACCCAGGCCAGCGACTACTGGCAGCAGCGCCGCGCCCAGCAGCAGTTCCAGTGGCTGGAAGAGGCCGTGCGCCAGGCCCCGGAGGCACAGTTTTACGGCCGGGCCGGCGTGTAAAGCGCCCTGCCGGGCGTGCGGGCGACCGTGGCCGAAGGGCAGCTCACGCCGTGGGCGGCAGCGGGGCAGCTGCTGGGGAGGGGGTAGTGGGCAGTTGGTTTAATCGGGGCGAGCAATTAGTATAGCAGGTTTTAGGGACACTGCTACTTGTAGCGGGCTGGTTTTTAGGGAAGTTTGCTGAAGGCGCTTTTGAAGATTTGGCAAGAATCAGCGTAGCGGTTCGAGAAAACCAATGTATCTTTATCGTGTACTACAGTACTAGGACACTAAACAGATTCAGTTGTTACGATTAGCTGAATTTCGCTGAAATTAACTATTTTTTGCTCAGTTCTTATCCCACCTTTTCTAATGACCATTTCCTCTTTTACCAAGGCTCACTACTGGGACTACTTTATCCTGATGGCGCGGGTCGCGCTAGCTTTCATATTCATGAGCTATGGATTAGCTAAACTAGCTGGTTATCAATTTGGTGTTACCTCAGAAATATTAGCTCAACCGCTAGGACAAGTAAGTCTTGCTCACGTAGCGTGGTATTGTTTTGGGCATGAGCCTTTTAGTGCTTTTGTAGGGATTTCGCAAGTCTTGGCAAGCCTGTTATTGCTATGGAATCGCACAGCTTTAGTAGGAGCCGTGCTACTGCTACCCATTGCCATTACGATTTTCATTATTGACTTGACCTATCTTAATGAAATTGTGGCCTTTCGCTATGCATTACCCTTCTATTTAGGGCTTATTTTCCTTATCATAAATCATTACCGCAGCCGGATGGTGGTGGTATTCCGGGCGCTCGCATTGGGCGTGACTACCCGTTTTTCCTATCCTTTGTGGACTTACTTCATGCTCCCAGTAGCAGGTATATTGCTTAGTATGAGCTGGCTGCTACCTAAGTACACGGTTGATTTTATTCATAACCCAGCTGGTACGATACGATACTTTGAACTCCTGTTCACTCATCTAAAACAGCTGATAAGCTAGGAATTGGGATTGTACTTATTGGTAACAGCACGTTGCTTTGAGTTTTATTTTTATATAAATAAGTATATTATTATTAACCTTTTCTACCCTGACCAGTTACTGGTCGAGTAAAGTAGGCTTGGTTAGCAGGGCGGTCAGCCGCTCGCGCCAGGAAGCCGACAAATAAGGCGTGGCCAGCAGCGCCCGTACCTTCTCCAAGTCGTGCGGACCAGGAGCCAGACAATCCGCCATATCCTGAATAGTGACGGGGTAGGGCGACGCCTGCACCAGCGTAATCTCATCCCCGGCCTGCATAACACCTATCTGCTGCACCCGAAAATAAATGCCGCTGCGGCGCGCCAGCTCAAACTCGCGCACGATGCCCGGCCGGGCCAGGCGAATACCCAACTTGAAGCAGGGCTGGCGGGGCTGCACGGCCATTAGCACGGCCGTGCCGAGCCGGAAGCAGTCGCCCACGCGCACGTCGGTTTCGAGCAGGCCCGCGGTGGTCAGGTTTTCGCCGAAGGCTCCCGGCACGAGCTGGTCCTCGGATAAATACTGCCGCCAGTAGGCCCAGTGCTCCTGGGGGTAGGCGTACACGGCTTTATCGGGGCCGCCATGCACGCGCAGGTCGGCCTGGCCATCGTCGGCGAGGTGCGTGGCGAGCACGGCCACCGGGCCAGCCACGGGCTGCTTGAAAATGCTGGTGCGCACGGTTTTATCCTGCCAGCTGATATCCCGCGGGAGCGACGTGTTGATGGAAAGCAAGTGCATAGCGCGAAGTAACTACTGCGGTCGCCTACTACGGCGCGTGGCGGGGCCACTCCGCGCGCGTCCGCAAACGTTAGCCCCTTATCCTGGTTTCTTCTTCGGCTTTCCCTACCCCTCCCCATGACCCTTAACCTCGGCACCTTCGGCCCCGACCCGCAGTTGGAATGGCTCAGCGGGCCGCCCGACCGGCTGATGCGGCTACTCCGCGATTTCTGGTACGACGACCCCAATGGCCGCCGCTGGCTGGCCCCGGCGGGCGGCATCACGGACGGGGCCAGCATTCCGGCCCCGCTCTGGTCCAGCATCGGCTCGCCCTTCACGGGGCCGTATCGCCGGGCGGCCATCGTGCACGATGCGGCTGTGGACGCGGCCGGCGTAGCGCGCTTCGACGCCGACCACATGTTTTACCGGGCCTGCCTGGCGGGCGGCTGCGCGCCCGGCCAGGCCGACCTGCTGTACGCGGGCGTGCGCATCGGGGCTTGGTTGCCACGCGTGCGCTTCTGGGCCAGCGACTTGGCGGCCCAGCCTACCTTGGCGGCCCGCAGCCAAAGTCTGGCGGCTGAGCCCGGCCCTACCCCCCTGCTGGCCCCCTACCCGGCCCTGGAGCCCACCCTGGCCGGCGAAAGTATGCGCCTCACTCTGCGCGAAATCGCCGCCGACCTGGCCACCCGTCCGGCCGCCGACCAGTCATTTGCCAATATGGCGGCGGTGGTAGAGCGGCACCTGGCGGCGAAGGCCAGCCAGCAGCCAAGTAATATTTAAGAATGAAGAACTTACGCAAATCGCTTGTCATGGCGTAAGTCCTGAAATTAACAATCAGCAACCAACCCCATGCCCGTTCGCCACTACCCTACCCTGAGCGCTTATATTGAAGCCAACCGCCGCACCACGCCCGAATACGACGATGTGGAGCTGGAAGTAGTGGAGGGCGCCCTACCCCCCGATTTGCTGGGTACGCTGCTGCGCAATGGCAACGGCCACTTCGAGCAGCACGGCGTGAAGTACGACCACTTGTTTGATGGCGACGGCATGGTGGCGCGCTTTACCTTTGATGGCCAGCGGGTTGTCTACCGCAACCGCTACGTGCGGACTCAGGAATTCGTGGCAGAAGAGGCCGCCGGACGGATGCTCTACCGCAGCTTCGGCACCAACTTACCGGGTGGGCTGCGGGCTAATTTTGGCAAAACGCAGTTTAAGAACACCGCCAATACCAGCCTGGTGGCGCACGGCGGCCACCTGCTGGCGCTCTGGGAAGGCGGCCTACCCCACGCCCTCGACCCGGAGTCGCTGGCCACGCGGGGGCGCTTCGACTACGGCGGGGTGCTGCGCAACCCGTTCGGCTGGCTCGACCGGCGCATTACGCCCGAGCTGCCGTTTTCGGCCCATCCCAAGGTGCACCCCGTCACGGGCGTGCTGCACAACTTTGGCACCGTGGCGGGCCGCCAGCACCGGCTGGTGCTGTATGAGGTGAGCCCGGCCGGCGCGGCGCGGGTGGCCCACGTGCTGCCGCTGGCGCAGGCCCACTTCGCCCACGATTTTGTGCTGACGCAGAGCGGCCACCGCATTTTTTTCCTCACGCCGGTGGCGTTTGACGTGTTCCGGGCCTTGTCGGGGCTGACCTCGCCGGTGGCTTCCATTAAGATAAACCGGCAGCAGGATACCCAGATTGTAGTGGTGGCCCCCGATGGCGCGGTGCACCGGCTGCATACGGAGTTTGGCTTCGCTTTCCACTTCGTGAATGGCTACCAGGACCCCGCCGACGGCACCTTAGTAGCCGATGCGCTGCTAATGGCCGACTTTCCCGACGCGGCCGCCATCAAGGGCTACCTGGCCGGCCACCTGCCCGACGACCAGCCGCAGGCGCGCTTCGTGCGCTTTCGGCTGGACCTGGCCGCCGGCACCGTAGTCCGCCAGCCACTAACCGACGGCGAGGGCGAGCTACCCGAAATTCACCCCGACCGCCTGGGCCTCCCCTACCGCTACACCTGGACCATCGGAAGGCCCGCCGCCTCGCCCTCGCCCCTGCTCGACCACCTGCTCAAGCTCGACGTGCAAACCGGCGCGCTGCGCCACGCCTACGCACCCGGCACGCTGTGCAGTGAGCCCGTGGTGGTGCCCCGCCCCGGCTCCACGGCCGAGGACGACGGCTACCTCGTGTACCTCCGCTACTCGGCCCCCGACGATGCCACCGACCTGCTCGTGGCCGATGCCGCCGACCTGCGCCCGCTGGCCCGCCTGCGGCTGCCGCACCACATTCCGCTGGGCTTTCACGGCTTGTGGCAGGGGCAAGGGTAGGGTACGCTTTAGCTTGCCGTAACTTAATTTTTACTAAATACCAACGAGCGTTTTTAGCAGGAGAATCCCTATGAAACGCTGGCTCTCAACTTTATTTCTACTCCTGGGGCTGCGTGAAGTAAGTGCTCAGGTTTGCCAGGAAGTGGCAGTAGCCACCAACCCGCAGCAACGGGAACTACTCCGCGACTACCTCAACAACTGCCGAACAGGGCGCTACTTCGTTGAAGACAAGGGCGTAGTAAAACTCGTTGTCTATCAAAATGATAAGGGCGAAACCTGCTGGTATCTAAGGGCCCTTATTGATGACCGCTACCAAGCCCAGCCGCCCGCGCAATATGCCCGGTATAATAACGATGTTATCGTGGTTTATCGCGGCGACAGTACCAGCCGGATAATTCCCTCCGTGGGCAACGAGGCCGCCCGCCGCACCTGCATGGATGAGGTGGTCGGTGGCCGAGTATATACCTACGCCCCCCGGCCGGCCTATACCGTCGAGGTTGATGAGCAGGGTAGAAGCAAGAAAATACTGATAACTCACCTCTTGGGGGGCAATTTGCATAACGACCTAATTATCATTTTTCACAAAGACGGAACGATTTCTAAGTTGATTCCAGTCTGAGCCGGTTGGCTAGTCGCGCGCGCCCTACCCCCGCCGCGAGCGCAGACTCAGATAATCCAGATAATACAAGACCTTGACCGATACGTTGTTATTATGCGGCGTGTTAGCCACGTTGGCGAGGTTGTCGAAGTAGAGGGGGGTAGCCGCGTTGCCGAGCAGCGAGGTAGCGGCGGCTTGCTTCCACACCAAGCTCACCTGCGAGCCGGGCGCAAACCACCACACCAGCGAGGCATCCACGTTGAAGGCGTTGAAGCTGGTGTCGTGGGCGCGCTGGTAGTCAGGTAGTTGTTCTTCCGCTCCAGTCGGCCGCAGGCGGGCAAAGGCCAGGTAGTGCACTGCACTCACGTAGTGCCGCACGCGCATCGTGAACGAGAGGCGGTTGGTGAACGTGTAGTTGGTCGTCAGCGTATTGGTATACGTAGCCACCCGGCGGCGGCCCAGCAGCACATCGGGCCCCAGCAGGGCGCTGTACTGCTGGTCGATGGGCTGCGTGAGGTCGAAGCCGTCATTCACGTAGCCTATCTGGTTCACTTTCAAGGCGTAGTCAAACGTGTAGCGAAAGTTCAACTTATCGCTCACGCGGTAGCGCGGGCTCAGGGTGAGGCCGTAGGCCAGGCGGCGCGGGCGGTCCAGGCGCTCGTCGAGGGCGTAGACGCGCATCCCGGCGTTCATGTCGTAGGCCAGCTTCTTGCGGTAGTCCGACGACACGAACGTACCCAGGTTGAAGCTGGTGGGCACCCGCACGTAGTAGCCGCCCAGCGGCGCGGTGCGCGGCTCGTAGTAGTCGTGCTTTTGTAGGTCTAGGTTCAGGTTGCCGCCCACCGTCAGAAAGCTCTTGGTGAAGGTGGTATTGGCGCTGCCGTAAATACCCGCGTCCTGATACAGCAGCGGCCGGAATAGCAGCGACTGGTACACGCCGAGCGTGGTAGAGAGGTTATTCACCTTCCAGAAGGGCTGGTATTTGTTGTAGTTCACGGTGGCCGACTGGCTCACGTTATTATTCCCGAATAAAATTCCTAAGTCGTTGGGATTGTAGGTATTCGACTCGATGCCGTGGTCCACGTTCCAGGTCCAGTTGCCCGAAATCTTGCCGTAGTTGAGGTAGTATTTGTAGCCGCTGGGGTCGCTGACGGGCGTTTCGGAGTACATGGCCTGGCCGCGCCGCATCGAGTAGTTGAGCTGGCCATTGAAGGCGTACTGATTCTTTTTATCGGCGAAGCGAAACAGGCCAGCCGTCACGTTGGCGTCGTAGGTGCTGCCGGCGCGCGTCACGTTGGTATTAATGAGCGACACGTAGGAATTATGAGGTAGGCTCTGGTCGAGCACCACGATGTTGTAGTTGGTCAGCGGCGAGGTTAATATCTCGCGCTGCCGGCCGCTGGCCGAGTCCTGCACCGTGGCGTAGGTGGCCGCCGACACGGCATTGAACACCCCGATGCCCAGGCCCTTGCTGGTGCGCCCCGACACCTTGGTGGCGTTCAGCAGGCGCGTCACGCCGGGGTTTTGATACAAGAATTCGCCCTTGCCCAGCTGCCCGCTCACGTCGCTGAAGCCCAGCGGCTGCGCCCCTACCCGCCGCGAATAAAACAGGCCGCCCTTGTTGAACAGCTCGGTACCTTCGGTAAAAAACGGCCGGTTTTCCTGGTACTGCACCTCAAAAGGCGAGAGGTTAAGCACCTGGTTATCACTGATAGTCTGGCCAAAATCGGGTATCAGCGTGGCATCCAGCGTGAAGCTCTCGTTGATGCCCCATTTCACGTCGGCCCCGACGTTGAAACTGGTACTGGTGTTCTGCTTACCCTCCAAATTATAGGGGTAGTGATTGGCGTAGGTGCTCACGTAGGGCGTGAGCGAGAGGCGCAGCGGCGGGTGCAGGTTTTCGAGGCCCGTCAGCTCGCCCCACTGGTTCACGAAGCCATCCACGCTGGGCTGCACCTCGTTCCAGAAAAACTGCTGGTTGCTGGCCTTGCGCTGGCGCATAAAGTTGACGCCCCAGGTCTGCACCGGGGCCGCCGCGAACCGAATGGCCGAGTACGGAATCCGGATTTCGACGCTCCAGCCCTTGCCGCCGGGCAGCGGGGCCACGTGGCTCTCCCACACTGCGTTCCAGGCCCCGTCTTCGCCATTGGCGGGCGAATAGCGGTTATCTATCTGCACCCCCGTGCTTTGCACAATAAAGCCGTAGCCATTGAGGTGGTCGCGGTAGGGGTCCAGAAAGATGGCGAAAAAGTCGGTGTTGCCGCTGTTATCGCGCTGGGTCAGCTCGCGCTTGATGCTGTCGGGACTGGCTTCCAGCATTTTAGCGCCCACGTACAGCGCCGCGTCGTCGTAGAGCACGCGCACTTCGGTGGGTAGGCGCTCGGGCCGGCCGGGGTGGGGCCGCCGCTCCACAAACTGGCCGGCCAGCGGGGCCGTCTGCCAGGCCGCGTCATCCAGCACCCCGTCGAGTTTGAGGGGGGTAGGCGTGCGCTGGGCCGCCAGCTGGCGGCGCGGCGCGGCCGCGGCCGGCGCGGTAGCCGGGGCTTGCTGCGCACTGGCCACCGGGGCTACACTAGCAATAAGTAAGCAGCTATACAACAGGCAGATAAGCCCGCGCTTAGCTTGTGAGAACAACATGATAAATAGGTGAAGAATTGTCAGGCAAGGCCATAGACGCGGCAGTAAGCCCGGCCGTTGCCTGGCTCCCGATTTTTTGACGAACTCCCCAGGCCGCCCCAGCCAGTCGTGCCGGAGAGACGCGACCCTTCGCGTCTCTCCCCATTGAACAACACGGGCGAACGATGCCCGCGCCAAGAGAGACGCGAAGGGCCGCGTCCCTACTTCTCCTTCCGAAAAAACACGTCGCCGCTCACTGATTCGAGCTTCACCAGCGGCCCGCTGCCGCTGCCGTAGCTGCCATGCAGCTCGTAGCCCACGTAGCTGCGCTGCTTGAGGTTGCTGAACGTCACGGCCGGGTCGGCGTACACCTCACCCGTCACGGTGTGCAGGCTCAGCTCGGCAGCTTTGGCGGGGGGCCAGCTCAGGTCCACGTCGCCGCTCACGGTTTTGGCTTCTATCTCGTTGCCGCTGAGGTTGTTTATTTTGATATCGCCGCTCACGCTACGCACCACTACGGGGCCGGTCAGGGCACTCAGCTGCACGTCGCCACTGATGGTTTTGGCCGTGATGGCCCCGCTCAGCTCGCTCAGGTCGAGGTCGCCGCTGATGGTGCTCAGGCGCAGGGCCGTGCCGGCGGGCAAAGTCACCTCGTAGTCAATCTTAGCGCAGTAGCTGTACTCGCCCTGGTGGTAGCTGAGGGTAGGCCGCACGCCGCCCGACTTGCCCGAACGGGTGTAGCCGCCGTGCACCCCGCCGCTGGAATTGTTGCGGCTACCCCCCTCGCAGTCACCGGTATAGTGGCTCTCGCGCAGCTTGTCCTCGTCCAGCTTTTCCACCACACTCAGCTCATTACCGCCCTTTTCCAGCCCCAGGCTGTACAGGTCGTTCTGCGCATTGTCGTTGATGTTCACTCTGGCCTCCACCTTCAGCCCGGCCCCCGGCCGCACCCGAATGCTGTGGGCGTACTTGAGGTCCAGAAATACGCCCTGCCCGGCGGCCAGCGTAGCGGTTTGGGTCACGAGGCGCTGGGCCAGGACCGGAGCCAGGCTGCTGATTAGCAGCAGGGTGGCGAGTAAAAAGCGAGGCATGGCAATGGATTATTGATTGTTAGTAATTAATTATTGACCTGGAACCTACTTCGCTTTGCGCACGAAGATGTCGCCGCTCACTGACCGCAGCGAGAGGGTAGTGCCCCCGCCGTTGGCGCGGCCCTCCACGGTCTGGCCGCCCACGTGGCGCAAGCCACTTTCACCGCCCAGGCTGAGGTCAAAATCGGTGTAGATTTCCCCCGAAATTGAGCGCATGGACAGGCTCACCTTGGCCGAGGGGGGTAGGGTCACATCCACATTGCCGCTCACCGAAACCACGGCGCAGGGCTGCGTGGGGGTAGCGCTAAATTGTACTTTAACATCACCACTCACGGTGTTAGCCACCACTGGGCCGCTCACGTTGAGCAGGCGGATATCGCCCGAAAGCAGCGTGGCTTCCACGCGGCCGGCCAGGTCGCGCACCGTCAGGTTGTCGGAGCCGCCCATCGCGTCGCGCACCATAGCTACATCGGTGCGGCGCGGCACCCGCACCGTGTAATGGCCCTCGCTGCGGGCCGTGTGTGTAACGCGCAACACGTTATCACCTTCGGCGGTCACGGCCACGCCCAGGCGGGTATTGTCGTTGCCCCCGCTATAAATGGGCCGCAGGCCGCTGGCCAGCGCGGGTGGTGCCTCAAAGTGGCCGGTACCCCGCAGTTGCAGCTCGTCGCCATCATAGCCCTCCACCGTCACGTCCGAGCCGCGCATGTCGAGCACCACCTTGCGGTTGGTCGGGCTGTTGAATTTCATTTTGAACTCCTGAGCGCGCACGGCGGCCGGCAGGGCCAGCAGGAGGAAAAGAGCTATTTTTTTCATGATAGAGCAAGAGCGAAAGGGAAGCGGGAGTAGGAGGCTATTTGTCCTTGCGAACGCAGTGCGGCAAGGACAAATGGCTCCTGGCATTTATTAAATCAATTGGCCCAGCCCGTTTTCGGCTTGCAGCCGCACAGCGGGTAAGGCCTCGGGCTTTTTGGCCAGCTGTTCGAGGCTGGGTACGGCGCGCTTTTCGCGCAGCGTCACCAGGGCGTCGATGAGGGTAATCTGCACGTTGGGGTCGGTTTGCAGGGGTAGGGCCTCCACCAGGGCGGGGCCCACGCGGGGGTCCTGGCGCAGGCGCACTAGGGCTTCGCAGGCGGCCAGGCGCACGTTGGGGTTGGGGTCGGTATCGAGGGTATGAATGAGGGTGAGCACGGCCGGGTCGTTGGGCTCCGTGACCAGGGCCGGGGCCTGGCTCACCAGCTGCAAGCGCTGGCTGGCCGTGCCCGGCTGCTGCCGCGCCGCCGCCAGCTGCACCGAAAGCGAGGGCCGGGATTCCTCGACTTGGGCCAGCGGCGCGCTGGCACCGGGCGCACTGCCGCGCAGTAGCAGCCCCAGCACTGCCCCAATGGCCACCAGCGCCACGCTGGCCGCCATGCGCAACCAGGTTTGGGTTTGTGACTCTTGGTTTCTGGCTCCTAGTTTTTGATTGATGGAGTTCGCCTGGAAAGCAGGGGGTAGCGCCTGGCCGCCGCGCTGGGCGCTCAGGCCGGCGGGCGAAGCCGCGGCCAGCTTCGCCTTTTCCTCGTTCAGCAGGGCCTGGAAGTCATCGCGCATGGTGAGCGGTGGCAATTCGGGGGGTAGGGCGTCGAGGTCATTGAAGAGCTGGCGCAGCTCGGCCAGCTCAATTTGGCAGGCGGGGCAGGCGGGCAGGTGCGCCGCTAGATGCGCCGCCGCGGGCGGCAGCGGCTGGCCTTCGGCCAGCTCTGGCAGCCACAGCCGCAGCTCTGCGCAAGCCGGGTCGAAAGTCGGATTTTTGTTAATAGAGTTCATACTTAATAAGAAGACATAAGAGTAGAATCAAGAGGGCGGAACAGCTTTACTGCCAACGGGCCGCGTAGCCCGACTTGGCTAAAAACTCGTGGGGCGCAGTAAAATCGTGGCGCAATTCAATGATGTCGGCGACGGCTTGTCGCTTATTGCGAGCCTGTTGGTAATACGCCCGGCAAATGGCGTAGCCTATGAAGTACCCTAGGTCGGCGGGCCGGTGCTGCGCTTGGGCCTGGTCGCCGTTATAGAGCCACTGGCTGGCGTCAGGGCTGCTCAGCACGGGTTCAAACTCCTGCCAAAGAGTCCGCTCGTACTGGCGGCCGTAGGTGAGGTAGGGTGTTGTATAAGGCTTGGCCAGCAGCAGCTCCGCAATGAAATCAGCAGCGCCTTCTTGCAAGCAGTAGCCGAGCAGGTCGGTTTTTCCATCCAACTCCGCATCGCCGTCGGGCTGCTGGGTGTGCACGGCCTCGTGTGCCACCAGTTCTGTTACGCCATTGGCGTGGTTCTTAAATACCCCTTGCAGCCAGGTTCCTAGCTCCGTCGCATCGGTTACAGCCGTGGCTGCCGCGATTTCGGTCCCAATCAGCACCCGCTGCCCCTTCACCGTACCGCCAGAATTCAGTGCGCCAATGGTAAAAAATACTTCCACCGGCTTGTAGGATGGATATAGCTGCTGAAACCGGCTCAGAACCTGCTTAATCTGCGACACGCTTTCGCTGACCGCCAGCGTAGCCGGCCGCACCGAGGCCCAAAACCGGGGGTAGCGGTTTACTGCTCGCACGTAGCTACGGGCCCGGAACTCCTGGCTTTTGGCAAAATCCCGGAGCCCCGGCGTGGCCCGGTCGAGGTAGAGGCGCTGCACCAATTGCCGCTGCCGAGCGGTATCGGGGGTAGCGCGCACACTATCGTAGGCCTGCCAGAAATTAGTAATATCCTGGGTGAAAATAGTTGGCTTCGCAAGTTGGATTTGGCTCGCCTGTGCCGATGCTGAACCAGGTAGCAACAATAAAACCAGGTAAATAAATACGTAAGACAAATACATTATTGACAGCTGATTAACTCAGGTAAATCTTGCGTAGCGCATCCAGCGCGCGGTGGGCCTTCACCCGCGCCGCGCCGGCGGTGCAGCCCAGCTGCTCGCCGATTTCGGCGTAGTCGAAGCCCTGGAAGCGGTGCAGCACCAGTACCTCGCGCTGGGCGGCGGGCAGCAGAGATAGGGCTTCGTGCAGGGCTTGGTGCTGGTCGGTGGTGGCGCGCTGGGCCTGGGCGGCGCGGCCGTGGGCGGCGGTTTTTTCCACTTCTTCCAGGTCGGCGGTGGGGCGCTGGCGCTGGTAGTGGTCAGCCCACACGTGGCGGGCCATTTGGTACACCCAGGCCCGAAACGGCTGGCCGGGCTGGTAGCTGGTGCGGTAGCGCAGCACTCGTACAAACACGTTCTGGGTCAGGTCCTGGGCCAGCTCGCGGTCGCCATTCGCCAGGCGGGCCAGGAAGCCAAACAGCGGCCCGTGGTAGCGCTCAAACAGCCCGGTTAGCTGGTCGAGGTCGCCGGCTTGCACCTGGGCCATTAAGGCTTCGTCGCTGAAAGTGGGGGCAGAAACGGCGGGCATCCGGGCGGCTGGGATAGAGTCGGAAGTGGTGGGGTTTGCAGGGAGTACCGGCGGGGTAGCCATACGTTACAGCGGGGGTAAAATTATTTTCAAAAAGCCCGCGGCCAACCGCGCCGGGCCCAAAAAAGCGGGCCGGCCGCCTGTTTTCCAGACGGCCGGCCCGCGAGCCACGGCTTTGTGAGCCAATCAGTTAATTCTCATCCACGTGAATATTAAACGTCGAGGACTTCCCCTGGCCGCTCACCGGCTGGCCCAGCAGCTGGCGGTAGCGCGCCACCTGGGTCGGCGTGAGGGCTCGGCCATTCACCCTACCCCCCTTGTCGTTGAGGCTGAAGGAAAAGCTACGGTCATTTTTCCCAATCAGGCCATCCTGGCGCAGAGCGGCGCGCAATTCCTCCGTTTTGGGCGCAGGTGCGGGCGGCGGTGGGGTCTGTGGCAACGGTGGCCCCGTTTGGGCCATTGGGGCGCGGGGCGGAACGGGCATTGGAGGCGTCTGCCCGTCCCCGCGCTCTAGTGCGCGCAGCTCGGCCGCGTCGGCGGCCAGGCGGGCGCGTAGCTCGGCGCGGCGGGTATTAGTTTCGGCCAAGCGGCCATTAGCTTCGGCGCGACGGATGTTGGCTTCGGCCTGGTCATCAGCCAAGCGGCTATCAGCTTCGGCGCGGCGGATATTGGCTTCGGCATGGCGGATATTAGCTTCAGTTTGGTCGGCAGCATTATCATCAACAGTCTGGCTATTGATATCAAAACGCAGGCGGTTGCGCAACGACCGACGGATAGTATCGCGGTCAAAGTCGAACTGAAAATGCTGGAACTGCTGGCCCATTTCGGCCTGAAAGGTCTGCATCCGCTGCTGAAGCTTCGCCATTTCGCGCTGCATCTGCTGGCGCTGCTCCTCGTTCAGGCTCGGGTTGCGCTGGGCCTTGGCCAGCTCGCGCTGGGCGCGGCTCGTCAGCTCATCCGTGGAAAAATCGAAGCTTAGCGAGAGTCGCTCGGGGCCGGCGGCCGGGCCGGGCACCTGCACTATTTCCGTACTGGCGACTTTGCCGGGCTTGTGTTTCTTGCCCGCCGAGGCAGTTTCTACCGGTTGGCCGTCCACGGTCAGGCTCACTACCCGGCCTTTCTTATCCTTCTCCATCACGACCGTGCTGGCCCGGCCCCGGTGCGGGCGCGGCTCCCTGGCTGGCATTTCGTTCTGCTCGGTTTCGGCAATTTCCCGCGGGCTATTGGGCATAATGGGCATAGGAACCGTGGCCCCTCGCCGGGCCGTATCTCCCGGCGCGGGCACCGTCTGGACCGGCGCAGCCAGGGCGGGGCGGGCGGCCAGCCCTACCCCGGTGCTCAGGCCCAACAGGCCCAGCAGCGTGAGTGCGCCAGCCAGCAGGCGCTCGCGCAGCGTGGGGGCCGGGGGGCGGCTCAGCACCAGCCGGCGCACCCGCGCCAGCAGCTGGCCCCTACCCCCGCCGGTGGCCGCCAGCGCCAAGCGCGGCGGGGTGGCCGGGTCGGCGGTGGTCAGCTCAGCCAGGGCGGCCAGGGCGCGGGCCACCCGCAGGCGGTCGCCACCACAGAGGGCGGCGGCCTGGTCATCGCAGCAGTTTTCGCGCTCGGCCCGCAGGCGGCCGGCCATAAACCACACCGCCGGGTGGTAGAAAAACAGCACCTCCACCACCGCCAGGCCCAGGTTTAGCAGGTAGTCGCGGCGCACCACGTGGGCCAGCTCGTGGGCCAGCAGGGCTTCGAGCAGGCTGGGGCTAAGGCCAGCCACCGCGCCCAGCGGCAGCAGAATGGCCGGGCGCAGGTGGCCCAGCACCAGTGGCCCCGCCACCCGCGCCGACTCCAGCAACGCCACCGGGTGGCGCAGCCCGGCGCGGGCGGCCAGCGCGGCCAGGCGCTGCTGCCACTCACGGCCCAGCGCCCGCGTACCCGTCCGGCGCAGCCGGTCCGCGTAGAGCAGGCCCCCGGCCAGCCGGCCGCTCAGCACCACCAGGCCCAGCAGCCAAGCCAGCACCACCAGGGGCAGGTAGGGTTCCAATTGCTGGCGGGTGGCCGCCGGCCAGGATAGCGGCGCGGCGGGCGCGGCACTGGCTAGGTGGGTGGGCGTCCCTACCCCCCGCAGGGTAGCCGAAGCCAGCGGACCCGGCCCGCCGGCCAGGATTACCGGCGCGGCTTCGGCGAGCGGCACCGCACGGTCATAATAGTAGCCAAATGTGCCCCCCGCCGCCAGCAGCAGCGTGCCCAGTGCACCCGCCGCCAGGGCGTAGCGCACCTCGGCGCGGTGGCGGCGCAGCAGCGGCAGCGCCCCGGCCAGCAGTAGCGCCAGCACCCCACCCTGCCACAGTGAGTGCAGCAGCGCGTACCCTACCCCCCGCACCAGGGCGGGCGATAGCACTTCGTTAAGCCACGGGAGCGTCGTCATCGGAATTGGAAGTTAAGGAGTTAGCGTTTTGAATCTCAATATCGTTGAGTAGGCGGCGAATCTGGGCCAGCTCGTCGGCCGAGGTCTTGCGGTGGCCCAGGGCCTGCAGCACCAGCTTCAGGGCCGAGCCGCCGAAGGTGGCCGCCACGAACTTATCCAGGAGCAGCCCTTGGGTATCGTGCTCGCGCACAGCGGCCCGGTAGATGTGGCTGCGGCCCTCGTCGTCGCGCTGCACGAGGCCCTTTTCCAGCATCAGCTGCATAATTTTTAGGGTCGTGGTGTAGCCGATTTCTCGCTGCCGGCTCAGCTGCTCGTTCACGGTGCGCACCGTGGCCGGGCCGTGCTGCCAGAGCACATGCAGGATTTCCAGCTCGGCATCCGTCGGTTTAGGGATTGGCTTGGGCATGGGAAAGGCGGGAAAAGTTCAGTACGAAATAGTTCGTAGGTCAAAGATTATACGAAACTTGTCGTACTTGCAAAAGCAATGTACGAAACTTGTCGTATTACGGCTTAACTTTCTGTTTTTCACCAGATTATTTTTAGCTGCTTCGCGGAAGGCAACCATAGCCGTCCGCTAATCGGTTTAGGAATTCAACCAAGCAGCGGGGTACTCCCTAACCAAGTAGCCGCCGGGTAGCCAACCTTTACTGCTTCTAGCAGCCCCATGAACGCGACCATTCCCGTTTTTCAACTGAATGCGCTGGCCGAAGCCCAGGAAAGGCCGGCAGTGTTCTTCGTGGGGCCTGATTCCCGGCCGACGCCCCACCTACCCCTCGACCGGCCGTACCGCAGCGATTTTTACAAGATTGGCCTCTGCCTGCGCGGCAGCGCCCGCCTGCAAGTCAACCTCGAAACCTACGAACTAGCCCCAGCTTCGCTGGTGGTGCTTTCGCCCCACGGCATCAAGCAGTGGGGCTTTCGGTCGGCCGACTGCGCGGCGCTCAACCTTTTTTTCACGAAGGAATTTGTGGCGGCGGGCGGCGGGCTAAACCCGGATGACTTCGCTTTTTTTGAGCGCGATGCCCGCCCCGTGTTCACCCTACCCCCCGCAGCGGCCGCGAGCCTCGCGGCCCTGCTGCGAACCATTGGGCAGAAATATGAGGCTCCGCACGTGTATCGGGAGGAAATTTTGCGCAGCTTCCTCCATATTCTGCTGCACGAAACGGCACCGCTCTACGAGGCGCAGCACCGGGCCGCGCCCGCCGGGCGGACGCGCGGCCAGTTGATTACCGCCGAATTTAAGCAGCTGGTCCACAGGCACTACGCCACCGAGCGGAGCCTGACTTTTTACGCCGACCAGCTGTGCATCACCCCCAAGCACCTCGCCGAAACCGTGCAAGCGGCCACTGGCAAGCGCGCCGGGGCGTGGCTGGCCGAAGCCGTGCTGCTGGAGGCCCACGTGCTGCTGCAAAACCCTGCCCTCCCCATCGGCCAGATTGCGGCGGCGCTGCACTTTGCCGACCCGTCCACATTCGGGCGGTTTTTTCGCCGCCACACCGGGCTGACGCCGGCCCGCTACCGGCAGCAGTTGTGACGGTGGGCTACCGCCAGAGCAGACCACTTTAGCCTGCGTTATGTCGTCGCAAAAGTGAGCCGCTCAACAAATGGTTTTTGAGCCGCTCAACAAAGCTAGCCCTCGCATTCACCCGGACCTTTGCCGGGCAATCAACTCGCACATATACGATGTGGACTACGCAGAATATGCCGGACCTGACTGGCAAAACTGTTCTCGTTACGGGGGCGAATACGGGGATTGGCTACGAAACGGCGCTGGCTTTTTATCGGGCCGGTGCGCACGTGGTGCTGGCCTGCCGCAGCCTCGACAACGCCCGGCAGGCCCAGGCGGCCATGCAAGAGCAACCCGGCCGCGCCGGCACGCTGGCCGTGGCGCAGCTGGATTTGGCCAGCCTGCGCCAGGTCCACCAGTTTGCCGACGCTTTTCGGCAGCAGTATCCGCAGCTGCACGTGCTGGTCAATAATGCCGGCGTGCTGGCCCCGCCGCTTGCCAGCACTACCGCCGAAGGCTACGAGCTGCAGTTTGGCGTGAATTTTCTGGGGCACTTTGCCCTGACCGGCCATTTGTATTTCTTGCTCAACCATACGCCCGGCGCGCGGGTGGTGACCGTGACCAGCATGGGCTACCTCGACGGCCGCCTCGATTTCGCTAATTTACAGTCGGAAAACGGGTATGACGCCCTGCGCGAGTACCGACAGAGCAAGCTGGCCAACCTGCTGTTTGCCCTGGAACTTCAGCGCCGGATTAGGGCCATACATGGGCGGGTGCAGTCGCTCGCCGCCCAGCCCGGCGCGAACCGCACCTCCTGGGTCAAGGACATCAGCCCCGAGTACCTGGCCGCCGCCGAGGCGCGCTGGGGCGGCCCAGCAATGGAACCCTGGCAGGGAGCCCTGACTTCGCTCTACGCGGCCGTCGCCGCCGAGGCCGCAGGCGGCAAGCTCTACAGCCCCGACCAGAACGGCGGCTTCCGGGGCTACCCGGCCGAAGCCAGCATCGCGCCGCACGCCCTGAACGAGCCCGTAGCCCAGGCGCTCTGGCAGCTCGCTGAGCAGGCCACCGGCCTTGTTTTTCCGACGTAACGACCCGCGCTCTGTCCATGTCTGCTCCTTTAGGCCCGGCGGCGGCCTCTCGCATCAGCTATGCCTGCTACGGCCACTGCCGCCGGACGGGCGAGCAGTTCGTGCCGCAGCACGTGTTCAGCCACCAGCTGGCCGGGCAAACGGTGGTCAGCGACGGTGACCAAACCCACGTGTTCGCGCCCGGTTCCTTCCGGCTGATTCGCCGCAACCACCTGTTTAAGTTCACGAAGCAGCCCCCGGCCAGCGGGGGCGATTTTCGCACAGTGGCCGTGTGCCTGGGCCAATCGGTGCTCCAGGCCCTCAGCCAGGAGCAAGGCTACCCGGCGGGGCACGCGCCACCGGCCCCGGCTATTTGGTCGCTGACTCCCAACACCTTGTTGGAGAGCTACTTCGAGTCGCTGCGGCCTTACCAGCAGCTGGTCCACTTCCCGCTACCCCTGCAAGACCTCAAGGTGCGCGAGGCGGCGCTGCTGCTGTTGCAAGCCACGCCGGCTTTGCAAGCCGTGCTGTTCGATTTTGCCGAGCCGGGGAAGCTTGACCTGGCCGCGTTCATGGAAAAGAACTTTCGTTTCAACGTGAACCTGAGCCGGTTTGCGTACCTGACGGGCCGCAGCCTGGCTACTTTTAAGCGGGATTTCGCGCGGCTGTTCCGGCAGCCGCCCAGCCGCTGGCTGGTGCAGCGCCGCCTGCGGGAAGCCCGCTTTCTGCTGTTAGAAAAGGGGCAAACGCCGGCGCAGGTGTACCTCGAAGTGGGCTTTGAGGACCTGTCGCACTTTTCGTTTGCCTTCAAAAAAGCCTACGGGCTGGCTCCGTCCCGGCTGGGGGGGTAGGCAAGCCAGCCTCCGCCATCAGCCGTCCGCTGCGCGATTGCCGCACTTGGGCCCGCTTTTTCCGCCGTTTGGCCCTTTCGCACCGGGGTAGGCAACGCGGACCTTTGCGCCATGAAAATTATCGTCACTGGTTCCCTCGGGAACATCAGCCAACCGCTGGCCACCGAGCTGGTGGGGCAGGGCCACGCCGTTACGGTTATCAGCAGCAGCCCCGCCCGGCGGGCCGCCATCGCGGCCCTGGGGGCCACCGCCGCCATCGGCTCGCTGGAAGACGCGGACTTCCTGGCCACCACCTGCGCGGGGGCCGATGCCGTGTACGCGATGGTGCCGCCCAACTTTGCCGCGCCCGATTTGCGGGGCTATTTCCAGCGCCTCGGCCGCCACTACGCGCGGGCCATCCGGCGGGCGGGCGTGCCGCGGGTGGTGCAGCTCAGCAGCTGGGGAGCCGACCGCGACCACGGCACCGGCAACATCCTGGGGCCGCACGACGTGGAGGAAATCCTGGCGGCGGTGCCCGGCCTGGCGCTCACGCACCTGCGCCCTACCACCTTCTACACCAACTACTACGGGTTTTTGGGCCTTATAAAAAACGCCGGCTTCCTGGGAGCCAATATCGCGGGCAGCCACCGGGGAGCGCTGGTGCATCCGCGCGATATTGCCGCTGCTGCCGCCGCAGAGCTGACTAACCCCGCCGCGCCCGGCCGCACCGTGCGCTACGTAGCCAGCGACGAGCGAACTTCCGACGAAGTAGCGCACGTGCTGGGGGCCGCCATCGGCCGGCCCGACCTGCATTGGGTGGAATTTTCGGACAAGCAAATGCGCGAAAACCTCCTCCGAAACGGCCTACCCCCCCGCACTGCCGATGGCGTGGTGGACATCTACATCAGCCTGCGCACTGGCCAACTGGGCGCGGATTATGAGCGCCACAAGCCCGCCCTGGGCCAGGTGAAGCTGGAAGATTTTGCTCAGGAGTTCGCGGCCGCCTACCAGCGCACCGGGCAGCAATAGCCGGGGCCAGCCAGCGTTGAAAACGCCCCTACCCTACCCCTACCTTCCGCTTGCGGGCCAGCGTGACCCGCGCCCGGTGGCAGATGCCGCCCAGCGGCGGGTTGAACTTGGAAACGCTCACCTCGGCCCGGCGCACCTGCCCGAACTCCTGCATCACGCGGTCGAGGATGCGGTGGGCCAGGTGCTCCAGCAGGCGGGCGGGGCGCTGCATTTCTTCGAACACCACGCGGTAGAGCACCTCGTAGTTCACGGTTTCGGCCAGCTTGTCGGAGGTCCCGGCGGCGTGCAGGTCAGTGCGCAGGCGCAGGTCTACCCCGTACTTATTGCCGATTTTCTGCTCCTCGTCGTAGTAGCCGTGGAAGGCAAAAAATTCGAGTCCTTCGAGCGAAATCTGGCCCATAATTTTAGCGGTTATCTTTCGTTTTGATTACTAGCTGCTGTTACGTCGTTGCTTTCTGGAAGCGGCTTCAGGGGAATAGCGCGATTTACAAAAATCGCGCTGCTGCTTATTGCGTAACAGCAGGCACTACTAAGGCTATTTAGGCAGGAGCCAAGAGCCCCATAACCATCAGTGCGTCTGGCCCATTGGACGGCCCACTGCGGCCGGGGGGGTAGGCACCGGGGCTGCGCCGTAGTGGCTCATACTGAGCCGGGCGGGCTCGTTGGGGCGCAGCTCTACTTTGAAGAGGTAGTCGTATTCCGCGTCCTTAATTTCGGTGAGGGCGGTCTGCACGCCCAAGGCCTTGAGCAGGGGCAGCAACGTGTTGGAATGGCCCACCACAACCACTGTTTTGCCCGCGTAGTCTTGGTAAATGTGAACAGCCAGCGCGTCGGGAGCTTGGGCATTATACGACTGCGGCACCAGGCCAACAGCTTGGGCCAGTGGGGCCAGCGTAGCGCGGGCGCGGCGGGTATCGGTGGTGAAAAGGGCGGCGGGGTGGCGGCGGGCCAGGCGCTTGGCCAGCAGCCGGGCGCGGGCCTCGCCGGCGGGCGTCAGGGCGGGGTCGTCGGCCCCGGCGGTGGGGTCCTTTTCAGCGTGGCGCACGAGGTAAATAGTGGTAACGGGCGGCTTAGACGCGGCGTGACTACTTGCCGTCAGGCCCAGCAGCAGGCTGATAAGCAAGGGCAAAAAACTGATTTTCATGGACAATCAATTACTTGAAGGCGCTCGGCCAGGTAGCGCGCTCACCAAAGATAACCGCTAGCCCTGAGGCGCGGCGCGCAACCAGCCTGCGCCGGCGGGGCGGCCCCATTAACGGCCCCGGCGCGGACACTTACTGACTGCGCTCTGCTGGCAAATGATTTTTTTCGGGAAACAAACCGCCTCGCGGGACGCTATTCCGTTATTTCTTCATCTTCACCAAACAAACAGCAAATCTTCATCTTTGCCTAACGGGCAGGGCCCCAATATTGCCCCGTCATTTTCCCTTCACCCCTACCCCACTCTGCCATGCACGTGCTTCTCGTCGAAGATGAAAAAAGCCTCCATCAGGAGGTGCGCCAGTTTCTGACCCAGGCGCAGTACCTGGTTGACTCGGCCTACACCTACGCCGAGGCGTCGGAAAAGCTGTATGTGAATTCCTACGACTTCGTGCTGCTCGACCTGGGCTTGCCGGGCGGCGACGGCTTCGATTTGCTGCGGGCGGCCCGCCAAAACGAGAAGCAGGAGGCCTCATTTATTATCCTCACGGCGCGCGGGGCGCTCGACGACCGCATCCAGGGCCTCGACCTGGGGGCCGATGACTACCTGCCCAAGCCCTTTTCACTGCTGGAGCTGACCAGCCGGATGCAGGCTATCACGCGGCGCAAATTTGGGCTGAAGCGGTCGGAAATTACCTTCGGCAATGGTTTCGCGCTCGATGTGACGGCCCGCACCGTGCGCTACGGCAGCACGCCCGAGGTACCCGGCCCCGAGGTGCCGCTTACCAAAAAGGAGTTCGATTTGCTGCATTATTTGCTGCTGCACCGCGGCCGGGTGCTCACGCGCCTACAGCTGGGCGAGCACCTGTGGGGCAACGTGCTGGAAGACGATTCGGACTCGAACTACATCGATGTGCATATCAAAAATGTACGCAAGAAGCTGGCCCAATTCGGCTCGCCCGACTTTATTGAGACGGTGCGCGGCATCGGCTACCGGGCGGTGTAGGTCAGTGAGTAAAAGGCAGTAAGGCGTTTGTCCTTGCGAGCGCTGCGCTCGCAAGGACAAACGCCTTACTACCCCTTACCTTAATTACCATATGAGACTCGAAACCAAGCTGGGCCTCTTTAATGGGCTTTCCAAGCTGCTGCTGGTGCTGCTGGGGGCGCTGCTGATTCCGCCGGTGGTGCAGCGCGTGGCCATCGTGCACACCGACCAGCACCTGCGCGAGAAAAAGCAGCTGCTGCAGCAGCTCATTGAGCGCGACGGGCTGACGCAGTTTTTGCGGACTGAGCGCGACGAGAGCTACGCCGACTACAATATTCTCAAGCAGGAATACATCACCATTACGCCCCTACCGGCCTACCCCAGCGGCCAGGCCGGGCCGCCCACCGAGCGTATCTTCGAGGAGCCCCGGCAGGTGGGCCAGCAGGTAGAAGACTTCCGGATTCTGAGCTACGTGGCCCCGTTGCGGGTGCCAGCGCGCGGCACCAGCACTCCCAACGGGGCCGCGCCCCGGCGCTACCGCCTCGAAATCGGCTCGTCCCTAGCTACCGTGGAGCTGCTTACCACTACGCTGCGGCGGCTAGCGCTGTGGGTGCTGGCGGCCGGCGTGCTCGTTACGGTGTTTACCGACGCAGCCTTTGCCCACTACTCGCTGGGACCGTTGCGCGAGCTGCTCTCGCGCAAGCTGCGTAGCATCCGGCAGCCGGGCGAGTTCTCGTTTCAGCGCTTGGATACGGACACGACCGACTTCCGGCAGCTCGACGACTCGCTCTCGGCCCTGATGCGGCAGCTGCAAGCTTCGTTTGAGAAGGAGCGCGAGTTTATGAGCAACGTGAGCCACGAGCTGCTCACGCCCACCAGTATCCTGCAATCGCGCTTCGAGAACATGCTGCAAGACCCCACCCTGGATGAGCCGCACGCCCGCCAGATAGTGGAAAGCCAGCGCACGCTCTACCGCCTGCGTAATACCGTGCGCACCCTACTGCTCATCGCCAACATCGAAAATGAGCAGTACCTGCGCGACGAAAACGTGAGCCTGACCCGCACCGTGCGCGACGTGGCCGAGGAGCTGGACGACCGCCGCCAGCAGCGCGAAATTGAGCTGCACGTGGACCTCAAGCCCGATTACGTGGTGCTGCGCGCCAACGCCACGCTGCTGCACACGCTGCTACGTAATTTGCTTTCCAACGCCGTTAAGTACAATAATGAGGGCGGCCAGATTCGGGTGCTGGGCCGCCCTACCCCCGCCGGCGGCTACCAGCTGCGGGTGGAGGACGACGGCCCCGGCATCGCGGCCGAAAACCTGCCGCTGCTCTTCGACCGCTTCCGGCGCTTCCACGCTACCGGCCCCAAAGCGCCCGAGGGCTACGGCCTGGGCCTGCCCATCGCCCAAACCATCGCCACCTTTCACCACGCTACCCTGCGGGCCGAGTCGGTGGTGGGCCGGGGCACGGCCTTCGTGCTGGAGTTTGCGTAAGTTGCGGCCAGTGGTCAGCAACGGGCCGCCACCGTCTTATGCGCCTGACCGAAATTAGTTATTCCGCTAAGCAGCAGCAGTTTCACCTGCGCGGCCTTGGCGTGGTGCTGGACACGGTTATCCTAGCGGCTGACCAGCCCGTGGCCGATGTGTACGCGGCCTCGCTAGCGGCCACGCAAGCCGGCATGGCGATTTTGGCCGACCAGTTGGAGCGGTTTTACGGGGACCCGGCCACCGCCCCGCCGAACCGCTTCACTATCCGCATTTTTCCCGAGCCTGAGCCGCGGGGCACCCGCGTCTGCTTCGCGGATTTTATTGGCCCTGGCTACGACCTGGCCACCCGTGAGCTGCGACTTTTCAACTACTCGCCCGGCAGCCACTCTATCGTCCATATGAACCCCGAGGGCCTGGCCTACGCCCTGCTCAACCCGCCCTATGGGCTGCGCTTTGCCAGGGCCGGCCGCTTCGCCAACGCCGAGTACGCGGCGAGCGAAACCCAATTCTACGACCAGCTGCTGCGCGATTACCTGGCCTTGTTTCTGGGCGTGCGTCAGCCGGCCGACGCGGGGGCACTCACTATTTTCACCTGGTCCGATGATTGGTCCAACTATTTCGAGGACGGCCAGGAGTGGTGGGGCGCGTTTTGCTGGACGGTTTATGATGCCCGCACGGACACCATCGCTTTTTTAGCGGCCTCATCTACTGATTAGAGCGCAAGGACAACCAGCCAAAAAGAACGTCATTATTATGGAAAGCTCTCCCAAAATCGCCCTCATTACTGGGGCCAACCGGGGCCTGGGCCTCGAAATTGCCCGCCAGCTCGGCCAGCGCCACTACCTGGTGCTGCTGGGGGCGCGCCACGAAGCCGCCGGCCGGGCCGCCGCCGCCCTGCTGGTGAGCGAAGGGCTGCGGGCCCACTACCTGCCGCTCGATATTACGCTGCCCGACAGCGTGGCCCAGGCCGCCGCCACGGTCGAGCGCGACTACGGCCGGCTCGATGTGCTGGTCAACAACGCGGTGTACTTCACCCGCGAAAATCAGAACCCCTCGCAAATTGCCCCCGACCTGCTGCACCACTACCTGAATACCAATTTCGTGGCCCAGGTGGCCGTTACGCAGGCGTGCCTGCCGCTGCTGCACCGGAGCGCGGCCGGCCGCATCGTGAATATGTCCAGCTCCATTGGCTCGTTTGCCACGATGGGCGAAACCCTGCACACCACCCCCCGCCTGGCGGCGGCCACGCCCCTGGGCTACTCGGCCTCGAAGGCGGCCCTGAACATGTTTACTACCCTGCTGGCCAAAGAGCTGCGGCTCACCAGCATTAAGGTGAACAGCGCCGACCCCGGCCGCACCCAGACCGACATGGGCGGCCCCGACGCGCCCAACACCGTCGAGTACGGGGCCAAAGTGGCTGTGTGGCTAGCCTGTCTGGATGAAGACGGGCCAACGGGTGGCTTCTTTGCCTACCAGAAGGCCAATAATTGGTAGCCAAGCGCTGAACTCTGGCAAATGCTGGCGCGAGTTTAACGCAGTGTACTCGCGCCAGCCGCATGCTAAGCCGTGGCCGGCGCGCGCGCCGGCTTGCTGGGCAACGTGTGCCACTCGTGCTCGATACCCGTCATCAGTAAGGCATTATCAAACTTAATGGAGCCTTTGGCGAACTGGCTTTCATCCTCGAAAAAGCTGGATGTTACCGCGCTCACGGTCAGGGGCTGCACCCGCCAGGCATACGTAGCCAGCCGCAGCCCGTCAAACTGCGCCGTTAGGCGAGTAGCCGACCGCGCCTTTCTCCAGAAAATCGGAGACGTTTTCCAACGTGCCGAAAATAGAATCGGGGGCGAAGGCCGGGGCAGCTTGCGCATCAATAGCGAGGTGGGTGCCGTCGGAGCTGGTAAAATCTACATGGTAGTCTTTTCCGGTTTCAACCACGTTGAATTTGGCCAAAAAATGCTTGCTGGAAAATAACCGCCCGCCTACCCAGGCATTCAGCCGCGAAGAGGTGTCGCGCCGCGGCACGTACACGCCTTCCCGCACCTGGCCGCCCTCGTCCCACTCCACGGCAATGCGGTGAGCGCCGTTTTCGGACGCTACCCCCACGAAATCGGGCCAGCCTTTGGGCTTGATGTGTTGGAGGCGAATCAGGCAAATGCCCACCACGGCCCGCCCCCGGTAGAGCTTGGGGCGAAACGGCGCGGGCACCAGCCGGGCCACATCGGCCGGGTCGGCGGTGAAGTTGATAAGGATGCGCCGGTCGATGATACCGTGCAGCGTCGGAATTTTCATGGCAGCGGGAGCAGCCGGTAAAGCTGCGGCAGCTAGTAAGACGGGTCTTTTAGACGAATGTTTTAAGACTGTTCTAACTCATCAGTTATCTCTATGAAAGAAAAGTCAGTTAAGTTGCTCTTCAACTTCTTCAAATCAAGGGGTATATAACTGCCATTGAAATAGGTAAATTCAATCACTTTCCCAGTCGCACGAATAAAGTTGACTACAGCTGCGATATACGCTACTTCCTCCGGTGGAACTTCATTAATTTGCTTTCTCAAACAATCTCCGTATAAAAACAGATGACACGCCCCTAGCGTATCGGCGTATTGACGCACTCTAATTATTTCTTTATCAGGCAGATAAAACGAATAAATAAAATAATAATAGGCGTAGTCAAAAAAACCATTTTCATCTTTTTCGCCTAAATCTTCATAATATTTCTTATTCCATCGAATGAGTTGAGCAGACATCGTTTAAATAATTAATTACGCTCAGAGGGAATCCAGTTTAATTACAAGTCTGGCGTAATGCAACTTGTATTGATAAAGATTTTACTTACACAATTTATTTACTCATCCCAACGCCGCCCGCACCTGCGCTACCCTTTCCTCCACTGAGCCATCGAGCAAAACATACGGAATGCCCAGCATATCCAGCTGCATCAGAATGGCGCCGTGCTGAAATTGGCGCAGCGCCTCGGGGCCGCGCCAGCCATCCTGGGCGAAGGGCACCGTGGGCCGGCACACGAAGGTGCGGGCGTAGCGCGCCCGGCACACCCGCGCCAGGGCCTGCAGGGCGGGGTCGCAGCGGTGAAAATAATAGTAGGAATACAGCGCCGTGGTAGTCGCGTTGGTGTCGCAGAAGAGCCAGCCGCGGGCGTGGGGCGTGGCGGCATCTTCCAGCTCCAGCTGGCGGCGGCCGATGTAGAGCAGGTCCTCGTAGGCGAGCGCGCCGTTTTTTTGCTCGTGCAGAATGCGGCCGTATTCGGGCACCCACGCGGTATCCAGCGCCTCGGCCAGCGCCTGGCAGAGGGTCGTTTTGCCGCTGCTTTCGGCCCCCAGCAGCACCAGGCGCGGCACGGGGGTAGGCGGCACCGCCCCGTACTGCGCCGCCACAAAGGGGTGAATTAAAGTGGAATTCAGCGTGAAGATGGAGGGATTCTCAGCTGGTAATTCTTCCATCTCGATTCCCAATTCCAACTTCAATTCGGTGCCGCTAACGGGTACTTGCCGACGCGCCTCATCCACCATCACGTGCGCTGCGCCGAGGTGCGCGGCCAGGCCGGGGCCGTAGGCTTCGCTGCTGAAAACTACGCTGGGCTGGTAGCCGTGGTGGGCCAGCCACTGGCGTACGAACGCGCAGTGGATGAGGTCCGGGGCAGCATCGGGGGGCAGGGCATCGGCTTCGGCGGTGAGGGCGATGATGCGCAGCGGGGTAGGGCCGATGCGCGGACCCAGGGCCGCATCGTCGCCCCGGTACAGCTCACGCAGCCAGGCGGCGCGCGTCGGGGCCGGATGCCGCAGGTCGTCGGGGTTGGCATACACGAGCACCAGCAGTTCGGCCACCTGGGCGGCGGCGGTTTCGAGCAGCAGCTGGTGGCCCCAATGCGGTGGCCAGAACTTGCCCACGACGAGGCCCAGCGCGGCCGTAGGGGAAGAAGGTAGGGTAGGCATAAGAGGTAGGGAGATGAGAGGGCAGGTGGGGTAAAGGGGGAGGCAGGTGGAATAGGGTGGGGTAGGAGGAACTGTCCTTGCTTCACAGACAAGCAATGACAGCTCCTCCTACCCCACCCCTCCTGCCCTAAAACCGGACGCTGGTCGTCAGCTGCACGGCCTCAAACTTGAACTCGCGCACCGCTGAGCGCTGCCCGATACCAATGTGGTTGAGCCCCTGCATATACCGGGCTCCCAGGTCCAGGTGGCGGCTCAGGGCTACTTCGAGGCCAGCCGTGGCCGCCAAGCCGCGCTCCTCGGTGTCGTGGGTGATGTCGGTGGTCTGGCCATTTAGCTGCTGCTGGGCCTGCACCAGCAGGTCGAACCGGGGGCCGGCCAGCAGCTGCACCCTGGGGTGCACATAGTAGCCCAGCAGCAGCGGCAGCGACAGGTAGCGCAGGGTGTAGCGGGGGCCGCCCACCAACTCGCCGCTCAGCTGCTCGAAGCTGTATTCCTGCCGCAGCAGCCAGCGGTGGGGCAGCGCGATGCTCACCCAGAAGCCCGCCGTGAAGCCCGGCCGCCAGGTAGTAGCCAGGGGGGTAGGCGGCGGCGGACTACCCGCGTTGAAGTCCGTGTTGGCATACGTGAGCCCCGCCCGGCCGCCCCAGCTCACCGTCGGCGGCGCTTTAGCCGCTAGCACTTGGGCACGCGCGCCTACCGGCCAACCGGCCACTACCATCAGCACTACCCACTCGCGCATCTCGCTTTAGCGCGCCGGGAAAGTTGGCGGCGCGGGCCTAATATAGTAGCCGCGCGCGGCCCTGGGCTTTCCACACCGGCCTGCGCCCGCTTTTACTGCGCCTTACTTTTATATATGGCACTTCTGCTGGTTAGCTTCGAGCACGTAACCGTGCGGCACCTCAACCGGGTGCTGTTTCCCGACCTTAGCCTGCGCGTAGAGCCTGGCCGGCACCTGGCGCTGGTGGGACCCAGCGGCGCGGGTAAAAGCGCGCTGCTGGCCGCCCTGGCCGGGCAATTGCTGCTCACGGGCGGCGCGGCCACTTACCCCGGCCTGGCGGCCGCCGCCCACCAGCGCCACCCCGCCGACCCGCTGGCCAGTTGGCGGCAGGTGGTGAGCCTGGTGGGGCCGCGCGCGCCCTTCCGGGCGCGGCCGGGGGGTAGCGAACTCTACTACCAGCAGCGCTTCGAGGCCACGGCCGCCGAGGTGCCTACCGTGCGCGAGTACCTGGCGGCTACGCCGCCCGCGCCCGGCGTGGCCTGGACCTACGCCCGCGTGGTGGCCCGCCTGCGCCTGGAGCAGCTGCAAGACCAGCCGCTCATTCAGCTTTCCAACGGCGAAACCAAGCGCCTGCGCCTAGCTAAAGCGCTGCTGCGCAACCCCCTGCTTTTACTACTCGACAATCCACTAGCCGGCCTCGACGCGGCCAGCCGGGTTAATTTTGGCGCGTTGCTGGCCGAAGTGGCGGCGGCCGGAGCCACGGTAGTACTGGCCACCGCGCCGGCCGAGATTCCAGCCCTCATCACCCACGTGGTAGAGCTGGCAGGGGGCAAAATCCGGCACCTGCGGCCCGCCGCCGACTACGTGCCCCCAGCGCCCCCTACCCCCTCACTACCCAACGAAGCTGCCCTGCGGGCGCTGTGGCCGCCCGCACCGCCCGCGTTCACCACCCTCGTGAAGCTCGAAAACGTGACCGTGCGCTACGGCGAGCGGCTGATTCTGGATAAGCTGAATTGGGAAATCAAGCCCGGCGAGCGCTGGGCGCTGCTGGGGCCAAATGGCGCGGGCAAGTCCACGGTACTCAGCTTACTGAATGGCGACAACCCGCAGGCGTACAGCCAAAAAATCACGCTCTTCGACCGGCGGCGGGGCACGGGCGAGAGCATTTGGGCTATCAAGCGGCGCATCGGCTACGCCTCGCCCGAGCTGCTGCAGTATTTCCCCGGCCAGCCCACCTGCCTGCAAGTGGTGGCCTCGGGCTTCGCCGATACGCTGGGGCCGGGCCGCCCTACCCCCACCCAACTGGCCGAAGCCCGCCAGTGGCTGGCCGTGCTGCACTTGGCCGAGCACGCGGCCCAGCCGCTGCGCCAGGCCCCAGCCAGCGTGCAGCGCCTGTGCCTGGTAGCCCGCGCACTGGTCAAAAACCCACCGTTGCTACTGCTCGACGAGCCCGGCCAGGGCCTCGATGCCGCGCAGCAGCCCTATTTCCGGGCCGTGCTGGACGTTATTTGCGCCCTGAGCCCGGTGGCGCTGGTGTACGTGAGCCACCACGCGGCCGACATTCCCGGCAGCGTAACGCGGGTGCTGGAGCTGCCTTTTAATCCTGCGCCTCCCACACGCGACCTAGCGCAGCCGCCGCGATAGGATGGGCAGGATGGTCATAACGAGCCAAATTTATCATAGCCTTTTCATACCATTCTTGCGCTTCACTAAACTTCTCTTGCAGCTCATACACAGTTCCTATTTGAAAGCAAATAGTACCCAACTGTATATCATTACCCGTTTTCGTGTCCCATTCGAGCGCATCTTGATAAGCCTTTAACGCTAAGTTACTTTCTCCTTGCTCCTGATACGCCTGACCTATTTGATAATACGTAATACCTACAGAAAATTCACTTCCATGCTCTTGCTTCCAAAGTACTGCTTGTTTAAAGTTTTCTAATGCTAAGCCCCATTGATACTGCTTTGCATATACTTTACCTATCTGACTATAAGTACTGCCCCTCATATATTCGTTGCCACTTTCCTGGTCTAGAGTTATGGATTTACGATAATGGTACAGCGCTAGCACCCATTCTTCCTGCTCCACGTAAAGAATCCCTATCTGAAAATGGGTAGTTCCTAGCCCTTGGAGTTTACCAACTTTTTTATTCCAACTTAATGCTTGCCGATAGTTTAGTAGAGCTAATGACCAGCTCCTTTGCTCTGCGTAAACCACTCCTATCCCGTGGTAAATAACACCATAATTTTCTTCGGTAGAAATTAATTTACAATTTTGGAAGAGAGCCAGGGAATTATCGAATTGCTGATTTCGATGATATACCATTGCTAAATTAAACAGTAATTCTCCTTGTATTTCATTATTCGCCAGCAGAATCTTTTGTAAAGCAATAGCTTTTTTATAAGCTTCCACTGCTTTGTCGTAAGCAAATGCTTCTGTATACTCCTCTGCCAGTAATTTTTGAATATTAGCCTTGTCTTTCAATAGCCGCTTCTTATCGCTATTATCCAGTAACAAGTGCGCGTACCGGTCTTCCAACTCAGTAATCCGCACCTGCCTTTCCTCGATATTTCCTCTTTGCGGCAACCGCTCGGGCGGCAAAGGAGGAAAAGAATCCACCGGGCGGGCGGTATGGTCCTAGAAGCGAAAATGGTAGGCGACCCAGTGCCAGAGGTCAGGAGCTTCGCGCTGAAGGGTGCGGAAGAAATGAGCATCTCCCCATAAGATAATGATATAGGGTACGTTATGGAAGAGTAATTCGCGCTCCAGGTTAAGTTGGGCGGTGAGCAGCGAGGGTACCAACTGGCCATCCTGGCTGATAAGCAGGCTGTTTTCCAGGCCGTGGACGTTGACCACGTAGCTGACGGAAGGCGACTCCCGCACGGCAGCCGGCAACTGCTCGCCCAGCGTGCGCAACAGCGATACCACGGGTAAGGGCGTAACATCGAGGGTGTAAAACTGATACTCGGGGAGGCGGGCGGCAAGCAGAGTTTCTAGCTCGTTGCGCTTCGCCAGGCTGGCGCACTCTACAAAGGCCACGGTAGGCTGGTCGCGCCGAGCCAGGGCGAAGACTAACTCCTCGGTGGTAGCGGTTTCATTGTAGGGGGCGGCCAGAGTATTCATGCGGGGACGCTGATAATGCCTTCCAGGAGCGGATTGAGTTTCAGGTGACCGTTGTATTTTAACAGGACTAATTGAAATAACATTTCCCGCACTTCGGCATCGCCAGGGCGCAGGGTATGCAGGCCCTTACCCAGGGTTTCGAGGTGCTTGCTGGTGAGTAGCTGGTTCATGGTGTTGCCCAGGCCTCGGATGGCACTATCGGCCACTGCCCGCGAGGCCAGCCCACCCTGGGCCTTCACTATCACGGCGTTGACTATGCGCAGGAGTTGGCGCATGCAACCGCCCGAGCGCCGCACGCATTCATCCAGCACTTCGGGGCCGAAGAATAAGTCCGTAGTTAGGCGGCGCTCAATTACCTGGCGAAAACACTGGTCGGCCTCACTACCAGGGCCTTCCAGCTTAATCATGGGAATGATGTGACTGTGCGAAAAATTCTGGCCCGGCCCGGTTTCGATTTTATAATAGGAGTCGATGCTCACCGCCAAAATCATGTTCAGCGCGAGCGTTTGCAACAAGTTGGGGTTTTTGATAAACAAGTACTCGTACACCTCGAAGCGCAACTTTTCGGAACCGTCGATGATGAAGAGAATATCGGCTCCCAGCCCTTGGTCGCGCACAGCTTGGCGCATAGCCATCAACGAGGCGTTTATCTTAGTGATAATGGCTAAGGGGTTTTTACGCACCTCCTCCCTGATTTTGGTCGAAGTTTCGTTGGTGCTCCCAAACACCGCCTTGGCCGCCAGTCCTAGCTTAAACAGGCTCAGAAAGTTGAGTGCCCCACCCGTTTCGGCACTCACTTCGGTGTCAAACGTGTGCTTCAATTCTTTCTCAATGGCCTCGCCCGACAGAAGCTGGTGCGCCAAATCATTGAAGCCGGAGTGGCTGGTCGGAATATCATACTGCTTAATTGCCTCCACTAGCTTGAGTAGAATCCAAACAAAGATGTCTTCGGGCTGAAGGGAGCCGTATTCCATCTCGTCCTCAATACTCAGGAAGATGGAGAAATAGCGGTCAGGGTGATTTAAGTCGGCGTGCAGACGGCGGAGTTCAGTAGTTTTACCGCAGCCGCGGTGGCCCGAGCAGATAATTTTGAGGTAGTCATCGGTGGGTGCTACCAACCGACAATTTTCCACCCCTAAGGAATAAAAAACATCCGACCGAAAGTCGGTACCCCGCACGTCATCAAAATTCACGTACAATTGCTTCTCGCTACCCCCATCCCCAAATAAGTCCGGCTCAAAGTCCGGCTCCGTGACAGCGCGGGCCTGGAATTTATCAGTAACGGGATACGTGTAGACGGCCATAACTACTAAGCCTGGAATGGCTTGCTAAAGAGGTTTGCAGTAAATATCGGCATTTTGGATAACTACTCCGCCCCCACCTCGTCCTGGCGCAGCTCGCGGCCCACGTAGCGCAGCAGCTGGTAGCGGCGGCGGGCGGCATCGTAGCGCAGGGCCACGCCGGTGCCGGTGCTGGGCTGGGCGGCCGGAGCGGGGGTAGAGCCGCCCCCCAGTGGCCGGCCCAACCCGTCGAAGAGGCTTACTTGGCCCGGCAGCGGCTCGGTGAGGGCCAGCACCTGGTGGGTGAGGCCAAAGTCGAACCACTGCACCGGCTTGTCGCCCGAGGTGAGCAGCTGCCGGCTCAGCAGCGGGGCCACCCGGCCGGGGCTGAACACGTCGAGCCGGCCGCCGTCCTGGCGCACCACCACGAAGGAGCCGGCCCTACCCCCCTCGTCCGGCACGAGGCGGAAGCTGGCCCCGCGGCTCCAGGTAGCCACCCGGCGGCGGCTGATAAGGTCGCCGCTGAGGCTAATGGTCACCAGCTCGCCGTGCTGGTTCACGAGGCGCACCTGACTGCGGGCCAGGGTGGGGCCGGCCGTAGCCAGTAGCGGGCCGTCGAGGCGCGCGCCAGCGCTCACCGGGAAGCCGGGGTAGCGCTCGCCGGCCTGGTCGAAGGCATACACGTAGCCGTTGCGCAGGGCGGCCACCACCACGTCGCGCCCACCCACGGTGAGCAGCAGGGGCGGGCCGGCCAGCGGCGCTTCGAGGCGGCGGGGCCAGCCGGGGTAGCGGCGGCCGTTGGTATCAAAGAGCCACAACTGCTGGTTGGCCGTGGCCACCACCAGCCGGGGCGACGTGCCACCGGCCGCCACCACGGTGGCCACCGTCACCGAATCGGGCATATTAAGCGGGAAGCCGGGGGCCTCCTGGCCATCGGTGGGGCTGAGCCAGTGCAGGCGGTGGGCGGTGGCCAGCAGCAGGCGGCCCCGCGCCAGGCGCGCCAGGCCCACCACGGGGCCGGGCAGGCTATCGGCCCAGAGCAGGGCGGCGGAGCTGGCGGGCAGCAGGCGCAGCACCCCCAACGAGTCGGCTACCAGCACGGGGCCGGGCGCGCCACCCTCAGCGGCAGGCAGCAGCAGCGGCTGGCCCGCCAGCGCCGCCCCAAAGCGGGTGCCCACGCCGCCGGTGGCCGAGTCGGTGGCCGGGGCGCGGCCGGGGTGGCGTAGCAGCAATTGGGCAAAATACTGGGCATCGGCCCCGGCCCCAGAGGTGGCGGCCGGGCCGGGGGGTAGCAGCTGCCAGGCCACCTGCGGAAAGTGCTGAATCAGGCTCTCGTTGCGCAACAGGCTGGCGCGGCGGTCCTCGGCCAGGTAGCTGAGCAGCGTGTTCCAGCCCTGGCGGGCGTCGGCCAGCACCGTGAGGCGGGCCGCGGGCAGGGTTTGCTGAAGCAAAGCCACCTGGGCTGCCGATTGGCTCCACACCTGCCCAGCCGCCAGGTCGCCCAGGTAGCGGCGCAGGCCAGCTTCATCGCTCATCATCAAGAAGTTATCTACTAGCGCCGTGTGCAGGGCAGGGGCCGGACCTACCCCCCCCCTTTCGGCCAGCGTGCCCAGCAGCGCCGTCAGTTCGAAGCCGGCCGCCTGCACCTCGTAGCTCCCTACCCGGCCAAAAGCTGGCGACGCGCCCCCCAGCCGCCGCAGCCGGGCCAGCCAGTGCGCGGTGCGGGCCGGGGCGCGGCTCCGCACCACCACCACCTGGGCCGGCAACACGCCGGGCGCGGGCGCGGCCAGATACGCCAGCGCCCCGCCCGGTAGCAGGCTGGCCCGCAGGCTGTCGAGGGCAAACTCGTAGGCGACGGGGCGGGCAGCCGAGTCCGGGACTAAGGAGGGGGTAGGGGCCAGCGGGCGAGCCGGAGTTGGCCAGCCGGCCACGGCCAGCACCAGCGCCGTGCGCAGGGGTAGCACGTCGGCCAGGGCGTGCAGGGGCGGGGCGAGCGCGCCGCCCGGCGGCCCCGCGCCGGCGGCCGTTTCAGGGTTGGCGAAGCCGGTAAGGGTGAGTTGGCCGGGGCCGAATTTCAGGCCCAACAGGCCATCCTGAGCCAGAGCCAGGGCCTGGTCGAGCTGGGCGTGGGTACCGGGCCGAAACAGCACGTCGAGCAGGGCCGGCACCCGCCGGAAGCTCACCAGCAGGGTCGCGTCCACGTCGGGCAGCCGCAGCAGGTCGAGGCTGGCGAAATTCGCCCGCACGGTGGGCGCGCCGGGGTGGCCGAGGCGGCGTACCACGGCTTCCACCAGCGGGGCGTGGGTGCTTAGTAGCAAGTGATTACGGTAGTTGAGCACCGTGAGCCGGCCGCCGGCGCGGGCCGTCAGCTCTTCCAGCTCATAGCCTTCGTAGTTGCGGGTGCTCAGGGTGTAGCGGGGGTCACGGGCCAGGGTTTCGAGCAGGCCGCGGGCCTGGCGGTACTCGCGCACGCTGGCCAGCGGAATCTGGTATAATACGTCTACCTGGCCCGGCCCGGTCACGTGCAGCGAGGTCAATACCAGCTTATTACCCAACAAATCGAGCAGGCCGCGGCGGCGGGCGGTGGCGGGCCGGCCGCCGGTGTCGAGGCTATCGGCCAGGGCCAGCTGGCCGGCCACCTGCTGGTAGTAGCGCACGCCGGTGAGGTTGTCCCACACGCCGGCCTCCTGCAAGTGGCGCACCAGGGCGGGGTGGTCGCGGGTGGCCAGCACCAGCACGGCATCGGCGGGCACCAGGGCGTAGGGGTCCACGGGCCGGGCGGCCAGCGTGCGGCGGTAGTAAACGTAGGTGGCCAGCGAGAGCAGCACCAGCGCCGCCGCCAGCAGGGCCAGAAGCTTGCGGGACATGCCGGCAAAAGTAGGCCGGCCGGCCGCTTAGTGCCCAAATCTGAGGGCGGCCCGCACGGTGTCACCGGTTGGAGGCGTACGTAGCTTTAGCTGCACGAGCGTGTCACGGGCGCCGCCGGTGGCTAACTCTGTGGAGAAGCGTCCCTCCAGAAGCACACCCGGCGGCTGATAGAAGTTCTGTGGCGCGGCCGAAGTAAACGGGACCGATTGATAGACTACCACTTGGCGGTGCTGATTATTGGCTGGCAGAGGCCGTATCATACTTTGATTGAAGAGGGGCACGAAATACAGCCACTCGTAGCCGGTGGTAAGCGTGTTCAACTGCACTAGCCACACGCGGCGGGGAGAAGGCCAGAACTTCACATTATTGGTGCGGCCCAGCGCCAAGTCTACGGTAGCCAAAGAGGGGTAGCCACTCAGGCCGTTTATAAGTGAATCGGGGAAGTCCAGGGTACTGGGACGCAAATTGTTGTAAGTATCCAGCACTTCACAATTAATACCGTAGAACAATCCTTTAGAATTAGTGAAGCTGAGTTCGTAATGGCCCTGGCTGTCTGTCAGCACGGTATCCACTACTGAGTCGTAGTATTTCAAGGTCGTGGGAGCGGACACGATAGCCATTCGGATGCCCGGCAGCGGCTGGTTGGTACGGCGGTTTATCACGTAGCCCTGCGCTACGGTAAATTGTCCTTTAGGCTCGCCATTAGGGCAGCCCTTCATCGAAGTCAGGCAGAATAAAACGACGGCGAGCAGCGGCAGGCGGAAAGAAACCCGCATATACTAAATTTTAAAAAGGATGAACAAAAGTAGGAGCCGCGCGCCTGCCCAAAAGTTGCATTCGCGCCCACGGCCCGTTCTTTGGCAAAAAACTGCCCTACCCCCGCTTTTATGCCCGACGCCCTACCCCCCTCTTCTCCCGCTACCGCCGACGCGCCGCACTTCAAGCGGGCGCTGACGTTATTTGATTCCGTGATGCTCGTCACGGGTTCCATGATTGGCTCGGGCATCTTTCTGGTGTCGGCCGATATCAGCCGGCAGGTGGGTTCGGCGGGCTGGCTGCTGGTGGTGTGGCTGCTCACGGGCCTCATCACAATGGCCGGGGCCATCAGCTACGGCGAGTTGGCGGCCATGTTCCCCAAGGTGGGCGGGCAGTACGTGTACCTGCGCGAAGCCTTCGGCCGGCTGGTGGCTTTCTTGTATGGCTGGACGCTGTTTCTGGTGATTCAGACCGGCGTTATCGCGGCCGTGGCGGTGGCGTTTGCCAAGTTTACCGGGGTCATGGTGCCGTGGTTTTCGGTCAAAAACGTGCTGTTTAATCTCGGCCCGTTCCCGTTCAGCTCGGTGCAATTATTGGCCATTATCCTCATCGTGGCCATCACGGCCGTGAATGCGCGCGGCGTGCAGGCGGGCAAGCTGATTCAGAACGTGCTCAGCTCCACGAAGCTGGTGGCGCTGGCGCTGCTTATCCTGTTTGGCTTGTTTTTGGGGCTGAATGCCGACGCGGTGCAGGCCAATTTTCACGACCTCTGGCACGCCACACGCTCGCCCGCGCCGGGGGTAGGCGGCGCGGTGCTGCCGCTGAGCGCGGGCGGCCTGGTCATCGGCATCGGCATGGCCATGACCGGCTCGCTGTTTTCCTCCGATTCGTGGAACAACATCGGCTTCGCGGGCGAGGAAATTCAGAACCCCGAGCGCACGCTGGTGCGCAGCATGGCCATCGGCACGGCCATCGTCACGGTGCTCTACATCCTGATAAACGTGGTGTACCTGCTCGTCCTACCCCTGCAAGGCTCGCCCGAGGCGGCCACGCTGGCCGGCCGCGGCATCCAGTACGCCACCGACGACCGCGTGGCCACCGCCGTGGCCGAATCGGTGATGGGCCAGGCCGGGGCCTACGTGCTGGCTATCCTCATCATGCTCAGCACCTTCGGGGCCAATAACGGCATCATCCTGAGCGGGGCGCGGGCGTATTTTGCAATGGCCAAAGACGGGCTGTTTTTCCCCTCGCTGGCCCGCCTCAACCGGGCCGGGGTGCCGGGCCGGGCCCTATGGGTGCAGTGCCTCTGGGCCTGCCTGCTCTGCCTGAGCGGCAGCTACGGGCAGCTACTTAACTACGTCATGTTTTCGGTTATCTTGTTCTACCTCATCACGATAATCGGCATTTTTGTACTGCGCCGCACCCGGCCCGATGCGCCCCGGCCCTACCGCGCCTGGGGCTACCCCCTGCTGCCGGGCCTCTACGTGGTGCTGGCCGCGGCCTTCTGCGTCATCCTGCTCATCGCCCCCGACACGGCTGAATATTCGCGCTACGGCCTGGGCCTGGTGGCGCTGGGCCTACCGGTGTACTTCCTGTTTGGGCGGAAGATGGGTGAAGTGATTAAGTGATTGAGGGAATTAGCGCACTTCTCCCCCTAATTCATTCAATCACTACCCCACCATTTCACTTCCGGCGCGGCTTGCTTTTGCCGGGGGTGGGTAGCAGCGTCACGTTCAGGGGCTGGCCGTCGTGGGCGGTGGCGGTTTCGTCCTGGTAGCCGCCGTAGCCTACCACCAGGATATTATCGCCGCCGGGCACTTCGAGCGAGTAGCTGCCGGTGGCATCGGTGCTGGTGCCCTTGGTGCTGCCTTTGAGCATGATGGTGGCTCCTATCAGCGGCCGGCCGTTCTCGTCAAGCACACGGCCAGCCTGAGTGCGGGTGGCGGGCGGGGCCGCAACCGGAGCTACGGCTTCAGGCACCGGGGCGGCTTCGGGCACCGGGGCGGCTTCGGGCGCGGGGACGGCTTCCGGGGGCGCGGGCGCGGCGCGGCGCGCAGCAAGTACCCGCGGAGTACCGCTGGCCGGCGGGCTCTTGGTTTCGATGACCGGGGCGGTGGGCGCTTCCGAGGCGGTGGGGCTCACCGCTACCACCGGCATGGGGGGCGGAACAACCACGGTAGTTTGGGGGGTTGCCGCGGTGGTTTCGCCAGCCTGGCCACAGCCTGCCAGCCCAACGGCCAGCAGCGGCGCAAACAGCCAGCCGCACCAGGTATTTTTTCGCGGCACGGCACCGGGGCCAAAAGAAGTTTTTGCAGAAGTTAAGCGTACTGGCATAGAATAGGTTGGGAGGGCGGGAAAGGGTGCTACGACAGCAGCCCGGCGCAAATTACACTCCTACCCGGCATCCGGCCAAAAGCCCCCGGCCGCTCAGTTAAAATACTGAGCAGCCGGAGGCTTTTAGAGGGGTAAGCTTCCGTTGCGGAAGCTAGTTGCTGGTTTCGTCCTGCGGCTTTTTGGCGGGGCCGCTGGTGTGGTCGTCGCCGAGCTTCTGGTCCTTCATGCGGATGCCCGCGCCCAGCTCGTAGCTGCCTTCCTCGGTGAAGCCAGGGCCCTGGGCCTGCTCACCGGCAGTGGTGTGGTTGTTGCCACCCTGGGGCTCGGTCTCGGAGCCGCCAATGTGCAGGTTTTCGAGCTGGTCCTTCTGGTTGCTGCGCTGAGTGTAGCCGTTGGCCCCGGTGTTGCGGGCGGCACTGGCGTCGTTGCTGAGCTTATTATTGCTCTGGTCCTGCTTATAGTCGCGCTGCTTGGCTAGCTCCTCGTTGTGGGCCTCAGGGATGGTAATCACCGGGTTCTGATTGGGGGCATCCACTTTTTTGCTCGCAGGCTGGGTCTTATTATCGTCATCTTCAAAAATCTCGTCGCTCAGTATCATATCGGGGAGGGAATGGGTTACGTAAAAAGGGAGCCGGGCGGGACCCTTGAGTTGTACGCGCCGGCCGGGCCGAAGTTGGCCCCATTTCGCCACCCGGCTGGTTTCTTTTGTCTCGTTTTCTTCCCTACCCCCTATGGATTTCGCCAAGCTCTACCGCCCCACGCGCTTCAATTCCTGGCAGTTCATTGCCTTCGTGGGTCTGCTGATGAGCGGCGGAGCCGAGTTGCTGATTCGCTACCTGGTGCGCCGGCCCCTACCCGCCGGCTACGGCTGGCTCTACGTGTGCTGGGCCGCGCTATTTGTGGTGGGCGCGCTGGTCAACTTATTCGGCAAGCCTACCCCCCACGGGCATCATCACTGAGTGGATGGGAGTGGTGGGTAATAAGCGGTGGAAGAACGTCATGCTTCCTTCGTCAGCATGACGTTCTTCCACCGCTTATTACCCACCACCTACTAGGCCTATCGGCCGTATAAGGGCGTCTGCCGGGACACTCGGGGGCTTGGTCTTTTGGGGGCCGGCCGCGGGTTACCTCACGCCGGCTTTCTGCGTTCTATGCGAATGACTACTCGACTACCGGGCCTAGCGGCCGGCTTGCTGGCCCTGCTGAGTGTGGCCGCCTGCGGCACTAAAAAAAACGATACTGCCAATGGCAAAGGGGGTAAGGGCGGCCCGCAGCCAACCAAAATCTACCCCGTGCTGGTGGTGCGGCCCGATACGGTGACGCTCTTTCAGGACTACCCGGCCACCATTCAGGGCCAGCAAAACGTGGAAATCCGGCCCAAAGTCGATGGCTTCGTGGAGGCCATTTATGTGGATGAGGGGGCCAGCGTGAAGAAGGGGCAGAAGCTGTTTCACATCTCGGCACCGCAGTATGAGCAGGCCGTGCGCACGGCCGCCGCCGGCATCAAAACGGCCCAGGCCGACGTGGACGCCGCCAGCATGGGCGTGCGCAAGGTGCAGCCGCTCGTGGCGCGTGGCATTATCAGCAAGTACGAGCTGGAGGCCGCGCAGTATACCCTCGAAAGTAAGGTAGCCGCCCTGGCCCAAGCCCGCGCCGCGCTCGTCAATGCCGAGACCAACCTCGACTACACCACTATTACGAGCCCGGTAAACGGCGTGATGGGCACCATTCCGAACAAAATCGGCTCGCTGGTGAGCAGCACTTCGGCCGACCCGCTGACCACAATTTCGAGCATCGGCAGCGTGTATGCGTATTTCTCGCTGAGCGAGAAGGCGCTGCTGAGCTTCGCCCGCCGCCGGCCCGGCAACACTTTGCAGGATAAGCTGGCACACGTGCCCGACGTGCGCCTGGTACTGGCCGACGGTAGCCTCTACACCTACTCCGGCCGCGTCGAAACGGCTATCGGCCAGATAAATACCGAAACCGGGGCCAGCAGCTTCCGCGCCACGTTCCCGAATCCGCAGGGCCTGCTGCGCAGCGGCAGCAGCGGCTCGGTGCGCACCTTCCAGCCCGTGAAGAATGCGCTCATCATTCCGCAGAGTGCTACGTATGAGCTTCAGGGCAAGCGCTTTGCCTACGTGGTGGGCCGCGACACGGCCGCCTACGCGGCTCCCCTCACCGTGGTGCCTACCCCCGACGGCACCTCCTTCGTAGTACAGAAGGGCCTGAAAGCCGGCCAGCAAGTGGTGCTGGAAGGTATTAGTGGGCTGAAAGATGGGATGAAAATCAAGCCCAAAGTGACAAAGGATACCAAAACGGAGATGTCGGGGTAGCTAAACAGATTGATTCAGTTAGAATCGGTTGTCCTTGCGAGCATGTTGCGCATTAAGTAAGGGCGAAGTGGAGCGCGGCAATCTTTCCTTCACGTGAGAATTACTCCCCTAGTGAAGCGAACGACCAGAAAAGATTGCCGCACTCCACCTAGGAATGGCTTTGATACAGTGCGTTACATAGGAAATCATTTATGCTAAGAATATTCATTGAGCGGCCCGTGCTCTCCACCGTTATCTCGGTTATTTTGGTACTGCTGGGCATTCTAGGGCTGCTGTCGCTGCCCATTGCGCAGTACCCCGATATTTCGCCGCCCACGGTGCAGGTGTCGGCCAGCTACGCGGGAGCTAATGCCGACGTGGTGCTCAAGAGCGTGATTGTGCCGCTGGAGGAGCAGATAAATGGCGTGGAAGGCATGACTTACATGACTTCTTCGGCTACCAATACCGGCTCGGGCACCATTCAGGTGTATTTCAACGTGGGCACTGACCCCGACCAGGCGGCCGTGGACGTGCAGAACCGCGTGGCCAGCGCCACCAGTCTGCTACCCCAGGAGGTGACGCTGGCCGGCGTGACGGTGCGCAAGCAGCAGAGTAGCAACCTCTTGATTTTTGCGCTCTACAGCGATAACCCCGCCTACGACCAGACATTTTTGCAGAACTACGCCCTCATCAACATTACTCCGCAGCTGCAGCGGGTGAATGGGGTAGGCGCGGCCAATGCCTTTGGCTCGCGCAACTACGCCATGCGGGTGTGGCTCAAGCCCGACGTAATGGCCATCTACGGCCTCACGCCGGCCGACGTGACGGCCGCCCTGGCCGACCAGAACGTGGAGGCCGCGCCTGGCCAGTTTGGTCAGAACAGCGACCAGAGCTTTCAGTACGTCATCCGGTACACCGGCAAGCTCATTACGACCGAGCAGTTTGGCAATATCGTGCTCAAGGGCACGGCTCAGGGCCAGCTGCTGCACCTCAAAGACGTGGCCCGCATCGAGCTGGGTGCCCAGGATTACAGCAGCAACAGCACCACCTTCGGCAAGCCTTCGGTGGGCATTTCGGTGAACCAGACGCCGGGCTCCAACGCCCGTGAGGTGATTGAGAAGTCGATTGCGGTGTTGAAAACGGCGGAAAAGGATTTTCCGGCCGGCATTCACTACACTAATCTGGTGAATATCAACGACTTCCTGGATGCCTCCATTGACAAGGTAATTCACACGCTGGTAGAATGCTTCGCGCTGGTGTTCCTGGTAATTTTTATCTTCTTGCAGGATTTTCGGTCCACCATTATTCACGGCGTGTCGGTACCGGTGTCAATTATCGGCACGTTCTTCTTTCTCAAGCTCTTTGGGTATAGCATTAACCTGCTGACGCTCTTTGCCTTGGTGCTGGCCATTGGCATTGTGGTCGATGATGCCATCGTGGTGGTGGAGGCTGTGCACGCCAAGCTGGAGAGCGGCTACACCTCGCCGCGCAAGGCCGCCATTGATGCCATGAGCGAGATAACCGGGGCCATCGTGAGCATCACGCTGGTAATGGCGGCGGTATTTCTGCCCGTCACGTTTATTACGGGCTCGGTGGGCGTGTTTTACAAGCAGTTCGGGATAACGCTGGCCATTGCGATTCTGATTTCGGCCGTGAACGCCCTCACGCTTTGCCCGGCGCTGGCGGCGCTGTTCTTGCTACCCCCCCACCACCAGACTAACGCTAACGGCGCGGCCGCCAGCAATGGCCAGCCCGCGCCGGACGCGCCCAAACTAACCCTGATGCAGCGCTTTAGCGTGGCTTTTAATGCCGCCTACGACGCGCTAGTGGCCAAGTACACCCGCGCCGTGCGGTTTTTGATGAGTCGCAAGTGGCTGGCTTTGGCGGGCGTGGCGGGCTTTGGCGTGGTGCTGTACTTTTTGATGACGACCACGCCCAGCAGCTTCGTGCCCAACGAGGATATGGGTACCATCTTCGTCAACGTGTCCCTACCCCCCGCCTCGACCCTAGAGCGCACCACGGCGGTGAATAATCAGGTTGATAGCCTGATTCGGACCATCCCGGCGGTGCAGGGCACGCTGCGCATCACGGGCCAGAATTTCCTGGCCGGCGCGGGCAGCGCCTACGGCATGGTGATTGTGCGCCTCAAGCCCTGGGACCAGCGCCCCAAGATGGATAACCAGGTTGTTATCAAGAAAATAACCGAGCTTACGGCGCACATTCGGGCGGGCGAGATTCGCAGTATTTCGCAGCCTACCATCACGGGTTTTGGGGCCACGGGCGGCTTCACGTTTCAGCTCCAGGATAAGGGCGGGCACACCACCGACCAGTTCTACAAGGTGGCGCAGGACTTCCTGGCCAAGCTCAACCAGCGGCCCGAGATTCAGTTTGCCAGCACGGCCTTCAACCCCGGCTTTCCGCAGTACCAGCTGAGCGTGAACGTGGCCAAGGTGAAGCAAGCCGGCCTGACGGAAGCCGATATCCTGAATGCCATGCAGGTATACTACGGCGGCTCCTACGCCTCCAACTTCAACCAGTTCGGCAAGCAGTACCGCGTGATGGTGCAGGCCGACACCTCCTATCGCGCTAATCCATCGGGCCTGAACAAGATATTTGTGCGCAACGCCACCGGCCTGATGGCCCCCATCACTGAGTTCGTGACCCTGACCCGCATCTACGGCCCCGAAAGCCTGTCGCGCTTCAACCTGTTTACGGCCATTTCGGTAAATGGTAACCCTAAAGAAGGCGTCAGCTCGGGGCAAGCGCTGATTGCTATTCAGGAGGTGGCCAAGCAGCTGCCGGCCGGCTACGGCTACGAGTTTTCGGGTATCAGCCGCGAGGAGGAGGGTAGCGGCCGGCAGTCGCTCTACATTTTTGCCCTCTCGCTGGTGTTCGTGTACCTGCTGCTGAGCGCGCAGTACGAGAGCTACATTTTGCCCTTTGCGGTGCTGCTTTCGATTCCGATTGGCTTGAGCGGCACGTACTTGTTTGCCAAGATTTTCGGCATCGACAATAACATTTACCTCCAGATTTCCATCATCATGCTCATCGGCCTGCTGGCCAAAAACGCGATTCTGATTATCGAATTCTCGCTGGCCCGGCGGCGCGACCACGGCCTGAGCATCCTGGATGCGGCGCTGGAAGGCGCTAAGGCCCGCCTGCGGCCCATTCTGATGACCTCGTTCGCGTTTGTGTTTGGCCTCCTACCCCTGCTGTTTGCCAGCGGCGCGGGGGCCAACGGCAACAAGAGCATCGGGGCGGGTGCCATCGGCGGCATGCTGTTTGGCACGCTGGTGGGGGTATTTTTTATCCCCGTGCTGTTCGTCGTTTTTGAAGGCTTGCAGGAGCGCATCAGCGGGCCGCCCAAAACGCAGGAGCAAATTGAGAAAGAAGAGGCCGAGGGCGGCCCCCAGGCCAAACCCAAGCCCGGCGAGCCGCAGCCCAAGGAAGCCCCGCAATCGCGCCCCGAGCCGATTGAAGAATTGATAAATGAAAAGGCCTGAGCGGCTCTTACCCCCGCGTCCCTGCCTTATGCTTTCTACCATGACCGTTCGCTCTTTTTTCAGGCTGCTCCTACCCCCCCTGCTGCTGGCGGCCAGCGGCTGCGGCGTTATGCATCCCTACGGCCAGCCCGACGCGCCGACCGCTGGCCTCTACCGTGACGCGGCCACCACTGATACCACCACGCTGGCCGCCCGCCCCTGGCAGCTTTTATTTACCGACCCGCTGCTGCAAAAGCTGATTGCGGAGGGTTTGGCCAACAACCGCAACCTGCAGGTGGCCGACGCGCGCATTGCCCAGGCGCAGGCACTGCTGGCCCAGAGCCGGGCGGCTTTTCTACCCAGTCTCAACGGGCGGGCTACCACGACCCTCTCGCGGCAGGGTGGGGCCGCTGTGAGCACGGGCACGGGCAGCACCACCACCACCACCGGCACGGGCGGCACTACCAGCCCCGGCACGCCCGGCGTGCCTTCTACGCCGGGGGCACCCACCACGCCCGGCGCGCCGGGCAGCACGCCCACCACCGGCACCACTACTACCGACCAGTCGACCATCGTGACGGGCGGGGCGGCCCACCAGTACTTGCTGGGCCTGAGCAGCAGCTGGGAGGCTGACGTGTGGGGTAAGCTGCGCAGCACCCGGCGCGCCTACGTTGCTAACGTGCGCCAGAGTGAAGCTTACCGGCGCGTGGTGCAAACCCAGCTCATCGCCGACATTGCCGACAACTACTACTCGCTACTAGCCCTTGATTCGCAACTCGAAATAACCCGTCAAACGGTGCAAAACCGCATTCACGACGTGGAGGTGCTGAAGCTACTGCTGGAAGGCGACGTGGTGAACGGGGCCGACGTGGCCCAGAGCGAGGCCCAGCGCTACGCCGTGGAGGTGACGATACCGGACTTACAGCGCAGCACTCGGCAGGCCGAAAACCTGCTGGCTACCCTGCTCGGCCGCGCGCCCGGCCCCATCGAGCGCGGCACGCTGGCCGGCCAGGACCCAGCCCCGGCCCTACTCACGGGCGTGCCCGGCCAGCTGCTGCGCAATCGCCCCGATGTGGTGCAGGCCGAGTACACCTTCGCCACAGCCTTTGAGCAGAGCAATGCGGCCCGCGCCTATTTCTACCCCAGCTTCACGGTTACGGCCAATGGCGGCCTCACCAGCATTACGCTGCAGAATCTGTTTTCGCCCACGGCTATCTTTGCCAGCGTGGTGGGCGGCCTGGCCCAACCCGTCTTCAATCAGGGCCTAAACCGCCTGCGACTGAACCGCTCACTGGCCTTGCAACAGGAATACCTGTATACCTACCAGCAAACGATGTTTACGGCCGGGCAAGAGGTGTCCAATGCGCTGTTCTCCTACCAGAGCGCCGCCGATAAAATTCAGATTCGCGCCCGCCAGCTCGAAGCCCTCGAACGGGCCGTGGACTACACCCACGAGCTGCTACGCGCTGGCCTCGCCAACTACACCGACGTGCTCACGGCCCAGCAAAGCTTGCTGCAAGCCCAGCTCAACGGCGTGAATGACCAGCTGCAACAGCGCCAGGCCGTGACCGACCTCTACCATGCGCTGGGCGGCGGCTGGCGCTAGGCAGGGGGTAGAATTCTATTGCAGATGATAGAATGGTCGATATTCTCATCCGCCAAAATCACGCCGCCAGCCCGATAATCTCTTCCTGGGCCAGCAGCGCCGTAGCGTAGGCCAGCGCGGCGGCCACGTCGGCGGCTTCCAGTTGCGGATACATTGTGAGCAGGTTGGCGGCCGTGGCACCTTCCGACATTTTGCGCAGCAATAATTCCACTATCAGGCGCGTACCGCGGATGACCGGCTTGCCCAGCATCACTTCGTGGCTAGCAATAACACGGCTCAAGTACGTATTTATTTCAGTAATTATTCATTTTTATTTTAATAAACTCCTACCCCCTCCGTTTTTCCCAAAGGCTGGCTAGTCGCAGCTGGAAGTAGTCGTACTGCTCGCGCAGGTGGTCGAATAAGTCGCGTAGCGGGGGCGCGCCGCCGAGCTGGGCGCGGGCAGCCGCGATTTCGGCCAGCTGCGAATCGGACAGAAAATCCGTCACCCGCAGGTCGAGACCTTTAGCATAAACCTTTTCGAGGTGGCTTTTGATGGTACTCTCGGCCAAGCCGCGCTGCTCGGCAATCTGCTCCGGGTTGAGGCCCTGGCGGTGCAGCTGAAAGGTGGTTTCCTCGGTGCCGTTCACGTCGCGTTCGGCGGCCTTTTGGGTTCCAGTGCGCGGTGCTGGGGCAAAGTCCTCGGCATCCTCGGTGGTGGGCACGGGGCGCGGCGGGCCGTGCTGGATAATAGCCTCAATGAAGGCCTCGCCGTAGGTTTCGAATTTCTTCATGCCTACCCCCGACACCGAGAGCATGGCCACCCGGCTAGTAGGCTGCTCGCGGGCCATTTCCTGGAGGGTAGTGTCGGTAAATACCACGTAGGGTGGCACGCCCTGCTCATCGGCAATTTGCTTGCGCAGCTGGCGCAAGCGCTCGAAGAGCTTGGCTTCGGGCGTGCCGGCGCCGGCCGCGGCGGCATCGGCGGCGGCTTTTTTGGAGGCGCGGGTTTGCTTTTCGGCCTTCTCGGCCACCTGAAATTTCTTGAGCGACACGGGTAGCTGGCCCTTCAATACCTGCTGGCCGCGCTCCGTTATTTTGAGGGCGTAGCCTTCCTCATAGGCAATGTAAAAGAGGCCGTCGTTGAGCATCTGGTGCACATAGCTGTACCAGTCGAGGTAGGGCAGGTCCTGGCCCGCGCCGTAGGTTTTGAGCTGGTCGTAGCCGCCTTGCAGCACCGCCTGGTTGCGCATGCCGCGCAGGATGTCAATCAGCAAGTTAATAGCCACGCGCTGCTGGGCGCGGGTGCTGGCTGAGAGCGCTTTTTGGGCCAATAAAGTGCCGTCGAAGGTAATGGGCGGGTTACGGCAGATGTCGCAGTTGCCGCAGTCATGGCCTAGGTCTTCGCTGAAGTAGTGCAGCAGGATGCGGCGGCGGCAGCTGGCGGCCTCGGCAAATTGCTGCATGCGCTCCAGCTTGGCAGTATTGAGTTGGGCCTGGCGGGCGGGCACGTCCTTGGTCACCATCTCGCGCATCGACATCACGTCGGCGAAGCTGTAAAAGAGCAAAGCGGTGGCATCGGTACCGTCGCGGCCAGCGCGGCCAATTTCCTGGTAATAGCCCTCAATGTTTTTGGGCAAATTGTAGTGCATCACCCAGCGCACATTACTCTTGTCGATGCCCATGCCGAAGGCGATGGTGGCCACAATCACTTGTAAGTCATCCTGCAAGAATTTTTCCTGGGCTTCGGCGCGCTGGTTGGGGCTCATGCCGGCGTGGTAGTAGCCAGCCTTAACTCCTTTTTGCTGAAGCTTTTGAGCAATCGTTTCGCAGCTCTTGCGCGAGAGGCAATAGATAATGCCCGACTCGGTGGGGTGGCGCTGAATATAGTCGAGTATCTGGCCGATGCGGTCCTGGCCGGGGCGCACCACCAGGTTGATATTGGGCCGGTCGAAACTTGACAGGAATACCCTGGGCTCGTGCAGGTTGAGCTGGGTGCGGATGTCGCGCTGCGTGAGGCGGTCGGCCGTGGCCGTGAGCGCGATAATGGGCACGCTCGGAAAGTGCGTGCGCAACGCGCCAAGCTGCGTGTATTCGGGCCGAAAATCGTGGCCCCAGCTCGAAATGCAGTGCGCCTCGTCAATGGCGAAAATGCTGATATTAACTCGCGTCAAAAACTGCAAAAAACCTTCGCTCAGCAGCTTTTCGGGGCTCACGTAGAGCAGCTTGAGGTGGCCGCTCACGGCGGCGCGGGCAATGTCGTTAGCCTCGCTCTGGCCCACGCTGCTGTTGAGGTAGGCCGCCACTATACCGTTGGCTTTCAGGGCCTCCACCTGGTCTTTCATGAGGGCGATGAGCGGCGACACTACCACGCACACGCCCTCGCTTACCACGGCCGGAATCTGAAAACACACCGACTTGCCGCCGCCGGTGGGCATGAGCACCACGGTATCCTTACCCCCCAGAATATGCTCGATGATATCGCCCTGCATGGGCCGGAAATTATCGTAGCCGTAGTAGCGCTTGAGGGCCTGGCGGGCGGCAGTGAGAGTAGCAGCAGGGGCAATAGCAGCAGACATAGGGCACTTCGGTCAGAAGATTAAAATAACAATCGCGTGAGCGAAGTTCCAATAAATTTAGTCAAGCTGAGTCGGTCTGCTCTTTAGTAATGATTGACCAGCTTGTAAGCGGCTGAGTATCGCTTCGTCACGAACTAACACAATTTCATCGTCTTCGACATTTACAAGTTCATCGACCAGCAACTTACGTGCGAGGTCGGCGTCCAAGCCGCGCCAATTACCATCTTCCCTATAAGGTGTGAGGTGAGTTCCTATTGTGACGCGCTGTGCGATGGAAACACTATACTGGTCAGTTTCCACAAAAACACCTGCCGTAGCGTTACCCAGAACCCGCAAATCGCCGTGGTTGTAATCGCCCCAAAATAGCTCACTAACCAGCAGATTTCCTGTAATATAGATTTCCTGACCACCAACGAGCATAGTAGCAGCCTGCAAGTCACCCAGTACTATCAGGCCCGTTGCGCCGTCAGTATCCTCGTTATAGACAAAGCGCTGAATCGTCAGATTTCCTTTTACCAAAATCAAAAAGACGTGTTCAACTTCATCAAAAGGTGCGTCCAAATTTAGTTCTTCTAACTCCGTTGAGTTTTCGAAAACCAGCACTGATTCTGCTTCAAACTCCCCTTTGTGCAAATCGTTTCGCCAAGCTGCCCAAGCATCAGGCGGGAGGAGGTGTTTTATTTCTGAAAAAGCAGTTCGCTGGTAACTCATCGGGGATTTTTGGCTTAAGATTGCGGCGCGTCGGTTACCGGTGCCCGCCGCGACCCCCGATACAGCTCATACTTCAGCAGCCGGCAGTCAATCGGCCCATTAAAGAGCGGAATACGCCGCGACACCTTCAACCCAATCGCCTTGGCCGCCTCCAGATTACCGGTGAAAATAAACGCCTCAAAGCCCTGAAAATTCGTCTTGAGCGCGTCGCCGATGGTTTTGTAGAGGGCGTCCATTTGAGCCTCCTCGCCAATGCGCTCGCCGTAGGGCGGGTTGGTGATGACGAGGCCAGGTGGCTGGTCTTGGGGGGGGTAGGCGTCGCGCACGTCGCGCACCGCCAGGCGGATGCACTCGTCGAGGCCGGCGGCCTCCACGTTGGCGGCGGCATCGCGGATAACCTTGGGGTCGAGGTCGGAGCCGGACAGGTAGGCCTGGGGCTCTTCAAGGCGCTGGGCTTCGGCGGCGGCGCGCAGGTCGGCCCAGAGCTGGGCGTCGAAGTCGGGCCAGTTTTCGAAGCCGAACTTGCCCTGGTGAAACAGGCCCGGCGCAATGCGCTGGGCAATGAGCCCGGCCTCGGTGAGGATAGTGGCCGAGCCGCACATCGGGTCAATGAGCGAAGATTTGCCGTCCCAGCCGCTGAGCAGGATAAGGCCGGCCGCCAGCACCTCGTTCAGCGGGGCCTCGTTGGTGCCCCGGCGGTAGCCGCGGCGGTGCAGCGAGTCGCCGGCCGCGTCGAGGCTCAGAATCACGTCGTTTTCGAGCATGCGCAGGTGAATGCGGATGTCGGGGTTGCGGGTGTCGATGCTGGGGCGCTCGCCGGTGCGCTCCCGAAACTGGTCCACGATGGCATCCTTGGTGAGCTGGGCCACATACAAGGAGTGCTCAAAGCTCGATTTATGGACCACGGCCGTGATGGCGAACGTCTGGCCGGGGCGAATAAAGCGCTCCCAGTCAACAGCATATACTTCGTCGTAGAGCGCCCGCTCGTCGGGGGCGTAGAAATCGGCGAAGGGGCGCAGCAGGCGCATGGCGGTGCGGCTCCAGAGAATGGCTTCGTAGAGCAGCTTTTTGTCGCCGCTAAACTCCACGGCGCGGCTGCCGATGTGCTCAATGGTGGCCCCGAGCTGGCGCAGCTCGTCGGCTAATACTTCTTCGAGGCCAAACTGGGTGGTGGCGGTAAGGTGCATCCGGCAAAGGTCGGGCCTGGCGGGCGAAGCCTTTCCTTATTATCTCCTGGCCTTACCTTGCGCTTATGCTGGCCACCACGCTGGTGCGAGTTTCGCGCAACATAACTCGTGCAGTTAAAATTTTTATTTTGGAGACATCAATACCAAAACGCGTTGAGATGAATTTTATGCAGGTAATAATAAAAAACCTTGCCATCTTTATCATTAGCTGCACCTTACTTGGTTACGTGCATGAATTTTCTTGTGAGGAAGTTACAAAAAATTTATTAAAAAAACACGCATCTCTTGTCATAAAGGATACTGGCCCTAGTGGTCGTATTATCGATTATTCAGGTGTTGACATAAACACCGGTCATAAATCCTATTATGAAGATGAAGGCGGCATGTATCTGCCAATGAAGCAGATTGTACAAATAGGTGATACTTTGCTTAAATATAATAACCAAACAGATTTTTTAGTAAAGAAGAAATTTTTCACTATTAAATTTAAATTCATTTGTATTAAAAACCAAAGCTACGGGTTTAATATTGATACATTAAAAAGACGAGCAAGTTTATAAAATTGATGTGTATTCTATTATTTTCCCCATGTAATAACAGCGTAAAATCAATAGTATAAACCATTGTTAGGAGGGCATTGAAAAGGATGAAACAGATGGGTTAAATAGTTTATTCCCACGAGCAAGCCTACCGTTAGTTTTCAAACGACAAGCGAAATTTTGTATAGTCAACTGAAAAATAGTTATGAATCTAGAAGAGCAGCTTGAGCGCCAAGCAAAAATTGCAGCCGGTTTGAAAATAGCTTACGAGCGAATGCTGGAATTTAAGCGACAGAAAAATAGTGAGGTCGTAGTGATGCGTGAGGAGAAAATTATTCGGATTAAGCCATGATTTTACAAATAATTTTAAATCAAATAATTTATGAAATTTAAAAATAAATGCTGAGTGCATGAACCCAAATAAATTGCTGCAAGAAATACGAACTGCTAGGACATCTGGCATCACCTACTTGGTAGTGTACGAAAAGCCAACCCATTCTGAATGGGAACTATCTGTTTTACGATTCTTCCCAATGGCAGGAGCCTTACCAGATAATTTTAAGGATTCTTTAATTAAAGTAGATGCCAGTAAGCTTGCCCGCGATATTCTAACCGAGTTGTTGCATCATGACCTTGCTTATAATGCAGAAATAACATCATTGGAAAAGGCCCGCCTTCTCGCTGATTCGTTTATTTCATTATTTAGTAGCCAAGCTGTATATTTTTCAAATTCAACTTGGAATAAAAATGAATACAAAGGGAAAGATAAGAACTTTGAATTTGGCTTATCATCTTGGACATCCTTGACAGATGAAACATTTGATTCAGGAATTATTATTTGTGATACTGATAAGATTGGTATAGCTTGGTTTGCGGATGAGGATTAGCAAAAACTAAAACAATCTACTTTTCATCCTCAGCCGGCCCCCAAGGCCGGCTTTTTTGTATCTTCCGCCCCGTATGGCTACTCCCGTTACTACCCCTACCCCCACTGCGCAAGCTACTAGTGCCCGCTCCTACGCGGGGCCGATGGTGCTCATGACGCTGCTGTTTCTGCTGTTTGGGGCGGTTACGAATTTCAACGACGTGCTCATGCCCTACCTTAAGGACGTGTGCCAGCTCACTGATTTGCAGTCGTCGGCGGTGCAGTCGGCGTTTTTTGGGGCGTATTTTCTCATGTCATTGCCGGCGGGCAAGGTGCTGGAGCGGCTGGGCTACCAGCGCGGCATCGTGACGGGGCTGCTCGTGATGGCGGGCGGGGCGCTGCTGTTCGTGCCGGCCGCCAATACGCGCCAGTTTCCGCTGTTTCTGGCGGCGCTGGCGGTGCTGGGGGCGGGCATCACGCTGCTGCAAGTGGCGGCCAATCCCTACGTGAGCGTGCTGGGGCCGGCGCGGCGGGCGGCGGCGCGGGTCAGCATCGTGGGGGTCGCCAATAATTTTGGCGGGGCGTTGTCGCCGCTGGTGGGCGGGCTGCTGCTGTTTGGCGGCTCGGTGGCGCTGAAGACGCAGCTGGCGGCCCTACCCCTGGCCGAGCGCCTCACGCGCGAGGCGCAGCTCGTGAAAGCGCCGTACCTGGGCCTGGCGGCCTTTCTGGCGGTGCTGGCGGGCGTGTTTTTTATGCTGCGCCTGCCCGATATTGATGCGTTGCCCGAGGAAGAACTACTGGAGCACCAGCCCGTGGCGGCCGGCCGGCACTCGGCCCTCGACTACCGCCATCTGGTGCTGGGCATCGGGGCCATTTTCGTGTACGTGGGCGTGGAGGTGGGGCTCGGCTCGTTCCTCATTCGCTACGGCGAGAGCCAGGGCATTCGGGCGCTGTCGCCCTTCACCCAAAGCCTGGTGCGAGGGCTGAACGTGGCTACCAACTTCGCCGGTGAGCTATTCGGCCAAAGCCCTTCGCCGATTGACACTTCGGCGGGCTTTACTAAGGCAGTGGGCGCGGTGCTGGTGGCCTCGTATTGGTTTGGCTCGCTGGTGGGGCGGCTGCTGGGTATTCCGCTGCTGCTGCGGTTCCACAACCGGGCGCTGCTGGTGGCGGTGTGCGCGGCGGGCGTGGCGCTGGTGGGCGCGTCGGTGCTCAGCCAGGGCGAAGCGGCGCTGTGGCTCATCGTGCTCTGCGGGCTGATGAACTCCATTATGTGGCCCGTTATTTTTCCGCTGGCCATCACCGGGCTGGGGCCATTCACTAAGCAAGGCTCCTCGTTTTTGATAATGGCCATTGTGGGCGGGGCCATTATTCCGCCGCTTATGGGCTTGATTTCGACCAGCGGCGGCGGGCTGCGGGTGGCGTTTCTGGTGCCGGCGTTGTGCTACGTGTATTTGCTTTTTTACGCGCTGAGCGGGTACCGGGTGCGGTAGGGTACGGGGCTGGTCCCCGCCCGTCGTTGAACATCTTACCGGAGAATTGTTCAACGACGGATGGCGGCAAGCCCCACACCCTACCCGGCAGCTTCTTTGAGCTTTGCAAAAAAGCCTACCCCCCCCGTATGTTCGCTACCTGGCCTAGCGCCCCTGCCATTCCTTCTTATTCCCTGGCGCAGTGCAACGCGGCGGGCCACGCGGATTTTTACATCGTGCCGACTGACGCGGCCGGGCCGGTGCCGCGGGCGGAGTTTCTGGCCCCGCATCGCAAAAATTTCTACTTCCTGGTGCTGCTACGGCGGGATGGCGGCCGGCACTGGGTGGATATGCAGCCCCACGACCTGCGGGCGAATACCCTCTACCTCACGGCTCCGCACCAAGTGCGGCTGCTGGAAGCCGAAACCCCCGTGGCCGGCACCGCGCTGGGCTTCACGGCCGAGTTTCTGGGCCTCGACCATCCGGCCAGCTTCGCGCCCCTACCCCTGCTGGTGCCCGGTGCCCCCGGCTTCGCCCGGCAACTGGCCGCCGATGACCTCGCCTTTCTGGAACCCCTGCTGGCCCACATGCTGGCCGAGTACGCGGAGCAACGTCCCTGGCACCTCGACATGCTGCGCGCCGACCTGCGGGCGCTGCTCATCCACCTCAGCCGCCTACCCCCGCTGCCGGCTGCCGGCCCGCCCGCGCCCGAGCCGGGCCTGCTCGCCGAGTTTTCGGCCCTGGTCGAAACCCACTACGCCACCCGGCACCAGGTAGCGCAGTACGCTGAGCTGCTGCACCTGAGCCCCGGCTACCTCAACGAGCGGGTGCGCCAGCTGAGCGGGCAACCGGCCCTGGCCCACATCCGCGCCCGGCTGTCGCTGGAAGCCAAGCGCTACCTGTTTCACACCCAGCTGAGCGCGGCCGAAATCGGCTTCGCGCTGGGCTTTGAGGACCCGTCGTACTTCGGGCGCTTCTTCCGGCGCGATGCCGGCCTCGCGCCGCTGGCTTACCGGGCAGCTACCCGCGAAATGTACCAGCCAAACGCGGCTGCGTCCTAAGGGGAGAAGGGGATAGGGCCGGACCTTTGTAGTCGTTTAACGAGCATCTATTTAAGCCTCCGACTTGCAACTAATTCTTAACAAATTCTACTTATGTCTCAGCAGCAGCTAGTTATTACTGGGGCCACGGGCCACATCGGCACCAAGATTGTGCACGCCCTGCTCGGCCAGGGTCACCGCGTGGTGGCCGTGGCCAACCCCAGCCCGCGCCTCGACGCACTGCGACAGGCCGGGGCCGAAATCGCCCCCGGCGATTTCACCAACCTCGATTTTCTCACCCAGGTCCTACGCGGGGCCGAGGCCGCTTTCCTCATGGCCCCGCCCGACGTGAAAGCCGCCGACGTGCTGGCCCATCACGCGGAAGTGAACAAAACCCTGGCCCAGGCCGTGCAGGCCGCCGGCCTGCGCCGGGTAGTGAACCTGAGCAGCGCCCGCGCCGACCAGCCCGCCAACAACGGTCCCCTGTTTTTGGCGCAGGAAGCGCGCCTCAACGGCATTGCGGGCCTCACGGTGGCCCACCTGCGCCCGGCCTTCTTCATGGAAAACCTACTCAGCAACGTGCGCCTGATTCAGTTTCGCGGAGCCGTGGCCTCGCCCATGCGCCCCGACATCAGTATGCCGATGGTGGCGACAAAGGACATTGCCGCCAAAGCCGCCGCGCTACTCGGCGCGACTACGTTCGAGAACCATTCGGTGCACTACCTGCTCGGCCCGCGCAATTACTCCATGCAGGAGGCCACAACCATTCTGGGCCAGGCCATCGGCCAGCCGGGATTACCCTTCCAGCAGCTCAGCTACGACGAATCCCGCGCCGGCCTGCTGAAAGCCGGCATGAGCGCAAGCATGGCCGACCTCTTCGACGACATGATTCAGCGCCAGAACAACGGCACGGCCCTACCCGATGAGCGCCTGCCGGGCAGCGCCACGCCCACTACCCTCGAAGAATTTGCCCGCACCGTGTTCGCGCCCGCTTTTCAAAAAGCGAGTGAGGGGAAAGCTGGTTAAATAGTTGGGACTTACGCAAGAGACGTTTGTCATTGCGAGCGCAGGGCTCGCAATGACAAACGTCTCTTGCGTAAGACTAAAGGCTACTGCGCCGGCTTAACCACCTTATTCTTAGGCCGAAGCACTGGCAACGGCTGCGCCGGCCGGTCCCCGATGTACTTATCGGTGCGGGCGGCATCGAGCAGGGTCAGCAGCACGCCGTTGGTCCAGCCGAAGCCGTCTTGCAGCGCGTACTCGCCGCCCCCGCCGGCGGCGGGGCCGGTGGCTTCCACGTTGTATTTTTCCAGCAGCTTGCCGGTTTGCTGAAAGCCGCGCACGTTCACGCGCACCCAGCGGGCGGCCACGGTGTCGGCCAGGGCCGTTTGCTGGGTGCGGTTCAGGCCCAGAATGGCCAGGTATTCGAGCGGGGCCCAAGCGTTGGGGGCGTCCCACTGCTGGCCGCTGGCGAGGGGGGTAGTGAGCAGGCCGCCGGGCCGCAGAAACTCGCGCCGCAGGTGCCCGGCCACCAGCACCGCCTGCACGGGCGTGGCTACCCCAAAGGCCAGCGGAAACACCGCTGCCAGCGTGCGGGCCGGAGTAGGCCGCCGGGTATCGAGGTCATAATCTGAATAAAAACCGGCCTGCTCATCCCAGCAGTAGCGGCGGATGGCGGCGGCGCGCACCCGCGCCAATTGCCGGAACCGGGGCGCTTCTAGGGAGTCGCCGGCCTGGCGGGCGGCCAGCTCCAGGGTTTGCTCCAGGGTCAGCAGCAGGCAGTTGAGGTCCACGGGCACGAGGCGGGTGGTACGGATGGTGCCCAGCCCCTGGCCCGGCGCAAACCAGCGGGTACTGAAGTCCCAGCCCGAGGCGGCGGCGGCGCGCACGTTGCGGTAAAACTCGGCGGGCGGCTGGGCACTGGTTTTGGCGGCCTCCACGTCCTCGCGGTACGACTCCTCGCGGGGCTGGTCGCTGTCGTCCCAGTAGCGGCTCAGCAGCTCGCCGCCGGGCATCCGCACGGCCAGGCGCTGGGCGGTGCCGGGCTTGGGGCTGGCCCCATCGGCAGTCCAGTAGGCGTATTCTTTCAAAAGCTGGGGCCGAAACTGGGTATACGACTGGCTGCTACCCCCTTCGGCCTGCGCCAGCAGCTGCACCATGAGGGCAAAAAACGGCGGCTGCGAGCGGGTGAGGTAGTAAGTGCGCGTGCCGTTCGGGATGTGCCCGTAGCGGTCCACGAGCGAGGCAAAATCGGCCACCATGTCGCGCACCAGCGCCGTGCGGCCGGCCGCACGCAGGCCCAGCATCGTGAAGTACGAGTCCCAGTAATACATCTCTCGAAAGCGCCCACCCGGCACCACGTAGGGCCGGGGCAGCGGCAGCAGCGACGAATTGGGCGGCGGCTGCAAGGCGGCCGGCCGGCTCAGCACCGTCCACAGCGTATCTAGGTGCGCCCGGATACCGGCTTGGATGTTACTGTGGTACAAGTCGGTAGCCGCTACGGGCGGCGTGAAATATTGCCCCACGAAGAGTTTCAGGTCGAAGTCCGGCCGGCTGCGCCGCTGCTCGTAGGTGGCCACGATTCCGGCGGGTGCGGCGGTGGGTAGGGCATCCACGAAGGTCTTGCCATCGGGGTACACGCGCTGGAGCTGCACTGCCTCAAACAGGCCGGGGTAGAGCTGGCGCGGCGTGGGCTGGGCCGCAGCGGCGAGGCTAGCCCCGAGCAGGCCGACGCTTAGTAAGAGGTTTTTCATGGGGTAGGGCAGCGGGTGGGAAGCGCAAATTTGCTGATTAATAAGGCTTACGCAAAATTATTCGCCGCTACTTCGCACTGCTCACAGTAACGAATAAGTTTAACTATGCTCCGATTCTCTTGCAGCCGCCCAAGTCCAGTGGCAATCGTGCACGACTATTGCTAAGCAACTGCCCATGAAAAATATCTTATCCTCCAAAATCTGGCTGCTCCTACCCCTGCTGCTGCTGGGGACTATCGGCTGCAAAAAGCTCGTGAGCCTGCTTAATTTCAAAATTAACGACTCCACCAATTTTACCATTCCGGCCACGGGGCCGCTGGTCAATACGGCGCTTGTGCTGCCGGGCATTGCGGTGTCGTCGAACTCGTCGAGCACCTACGCGGGTAACAACACGACTGCCGATTACGTGCAGGACGTGACCCTTGACCAGCTCACGCTGACTACCACCGACCCGAGTACCCAAACGTTTGATTTTCTGAAGAGTATCAGCCTCTACATCGCCACCGACGCGGCCGGTACCAACAAGACGCTGCTCGCCTCGCTCAGCCCCGTGCCCACCGGCCAGACGACCATCAGCCTCACACCCAGCGGCAACAAGCTCGACCTGTATTTGCGCAGCGGCAACTACACGCTCTTCACCACCGCCGAGCTGGCTAAATCTCTGCCCCAGGATACGAAAGTGCGCGCCGACTCGCGCTTCAACGTGAAGGCGAACGTGAAGTAGCTTACGAGAAAGTAGCGTGGACTCTGTGAGTGCGCGCGTGGTGCCGTTAAACTAAACAACGTTTCCACGCGCGGACTCGCAGAGTCCACGCTACTTTCCGACCTTTGCGCCATGCCCTTGCTCGAAGAACACGTTTCGCTCCGTCCTTTCAACACCTTCGGCCTGGAGGTGATGGCCCGCTACTTCGCCCGCTTCGCCTCGGCCGATGCGCTGCGGCAGCTGCTGGCCCTATCCGAAGTGCAGGCCGGGCCGCTGCTGATTCTGGGCGGCGGCTCCAACCTGCTGCTAACGCAGAATTTTGGAGGCGTGGTGTTGAAAAACGAGATTAAAGGACTGGAAATTAGCAGTGAAGAGGCGGACACGCACACCGCGCTGCTGCGGGCCGGGGCCGGCGAAAGCTGGCACGGCTTGGTGGAGTATGCCCTGGACGAGGGCCTGAGCGGGGTCGAAAACCTGTCGCTCATCCCCGGCACGGTGGGTGCGGCCCCGCTCCAGAATATCGGGGCCTACGGCACCGAGCTGCAAGACACGTTTGAGCGGCTGGAGGCACTGGAAATGACTACCGGGCAGCTACGGGTTTTCAATAAGGAAGAATGCGGCTTCGGCTATCGCGAAAGCGTATTTAAAAGCACGTTGAAGGGCCAGTTTGTGGTGATGGCGGTGGTGCTGCGGCTGCACCGCGCCAGCGCCGGCCGCCCGGCCAACGTGGGCTACGGGGCCATTCGCGAGACGCTGGCCGACCTGGGCATCGAGGCCCCTACCCCCCGCGACGTGCGCGACGCCGTAGTACGCATCCGCCGTGCGAAGCTGCCCGACCCGGCCGAAATCGGCAACGCGGGCTCATTTTTCAAGAACCCCGAGCTGTCGCAAGGCAAGTTTGACGAGCTAAAAGGCCGCTACCCCGCCCTGCCAGGATACCCCCTGCCGGGCGGGGTGAAGGTGCCCGCCGGCTGGCTCATCGAGCAGGCGGGCTTCAAGGGGCTACGGCGCGGGGCGGGCGCGGGCACCCACGGCGTACACGCGCAGCAAGCGCTGGTGCTCGTAAACCACGGTGGTGCTACCGGCCAAGAGCTACGCGAGTTGGCCGAGGAGATTATCCGGGCCGTGCGCGAGCGGTTCGGCATCGAGCTGCACCCGGAGGTGAATATTCTGTAAGCAAGCCTCCCCGCGCCGTTAGAGCCATTCTAACGGTGCGGGGACGCGAACTACAAAGTTCGCGCTACTCATCGCTGCGTAACAGCAGCTACTCATTTACCAACTCCCGGCCGGGCTTATCCACCAGCTGCCCGTCGCGGGTGTTTTTTTGCACGGCGATGGCCGCGAATAAGCTCAGTAAAAAGGACATGGCGTAGAAGCCCTTCTCGCTGGCCGTAAGGGTAGCGTTCCAGAGCCCCACCGTGAGCAGCAGAATCGCCAGCAGGGTCGAAAACCAGCTCAGGCCGTAGTAAATATTGGTAACGGGCACGCCTTCCTGGCGGTCGCGCACGCTCTTTTGCACCGATACGGCCGAGAACAGCCCGTACATGAGGATGGTAAAATAATAGCCCTTCTCATTGAGGCCCATCGTGGCGTTCCAGAGGCCGATGTTGTAGGCCGCCATGCCGGCCAGCAGCGCCACCCACGAGGCCCCGATAAAAGCGGCGGATGGCCCCTGGGGCACGGGTTTAACAAGAGGGTTCATAGGAGCAAGTGAAAGAAGAAGTTAGCGCGGGCAAACATACAGCCGCCGTATCTAAGCTGCTAGCTTTTGGCTGATAGCCCTGACGAAGGCCAACTGCTAGCAGCTGCTGCAAGCTTGCCCTTAAAGGGAAGTAGTCAAAAATAGTACCTAACCCAGCTCAGTAAGCTATCTTTCCTCATGCAGCACCAAGAAATTGAACCGCCTGAAGAACTCCGCGCTACCATCCAGAGCTTTTGGTACACTGGCAAGGACTTTGGCGAATTGCTGACAAGCTTTGAGGTAGTACCAGATGGCTACGCGGAGATTATCTTTCATTTCGGGAGCGCCAATAGCCTGTTGACTACTGGCAGCGGGCAGCCCTTACCCTCCCCTTTTCTAGTGGGGCTGCTCCATAAGCCAGTTTATTTTTATGCAAAAAACCAGGTGGAACTACTTGGTATCCGGTGCTTTCCCTGGACCGTGTTCGAGTTGCTCGGCCTACCCCCTGGCAAAGACGGCGTGCGCATCCTGGAGCATCCCATCGCCCAGCTGCAAGCTCCGTTGGCGAAGTGGCTGCAGGCGGGTAACGTAGCGGAAGCGCTGGCGCAGGTAGCGCAGTATTTCGGGCAGGCCCAGTCGCCGAGTGTGCCTGACGGCACGCTGAGCAAAGCGGGCAGGGCGATGCGGGCCGCCAACGGCACCCTGCCGGTGAGCCAAGTAGCGGCGGCGGCCCATGCCACGGTGCGGACCCTGGAGCGGAAGTTCAAGCAGGCGGCGAGCCATACGGTGAAAGATGTGTCGGGCCTGCTGCGCTTTGAGCAGGTCCGCCGCCACCTCTGGCGGCACCCGGCGGCTAACCTGGCCGGCTTAGCGCAGGAGCTGGGCTATACCGACCAGTCGCACCTGGGCCGGGAATTTAAACGCTACTGCGGCACGACGCCGGCGGCTTTCGCCCGCAAAGCCACGCGCTGGCAGCAGGCGGTCAGCACCGATTTTGTCGCGTTTGTTCTAGCCTGAAACCGGGGCCTGCCGGACTTTTGTGAGGTAAACAAGCAAGTAGTAAACCCACAAAAATCCTCTGAAAATGGAATCAGCAAACGAAAAAAAAGTACTCGTCGCGGGTGCCAGCATCGCCGGACTCTCCACCGCCTACTGGCTGAATAAGTTGGGCTACCACGTGACGGTGATAGAATTGGCCAGCGAACCCCGCCTGGGCGGGGCGGCCATTAATGTGCAGGGCGCAGCCCTGGCTAGCGCCCGGCGCATGGGCATTTTTGAGCAGTTGAAAGCCTATCGCTTACCACCCTTGCAGTTTGAATTTAAAAATGCCGACGATGTGACAGAAAACCCGCTGCTACCTCCAGAGGGGCCCGAATTGCTTTCGGACGACGACCCCGAAGAAATCGAGATTGAGCGGGATAAGTTGGTAACTATTCTCCTGGGTGCGCTCCAGAATACGGTTGATTTCCTGTTTGACAACCGCATCACGGGGCTGAGCGAAACTGCCGACGCTATCCACGTGACGTTCAAACAAGGCTCCCCCCGCGCCTTCGACTTGGTATTTGGCTGCGATGGGCTGCATTCTGGCGTGCGACAGCTATGGTTTGGGCACGAATCGGAATACTCCTGTTTTATGGAGCACTATGCGTCGCTCACCATCGTCAACCACTTGTTGCTAGCACAAAACACCGCCCAACTGTATAGTGCGCCGGGCAAGGGCGTGCTGCTAAATGCGTACAATGGGAAAACCGACATTATTTTTTGGTTTTTCTCCGAGCAAGAAATTCCATACAATTACCGGGATGCCGCGCAGCAACAAGAAATTGTGCTGAGACAGTTTGCCGGCATGGGCTGGCGAACCGCTGAATTACTGGCAGAAGTAGCGGAGGCGGGCATTTCTTACTTTGATAAATTCTGCCAAATAAAGATGCCCTCGTGGACCAAAGGCCGCGTGGCATTGGTGGGCGACGCCGGCTATTGTGCGTCGCCCGCGGCGGGCATTGGGGCCTCGCTAGCCATGACTGGTGCCGTGGCCGTAGCGGATGCGTTGGCAACGCACGACGGTAATTTTGACGCGGCGTTTCAAGCGTACAACCACGCGCTGCGGCCGTTTGTGGAGGAAACGCAAGCCACCGCCGTCACGATGCTGAGCACTTTTTTCGTCCCCAAAACCGAAGAAGCTATTCGCACCCGAAACGCGCAGATAGCACCGCTGTAGTGGGTAGGTCTGGCGCAATGGCTTGGTCCGCATCAAGGCTCCCTCGCACCCGAACCGACCAGCGCGAGCATCGTGTGGGTGCGCTGAACGCGGCTTGATGCGCGCAATGCCAGTTCACCATGACGAACGGCTTTGCTTACCTTCTGCCTAATTATTTTTCTGGCCCTTGCCAAGCCCTCGGCCTACTTTCCCGGTTGTGCTTATTCACCGGCCACACGCCGCTGGTTGCCGCTTTTTTCCATGCTCTCCGAACCTACCTATCTGGCCGCCCGCATGGTGGCCCCAGACCTCGAAACGCACTTTGCCCAGCACCGGGCGGCGGCGCTGCTGCTGCCCGATGCCCCGGCCCTACCCCCCACTCCGCCCGCCGCCCTGCTTGAAGCCCTGATTGACGTGGCCTTCTGGGCCAGCCTGCGGCGCGAGGAGGGCCGGCCGCCGCGCATTTCGCTGGCGCTGCTCACGCCCGAGGAGGCCGAGCAGCCACTGCGGTTTGGGCACCGGCTGCGCCTCACGCCGCAGTCGCTCATCAAGCTAGCGCCGGCCGTGGAGCACCCCGGCGTGCACCTGGGGGTAGGGTACGATGAGGAGGGCCTCTACCTGTGGGGCACGGCCAGCCGGGTGCCGCCGGTGTGCTTTGTGCTGGAAGTGGTGGAGCCCGGCCTGCTGGTGGCCAAGCACCGCCGGGCTGACGGCTTCGGCAAGTTTGTGAACGTGGCCGTGCTGCGCGGCGACCACGTGCGGGTGGTGGACGAGGAAACCCAGGGCCTGGCCGACTACCCCGCCCTGCGCGCCTCGCTGCCGAACATTGCGCGAGTGGCTGCCGCTCACGACGGCCCGGCCGTGGACGTGCGCCTGGAGCTGGCCCGCGCCATGCGGGCGCACGGCCGCGGCGGCCTGCTGCTGGTGGTGCCGCCCGGCTCCGAGGCCTGGCGCGCCTCCATTGTGGAGCCCCTGAGCTACCCCGTGGTGCCGCCCTACGCCCTCATTGCCAGCCTACTAGCCGAGCCCGACCACCACCGCCCCGACTGGCCCGAAAACCTGCTCGAAGCCATTGAGGTGCTCGGCGGCTTCACGGCCGTGGACGGGGCCACGGTGGTGACGCGGCAGTTCGCACTACTGGCCTTCGGGGCCAAGGTAACGCGCCGCGCCGATGGCTCGTCCGTGGCCCAAATCCTGCTCACCGAGCCCGTGCTGGGTAATCAGGCTACCCTCCTACCCCCCGCCCAGAACGGCGGCACCCGCCACCTGGCCGCCGCCCAGTTCGTGCACGACCAGCCCGACAGCCTGGCCCTGGTCGCCTCGCAGGACGGCAATTTCACCGTCTTCTCATGGTCAGAAGAATTGCAGCTGGTTCATGCTCATCGCATCGACGTGCTGCTGCTGTGAGTAGGGTGCGGGGCTTGCTCCCGCCCGTCGTTGAACGACTTGCGCCTGTTTCGTTCAACGACGGGCGGGCACAAGCCCCGCACCCTACTTTCAATAAAGTACTTTAAAGCCCCCTGGGCAGCTCAATTCCCTTAATCGTTTTGTACAAGCTCAGCGCGTGCTGGTCGGTCAGACCCGCTACGTAGTCAGTGAGCAAGAGAATCTGCTCATAAGCCGACGCGCCGGCCTGCGGACCAATGGCCCGGAACTGGGGGGGTAGCAAATCGAGCAGCTTACGCGAGCGGTGGTTGACTTGCTTATCGAAAATGGCGCACAGAAACGCATCGAGCAGGCCGCCGAGCACCTCGAAGCCGGCGGCCTCGATTTCGAGCACCGGGCGCGAGCGGTAGAGGCGCTCAATGCTCAGGCGCTGAATCTCTTGCAGGTGCGCGTAGCCGTGCAGCTCCTTCACCAGCGGCGCGTCGTAGGTACCGGCCAGGATGGCAGGTACGTGCTGGGCGAAGCGGCCGGCGGTTTCGTCCACCAATTGGCCGATGAGCGTGGCGCGCAGGTAACCCAGCTCCTCCTGCCAGGCGCGCCACTGCAAGCCGCCACTGCTGCTGCTTTTGGGGCGGGCAGGAGAAACGCTGGGGGCGGTGGCACGCAGCTCGCGCAACAGGGCCAGGCCGCGCTCGTGGTCGATGAGGCCCAGCTTGAGGCCGTCTTCAAAGTCGATAATGCGGTAGCATATATCGTCGGCTGCCTCTACCAGAAAGGCCAGCGGGTGGCGGTGGTAGAAGCCGGCCGCCACGTCTTTGGGCAATAGATTCAGCTCGTCGGCCACGAGCCGGAAGCGCTGGCTTTCGGCCTGAAAATAGCCGTATTTCTTCTCGCTGGCCCCGTTTTGCTTTTTCTCAGGATTAATAACTGAGGGCCGCGGATACTTCGTGAACGCGCCCAGCGTGGCGTAGGTCAGCCCCAGCCCGGCCGAGCCGCTGCTGAGCGCGGGGTAGGTGTGAGTGAGAATGCGGAAGCCGGCCGCATTGCCCTCAAAATGCAGTAAATCGGCCAGCTCGGCGGCGCTGAGGCCGGTGGTGAAGCGCTCGGCGGCCCGGCTGGCGAAGTAGGCCGAAATGGCATCCTCGCCGGAGTGACCGAAGGGCGGGTTGCCGATGTCGTGGGCCAGGCAGGCGGCGGCCACAATGTCGCCGCAGTCCTCGGCAAAGTCGGGCAGGGCGCGGGCAATTTCGGGGTCATTTTCCAGCACCCGGCGGGCCGAGAGGCGGCCCAGCGAGCGGCCCACGCAGGCCGTTTCGAGTGAGTGCGTAAGGCGGGTGTGCACGAAATCAGTTTCGGGCAGCGGCATCACCTGCGTTTTGCGCTGCAAGCGCCGGAAGGCCGACGAAAATACTACCCGGTCATAATCAGCGAGGTAGGGCGAGCGGCCGGGCATGGGCACCTCGGCCGGTCGGTCGGGGTAGCGGCGAGTAGAGAGGAGTTGCGGCCAGGTCATTTTGTCAATGAACAACGAGGCACAAAACTAACAGTAGCTTTACAGCTTACTGCGTCACTACAAAATATTTGGTTGCTGATGGCTCGCCGCAAACATATTGATGTTCCAACCACTGACAATCTTCTCAAACCAGTCATTGAGGCACTTATCCAACTCGGTGGTTCAGGGACTATCGAGGAAATTAACGAAAAGGTATACAGTCTTTTAGAACTCGGGACTCAGACTCTACAAATCCAACATGGGGCAGATGGTCGCTCCGAAATTGAGTACAGGCTAGCTTGGGCTAGAACTCATTTGAAAGCAGCTGGTATCATTACAAACTCAGCTCGCAAGGTATGGGCACTCGTGAGAACGAATACGAGGGCTAGTGAACTCAATTCAGCTGAAATAACGAAGCTTGCAAGACAAAAGACTGGCGAGAGAAATAGTAGTGCTCTACCTGCCGACGCTGAAGTTCCAATTATTGAAGAAGTCATAGACGAAGCACCTAACTGGCAAGAGCGACTTCTAATTATTCTTCTTAATATTCCACCCGATGCCTTTGAGAGATTGACTCAGAGACTATTACGCGAAAGTGGTTTCGTACAAGTTGAAGTAACAGGTAAAACTAACGATGGCGGTATTGATGGCAAAGGCATCGTGCGTATTAGTGGTTTTTTAAGCTTCCACGTAATATTTCAATGCAAGCGCTATAAAGGTTCTATCAGCTCTGGACAAATCCGTGACTTCCGTGGAGCTATGCAAGGTCGTGCTGATAAGGGGTTGTTTATTACCACTGGCACTTTCAGCCGCGAGGCAACTAAAGAGGCCACGAGAGACGGTGCGCCACCTATTGATTTAATCGATGGAGAATTATTGTGCGAAAAATTAAAGGAGTTTAAACTTGGTGTTCAAACCGAATTAGTTGAGATAGTTGAGCTACATCCAGCTTGGTTTACAAATCTTTAACATAAGATAGGTCGCCTATCCCTATCGTTTGCGTTGGTCAAATTTGCCTCCGGCCTGCTGACTCGCGCCGAATACGAATGCTTAGTTAAGCTGGCGATGTGGCAAAAACAGTGAATAATGAACAGTTTGTTACTGCTCACTACTTTTCCCCAATAAGCGCACGGTGGCGTAGGTAATTAGCAGAAAAGCCCAAGACACAGTCCGCTCGTCGGGCGCGCCGTTCGGTCTGGCAGCGAGCGAACAGCCAGCAGCCCGCCTTATACACCGACTTGGGAGCTGCTCTAAAACACTGGCCTGAAAACCGCTGTAGTAGGTGCCGGGAGCGGGAAATCGAAAATTAAAGACTGGTCCGGCTAATGAAGTCAGCCGCTCGGCCGCGTCTTTACCCTCAACCATTCGGGTTATTGGCGCGGCCGCGGGGCGGGCTTCGCCGGCCGGGCGCTCTGGCGAATGAAACCACGCTACCCAAATACTGGCACCACGCGCCCCTCGTCAATCTTGAGGGAGGCATCGTACTTCTTGCCGGTTTTAGCCGAGAGGAAGCCCTTGATGACGCCCGTTTCGCCGCGGCGCAGGAGCTGGCGCAATTGCGTATCGGTCAGCTTTTTGCCGCCCCACTCGAAGGGCACGCGAAACTGGCAGTCTTCGCGGAAGCGCGAGCAGCCGAAGGCGCTACTGCCCTTGAGTAGGATGCCGAGCCGGCACACGGGGCACGGAATCTGGCCGGGGTCGGTGGCGGTGGTGGGCTTGCTTTCGGCGGCGGGCACCAGCTCGGGCTGGAAGTTGGCGTCGAGGGTCAGCGCGCCGTCTATTTTCTCGCCCGCGCCAGTCACGAAGCCTTTTATCAGCTGCGTGCGGCTTTTGGCCAGCAGGCTTTTCACCTGCGGGTCGGTTAGCTTCTTGCCGAGTATTTCGATGGGTAGGCGGAACTGGCAGCCCTCGCGGAAGCGGGCGCAGCCAAAGGCCGTTTTGCCGCGCAGGATGTGGCCGGTTTTGCAGGCGGGGCAGGGGCCTAGTGAAGAGGTAGGAGTTGAGAGTGAAGCGTTATTTTTGGTAACCAGCGTGCCAATTGAAACGGCAGTATTTCTGCTCGCCGTTTGCTCGGTCTTCCCGCCTACCTCTTCACTCTTCACTGACGACACCATGCGGCCGCCACGGTCGGTTTTTACCTCCTGCACCATCTCGCGCACCAGGCCCTTCAGCTCTTCCAAAAACTGGTCCGAGGGCAGCTCATTGCGCTCAATCTGGCGCAGCTTCTGCTCCCACTGGCCGGTCAGCTCCGCCGATTTCAGGGTGGGATTTCCAATCAACCCAATCAGCTCGATGCCCGTGGGGGTGGGTAGGAGGCGCTTTTTATCGCGCCGCACGTAGTTGCGCTTAAACAGCGTTTCGATGATGGCGGCGCGGGTGCTGGGCCGGCCGATGCCGCTTTCCTTCATGGCCAGGCGCAGCTCCTCGTCGTCGATGTTGCGGCCCGCCGTTTCCATGCCGCGCAGCAGGCTGGCCTCGGTGTAGTCCTTGGGCGGCTGGGTCATCTTGCTTTCCAGGCGCGGCTGGTGCGGGCCACTCTCGCCCTTGGCAAAGCTGGGCAACAGCGTGCTCACTACGTCGTCGTTCTCCTCGGCCCCGGTGGGGCTGGCCCCGGCGGGGGGGGTAGGCTTAGGGGCAGTTTGCTGGGTCGGGTCGCCGTAGACCACGCGCCAGCCGGGGCTGAGAATCTGGCGGCCGCGCACCCGAAACAGGTAGTCGGCAGCCTCGGCCAGCACGGTGGTGTTGCTCACCTCGCAGTCGGGGTAGAAGGCAGCAATGAAGCGACGCGTGATGATGTCATACACGCTGCTCTCCATGCCACCGCTGGGCCCGCCGCTACCCGTCGGAATAATGGCGTGGTGGTCGGTTACCTTATTGTTATTGAAGACCTTAACCGTCTTCGGAATCTTTCTTTCCAGCAAAAAGCCCGTCAGATTCTGGTACCCGATGCCGCGCAGAATACCGGGGATTTTGGGGTAAATATCATCCGGCAAAAACGTAGTATCGACGCGCGGGTAGCTCACGGCTTTCTTCTCATACAGCGCCTGCACGATTTTGAGCGTGTCTTCCGCTGATAAACCTAATTGATTGTTGCACTGCACCTGTAAGCTGGTGAGGTCAAAGAGGCGCGGCGGCGATTCCCTACCCTTCTTAATTTCGACGCTCGTGACGGTGAGCGGCGCGGGCTTCACGGCTTCCAGGGCTTTAGTGGCCTCCTCTTCCTGCACGAAGTAGCCCAGCGCCCGCAGGCGGCTCTGCTCATCGGGCGCGTCCTGGGCCTGCTTCTGTTCGGCCTCGGTGTTGATGCGGGTGAAGGTGGTATCGCGGTACTGCGTCTTCAGCACCCAGTACGGCTCGGACCGGAAGTTCCTGATTTCGTGGTGCCTATCCACCAGCAAAGCCAGGGTCGGCGTCTGCACCCGCCCGATGCTGAGCAGCTGCTTGTCCTGGTAGGTCGTGTATTTGAGGGTGAAAAGCCGGGTCGCGTTCAGGCCCAGCAGCCAGTCGCCCACCGCCCGGCTGCGCCCGGCCTGGTAGAGGCTATCGAACTCCTTCCCATCGCGCAGGTTGTTGAAACCCTGCCGGATAGCCTCCTCCGTGAGCGACGAAATCCAGAGTCGCTTCACCGGCTTGCGGCACTTGGCCTCGTGAATCACCCAGCGCTGAATGACCTCGCCCTCCTGCCCGGCATCGCCGCAGTTGATGACTTCGGTAGCCGCGTCGAGCAGGCGCTTGATGGTGTTAAACTGCTTGACTACCCCCTCGTCGCGGCGCATGAGCTTGATGCCGAACTGCTCGGGTATCATGGGCAGGTCGTGCAGGTTCCAGCGCTTCCACTCGGGGCGGTAGTCGTCGGGCTCTTTGAGCTGGCAAAAGTGGCCAAACGTCCAGGTGACCTGGTAGCCGTTGCCCTCGTAGTAGCCATCCATGCGCCGGTCGGCCCCGATAACCTGAGCTATTTCGCGGGCCACGCTGGGCTTTTCGGCCAGGCAAACTTTCATCGCAGATTCAAACGGATTAAACGAATTTCGCGGATACGCCCGCTGCGCGGGCTGGCTTTAATCAACAAAAATACGTGGCGAAAAGGTCGGCTTTAAGGAGCCAACGGTCTTAGGGTATAGTTTTCGTCGGCTTGAAATACCATTGCCTTAACTCTCGCCGCCATGAGGCAGGCAAGCGATGTCTCTTAAAATCTTCAGCCATCATCTCCTCACGCCTTTTGCTATACCTCGGTATGGAAGCTAGCTCGCCAATTGTGAACCCTACTGTAATCACGCCCAGCAACGTCCAATTTAAGCCCTCTTTTGCGTCAGAAGTATGAGCAACTGCCAAAAAAAGCCCCGCTCCAGCACCTACCGTAAGCGGTAGCGCTACGCTGATATTGCGCCGCCTTGCCGCAAACAGCCGATGCAAGGCCGCCGCCGTATCAGGTGCCGCGGGGGGGGTAGGGAGCGCCGCGCCAAGCAAATCGGGCGCGGAGGCTGGTCGGGCTTGTTGCGCGGCCGCCGGGCCAAAAACTAGCAGCCATCCTATCGACAGAAAAAAATATTTCATAGCTTAAGGAAAGAAATTACTCTGCAAAATACGGCAGTCATTTTCACATTACTTAACCCAAAAAAAGTTACTTAAACTCTGTCTTTTTATCTTGAAGCTGTTTAGGAAGTCAGCCTTGCGGCGGGCTGCCGGCTTTTGGCCGGCTGTCCGCTCGCCATTCGCGCCGCTCGTGCTGGTAAAGAGCGGACAGCCAGCCCAAAAGCCGGCAGCCCGCCCCGAGTGCCGTTTACCTGTACTTCCTAAACAGCTTCCTTATAAATTATTGATTCCTAAACTATTTCTTTCAGGAGTCTGACAAATCCAATAATAAAATCAGCTTTTCCCCTACCCCTCCTTTTTCTGGTGGGTGGTGATGAGCACCACCGAGCCCACGATAACGGCCGCGCCCGCCAGCATCTGGGCCGTGAGGGCTTCGGGCAGCAGGGCCCAGTAATCTTACCGAGCTACAGGTTTATGCAGATGCGGGCGGCGCGCTCGGCAATCAACAAAAATATGGTGCGAAAAGGTCGAGTTTGTCTACTCAGTTTGGTTGGAAGTCGGCTGTTAAATTTTGGCAAAAATGCTTGGCCTTGAGCTTACGCTTGATGTGTTTCGAAAGTTGGTGGGCACGAAAGTCTACTAGAGCCTGCGCTTCGTTTCGGCGGCTAAAATTACCGTAGACCAGCAATTCAGTGGTCAGCAGCGGCACCCCCAGAAAACCCACTACAAATCCAGCTTGGTCTGCAGAGCTAAATATTGGACCATTGCTGAGAGCAAAACCGCCGCCGCTGCCACCGTGCTTTTCGGGTTGCGATGCTACTACGATGGCTACCATTACCACGGCGATAACAGTGCCTGCCAGTACGTAAGTCCGTGTCCGGCGCTTGGCCACAAATAGCCGGTGTAGCGCCGCTACCGTATCGGATTCCGCCGGGGGGGTAGGGAGCAACACGCCAGGTGAATCGGGCGGGGAAGCCGGGCGGGATTCTTGCGCGGCAACCGGCTGCAAGGCTAGCAGCAAGCCTATTAATAAGAAAAAGTATTTCATAGCTTAGGGAGAAAATTTATTCTGCGAAATACGGCAGTCATTTTCACATCACCTAACCCAATAAAAAAACGCTGAAGTCTGATTATTTTCCTATAAACCCTTGATTTACAATTTTTAATTTTTTAAAATGTCTCATTCTGAAGTCTGACACGCCCAACAATAAAGCTTGCGGCCCCGCCCTACCCCTCCTTTTTCTGGTGGGTGGTGATGAGCACCACCGAGCCCACGATAACGGCCGCGCCCACCAGCATCTGGACCGTCATTTTTTCACCCAGCAAAGCCCAGCCCAGCAGCACCGCCACCACGGGGTTGACGTAGGCGTAGGTGGCCACCCGCGTCGGCGGGGCGTGCTGCAACAGCCAGCTATACGCCGTGAAGGCCACCAGCGAGCCGAACACCACCAGGTAGCCCCAGCCCAGCCACGCTGCCGCCCCAAACTGGCCCGGCCGCAGCCCGCGCCACTCGCCGGTGGCCGTGCTCAGCACCAGCAGCAGCGCGCCGCCGGCCAGCATCTGCATCCCCGAGGCCAGCACCGGCGAGCGGGGCCGCGGCGCGCGCAGCCCGTAGATGGAGCCCGCTGCCCAGCTAAATGCCGCCAGCAGCACCAGCCCTACCCCCTCCAGCTGCGCCCGGCCCGAGCCGGCCGCCAGCTGCTCGCCCACCAGCAAATACACGCCCGCGAAGCCCAGGAGCAGCCCCAGCACTACCCGTCCGCTGGGCCGCGCCTGGCCCAGCCACCACCAGCTCAGCAGCACTATCCAGAACGGTTCGCTGGCAATTAGCAGCGCCGCCAGGCTGGAAGGCAGCGTGCGCTCGGCCAGCACCACCAGGCCGTTGCCGCCCGCCAGCAGCATAGCACCTACTATCAGGCTCGTGCGCCACTGCACCAGCGTCGGCCGTTCGTAGGTGGCCGAGGCGCGGCTGACTAGCATCAGGATGCTACCCGCCAGCACGAAGCGGCTGCCCGCCAGCAGAAAAGGCGGCATCGTGGCAACGGCATATTTAATGGCCAGGTAGGTGGAGCCCCACAGCAAGTACACGGCCGCGAAGGCGGCGATAAGTAGAAAGCGCGGGGCGGGTTTCAAATTAAGAGTTAAGAGTTAAGGAGAACGGTCATGCTGACGAAGGAAGCATCTCGCGTGGGGTAGTAAATTCAATCGTTCAAGGATGTGAGCGAGATGCCTCCTTCGTCAGCATGACCGTTCTCCTTAACTCTTATTTTTCACTACCGCTTCAGCGCCACGCGCACGCCAGCCATGAGCCAGCGGGTAGGCATGGGGGCACCCAGCAAATCGGAGTAGTGGGCGTTGAACAGGTTTTGGGCCTGGCCCACCAGCCACACGCGCTCGGGCAGCAGGGCCAACTCCAGGCGGGCGTTGAAGACGGCGTAGCTGGGCGTGAGCACGGCCAGGTTGGTGCTGGCGCTGGGCACGGTTTGCTGGGCGGCGCGCACTTTATAGAGGCCGCCCACGCTCAGCGTAAACCGCTGATGAACAAGGCTCAAATTGCCCGAAACCAGGTGGCGCGCCACGTTGGAGAGGTACTGCGACTGCACGTCGCCGGCCACGCCCAGGTGCACCCAGGTATAGCCCACGCTGCCATCGAGGCGCAGGGTAGAGGCCAGCCGGGCGCGGCTCGTCACTTCGGTTTCGATGCCCTGGGTAGTCACCGCAAACAGGTTTTCGGCCAGGCGATACGTCGCGTTGGGGTTGAGGTTGGTGAAGCCCGTCGTCTCAATTGTCTGGCTGCCCGAGGCGGCCACGTAGTCAATCAGGTTGCGGCCGTAGCGGTTGAAGTAGGTGCCGCGCAGCGTCAGGGCCGGCCGGGGCTGGTAGTCGAGGCCGGCCTCGTAGTTCCAGGTACGCTCGGCGCGCAGACCGGGGCTGCCCACGTTGAAGCCGCTGGGCACCACGCCGGGCCGGATGGCCGAGTTGTACTGCTCCGTAAAATTGGGTGCCCGAATGCCCCTCCCCACCGCCCCGCGCACGGTCAGCCGTTCGCTCACCTGCTGGCTGGCATTGAGCTGCGGCACTACTTCGGTGCCGTAGTTCTGGTCGTGGTCGAGGCGCAGGGCGGCCGTGATATTCAGGCCCGGACTCGGCGCGATGGCTGCCACCGCGAAGGCGCCGGCGTGCCACACGGTGTGGTCGCCGCGGTCGTTGCTTTGCACGGCGCGGCGGTCGGCCTGGCCGCCCAGCGTAAATCGCAGCTTATCAGACAATTGCAGCTGATGCTGGCCCTGCACGTTGAGGTAGTGCATGAGGTGGTCGCTGGCCGCCGTGGTGGGCGTATACACGTAGAAGTCGGTACTCGACGTGCCCACGATGGACAGCTCGGTGCGGGCGCGCTCGTTCCACTGGTAGCGCAGCTGGCCCTGGTACCAGTCGCGGGTGGTGGTTTCGCGGGCGCGGTCGCCGCTGTTGGTCGTGTAGAAATTTTGGGCGTTGTAGTCGCGCCTATCGAAGCTGGCGCGGGCGGCGGCGCTGAATTTCTCGGTGATTTGATACGCGCCCGACAGCGAATAAGTGTTCAGCTTGAAGTCGTTGCGCCCGCCGCCGGGCAGGTCGAGGAGCTGGCCGCTAGCCGTGTTGTTGAGGATGCCGCCCGCCAGGCGCAGGCCGTGGTCCTGGCCATAAAAGCCGGCATTGGTGCTTTTCAGGCCATATTCCCCAGCCAGGAAAGTGCCCGCCAACTCGGTGCCGTCGGGCCGGTGGGTAGCGGCGAAGGTCTTGGTCACGATGTTGATGAAGCCGCCCACCGCATCGGGGCCGTAGAGCGCCGCGCCGGGGCCGCGCACCACCTCAATCTGCTCAATCTCGGCCGGCGAGATGGGAAAATACCCGTTGAAATGCCCGGTCAGCGGGTCGTTCAGCCGCATCCCATCCAGCAAAATCAGGACTTGATTAAAGGTCGAGCCGCGCAGCGTAATATCGGACTGGGTGCCGAAGCTGCCCCGGCCCTGAATTTCGATATTGGGCAGCAGCCGCAGCAGGTCGTCGAGCGAGGCCACCGGGTAGCGGCTCAGGGTGCTACCGGGCACCACGGTCACGTAGCGGCCGGTTTGGCCCGCAAGCTGGCCGAGGCGGGTGGCGTACACGGTTACTTCGCCCAGGCGGCGGGCCGTGTCGGCGGGCACGGTTAGCTGTTGGGCACGAACGGCCAGCGGCAGGGCCACACTCGCAGCAAGTAGTAAGAATCGGGGCATAGGCGGCAGGTAAAACGGCCGCAAAGGTACCCCGCCGGGTTAGTTTGGCGAAGACGTTTGTTCTTTCTTAATACAAAACATGCTCGCCAGGACAACTGATTTCCCTACCCCTACTTGGCGGGCGCGACCGGCTTCTGGCGCGTCAGCAGCAAGCCCAGGCCCAGGCCCTGGCTGAATTGAATGCCGGAGTCCTGGTCGTGCTGGTAGAGCACGGTGCTCTGAAAATTTACGCTCAGCAGGCCGTACACTTTGGCCGTAAGGGTGAGGTCGAGGCGCTGGTTGATGTCCTGGGCCCTGAAGCTGCCGTAGTTGGTGAAGAGCAGGTAGCGCGCCTTGAAGTTGGCGGCCGGGCCCAGGGGCTGCTCCAGCTCGGCCAAAATCTGGGCCGCCAGAATTTCCCAGCGGGTGCTGTGGCCGGGGTTCACGCCGTACACCACATCGGTGGGTAGGGTCTGGAAACGGGCCGGGTCGCGCACGATGGTCAGGCGCGGGGCGAAGGGCGAGAGGCGTAGCGAAAACCGCGCGTTGGGCCGGTACTCAAACCCGTAGGCGTTGGTGAGGTAGCCAGGAGCCAGAAAGTCAGATAGCAGGCGCGGCGTAGCCTCCGTATAGTCGTAGCCGGGTGCGAACTGCGAGAGCAGGTTCAGCGACACGAAGGCATTCCAATGCGCCGACAGCGCGTGGCCGTACTTGGTATCGAGCCAGAGGCGGTCGTTGGTTTTGCGGTAGCTCTGCCCCCGCGTATACTGGGCGGCGTACAGAAAATCGGCCTCGTTGTCCCAGCTGCGCGGCCCTTGCCGGTAGTGCGCCTGGGCATTAAAGAGCCCGCTGAGGCCCACCGAGCTGGCTCCGCCGCCCTTCCAGTTATTGGAGAGCAGCGACTCGTTGAGGTTGAGGCCCACCTTGAGGCTGGTGTGCCAAGCCGTGTCGGCGGGGGTAGGCGCGGGAGCCGGCACCGGGGGCACTACCTGCGCCTGGCTTTCCAGCGCGGCCAGGCCGAAGGCAGCCAGCAGTATAAGAAGTTTTTTCATAAGCTGACGGATTCCGGACCGTTAAGTTTCCAGCCGGTACCGCACCGCGAAATTACTGGTTGAGGATAAGTTACTATCAACCTTTTCAGTCAAGCGCAGCTTTAGCTGACTGAGCCTACCTTCGTAGTCGGGCTGACTCGTGGCTTCGGCCATCGGCAGCCCTTACCAAAGCGCAGAACCGGCTCCGTAATTTTGCGGGCCTGCGGGCGCATCGCTAGGTGCTGGCAACAACCAGCTACCCAGGCCGCGAGAAAATAAAATAGCCGCTCTCGTGGGGGCACGAAAGCCACCGCCCGCGTGTACTAGTAAGCATGGAGACGTTCCTTAACTTTCTCTTCCATCACGGAGCCCTCAGCTCCGCTCAGTACTGGCACTTACGCCTGCTTAGTACCATCGCGTTCGGGCCGATACTAGCCATCTTATACCTGATTTTTTTTAGTTGGCGCGCGCCGCGCCAGCCTAAAGTACCCGCCGGTAGCCTACCCACTATGTGGGTGAGTAGCAAAGGCCAGCTGCTGGTGAGGCGGCCCCATCGCCGGGCTCCCATCCTGAACCTGCCTACCCTGGCCAGCCCACCCCCCGCGACCAAGCCTTACCCCAGGGGCTGGTAGTAGCCGGCCAGGTAGCTAAATTCGCGTTGCCCCAAGGTGGCTTCCCTACCCCCCAATTGCTGCCCAAACGCCCCACGGCCGGCTGAAGCTTGCCGCGCGGTTACCGTGGCCGCCAGGTGAGGCTCAGGCCGGGGGCGCTGCCATAATAAGTAGGCATAATGCTCACGTCGCGGCCGATGGACTTGCGGCCCCACCGGTTGCGGTGGGTGAGGTAGGCCAGGTGGGCACTCAGGATGCCGAAGCCCGCGCCGGCCACCACGTCGCTCTGCCAGTGCTTGTCCACAATCATGCGCAGGCCCGCCACGCTGGTAGCCACGGCGTAAGCCCCGATGCCGTACCACTGGCTTTTGTCCCGAAACTCGGTATGCACGATGCTGGCCGCCAAAAACGCCTGCGCCGTGTGGCCCGACGGAAACGAAAGGTTATCCGACCCGTCGGGCCGCTCCTCGTGGCTCAGCGCCTTTACGATATACGTGCTGCTGAGCATAATTACCTCGCTCTTGGCGATGAGCAGCAGCGTGTTGAGGCGGTCATTGCGGCCCTCTACCCCAAACAGCTCAACCGCCCCCAGCTCCAGGTAGGGCACAAAGATGAGGTAGTCGGCCACGCGGGTCTGGGAGGCAGGAAATAGCCGGTGAATATCGCGCTGCGCCTCCTGGTTGGTATAAAAACCGTGGCCGTTGAACGTGTACGCCCCGTAGCCAATGAGCAGGGCCGGAATGGCCGCCGCCCGAAACACCTTACTCTTGAGAAACGGCTGGTGGGCCGCCGCGGGTACCCCGGCGGGGCTCTCATACTTGTGGGTGGTATCGGCGGGGGTAGGCGGGGCCGGCCGGAGGGGCACCTGGGCCAGCGCGGGCGCCGCGCTGCGCAGCAGCAAGGCCAGCAGGCCGGCGCGGGTAGCAAGCATAAAGGAAGACATCAGCACTAATTTGATAACAGACTGCGCTCTACGCAAACTGCGTCTTTTTGCTGCCCCCGGCAAACCTACCCGGCAATCCTGATGCATTTCTGACGGCCGCTAGGGTGGTAACGTTGCCTGGAGCAAGGCTTCCTTCGTCCGCAAGCCGTTCTTGCACTACTTATTCCTAATTCCCTCTCATGTTCCTTATTCGCCACGGCCAGCCCGGCCACGAAAAGCCTGGTATCGTGCTCGACGGCCAGCGCTACGACCTCAGCCCTTTTGGGGAAGATTACGACGAGCGTTTTTTTGCCAGCGACGGCCTGCGCCGCCTGGCGGCCTACCTCGACGTGCAGCGCGAGCTGCTGCTACCCGTGCCCGCCGCCGCGCGGCTGGGGCCGCCGGTGGCCCGGCCCTCCAAAATCGTGTGCGCGGGCCTCAACTATACCGACCACGCCCAGGAAATGGCCCTACCCCTACCTACCGAACCGGTCATTTTTTTGAAAGCGCCTTCGGCTCTGAGCGGGCCTTGCGACGACATTGTGCTCCCCCCCAGCTCGGTGAAAACCGATTGGGAAGTGGAGCTAGCGGTGGTGATAGGCCGGCGGGCGGCCTACGTGGCGGAGGCCGACGCGCTGAGCTACGTGGCCGGCTACGTGCTGCACAACGATGTGAGCGAGCGCGCCTACCAGCTGGAGCGCGGCGGCACCTGGGACAAGGGCAAGGGCTGCGACACCTTCGGCCCGCTCGGCCCCTGGCTCGCTACCCCCGACGAGCTGGCCAACCCCGCCTCCCTGCGCATCTGGCTGACCCTCAACAATATGCCGCAGCAGGAAGGCAGCACCGCCAACTTAATTTTCAGCGTGCCTTACCTCATCAGTTACGTCAGCCAGTTTATGACCCTGCTGCCGGGCGACATCCTATCGACCGGCACGCCGGCCGGGGTAGGCGGCGGCCAGCAGCCCCCGCGCTACCTGGCCCCCGGCGACGTGCTGGAGCTGGGCATCACGGGCCTGGGCACGGCCCGGCAAGTGGTGCGCGCCTACCCCGCCGCCACCGACTGAAGTTTGGTATTGGTTGCCTTCGGTGCCGTGCTCGCCGACTGCGCTGCCTATCATCATTAAACCAAATACGTATCAAGGGACAAGAGACGCTGACCAGGGGCAAAAACCACGTGCACCTGGTGGGCGAAAACGCGGCCTGAGTCAGTAGCGACCGGCCCGGCCACGCTGGCGGCCTAGGCCACTACCGCCGGCCGCACCGACGACTCGCGCAGCACCAGGGTGGTCGGGATGGTGAGCGTAGCGGGCGGGTTCGCGTGGTGCTTCTTCTCAATCAGGTCGAGCAGCTGGCCTACGGCTACCCGGCCGATTTCGGTGGCCGGCTGCACCACCGTGCTCAGCGGGGGCGACAGCAGGTCGGCCACCGTCAGGTTGGTGAAGCCGATGAGCGACACGTCGTCGGGGATGCGCACGCGGCGCTGGCGCAGGGCGGCCAGGCAGCCCACCACCAGCTGGTCGCTGGCCGTGAAAAAGGCGTCGGGGGCGGGCCGCTGGGCCAGCAGCTCCTCCACGAGCGGCCCCATTTCGCCGGGGCCTAAGGTGCCGAAGCGCACCAGGCGCTCATCATAGGGCACGCCGGCCTGCGCCAGGGCGGCGCGGTAGCCGGCCAGGCGCTCCTGCGTGATGCTGAGCCAGGGCTGAATGGTGAGGTGGGCGATGCGCCGCCGCCCCGATTGCAGCAGATGCTGGGTGGCGGCAAACGCCCCGTCGAAGTTGCCGGCCACCACGCGGGGCGTGTCCAGGGCCGCCGACACCCGGTCGAACTGCACGATGGGCGTGCCCTGCTGCTGCAATTCCTGCAAGTGGCTCACATCGTTGGTTTCGCTGCTTAGCGAGATGAGCAGGCCATCGACGCGCCGGGCCAGGGCCTGGCGCAGGTTGGCCACTTCGCGGTCGTAGGCCTCGTGGGTCTGGAAAATGAGCACGTCGTAGCCGCGCTGGTTGGCCACCTCCTCAATCCCATCGATGGCCTGCGAAAAGTAATAATTAGCCACCTGCGGCACTATCACCCCGATGGCCTTGCTGCTGCTGCCGCCCTTCAGGCTGAGGGCGATGGGATTGGGGCGGTAGTGCAGGCGCGCGGCGCACTCCATCACCACCCGCTTGGTCTCGGAGTTGATTTCGTAGCTGTCGCGCAGCGCCCGCGACACGGTCGATACCGAGATGTTCAGCTCCTTGGCAATGTCTTTGAGCGTGGCAGGTCCCAAGTGAATTCCTGTTAAAATTCAATCTTTCACCGAAAACCAGGCGTTGGCTTTCGCAGCTAAAGATAACCGCTGGCTGCATGCGAGGGGGTAGGCGGCCTATTCAATATGGGTAGCCACCAGGCAACGTGTAACCGTTGCCGATAACGATTGCACAAATAAAAACGGGTCCGCATGGCTAGCTGGGGAGCTTTGATGGCTAAACTTCGACCTGGCTAACGCTCCCGGCGCGACGGCCCGCTTTTTCTTCCTTCCAAAATCTCACCCGCCCTACCCCTTCTTTATGAGCTTATTCGCTGTTTTCAGCCGCCCTGGCCACCGAGCAAAAACGCTAGCTGTGCAGTTGGTGCTTTTGCCCTGCGCTAAACTATAAAGGTCTGATTCGTAAAAACCTATTCTCCTTACTAGTTCAGCCCCGCCCGCATGTCTGTTTTATCCGAAGAACTGGTACGCGGCGGGGTAGCCGCGCCCGGCGTTTCCCTACCCCCCCCCGCGCTGCTCAACCTGCCCGAGAAGGTGCTCCAGTTTGGGACTGGCGTGCTGCTGCGCGGCCTCCCCGATTTCCTCGTTGACCAAGCCAACCGCCAGGGCATTTTTAATGGCCGGGTGGTGGTAGTGAAAAGCACCGATGGCGGCGACGCCACCGCCTTTGCCCGCCAAAATGGCCTGTACACGGTGTGCGTGCGCGGCGTGGAAGACGGCCAGAACGTGAGCCAGAACGTGGTGTGCGCCAGCATCAGCCGGGTGCTCTCGGCCAAGAGCCAGTGGGCCGACGTACTGCGAGTGGCCACCAGCCCCGCGCTGCAAATCGTCTTTTCGAACACAACCGAAGTGGGCATTGTGCTCGACGAAGCCGACGATGTGCGCGCCGCGCCGCCACGCTCGTTTCCGGGCAAGCTGCTGGCCGTGCTGCTGGCCCGCTACGAAGCCTTTGCTGGTGCCGCCGATAGGGGCCTGGTCATCGTGCCCACCGAGCTCATCCCCGAAAACGGCACCAGGCTGCACGGCATTCTGCGCACGCTAGCCGAAAACCAGGTGCCCGACCCTGGCTTTCTGCATTGGCTCGAAACGGCTAATAGTATCTGCAACTCGCTGGTAGACCGCATTGTGCCGGGCGCGCCCGCCGCCGCGGCCGCCGCCGAACTGGCCCAGGAGCTGGGCTACACCGACGAGCTGCTGACCATGTCGGAAGTGTACCGGCTGTGGGCCATTGAGGGCAGCGAGCGGGTGCGGGCGGTGCTGAGTTTTGAGCAGGCCGACGCGGGCATTATCGTGCAGCCCGACATCAACCAGTTTCGGGAGCTGAAGCTGCGCCTGCTCAACGGCACCCACTCGCTGGCCTGCGGGCTGGCCGTGCTGGGGGGGGTAGGCACCGTGCGCGAGGCGATGGAAGACGACCACCTGCTGGCCTACATCCGCCACCTGATGCTGGCCGATTTGCTGCCCGGCATTCCCTACCCCCTTGAGGAGCAGGTGGGCCAGCGCTTCGGCATGCAGGTGCTCGACCGCTTCCGCAACCCCGCCGTGGAGCACCGCTGGCTGGCCATCACCCTCAACTACTCGGCCAAGCTGCGGCTGCGCGTGGTGCCCGATTTGCTGCATTACACTAAGCGTTTCGGGGCGGTGCCGCAATACGTGGCGCTGGGCTTCGCGGCCTACCTGCTGTTTATGCGCGGCACCCGCCAGGACGGCGGCCACTGGTACGGCGGGGCGCAGGGCCAGGAATACCTGATTCAGGACGAGCAGGCCGGTTTTTTTGCTGACCTGTGGGCCCACCGCGCGCCCATTGAACTGGTGCAGCAGGTGCTGAGCGACGTGAGCCTGTGGGATACCGACCTCACGGCCCTACCCGGCTTTGCCGAGGCCGTGACGCGCTACCTGTTGCAGCTGCAACAAGTGGGCGCGGCGGCTACTTTAGCTGCCATGTTGAATAAAAACCAGCGGGTGGCGGTTTAATATCAAGGAGCAGTTAGCGAGGAGCAATGAACAACTATTGGCGGCCGCGCGGTGGGGTAGGCTCTCATCAGTTTATCACCTACGCAATTGTTGACTGTTTCTTGCTACTTGTTAAGTACTTATGAAGCATTTAGTTGCTAAAATTCACCCCGCCGATAACGTGCTCGTCGCCCTCACCGACCTGCCCATCGGCACGCCCGTAACCTGGGACGGGCTGACCGTAACCACCACCGAGCAGATACCGGCCAAGCACAAGCTGGCCCTGCAAGCCTTGCAGCCCGGCGACGAAGTGACCATGTACGGCGTGCTGGTGGGCCGCATGGCCGCCCCCGTGGGCCAGGGCGGCCTGCTGACGACGGCCAACATCAAGCACGCCACCGAGTTGTACCAGGAGGGCCAGCACCCGCACAGCTGGGCCCCGCCCGACGTGAGCCAGTTTGCGGGACGCACGTTCATGGGCTTTCACCGGCCCGATGGGCGGGTAGGCACGGCCAATTACTGGCTGGTTATTCCGCTGGTTTTTTGCGAGAACCGCAACATTCAGGTGCTCGAAGAGGCTTTGGTGAACGACCTGGGCTACGCCCGCCGCAAAAGCTACCAGCCCCAGACCCAGGCCCTGCTGGAGCTGCTGCGGGCCGGCAAGTCGGTAGAGGAAATATTAGCCACCGACCTGCACTCGGCCGAAATGGGCCACCAGAAGGCGAAGCCGTTTCCGAACGTGGACGGCATTCGGTTTCTCAGCCACGAGGGCGGCTGCGGCGGCATCCGGCAGGACGCGCAGAGCCTGTGCGGCCTGCTGGCCGGCTACATTACGCACCCCAACGTGGCCGGGGCCACGGTGCTGAGCCTGGGCTGCCAGAACGCGCAGGTGAGCATGTTGCAGGACGAGATTGCCAAGCGCGACCCGCACTTCAGCAAGCCGCTGTTTGTGCTGGAGCAGCAGAAAATCGGCACTGAGGAAGCCCTCGTGAGCACGGCCCTGCGCCAGACTTTTGCCGGCCTCATGCAGGCCAACCAGCAGCAGCGCCAGCCCGCGCCGCTCAGTAAGCTCACCATCGGCCTCGAATGCGGGGGTAGCGATGGCTTTTCGGGCATTTCGGCCAACCCGGCCGTGGGCCACGTTTCGGACCTGCTGGTGGCGCTCGGCGGCTCGGTCATTCTGGCCGAATTTCCGGAGCTGTGCGGCGTGGAGCAGGAAATCGTGAATCGCTCGGTAGACCACGAAACGGCCCAGCGCTTCACCTCGCTGATGAAAGCCTACGGCGACAGCGCCATCGCGGTGGGCTCGGGCTTTGACATGAACCCCTCGCCCGGTAACATCCGCGACGGCCTCATCACCGACGCCATGAAATCGGCGGGCGCAGCCCGCAAGGGCGGCTCGTCGCCGATAGTGGCCGTGCTCGACTACCCCGAATTAGTCACCAAGCCCGGCCTCAACCTGCTCTGCACGCCCGGCAACGACGTAGAAAGCACCACCGCCGAAGTCGGCTCGGGCGCCAACGTGGTGCTCTTCACCACCGGCCTGGGCACGCCCACCGGCAATCCCATCGCCCCGGTCGTCAAAATCAGCTCCAACACCAAGCTGGCCGAGCGCATGCCCGACATCATCGACGTGAACACCGGCACCGTTATCGACGGCGCCGAAACCATTGAGCAGGCCGGCGCCCGCATCCTAGACTACGTTATCCAGGTAGCCAGCGGCTTGGAAGTGAGCGCAGTAAGGCACGGCCAGACCGACTTTATTCCGTGGAAGCGCGGCGTTTCTTTGTAGTCTTTAAGGATAAAAAAGAACGTCATGCTGAGCTTGTCGAAGCATCTCGCTCGTTTCGTCCTCACGATTGAGTTAGTGCTGCACGCGAGATGCTTCGACAAGCTCAGCATGACGTTCTTTTTGCCTCCTCCAGCAATTGATAACTGCTCACTGATAACTGATAATTGAAATGACTCCCTTCCTCTCCGACGACTTCCTGCTGCACTCGGCCACCGCGCGCCAGCTCTACCACTTTCACGCCGCGCCGCAGCCCATTATTGACTACCACTGCCACCTGCCGCCCGACCAGATTGCCCAAAACCGGCAGTTTGAGAACATCACCCAAGTCTGGCTCTACGGCGACCACTACAAGTGGCGCGCCATGCGCGCTAATGGCGTAAATGAGCGCTTCGTGACCGGCGACGCCTCGGACTGGGAGAAGTTTGAGAAGTGGGCCGAAACGGTGCCCTACACCGTGCGCAACCCCCTCTACAACTGGACGCACCTGGAGCTGCGCCGCTACTTCGGCATCACCGAATTATTGAATAAGAACAGTGCTCGCCGCATCTACGACCGATGCAACGAGCTGCTGCAAACCCCCGAATACGCGGTGCAGAGCCTGCTGCGCAAGATGAACGTGGTGACCGTGTGCACCACCGACGACCCCGCCGACTCGCTGGAATACCACCAGGCGCTGGCGGCCACCGACTTCGGCACGCGCATCCTGCCCACTTTCCGCCCCGACAAGGCCATGACGCCCGAGGCGCCCGACTACAACCAGTACCTCGACCGCCTGGGTGCCGCGGCGGGGGTAGGGATTCAAACCTACGCCGATTTGCAGGCGGCGCTGCGCCAGCGCCACGACTTCTTCGCCGCGCAGGGGGGTAGGCTTTCCGACCACGGCCTGGAGCGGCTCTACGTCGCCGATTATACGGAGGCGGAGGTAGCGGCCATCTTCACCAAGGCCCGCGCCGGGCAGGCGCTGAGCGCCGCTGAGGTAGAGCAGTTTAAGTCGGCCATGCTGATTTTCCTGGCCGAGCTGGACTGGGAGAAGGGCTGGACGCAGCAGTTCCACCTGGGGGCGCTGCGCAACAACAACACCCGCGCCCTGCGCCAGCTCGGCCCCGACACGGGCTGGGACTCGATTGGCGATTTTGAGCAGGGTAGGGCGCTGTCGCGCTTCCTCGACCGACTTGATACCCAGGACAAGCTGGCCAAAACGATTCTCTATAACCTCAACCCCGCCGATAACGACCTGTTTGCCACCATGATTGGTAACTTTCAGGATGGCTCGGTGGCCGGCAAGATGCAGTTTGGCTCGGGCTGGTGGTTTCTGGACCAGAAGGACAGCATGGAAAAGCAGCTCAACGCGCTCAGCAACATGGGCTTGCTGAGCCGCTTCGTGGGCATGCTCACCGACTCGCGCAGCTTCCTCTCGTTTCCGCGCCACGAGTACTTCCGCCGCATCTTATGCAACCTGCTGGGCCGCGACGTGGAAAACGGCGAGCTGCCCGCCGAGGAATTGCCCTGGCTGGGTGAGCTGGTCGAAAAAATCAGCTACGGCAACGCCCGCGACTACTTTGGCTTTGCGCCGGCCGCCGCGCCGGCAAGTGCGGAATATTTTGGCGCTAACTAGTTGTTTACTAGAGTTTTATTTTGCCTAATAGGTGACCGCGAAGCTGACTATCGGTATCGTTTGCATTAAAAAAGTGGAGTAGACTACGTTTTTCCAGCATCTTAACGGCCTCCCTTTCAATTCCTATTCCCGTGGCTAGCGCCTGGCCTACCCCCTGCAAAGAAGGCTAAGCGCTCGCCAATTTCCCTTCCCTGATGAAGCAAGTCGTCACCTTCGGCGAAGTAATGATGCGGCTCTCGCCGCCGCTGAACTACCGGCTGCCGCAGACCGCTACCCTCGAAATAACCTACGGCGGCGGCGACGCCAACGTGGCCGCCGCCCTCGCCCAAATGGGCGTGCCGGCCGCCCACGTTTCGGCCTTCCCGGCCAATGAGCTGGGCCACGCGGCCGCCAACCACCTGCGCCGCTACGGCGTGGACACGAGCCACTGCCTCTTCACCGAAGGCCACCGCCTGGGATTATATTTTCTGGAAGTGGGTGCCTCGCTGCGGCCCAGCCGCATCATATACGACCGCGCCGACTCGGCCTTTGCCCACCTCGACCCGAAGGCTTTCAACTGGGAGGAGATTCTAAAAGATGCCGGCTGGCTGCACTGGACGGGCATTACGCCCGCCATTTCGGCCGCCGCCGCCCAGGCCACGGCCGATGCCATTGCGGCCGCGCGCCGGCTGGGCCTCACCGTTTCGGCCGACGTGAATTACCGCCGCAACCTGTGGCAGTACGGCCAGCGGGCGCAGGACGTGATGCCCGACCTCGTGGCCGGCTGCGATATCGTGGTGTGTACTGAGGGCGATGCCGACGACCTGTTTGGCATTAAGGCCGAGGCCAATTCGGACAACGGCTTCAGCTCGATGAGCCAGCAGTTGACCCAGCGCTTCCCCCACATCAAGCGCGTGATTGCGACCCGCCGCCAGACGCAGAGTGCCTCGCACGAACGCATTTGCGGCCTGCTGTGGGACCAAGGCGAGTTTTTGGAGACGCCGTTCTACGACATCTCGCCCGTGGTGGACCGCATTGGCGGCGGCGACTCATTCATTTCGGGCTTCATCTACGGTTCCAACACCTACGAGAGCCAGGCCGACGCGCTTTCGTTCGCCACCATCGCCTCGGCCCTCAAGCACACCATTCACGGTGATATCAACCTGGTGACGCCGGCCGAAGTCGAGCACCTTATGCAGGGCAACCTGACGGGGCGCTTGCTGCGTTGACTTTCAAGTATTAAAGCGCCAAAAAGAACGTCATTCCGAGCTTGCCAAGGAATCTCATTCGCATTATTGAACGACACCCGAACGATTCGCAAGCGGCGCGAGCGAGATTCTTCGGCAAGCTCGGAATAACGTTCTTTTTGCCCCATGCCATTTCTGCTTACTTTATGCTTTCCTCCTCAGAAGTTATCGCCCGCACGCTGCAAGCGCCGCTGGTGCCGGTTTTTTACCACGCCGATGCGGCCTACGCGCAATCAATAGTGCGGGCCTGCTACGCGGGCGGTGTGCGCGTTTTCGAGTTTACCAACCGCGGGGCCAATGCCTTCGAGGTGTTTCAGGAGCTGGCCAAGCTGATTGCCACCGACTGCCCCGACCTGGTGCTGGGCATCGGCACCATCTACACGGCGGCCGATGCCCAGCGCTTCATCGCGGCCGGCGCGGCCTTTGTGGTGCAGCCCGTGACAACGGCCGACGTGGCCGCCGTCTGCCAGCGCCATGACGTGGCCTGGCTGCCCGGTGCCATGACGCTCAATGAGATACACGCGGCCACGCAGCTCGGCGCGCAAATCGTCAAGATATTCCCCGGCAACTTCGTGGGCTCCGATTACATCAGGTCTTTGCGCGGCCCCATGCCCACTACCAAGCTCATGGTGACGGGCGGCGTCGAACCCACCGAAGCCAGCCTCACGGAGTGGTTTGGCGCGGGCGTGAACGTGGTGGGCATCGGTTCACAGCTTTTTAAGGGGGTAGGCGACCCGGCTGCCATTACGGCCCGCGTAGCCCCGCTAATGCAGTTTTTACGGAGCAAGGTGTCTGGCACCTACTAATCGCCTGTCCTTGCGAGCCTGCGAAGCAATCTTTCCTTTAGAGGCGCGCCACTTGCCTGGCGAGGAGCAGACGACCAGGAAAGATTGCTTCGCAGGCTCGCAAGGACAGGCGATTACCCATTGCCCATTACTCACTACCCTATGAATCCCATCCTTCGCAGCTCGCCGCCGGGCACCGACACGTTGGTTATCGGCCGGTACCGTTGGACCATCTGTTCGCTGGTGTTTTTCGCCACCACCATCAACTACCTCGACCGGGCGGTTATCTCGCTGCTGAAGCCGTATCTGGAAAAGGCATTTGACTGGAATTCGGGCGATTACGCCAATATTGAGATTGCCTTTAAGCTGGCTTACGCAGTGGGCATGATTGGGGTAGGACGCATTGTTGACAAACTGGGCACCAAAATCGGCTATGCGCTTTCGACGGCGCTGTGGAGCGTGGCCGCGATGGGCCACGCGCTGGTGAGCAGCACGCTGGGCTTTGGGATAGCGCGGGGCTTTTTGGGGCTGACGGAGGCTGGCAACTTCCCGGCCGCCATCAAGACCACCGCCGAGTGGTTTCCGCAGCGTGAGCGGGCGCTGGCCACGGGCATTTTCAACTCGGGCTCCAACGTGGGGGCCATCATCGCCCCGCTTTCGGTGCCGTGGATGGCGGAGCACTGGGGCTGGCAGTCGGCCTTTCTGGTTACGGGCGCGCTGGGCTTTGTGTGGCTGGTGCTGTGGATGCTCATTTATGACACGCCGGCCAACAGTACCCGCCTGAGCCAGGCCGAGTTTGACTACATCAACGCCGATATTCCGGTGGGCCTGCCGGCCGAAGGCGTAACCGAAGAGAAGCCCAAGGTGGGTTGGCTGCCCCTGCTGGGCTTCCGCCAGACCTGGGCCTTCGTCATCGGCAAGTTCATTACCGACCCTATCTGGTGGTTTTACCTGTTTTGGTTGCCCGACTTTCTGACCAAGCAATACCACCTCACGGGCACGGCCATTGCGCTGCCCGTAGCGGCCGTGTACGTGCTGTCGAGCATCGGCAGCGTGGGCGGCGGCTACCTGCCGCTGGGCTTTATGCGGCGCGGCATGCCGGCCTTCCAGGCGCGTAAGATGGCCATGCTGGTGATTGCGTTCTGCGTGTTTCCAATTGTGTTTGCGCAGTGGCTGGGAACCATGAATATGTGGCTGGCGGTGCTGGTAATTGGCATTGCGGCGGCGGCCCACCAAGCCTGGAGCGCCAACATCTTCACTACCGTATCGGATATGTTTCCGAAGCGGGCGGTGGCCTCGGTCACGGGCATTGGCGGCTTCGCAGGCGGCATGGGCGGCATTGCGCTCACGGCCCTGGTGCAGAAGCGCCTGTTTGTGCATTACGAAGCTATTGGCCGGCTCGACCACGCGTATTTCATCATGTTCCTGATTTGCGGCGCGGCGTATCTGCTCGCCTGGGTGCTGATATTCGCACTGGTGCCGCGCATGGAGCCTATCACGCTTGACGAGCCTACTTCCGCGCGGGGGTAATAACACCTCCCTACCCCCGCCCCAACCTCTGGCCGGGCGGGTTGTTGTGTAGTCTGTTCTTTCACCAACACCTGCCATTTACACCGGCAACACTCTTTTTTTCATGCCCAAAATCATTGCGCCCGAAGTCGAGTTCAGCAAGCTCGTCGCTGACCTCAAGCAGGCGGTTCCCGAAATCTTTACCGCCGATGGCGGCTACCTCAACCTGCTGGAAGGCAAGTGGCAGGAGCCGGGCCAGCCTAAGCCCTTCCACTCGCCCATCGACGGCTCCGACCTTGGCTCGCTACCCATGCTGCAGCACGACCAGGCCCTGCGCGCCGTGCGCGCCGCCAAGGCCGAAGCCGCCGCCTGGGCCGCTACCGACCTCGACGAGCGCAAGCGCCGCGTGCAGGACTGCCTCGACCACCTGCGCCCACACATCGACTTGGTTAGCAAGCTCCTCATATGGGAAATTGGCAAAACCTACAAGCTGGGCTTCAACGACATTGACCGCGCCGTGGAGGGCGTGCAGTGGTACGTGGACAATATCGAGGGCATGCTCGGCGACCGCAAGCCGCTGGGTGTGGTCAGCAACATTGCCTCCTGGAACTACCCGATGTCGGTGCTGATGCACGCGGTGCTGGTGCAGGTGCTGTGCGGCAACTCGGTGATTGCCAAGGCCCCCACCGACGGCGGCTTTATCTCGCTGAGCCTGACTTTTGCCATTGCGCGCCGCGCCGGCCTGCCCGTGACGCTGGTGAGCGGCCCCGGCGGCGAGCTGAGCGACGTGCTCGTGAAGGACCCCGCCGTGGACTGCCTCAGCTTCGTGGGTGGGCGCTACAACGGCCGCAACATCGCCGATGCGCTGGCTTCGCAAGACAAGCGCTACATGCTGGAGATGGAGGGCGTGAACACCTACGGCATCTGGAACTACTCGCAGTGGGACACCCTGGCCGACCAGCTCACCAAGGGCTACGACTACGGCAAGCAGCGCTGCACCGCCTACGTGCGCTGGGTGGTCGAGCGCCGGCTGTTCCCCGAATTCCTCGAAACCTACACCAAGGCCATCAGCAGCCTCAAAATCGGCAACCCTACCCTCGTGGACAAGGCCGGCGACAAGCTGCCCGACCTGGCCTTCGGGCCCGTTATTAATGCTCACCAGGCCGAGGACCTCGACCGGCTCTACGCCGATGCGCTCAAGACCGGGGCCATCCCGTTCTACGAAGGCAAGCTGGATGACAGCCTCTTCCTGCCCGGCCAGGACCGCTCAGCCTACCGCGCCCCGCGCGCGCTGGTGGGCCTACCCCGCCAGGCCGAGCTGTACTTCAAGGAGCCCTTCGGCCCCATCGACTCGGTGGTGCTGGTAGACCGCGTGGAGGAGTTAGTGGGCGAGATGAACATTTCGAACGGCGCGCTGGTAACGGCCCTCGGCTCAGACGATGAGCAGTGGGCCACCCGCACCGGCAAGGAGCTGCGCGCCTTCAAGGTGGGCATCAACAAGCTGCGCTCGCGCGGTGACCGCGAGGAAGTATTCGGCGGCCTGGGCGAAAGCTGGAAAGGCGCTTTCGTGGGAGGCAAGCTGCTGGTGGAGGCTGTGACCCAGGGCAGCCACGGCCAACCCGTGCTCGGCAACTACCCCGACGCGATTCTGCTGCCGGAAAAGGCGTAGGTATTTTATTCTAAAATGTATCGGGGCCGTTTTCCAGCTGGAAAGCGGCCCTTTTGCTTGCTACCCCACCCGCCCGTACTGAACAAGCTAGTCGCGCTGCTTTTCATCCTGGCCGCTTTTCGCGCCTACGCCCAGGCCCCTACCCCCGCCCTCGACCGGAAAGCGTCGGCTACGCTGCTCACCTACCTGCTTCAATAGGTGCACCAGTAGTATAAGCCGCGCATTTACCAGTCGCAAAGTGACTAGGTGCAGATGAGCGGCGGGCCACTGCCATTCGAGCATTTGCTGGGAAACTCAGCGGCTACGAATGAGTATTCGGAGGTGCTACCGGGCGGGCTGCGCTCTTACAACGTGCCCGACCTATGCCGGGTATACTAGGCAGCCGGCCACCATCCTAGCGCGTTTTATGAGGCTGCCTCGCCTAAAAAAAGAGCTTGAAAAAAATTGTACTTACAAATGATAAAATTGAATTGGAAATAACAACAAGCCTATTGTACCTTTGAATCGGTCAAACAAAATGCGCAAGCAGTTATTGGCCGACTTAGTCTCTTCCCTACTCTTTTTTACGCTGATGAATACACTACTTACCCTGCTCGTATCGCTGACTTTTTACGGGCATTCGGGGCCCAGTTCCTCGCATGACATCGAGCGGCCTACACCGAGCGTTGGAGTTATCAGCGGCGGCGGCATTCAGGCCAGCCCGTTGGTACGCTACCTGGCCGCCACGCTCCAGCTACCGCAAGAGCGAGCCGTAGTTGTGCAGCAGGCGGTGCAAAAGCACCAGCGCCTGACCCGCACGCCCGAGCGGCTGGCGCAGTGCCTGGAGCAGGTGCTCACCCCCACTGAGTTTGCCTACTACCAGCACCTGCAGAACCGCGCCGAGATAGCCGCCAACCTGCGCAGCCTGGCCACCCGCTAGGCGCTACGGCCCGCGCCTCTACTGGCTCTCCCCTACCCCCTCCCGGCGGCTGAACCGCAGCCGTAACTCGCCGGGCCGCAGCGTAATGAGCGGGCTCAGCCCCGGCAGGCCCGGCCCTACCGGGTTTATCTCGAAACGGCGCACCGCCTGAATCAGTACCAGCTGCAGCTCGGTGAGGGCAAACTGGTTGCCTACGCACAGGCGCGGCCCGCCACCAAAGGGCAGGTAGGCGTAGGTGGGCGGTGCGGGCACGGCCCCCGGCGCGAAGCGCTCGGGCCGGAACTGCTCGGCCTCGGGCCACAGGCCGGGGTGGTGGTGCAGGCCGTAGAGATAGAGCGAAAACAGCGTGCCTTGGGCAATGGCTACCCCCTGAAACTCGTCGGGCTCGGTGGCTACGCGGTCCATTATCCAGGCTGGGGGGTAGAGGCGCAGGGTTTCCTGCACCACTTGCAGGGCGTAGGGCAGCCGGGGCAGGTCCTCAAACTCTACTTCCCGGCCGGCGGGCAGCTCGCGGGCTATTTCGTGGGCCAGCTGCTGCTGGGCGGCGGGGTGGTGGGCCAGCAGCGCAAAGGCCCAGGCCAGGGCATTGGCTGAGGTTTCGTGGCCGGCCACGAGCAGGATGTTCAGCTCATCGAGCAGCTGGTTTTCACTCATGGCCGCGCCGTCGTCCTCGTAGCGGGCATCGAGTAGCATTTGCAGGAGGTCATCGGGCGGGGGCGTACCGGCGGGGGCCGCCGCCAGGGCCGCCTGATGCCGGCCAATAGCCCCGCGCACCAGCTCGCGCAATCGGGTAGCTAGCCGGTCGTGGCGACCATAATTACCCCGCGCCCAGTGCCAGGGCCGCAAATACGGCTGACGGATGGTGCTGATGTAAAATGCCTGAATGGCCGTGAGCCAGTCGCTGAGCTGGGCCAGCTCGCTATCGGCTAGGCTATCGCCAAACACCGACCGCGCTACGATGCAGAAGGCCACCCGCGTAGTGGCGGCGTGGGCATCCAGCTCCACTACCCCTTTGCTTTCAGCGAGTTGCGCCTCTACACTCGCTACCCACTCGTCGGCCGCCTGGCGCATGAGGCGCGTGAGACCCGCCAGCCGCTGCCGGTGAAAGCCCGGCTGAATGAGCCGGCGCTGCCGCAGCCAGTCGGCCCCCTCATTCGTCAGCAGGCCCCGGCCCAGGTAGCGCAGCAGCCCATGCGTGAGGTCCGATTTGTGGTAGCGCCGGTGGTTCTTTTGCAGCACGTGCTGCACCAGCGCTGGGTCGCGGGTCACCACCGAGGGCCGCACGCCGCCCAGGTATAAGCGCACGGTATCACCGTAGTGGGCCAGCGCCTGGTTGAGCGTGCCAATGGGGTCGCGCGCCGACTTCAACGAACTACGTAGAGTGATAATCCGCGGAACCTGGGGCCAGTTTTTCAAGGGGAAGGGGGTAGGAGGGTGAGGAGAACAACGTTTGTCCTTGCGAGCGCAGCGCGGCAATCTTTCCTTCACGTCAGGATTCATAACCCAAATGTGCAGGAAAGATTGCCGCGCTGCGCTCGCAAGGGCAAATGGTTTAATTAATCTTCCAACACCAACTCCCGCGGCAATTCAAATTTCAGCTCGCGGCTCTTTTTGCGGCCGTGCAGCTGGGTTAGAAAGTCGTCCAGCTCCGACTTGTATTCCAGCCACAAGTCCTCGTGCAAGTCTTTCACAATCAATTTAGTCAGGCGCAGCGTCAGCCGGGCCGTGCCCACAAAAAAGCCCTGGTAGACGCTATCAAACTGCCCGGTATAATTGTCAAAAATCAGCCGCAGGGTATACATGCCGAGGTCAATTTCGAGCTGCTTGCTCTTGGTGACGCGGCGGGCGCGGGTGGCTTCCTGACCGGCCGCACGCAGGGCTTTTACCAGGCTTCGGTTGAGCAGGCGGCCCGTCACGGCCACGTTGAACAACTCGTGTACGCGGTCGGCGCTGGCCTCGTAGATGCTGGCCAGCGTCACGTCGGGCAGCAGCTCGTAGCGGAGCGTGTCGTGCAGCTCGGCATCGCGGCGCGCGGCGCGCAGCAGCAGGGCCGCCAGCTCCTTGTCAGAGAGGCGAGCCAGCGCTTTCTTAAAATCGGCGGAAGGAACGGGCATGTAGTTGTCAATGAAGAAGCGGGGGGATGAATGCGGGTTTTACTCTGGTCACTTTCGGCGCCCGCCTCCTGCGTTTTCCTCAAAAATACCGGCAAAGCCGGGCCGGAAATTTACGTCGGCCGGCCCCTACCCCCACGCCGGGCCGCAACGCCCCGGCTACTGAGCCGTTTACCTCCATGCCGCGCGGGTTCTGGCCCTGGCCGCTCGCCAGGGGGTAGGGCCGGCCTCAGCGCGGCACTCATTCTTTTTCCCAAAATCCATGAAGTACAATCTGTTGGGTAATACGGGCCTGAAAGTATCCGAGCTTTGCCTGGGCACGATGACCTTTGGCAGCACCGGCGGCCGCTTTGCCGCCATCAACGGGGTAGACCAGGCCGGGGCGGATGCCCTCACCAAGCGTTCGCTCGACGCGGGCATCAATTTTATTGATACGGCCAATATTTATACCGAGGGCCAGTCGGAGGAAATGACCGGCCAGGCCCTGCGCAACCTGGGCGTGAACCGCTACGACATCGTGCTGGCTACCAAGGTGCGCGGCAAAATGGGCGACGGCCCCAACGATGCGGGCCTCACCCGCAAGCATATTATGGCCCAGGCCGAGGCCAGCCTCAAGCGCCTGAATACCGACTACATCGACCTCTACCAAACCCACAGCTTCGACCCGCTCACGCCTTGGGAGGAAACCCTGCGCGCCCTCGACGACCTGGTGCGCAGCGGCAAGGTGCGCTACCTCGGGGCCAGCAACGTAGCCGCCTGGCAGCTGATGAAAGCGCTCGGCGTGTCGCGGCACGAGCGCCTCGAAAAATACGTGTCGCTGCAAGCTTACTACACCATTGCAGGGCGCGATTTGGAGCGCGAGCTGGTGCCACTGCTGCTCGACCAGAAAGTGGGCCTCCTGGTGTGGAGCCCGCTGGCCGGCGGCTTTCTCAGCGGCAAATATACCCGCGAAAACCAAAAAGGCGAAGGCCGCCGCAGCGGCTTCGACTTTCCGCCCGTTGATAAAGACCTCGCTTTCAATATTATTGATAAGCTACGGCCAATGGCTGAGGCCAAGGGCAGCACCGTGGCTGCGCTGGCGCTGGCCTGGCTGTTGCACCAGCCGGTGGTCAGCACGGTTATCATTGGGGCCAAAAAAATGGACCAGCTGGAAGATAACCTCACGGCGATAGACGTAAAATTCACCTCCGACGAGCTGAAGGAACTGGCCGAGGTAAGCCAGCTCGCCCCCGAGTATCCCGGCTGGATGCTGGACCTCACTTCCGGCGACCGCCAGCCCTCGTAAGCGGGGGTAGGGACCAGCCAGCCCGGCCGCTCGCGCCTACCGGGCATGGGCGGCCGGGCTTTTTCTGTGTTTCTGCACGAAACGAAACCGCCGCCGCCGGGGTTATCAACCGATACTTCCGAATGACCGTCGGCCCCGGCCGCCGTATTTTTGCGTTATGGCTTTCCCCGCTACCCGCCCGCAGATTGATTACCAGGACGATGTGCTCCTGCTCGAAGAAGAGCAGGAACTGCGCACGCTCATGGTCTACAACGACGACGTGAACACCTTCGAGCACGTTATTCAGACGCTGATTGAGGTGTGCGGCCACGAGCCCGAGCAGGCCGAGCAGTGCACGCTACTTATTCATTATAAGGGCAAGTGCGCGGTTAAAAACGGCACCTTCGAGGAGTTGGAGCCCCGTTGCTCCGCCATTCACGACCGCGGCATTTCGGCCGATATTGTTTGATTTTCTAATCGTTAGGGCGGTTTTATTTCCAGAATGGATTTTCCTTCCAAGCTCATTGAAAACGCGGTAGTGGAGCTGTCGCGGCTGCCCGGCATCGGCAAAAAAACCGCCCTGCGCCTGGCGCTGCACCTGCTCAAGGCTGAGAGCGACACCACCGCCAACCTGGCCGAGGCGCTGGCCAAAATGCGCTTCGATATTACATATTGCCGCACCTGCCATAGTATTTCGGACAGCGAGGAATGCAGCATTTGCGCCAATAAGCTGCGCGACCACGCGCTGGTGTGCGTGGTGGCCGATGTGCGCGACGTCATCGCCATCGAAAATACGGGGCAGTATCAGGGCGTGTATCACGTGCTGGGCGGCGTTATCTCGCCCATCGAGGGGGTAGGGCCGGCCGACTTACAGGTGGATTCGCTGGTGGCGCGCGCCGGGGCCGAGGACTCCGAAATCCGCGAGATTATCCTGGCCATCTCGCCCACGATGGAGGGCGACACCACGGCCTTCTACCTCTCGCGCCGCCTGCGCGACTTTGAGAGCCTGAATATCAGCACCATCGCCCGCGGCATCCCAATGGGTGGCGAGCTGGAATACGCCGACGAAATCACCCTGGGCCGCAGCATCGTGGAGCGCCAGCGCCAAACGCGGTAGGGTATAAAACCAGTTTTCCTTGCGAGCGCAGCGCGGTAATGACAAGATGAGTGGGCGCTTGCAATGACGACCGGCCCCGTAATTTCGCCTTCCTGTGGTGAAGCTCTCCGTCGTTATCGTCAACTACAACGTTTGCTACTTTCTGGAGCAGACGCTGCTTTCGGTGCGAGCGGCGGCGGCGGCGCTGGGCGAGCCAGTGGAGGTATTCGTGGTGGACAACCACTCGGCCGATGATTCGGTGGCAATGGTGCAGGCGCGCTTTCCGGAGGTCATTCTCCTGGAGAACCAGGATAATCCCGGCTTTTCCAAGGCCAACAACCAAGCCCTGCGCCGCGCCACGGGCCAGTACCAGCTACTGCTGAACCCCGATACGCTGGTGGAGGAAGCCACCTTCCGGCGCTGCTGCGATTTTATGGATGCGCACACGCGCTGCGGCGGCCTGGGCGTGCAAATGCTTGATGGTCAGGGCCAGTTTTTACCCGAAAGCAAGCGCGGCCTCCCTACCCCGGCGGTAGCTTTTTATAAGATATTCGGGCTGGCGCGGCTCTTCCCACGCTCGCGCACCTTCGGGCGCTATCATTTGGGCTTTCTGGACAAGGAGGAGGCGCACGAAGTGGATGTGCTCAGCGGGGCGTTTATGCTGCTGCGCCGGGCCGCGCTGGAGGGGGTAGGGCTGCTCGATGAGGACTATTTTATGTACGGCGAGGACATCGACCTCTCGTACCGGCTCACGCGCGGCGGCTGGCAAAACTGGTATTTTCCCGGCGTCCGCATTCTCCATTACAAGGGCGAAAGCACCAAGCGCACGAGCGTCAACTACGTGTTTGTATTTTACCGGGCGATGGTCATTTTTGCCCGTAAGCACTTCGCCACGAGTCAGGCCGGGCTATTTTCGGTGCTGATAAACGCGGCCATCTGGCTGCGGGCGGGCGCGGCGGTGGCCCAGCGCCTGGCCATTGCCGCCGCCCCGGTGCTGCTCGATGCGGGCCTGCTCTTCGCCGGCATGTTTGCCCTCAAAATCTACTGGGAGCGCAACCACAAGTACGTGCCCCTGCCCTACCCCCCCCAGTACATGCTGGTGGCCGTGCCGCTCTACATTATTGTTTGGCTCACAACCGTTTGGCTGAGCGGTGGCTACGACCCGCCGGTCCGCGCCAGCCGCGTGGTGCGGGGCGTGGCGGTGGGCACGGTCCTCATTTCGGCCGTGTCGAACTTCTTCGATAGCTGGCGCTTTTCGAAGGCGCTGATTGTGCTGGGCGGCACCTGGGCGGTGGCCGCGCTGGTGGGCCGGCGGGTATTCAGCCACTGGCTGCGCTACGGCAGCCTGCGCCTGAGCGAGAACCGCCCCAAAACCCTGGCCATCGTGGGCAGCCGCGCCGAAAGCCAGCGCGTGCGCCAGCTGCTGGCCCAGGCCCAGGTGCCCGCCAAAATCATTGGCTTCATCACGCCCGATTGGCCTGCCAACTATGCTCCTACCCCCTCCGTAGCTGACCACCTCGGCACGGTGGCCGAGCTGCCCGCGCTGCTGCGCATCTACGGCCTTACCGAGCTAATTTTTTGCGGGCAGGACCTGCCCGCCAGCCAGATTATTGACCTCATGGCCCGGCTGCCGGCCCAGCCGCCGGTGGCCTTCAAGATTTTGCCGACGGGCAGCCAGTACATCATCGGCAGCAGCCACAAAGATGCCCCCGGCGACTACTACGCCCTCGACCATTCGTGGCGCCTGGGCCAGCCCGCCCAGCGCCGCAACAAGCGCCTGCTCGACCTGGTAATTGCGGGGATAGTGCTGGGAATGAGCCCCTTGCTGCTCTGGGGCCAGCGCTGCCCCGGCGGCCTGCTGCCCCACGTGGCCCAGGTGCTGCGCGGCCGCCGCAGCTGGGTGGGCCTGCGCTATTTGCCCGAAGCCAGCCGCTACCCCGCCGTGCTTTCGCCGGCCGATGTGGCGGCCACCGCCGAGCTGCTCTCCTCCGAAACCCGCTGCCGGCTAGAGCGGCTCTACGCGCAGGACTATGCTCCCAGCTTTGACCTGGAGGTAGTGTGGCGCGGCTGGCGCAGACTGGGGGGGTAGGGAGCGCACTATTTGCAGCGAAGGCTAGCTGCCGGCGCTGCGCGTAAGCATCACCAGCAGAATTACTTGCGCCGGGTTTTTAGGCGACAGCTTGTTCTCGAAGCTATCCAGCTCGTAGCCTTTGGCCAGCCATTCTTTTACTTCCTTAAACCCCAGCAGCTCGGCCTTGGTAAAGGGTACGGGCGCAACCGGCGGCCCGGCTTTGGGTACCTCGGAAAGAAACGTGAGTATTTTGGTGGCGGGCAGGTCGGTGGTTGGCATGAATGATTCAGCGAAGACTACTTTGGTGACTTATTGGGTAACGCAGAAGGCCCGGATAGCCACAATTGTTGCTTTTACGCGGATTAGGTGCACAAGAACCAGCGGTTTGCGAATACTTTTGCGACTCGCACCTTCTTTTATCGTTTAAGAATATGGCTCCCAGCAACTCTGCGGCTACCGCGCCGGCCGACCCGACCGCCTATCTCTCCGACCGCATTCTCCAGATTCAGGAGTCGGCCACCATCGCGATGGCGAAGAAAAGCCGCGAGCTGGCCGCCCAGGGCGTGGACGTGATTAACCTGAGCTTCGGCGAGCCCGATTTTCAGACCCCGCAGTACATCAAGGATGCCGCTAAGAAGGCGATTGACGACGGCTACACCTTCTACACGCCAGTACCGGGCTACCTCGACTTGCGCCAGGCAATCTGCGATAAGCTCTTGCGCGACAACAAATTAACCTACGCTCCCAATCAGATTGTGGTGAGCACTGGGGCCAAGCAGGCGCTCAGCAACATCATTATGGCGCTGGTGAACCCCGGCGACGAGGTTATCATCTTTTCGCCCTACTGGGTGAGCTATGCCGCCCAGATTGAGCTGGCCGAGGGCGTGCCCGTGCCCGTTATGGGCACGCTCGACAACGATTATAAGGCAACGGCCGCCGAGTTTGAGGCCGCCATTACGCCGCGCACCAAGGCCGTGATGTACTCCTCGCCCTGCAACCCTACGGGTGCCGTGTTCAGCCGCGCCGAGCTGGGTGCCATTGCGGAGGTGCTGGCCCGCCACCCCGGCATTTTTGCCATCGCCGACGAGATTTACGAGTACATCAACTTCACCGATGAGCACGTGAGCCTGGCGCAGTTTGACCAGGTTAAGGACCAGGTAATCACCATCAACGGCTTCTCCAAAGGCTACGCTATGACGGGCTGGCGCCTGGGCTACCTGGCCGCGCACCCCGCCATCGCAGCAGCCTGCGACAAGCTGCAGAGCCAGATTACATCCGGCACCTGCTCCATTGCGCAGCGCGCCGGCCTGGCCGCGTTGCAGGGGGGTAGGGCCTCGGCCGATGAGATGGTGACCGCCTACCAGCGCCGCCGCGACCTCGTGCTGAACCTGGTAAAAGACATTCCGGGCCTCATCACGCCTACCCCCGACGGCGCGTTCTATATCTTCCCCAACGTGTCGGCCTTCTTCGGCCGCACCGCGCCCGATGGCACGGTCATTCGCGACTCGTCGGACCTGGCGCTGTACCTGCTGCGCGACACCTTCGTGTCGGCCGTGAGCGGCGACTCGTTTGGCGCGCCCGACTGCATCCGCTTCAGCACTGCCGCGGCCGATGAGAAGCTGACTGAGGCGTTTGCGCGCATCAAGCGCAGCCTGGGGGAATTGAAGTAAGAGCTTGATTAGTAGAACATAAGAAAGCCCGGCCGAAAATTTCGGCCGGGCTTTCTTATGTTGGAATTCTTATGACAAAGAGTAATTAACGGTGGTAAGCCTTGCAGCATTGCCGCCGGCTGGCTGAGCACTCAAGCACTCCACAGCCGCATTCCCAGCCAGCCGTAAGTACCCAGCACCGCTACCAGAAAGCCCAGCCCCCCGTAGGTGAGCAGCAAGTACCAGGCCACCAGCCGGCTGCGAAACTGGCGAAACCGGTAGAGCAACAGACCCAACCCGGCCAGCGCGCACCCGCTGAAGGCCAGTGGCCCGGCAAAGACCAGCACTGTGTCCGCGTTCAGGTGGTCGGGGCGCTCCACGTGGCTGACTACCCCATTAAAAGCCCAGACGGTGACTACCAGGGCCAGCACGGCCAGCAGCGGCAGCACCCGCGGCAGCACCTGCGCCGGGGGCAGCCGCCGGCGCAGCGCCTATACCAGCCAAACCAGTCCCGCGAGGCTGGCCGTAATCACCAGCAGCACGCTCAGGGCCAGCAACGTAGGCGGCAGCTACCACCAAAGCCCAGCTTGTACGCCGTAGGTACGGGCCGAGATAGCTACGCGCCGCCCGTCGTGGTCGCGGGTAAAAACAACGCCCGGCAGCGTGGCGGTGCGCCACCGAAACGTGAGCGGCCCGGTAGGCAGCAGGGTATCGGGAGTGCCTAGTAAGGGCTGCATGACGAGCACCGACCCGCGCCGCACCACGCTGAAACCGCCTAGCAGATACTCTTTAAAGCCGCCTAACTGCTGGCGCGGGGCGGCGCTCCGGTAGTGGCCCAGGTAGGGCGCTACTGCGGCCACGTCAAGCGGAGCGACCGGCGGTACGGGCAGCGCAGGGGCCCGACGTACCAAGAACTCCCGCACCATTTTCTCGATGCGCGCTAGTGATTGACCACCATTATTGGATAAAGCGTAGCCCACGCCCAGTTCCCGGCAATAGGCGAAGGAAGAGCTGAAGCCCGCAATGCCGCCATTATGACCCCGAAATAAGGCTTTGCCTCCGGTAGTCACGGCCGCATTGGCTAGGCCATAGTAGCCGCCCAGTCCCGCGCGGGCGGCCAACGAACTGTGCTCGGTTTCCATTTCGTGCAGGCTGCCGGGTGGCAGCAGCGCTGCACCGCCGGGAGCCCGGAAATCACGCAGGAAGAACTGCGCCTAGGCCGCCATATCGGCCGCCGAGGCGCTTACCGAGCCAGCGGGGCCGGGGTAGATGGGTAGTGGAGCCAGCGCACGGTAGCGGCCATCTGCATAGGCGTAGCCCTGGGCCAGCTGCGGGTTGCCGGCCGGGCATAGGGTAGCCGTCGCGTCGGGCATCCCCAGGGGCCGCAGCAGGTGTTGGGCCAGGTATTGCGTAGGGCTGGCCACTGAATTTTTCGAGCAGGTAGCCCGCCACCGCGCAGCCGGGGTTGGCGTACGACATTCGCTCACCGGGCCGCCAGCGGCAGCGCAGCTCGGGCCGGAACACGGCCACGCCGGCCACGCCGCGCGGGTCGGTGGCGGTGGTGTTATAAAAGTGGTTGAGGTGCATATCATCAAAGCCAGCGGTGTGCTCCAGCAAATGCACCACGCGCACGGGGTCGGTGGCCTCCCAGGGATTATCAATGGGCACCTCGGGGGCAATTTTGCGCACCTCGTCGCGGAGGTGCAGCTTACCCTGCGCTATCAGTTGCAGCAGGCCCACCGCCACAAATGTCTTAGTAACCGAGCCAATGCGAAATAACGTATGGGCCGTAACGGGCTGGTTCGTAACCACATTGGCTACCCCCAGGCCGCCCGCGTACAGCACCGAGTCACGGGTAACGAGTGCCAGCATTAAGCCCGGAATGTGCTCCTGCGCCATCACGCGCCGAATAGAGTCAGTCAGTTCGGGCAGGGTGCTGATAACGTGGCTGGCCCGTTGCGCCTGGGTAGGCCTGCCAGCTGTTACAGCCAGCAGCAACACGAGAAGTAGTTTTCTTAGCATGAGAAAGTTAGGAGGGTAGAATTCCCTCAAATGTATATTATCCCCGTGGCTCGCTGGTACTGGGAGAAGCTACTTTATTTTCCCGCAGGGCACGTTGTCGCAATAGTTGCGGTGGCGGCCCGTCGGCACCCTACCCCCGCCGTACCTTTGCAAGACTTATGAACTTGTTATCCGCCGAGAATATCTCGAAGAATTACGCCGACCGCTGGCTGTTTCAGAACCTGAATTTTGGCTTGCAACTGGGGCAGCGCATTGCCTTTGTGGGCATCAATGGCACCGGTAAAACCACGCTGATGCGGGTGCTGGCCGGCCTCGAAAACCCCGATACGGGTCTCGTAACGCGCCGCCAGGGCATGCGCGTGACCTACCTGGGCCAGCAGCCGGTGTTCGACGAAAGCCTGACGGTGGAGGAAACCATCTTTGCCAGCCAGAACGACACGCTGCGCGCCGTGAAGGACTACGAGCACGTCGTGAACGACCCCAATCACAACCCCGACGACCTGCAGCGCGTGATGGAGCGCATGGACGCCCTCAACGCCTGGGACTACGAGTCGCAGGTGCAGCAAATCCTCGGCAAGCTGGGCATCCTGGGCGAGCTGCTGACGCGCAACGTGAGCAAGCTCTCGGGCGGGCAGCGCAAGCGCGTGGCCCTGGCCCGCGTGCTGATTGAAGAGCCCGACGTGCTGCTCCTCGATGAGCCCACCAACCACCTCGACCTGGCCACCATCGAGTGGCTCGAAAACCGCCTCAACTCGCCCAGCCTGACCTTGCTGATGGTGACCCACGACCGGTATTTCCTGGATAAAGTGGCCAACGAAATCGTGGAGCTGGACAAGGGCACGATGTACCGCTACCAGGGCAACTACTCGTATTTCGTGGAGAAAAAGGCCGACCGCGAAATGCGTGAAACCGTGGAGGTGGAGAAGGCCCGCAACCTGTTTCGTAAGGAGCTGGAGTGGATGCGCCGGATGCCGCAGGCGCGCGGCACCAAGCAAAAGGCGCGCATCGATGCCTTCTACATCACCAAGGAAAAAGCCAGCACCAACCTCAGCAAGCAGCAGCTGGAGCTGAGCGTGAAGACCACGCGCCAGGGTGGCAAAATCATTGAAGCTGAGCACCTTAACAAGAAGTTTGGCGACAAAGTGGTACTGGACGATTTCAGCTATGTGTTCAAGAAAAAGGACCGCATCGGGCTGGTGGGGCCCAATGGCGCGGGCAAGTCTACGCTGCTCAACATGCTGACGGGCAAGCTAAAGCCCGACAGCGGCACCGTGGACGTGGGCCAGACCACCGTATTTGGCTACTACACCCAGACGGAGCTGGAATTTGACCCCACCCAGCGCGTGATTGACATTGTGAAGGAAGTGGCCGAAGTGGTGGAGCTGGCCAACGGCGACGTGCTCACGGCCAGCCAGTTTCTGACGCTGTTTCTGTTTCCGCCGGCCCAGCAATACACACTGGTGAACAAGCTCAGCGGCGGCGAAAAGCGCCGCTTGCAGCTGCTGCGCGTGCTGGTGCGCAACCCGAACTTCCTCATTCTTGACGAGCCGACCAACGACCTGGATTTGGGCACGCTCAACATCCTGGAAGACTTCCTGCTGCACTTTGCGGGCTGCCTGCTCATCGTGAGCCACGACCGGTATTTCCTGGATAACCTGGCTGAGCACCTGTTTATATTGGAGCCGGGCGGAGCGGTGCTCAACTTCCCTGGTAACTACACCGACTACCGCGACTACCTGGCCGAGCGCGAAACCGAGGCTACCCTCGAAGCCGAGGAAAAAGCTGCCAAGGCCGCCCGCGCTGCCGCTAAGCTCGCGCCTGCCGTGGCCCCTACCCCCCCGCCCACGCCCCAACCCGCCAAGCGCCGCGCCAGCTTCGCCGAGAAAAAGGAGTTTGAGCAATTAGAAAAAGCCATTGCCGCGCTGGAAACCGAAAAGGAGCAGCTCGTGACCAGCCTCGCTGCCGGCCGGGGCTCGCGGCAGGAGCTAACGACTTGGCCGGCACGCCTGCAGGCCGTGGATAAGGAACTGGATGCCAAGGGCGAACGCTGGCTGGAATTGAGCGACTTCGTGTAGCGCGAACTTTCCAGTTCGTGCGCGAGCAAAGCGAGCATTCTCGTGGGTGCCGCGTGGCCCCTTCTACTCGCTATTACTCGCGCACGAACTGGAAAGTTCGCGCTAGGTGGCTACCGCAGCAGCAGCTTTTCCAGCTGCTGCTGGGCCAGGCGGCCGTTTTCGTAGCTCTCGGGGCCGCAGTACACGCACTCGTCGTCGTAACCGGTGATGGCGGCGGCGTTGAGGGCCAGGCGGCGGTTGACGCGCAAAAACCGGGCGTGCAGGCTGGGCGGCAGCAGCTGGTCGAGCACGTAGGTGAGGGAGTCGCGGATGGGGTAGCTGGTGCGCTGGCCGGCCAGGTGCAGCGTCACGTAGTTTTTACCGGCCTCCAGGCGCTGCACTTCGGTCCAATACAGCTTGTGGGTGCGCTCACCCAGCTTCACAAAAAAGAACTCGGGCGCGGGCAGCCGCTCGGTGGCCGAGGGCGCGGGGGCCGGCTGCCGGGTGGCCGCATACTCCAGCGCCGTTTGGATGGCGGCAAACAGGGCCGGGCCGCCCACCGGCTTGATGAGGTAGCCGCGTGGCCTGCCGGATGGTGCCCAGGTCGGAGTAGGCGGTGAGGAAGATGAACGGCGGGCTGCCCTGCGCGCGCAGCTGCCGGGCCAGCGCCAGGCCCGAGGCGGCCCAGTCGGCCGCGCTGCCCGCATCCGGCACCACGCTCACGCTGCCCACGGCCGGGCTGGCTACGGGGATATACCTGGTGCGCCTGCACGCCGGCGACACCACCGTGACCAAGCGCCTGACCATTGAATAACCTGAAATCCGCGCCGGGGCCGTTGGCTTCGGCGCACTTTTCCCTTCTTTTCGTCTCATGAAAAACCTTCTCCTAGCCGCCGCCCTGCTACTAGCCGTGGGTGCGGCCCAGGCCCAAAGCGGCCCGCCTACTACCGGCCCACCCACCACCAACCCCCTACCCCCCACGGCCGTGCCCATCGATGGCGGGGCCTCGCTGCTGCTGGCCGGCAGCGTGGCCTACGGCCTGCGCCGCCTGCGCCAAAAGCGCCGCAAGGCCGCTTAGCCTGATTTCTATAAGCTATAAACCAACTCTGCTAGCCGCTTCTAAAGTGAAAAAGCCGGCTCCCACCCCAGGGAGCCGGCCTTTTTTGTGTTGCGCCAACCAGGGCGGGGCAGCTGGCCGCCCCTCTGCCGCTACATCACCTCCTTTACCTTGGTCTTAATCAGCCACCAGTTGACGGGGTAGGCCGTGAGGAAGCCCGCCAGCATCGCCAGCTGCATCATAAACCAGAACACCGGGTCGTTGGCCTTCAGCTCGTGCTTGAAAATAACGAAGGTGGCAATGGCCATCCAGCCGTACATGCCCACCTGCCAGGCGGTTAGCGAAAGCGCATCGGCCTTGATAGCCGCCCGGAGCCCCTCGGCCGGCGAGAGGTTTTTCATGGGCTTAATGGTGAAGTACTGAAAGGCAATGCCGAAGAGAAAAGCCACCAGAAAGTCGAGCGCCCAAGCCCCAAAAATGGCACGCCCGAACAAGCTGACCGGTACGAACAGCACGCAGGTTTCCACCGCGATATCGCCCAGCGTGCAGCCGCTGCCGCAGTGCAGCGCGCCCACCACCACGCTCTGCCAGAAGGGTTTGGGGGGCTTCCCAGCCGCTTTAGCGTGCGTCGGCTTGGAGTCGCCTTGGTCCATTTGCATGGGCTTTTGGCCCGGCGGGTGGCTCATAGGGCGGCCCAGCTTGTAGTAGGCGTACAGGCCCACCACGCCGGAGTAGAGCGGAGTAAGTAGCCAGACGTAGTTCATAATCCACATTTTTTGCCGGTGGCCGGCCAGGATGTCAACGCCGATAATGACGACGCACAGCCCCGCAACAAGCAGGGAAATAAGGGCAACGGTATGGAGCATAACAACGCGGGGCCGGGCATAAGCGCTGTCTTTACGGCCTGTTACGCGCCTGGCCGCCCCGTTGCGGGGCGGGCGCGCCAACTATCCCAATGTTATACTTTAGCGGCCAAAATTGTGCACCGCCCGGCCCCCTACCCTACCGCCGCTGGTGAGTCTGCACGAAGTCGAAAGCGGCCTGGCCGATATCCAAGGGAGCCAGCACGCACAGGCCGTCGGCGGAGCGAGCGAGCGGGTAGCAAGGCGCATGGGCAGGGGTAGGGCCGGCTGACCGAAGCAAGGCTGCTTCGGCTAAGATATCCGTTTGCCGCCAACGGTTGCCTGAGCTTGGCCCGTACTAGGGTAGCTAATTTGTTATTGCTTCGCAAGGTGCGAAAGAAGTAGGGTGCGGGGCTTGCCCCCGCCCGGCGTTAAACGATTCGCATAAGCTTCGTTCAACGCCGGGCGGGGGCAAGCCCCGCACCCTACTTCTTTATCAGACTACGCCTTCCACAGCTCGTGCTCCTGGCCTTTGCTGGTAGTGAGGATGAAGCGGGGCGGATTGGCGCGCAACACGAGGCGCACGCGGCCAGGGTATTTTTCCGAATCGACCCAGACGCCGTCCTCTTTCTGGGGGGTGTCGGTGGCGGGCAGGTAGGCAGTGGGCAGCAGCACGTCGGTATCGGATTTGAGGTCGAGGTGCACTTTTTCGAGCGCTTCCTCCAGGTCGGTTCCGTAGTCGTCGTTAAAATCGTCTTCGAGGTCGTGCAGCGACTCCTCCACGTCATCGTAGCGGGCGTCGTCGTAGGTGAGCGTGTGCAGCTCGGCTTTCTTTTCAATCAGGGCCAGCAGGGCGGCGTTCAGGTCGGCGGCGTTCATCGGGGCAGGCAGGGGAAAGTCGAATGGAAGAGGAAAGGCTACAAATTTGCGCACGAAAAGGCAAACGCCCAGCCCAACCACCGGGGCCAGGGGGCCGTTAAGGCGGTCATGTCTCTCCCCCTCGCGCTGACGTTGCTCACGATGTTGGTCTTGCTGGCGGTTTTCTACCGCTACCTCACCGCCGATGGCCGCCGCGCCCGCGCCGCGCTCGCTACCCCCTTCCCGCCCGCCTGGCGCACGCTATTAACCGAAAACGTGGCCTTTTACGATGGCCTCGATGCGGCCGGGCACACGCGCTTCGAGCAGGCTATGCAGCTATTTCTGGCCCGCACGCGCCTCACCGGCATCCAGACCGAAGTAGATGACCTCACGCGGGTACTCACGGCGGCCTCGGCCGTCATTCCGGTGTTTGGCTTTCCTTATTGGGAGTACCCTACCCTGCACGAAGTGCTGATAGTGCCCGATGCCTGGCAGCTCGAAACCAAGTCCGAGCAGGAGGTGCAGCCGCTGCAAGGCACGCTGCTGGGCTCGGTGCAGCGCTTCCAGACCTCGCAGTACATGCGCCTGAGCCGCGCCGCGCTGGTGCAAGGCTTCGCTGATGCCGAGGACCGGCACAACGTAGGCGTGCACGAGTTTGCGCACCTCGTGGACGAGGCCGATGGGCAGATTGACGGTATTCCGGCCGCCGGCCTACCCCCCGCTCTGCGCCCGGTCTGGGCCGAGGTAATGCAACGCGAGCTGGCCGCCATCCGGGCCGGCCACTCCGAGATTGATGCCTACGCGGGCACCAACGAGGCCGAGTTTTTTGCCGTGGTGAACGAGTATTTTTTTGAGCGCCCCGAAAAGTTAAAAGAATACCACCCCGAGTTGTTCGACCTACTCAGCCAGGCCCTGCACCAACACCCCGAGCAAACCTACGCCCCCCGCCCCGGCCGCCTCGACCCGCGCCAGTGGCTGCGCCAGCTGCGCGCCAAGAAGCAGACGCTGGGCCGCAACTCGCCCTGCCCCTGCGGGAGTGGCAAAAAGTACAAGGACTGCCACTTAGCGCAGGCGGCGTAGGGGGGTAGGCGAGTTTAGACACGGCTCAGCATCCAACTTTTTCTGCTAAAAAGAATAAACTCAACCGGCATTTCGTTACCTTAACGGCTGAAAATCAACCTCTTTTAGCCCCTGAAAACAACTGCTGCCTGGCTGCTGCTGGCCCTGGCGGGTGCGCCCAGTACCTGCACGGCCGCTACCAGGAAAGCATGACGCCCGCCGTGGCCCAGCGCTTGGCCGAGATTACCGTGAACTCCAAAACCGTGGCGCTGGCCGCGCCGGGGGTAGCAGCGGGTAAGTAATAACAATAAGGAGAAACGCAAATAAGGCCGTCATCCTCAGCTGGCGTCCGCTTGTCGAAGCCTGACGGTCTGACGGCCTTATTTATTTTTTAAGAGTGATGATTTAAATTACCCCAGCTCCACGCTCGGGTCCCAGTACAACTGCTTGAATTCCACCACCACGTCCTCTTCCACGCGCACGCCTTCGGCTTCGAGGCGTTCCTGCATGGCGGAGGGGGTAGGGAAATGGTGCCGCCCCGTGAGCTGCCCCAGCCGGTTAACGACCCGGTGGGCGGGCACGGGCGCTTCTTTTTGGTGGGTAGCAGCGTCGAGGTTAGAAGCCATGAGGGCGTAGCCCACGGCCCGCGAGCCGTGCCGGGCGCCCAGGTAATGCGCGATGGCCCCATAGCTGGTGATGCGGCCCGGCGGCACCAGGCGCACTACCTCGTGCACGTCGGCAAAGTAGTTGCGCGCGGCGGGGGGGGTAGGGGGCGGCAGGGCGGCGGGCTTCTTCATGGGCTAAAAATACGGGGCCGGCGGCGCAACCCGCGGGCCGGGCGGCGCGTCATTGCGCCCGCGCACTGAACCCGACCTTTGGGCTCGCTGTTGATTGCCTTCCACCTGGCCACCCCGCGTTTAGGCGCGCTGGCTGCTGGGTATCACCTTATTCCGTTTATGCGTTTTTTTTCTGCGGCCCCGCTCTTCATCGCCAGCACCGCGCTGGCCCTGCTGGCCGGCTGCCATGCCAAACCCGACGACGCCAAAGGCGGCAAGGGCGGCAAAAAGGATAACGGCCCCGCCCTGGTCGATGTGCTGGTGGCCCGGCCCACGGCCATAACTGATTCTATCGAGGCCAACGGCGCGGTAGTGGCCAACGACTACGTGGAGCTGCACCCCGAGGTGAGCGGCCGGCTCACCTTCCTCCACGTACCCGAGGGCCACCGCGTGCCCAAGGGAACCATCATTGCCCGCATCAACGACGCCGACTTGCAGGCTAATCTGCAAAAAACCAACGCCTTGCTACAGGTATCGCGCCTTTCGCAAGACCGCCTCGAAAAGCTACTGAAGGTGCAGGGCGTGAACCAGGCCGACTACGACCTGGCCGTGAGCCAGGTGCGCAGCAACCAGGCCGATGCCGCCTACACCCAGGCTATGCTGGCCAAAACCGTCATTCGGGCGCCCTTCACCGGCATTATGGGCCTGCGCCAGGTGAGCCCCGGTGCCTACGTCACGCCCGCTACCATCATCGCTACCCTCCAGGCCGACACCAAGCTCAAGGTCGATTTTACGCTGCCCGAAGCTAACGGCGGCCTGATACACCCCGGCTCGGTGGTGACGGTGCAGCTCGCCGGCAACCCGCCGCGCCGCTACCCGGCCACGGTTATCGCGCAGGAAAGCCAGGTCAACCAAACCACCCGCAACAAGACCGTGCGCGCCCAGCTGCCGGCCGGCGCTCTGGCCAGCCCCGGCGCTTTTGCTCGCGTGAGCGTGCCCACGGGCGCGGCCAGCCGCCGCGTGCTGCTGCCCACCAACGCCATCATGCCCGGTGATAAGTCGGACCAAGTAGTGGTGGTTCAACACGGCAAGGCCACGATGCGCGACGTGCGCACCGGCGACCGCCAGCAGGACCAGATTGCCATCGTGAGCGGCCTCGTGGCCGGCGACTCGGTGGTAACCAACGGCGTTTTATTCACCCAGCCGGGCAAGCCGGTGAAGGTGCGGCAGGCGAAATCCGCGGATTAAAAAGAACGTCATGCAGAGTGAAGGAAAGCATCTCGCGTGCGGTACTAATCCAATCGTTCGATGAGGTGAGCGAGATACTTCCCTTCGGTCTGCATGACGTTCTTTTTACGGTGTTTTATAATTTAAAGCATGAATATTTCAGAATTATCCCTTAAACGGCCCGTGCTGGCGACGGTGCTCAACCTGCTCCTGCTGCTTTTCGGGGGGGTAGGGTTTGCGTTTCTGGCCCTGCGCGACTACCCGGCCATCGACCCGCCGATTATCAGCGTCAATACCGCCTACACCGGCGCTAACGCCGACGTGATTGAGAACCAGATAACGGAGCCGCTGGAAAAGCAGATTAACGGCATTCCGGGTATTAAGTCGATTACCAGCAGCTCGTCGCTGGGCAGCAGCAACATCACAGTTGAGTTTAACTTGGGGGTTGATTTGGAGGCTGCGGCCTCGGATGTGCGCGACAAGGTGGGCCAGGGCGTGCGCTCACTGCCGCAGGATATTGACGCCCCGCCGGTGGTGTCGAAGTCGGACGCCAACTCCGACTTTATCCTCATTCTGGCCGTGCAGAGCCACACTAAAAGCCTGATGGACCTCAGCGACTTTGCCGAGAACAACCTGCAGCAGCGCTTCCAGACCATCAACGGGGTGTCGTCCATCAACATCTTCGGGCAGCAGCGCTACGCCATGCGCCTGTGGCTCGACCCGGCCAAGATGGACGCCTTCCAGGTGTCGTTCACCAACGTGCAGGCGGCCCTGAACGCCGAAAATGTGGAGGTGCCGGCCGGCAAAATCTACGGCGGCAACACCGAGCTGACCATCCGCACAATGGCGCGCTTCACCACCGAGGCGCAGTTTCGCAACCTGATTCTGCGCGAAGATTCTAAGGGAATTGTGCGCCTCGGCGACGTGGCGCGGGTGGTATTGGGCCCCGAAAACTATGAGCAAAGCTGGAAGCTGAACGGCTCCTACGCCGTGGGCCTGGCCATTGTGCCGCAGCCGGGCACCAACTACGTGCAGATTGCCGACGAATTTAATAAGCGCTTGGCCGAGGTGCAGAAGGAGAATAAGTCCGACATTGAGATGCGGGTAATTGTGGACAACACCAAGATTGTGCGCAACTCGATTGACGAAGTGATGGAAACCCTGGCTATTTCCTTCGGGCTGGTGGTGCTGGTTATTTTCTTCTTCTTCCGCAACTGGCTCACGGCCCTGCGCCCGCTCATCGACATTCCGATTTCGCTGATTGCCACGTTTTTCGTGATGTACCTGGCGGGCTTCACCATCAATATTCTGACGCTGCTGGGCATTGTATTGGCCACCGGCCTGGTGGTGGACGACGGTATTGTGGTGACGGAGAATATCTTCCGTAAGCTCGAAGAGGGCATGAACATCAAGGACGCGGCGCGCGAGGGTAGTAAGGAGATTTTCTTCGCCGTTATCGCCACCTCCCTCACGCTGGCGGTGGTGTTCCTACCCGTCATTTTTCTGGAAGGCTTCACGGGGCGCTTGTTCCGCGAGTTTGGGGTAGTGGTAGCGGGCGCGGTACTGATTTCGGCGTTCGTGTCGCTCACCATTACGCCGGTGCTCAACGTGGTGCTGCACCGCGAAAGTGGCAAGGGAGGCGGCAGCGGCCACGGCAAGCTGTACGACCGGACCGAGCCGTTCTTCCAGGGCATGGAAAGCTGGTACGGGCGCGTTGTGGGCAAGTTTCTGCGGGTGCGCGGGCTGGCCTGGTTGGTGGTGGCCGCCTGCGCGGGCATCATTTTCTTTATTGGCAAAGGCATTCCGACTGAGCTGGCCCCGCTCGAAGACCGCAGCAGCGTGCGCCTGGTGCTAACCGGCCCGGAGGGCACGAGCTTTAGCGCGATGGAGAAAATCAGCGACCAGGTGGCGGCTTTCGTGAACGACTCAGTGCCCGAGAATGACTTTGTTTTTTCGCGCACGCCCGCCGGCGGCAGCGCCAACACCTCGCAGGTGCGCGCCGGCCTGGTGCCGCCCGATGAGCGCAAGCGCACTCAGGACCAGATAGCTAAGTACCTGACCAAAGCCACCAAGCGCTTCAACGACGCCCGCATTTTTGTGGTGCAGGAGCAGACCATTGCCGTGGGTTCGGGCTCGAAGAGTAGCGTACCCGTGCAGTTTGTGCTGCAAACTACCGACCTCAACAGCATCAAGGAAGCCCTACCCCGCTTCCTGGCCGCCGCCCGGCAAGACCCGACTTTCCAGAACGTGGATGCTAACCTCAAATTCAATAAGCCCGAGGTGCAGCTAACGTTTGACCGACTCAAAATCAGAGACTTGGGCCTGACTACGCAAGACGTGGTAGCCGCCGTGCAGGGCGCGTTTGGGGGCCGGCGCATGGCGTATTTCCTGCGCGATGGTCGGCAGTACCAGGTCATCGGCCAGGTAGACCGCAACTCCCGCAGCGCACCCAACGACATCACCCGCCTCTACGTCACCAACAGCCGGGGCGAAAGCATTCCGCTGTCGGCGGTGGTGCACCAGGTCGAAAACTCGAACCCCAGCACACTCTACCACTTCAACCGCTTCAAGGCGGCTACCATCTCGGCGCAACTGGCCGAAGGTAAAACCGTGGGCGACGGCGTGAAGGCCATGCAAGCCATTGCCGATAAAGTGCTGGACCCCAGCGTTTTTCAAACGGCCCTCACCGGCTCGTCGCGCGACTTTGCCGAAAGCGCGGGCAACACTACGTTTGCCTTTGTGCTGGCTCTGGTGCTGATTTATTTGCTGCTGGCGGCGCAGTTCGAGAGCTTCCGCGACCCGCTCATTATTCTCATTACGGTGCCGCTGGCGCTGGCCGGCGCGCTACTCAGCCTGTGGGCAATGAACCAGACGCTCAACATCTTCTCGCAAATCGGGATGATTATGCTCATCGGCCTCGTGACCAAGAACGGCATCCTCATCGTGGAGTTTGCCAACCACCAGCGCGACGCCGGCCTGCCCCTGCGCGAGGCCGTGCGCCTGGCCGCCCAGCAGCGCCTGCGCCCCATTTTGATGACCTCGCTGGCCACCGCGCTCGGTGCCCTACCCATCGCCCTGAGCTTGGGCGCGGCCAGTACTAGCCGCAAGCCGCTGGGTATCGTTATCGTGGGCGGCATTCTGTTCTCGCTGGTACTCACGCTGTTGGTCATTCCGGCCATCTATACCTTTATTGCCAAGGAGCGCCAGCCGGTGGCAGTGGGCGAGGCAGCCGTGCCTACCCCCGAGCCGGCCGAAGTAGCCGCGTAGGGGCATCTCACCCCCACGCCAAAACACCGTTACGCATTCATGAAATCCGTATTACTTAGTTTGTTAGCGCTCTTGATAAGCCTGTTCAGCTTAGCCCAGCAAGCGCCTACCCCCCCGCCTACCGTGCCCTCACCCGCCACGGCGGCCGACCCGCCCGCACCCGTGCTCACACTGCACGAGGCCCTGCAAACGGCCCTTAAAAACAGCCTCGATTTGCAGATTGGGCAAAACGCGATAGAGGTGCAGCGCCTGCAAAATACGCTGGGCTTCGCGGGCGGCCTGCCCAATTTGGCCCTGAACGCCAGTAATAACGTAGTTATCAACAATACCCAGCAGAAGTTTAACACCGGCGACCCGCGCACCGCTACCGGGGCGCGCAGCACGCAGTACACGACGGGCCTGGCGGGCACCTACCTGCTCTATAATGGCGGCTACGTGGTGGCCAACCGGCGGCGGCTCGATGAGCTGCAGAATATCAGCGAGTTGCAGCTCAACTCAACGGTGCAGAACGTGCTGGCCGACGTGAGCCTGAAGTACTACGCCGTGGTGCAGCAGCAGCGCTATATCCGCACGCTGGAGGCCTCCACGGAGGTGTCGCGCCAGAAGCTGCGCCTTATTGAGGCCCGCCAGGCGGTGGGCCTGGCCAATAATGCCGATAAGTTTCAGGCCCAGCTCGACCTCAACGCGCAGCTCGAGACCCAGCAGCAGCAGGCCTTGGCCGCCCGCCAGGCCATTGCCGACCTGCTGCGCGCCCTCACCCTGAACTTGGATACGCCCATCGCGGTGGAGGACTCCATTCCGGTGGACCGCCAGCTGCGCTGGGCCGACATAGAAGCCTCACTTGGGCGCAACCCCGCCCTGCTGGCTGCTGACCGCCAGGTGCGCGTGAATGAGCTGCTGGAGCGCGTAGCCCGCGCTAATCGCTACCCCGCCATCGGCCTGAACGCGGGCAGCAACTTTGCCCGTAACCAGAACGCGGTGGGTACCACGCTTTTCAACCAGAGCTACGGACCCTATGCCGGGCTGGGCCTGGCACTACCCATCTACTCGGGGGGGGTGAACAAGCGCTTGGTGGACGTGGCGCGCGTCAATACTAAAACGGCGGAGCTGCAGCGCCTCGCCTTGCAGCAAAACTACCAGCTGAATGCCCGCAAGGCGTGGGAGGCCTACCAGCAGCAGCTCGCGTCGGTGGCCATCGCCGAGCAGAGCTATACCACGGCCCGCCAGCTGCTGAAGCTAGTGCAGCTGCGCCTCGACGCCGGCCTCTCCACCCTGGTAGATGTGAAGCTGGCCCAGCAGAGCTTCGAGGATGCCGGCTACCGCCTGACCAACTACCGCTACGCCGCGAAGTCGGCCGAGATAACCCTGCGGCAGCTAGCGGCGCTGCTCACGCCGTGAGGAGGGGGTAAGGGGCGCTTGTCATTGCGAGCGCAGCGCGGCAGTGACAGACGATTTCACGTAATTTCTAAAAGGGGCCCTCTCAGAAAACGGAAAATATAGCATGTTAAGGAAAGAGCGTACTTAACGCGTGAGTTGTTTGGGCGTACAACCAAACTGCTTTTTGAAAGCACGATGAAAGTGCTGCGGGTGGGCGTAGCCGAGCTGGTAAGCAATTTCGGCTACAGTTTGACCGCCACCCAGAAGCAGATGACGGGCCTCTTCGAGCCGTTGCGTCTGGACAAAGCCTCCCACGCTGGTACCAAACAGCTGCCGAAAGCCGCGCTTCAAGCTGAACTCGTTGAGCTGGCACTGGCGGGCCAGTGCGGCGGCGGAAGGTGGCTCGCTCAGTTGGCGCAACAATAGGGCACGGGCGTAGTACAGCTTGTCGCGCTCGGGAGCTCCGAGCGGCGGCAGCGTCGTCGGGCCGGGGGCCAGCCACAAGGCGGCCTGCTGGGCCACCAGTTCCAGCACCACGGCTTCGTAGTGCAGGCGCTTGAGGCCAAGGGGTTCGGGGCTATGCCAGAGGGTATCGAGCTGGTAGCGCAGGCGGGGGGGCAGGCCCAGCGCGGAGGCGTGCCGCACGAAGGGGAAGCCTTGCGTAAGGTGCTCGGTCATGTCCGCCAGTTCGGGCACGTAGTCGGTGAGCAGACTCACCATCCGGGCGACGGGCACCTGCACCGTCACCAGCCGGAACTGACCGGTGCCGAGCAGGTGGTTTTGTTCCAGGGACTGCGGGTTGAAGACCCAGTTGTGGTAGCCGGGGGCGTAGAGCTGCTCGTGCAGCAGCCCCGTCTGGCTTTGGCGCAGCGTACCCGCCAGCATAAAGCTCAGTTCCACCACGGGGCGTTCGTTGACGTGCTGCCAGGGCGTCGGGGGGTGCTCGGCGACGAAGCGAGTTTCGTTGAGTACCACACCCCCAACGGCTACTACCCGGGCCGTGCCCTGACAGCCCGCCAGCGGCAGGACCACGTGCTGCTCCTGGCCTTCGGGCAGGCAAAAGCCGGCGGCAAACGGAGGGGGCGAAGCAGGTTCCATAGGCAGGCCAACACGAAGATGGTACAAATTACTCCCGATTGTGCACCAGCTGCCGCCCGTGGGCCGAGCACCTTTGCAGGACGTTTCCCCAACTCCATTTTCCCCGGAAAGTTATGGCCGCTTCCCCCGTTCCCCTTCCGCCTCATGTGCCCGTGCTCATCGTGGGCGGAGGCTTTGCCGGCCTCACGGCCGCACTGTGCCTGCACCAGCAAGGCATCGACTACCTGCTGATTGAGCGCCACCCCGGCACGTCTGTGCTGCCCAAGTCCCGCAGTCTTGACCTGCGCAGCATGGAGATTTTCCGCGAGCTGGGCCTCAGCGTGGCCCTGCGCGAGGCCGGCCGCGCCCTGGCCCTGGCCTGGGGCGTGCTGCGCGGCCCTAACCTGGCCGAAGCCCTCGCCACCCAGCCCCCCGCCAACGCGGAGCGCGTGACCCATCCCAGTCAATTGGCCGTGTTCGAGCGCCTGGCCGCCCAAAGCCCCGAAAGCGGGGCCCGCTGCACCCAGGACCTGGCCGAGCCGGTGCTGCGCCAGGCGGCCGAGGCGCGGGGGGGCGACCTGCGCTTCTACCACGAACTCCTCCACTTCGAACAGGATGCCGACCGCGTCACGGCCACCGTGCGCGACCGTGCCACCGGCACCGAGCACACCCTGACGGCCGACTACCTGCTGGCCGCCGACGGGGCCAACAGCCCCACCCGCCGGGCCGTGCACGCCGCCACCAGCGGCCGGGGCAGTCTGGGGCACTACCTCAACGTGTATTTCGAAGCCGATTTGACCGAGCCGGTGCGGGGTCGTGAGTTCAGCATGTTTTTGCTGCAAGAGCCCGATGTAACCGGCTTCCTGCTGGCGATTAACAATACGGACCGCTGGTCCCTGCACCTGCGCTACTACCCCGAAAAGGGCCAACAACCGGCCGATTTCACCGGACCCGTGCTCCAAGACCTCCTGCACCGGGTGCTGGGCCTGCCCGAACTGCCGCTCCGCATTCTGAGCGCGCTGCCCTGGGAAATGGCCGTGCGCACCGTGGAACAGGAACAGTTTGGCCGGGTGTTTCTGGCGGGCGACGCAGCGCACACTATGACACCGTACGCCGGCAAAGGGGCCGCCACCGGGGTGCAGGATGTGCACAACCTGGCCTGGAAGCTGGCCGCCGTGCTGCGCGGCCAGGCCGGCCCCGCCTTGCTGGCCACTTATAGCCCCGAGCGCCAGCCCATCGGTGCCTTCTTCGCGCACCTCTCGGGAGATATGGCTGATTCCCACGGCTTCATTGACCCCGCCAAGATGAAAGAGCACGGGCTGGCGCTACTGGGCCTGCCCGACTATACCTATCGTTCTGCTGCCATCTTGGCGGCTGATAATCAACTCACCACGCCCGCCAACGCCCTCCCCCTGGCGGGCCAGCCCGGTACCCGCCTGCCCCATCTCTGGCTCGACGACGCGCACACGGCCTCCACGCTCGACGGGTGCCGGGGCCGGTTTGGGCTGGTCGCCAGCGGCGCGGCGGCTCCCTGGCGGGCGCGCTGCTCACCGGCGGCCGATGGATTACTGGTGGTGCAGGAGTTGCCAGCCACCGCCCGCCTGGCCTGGCAACAACTCACGCAAACACAGCCCGATGAGGCACTGCTTGTACGTCCCGACGGCTTCCTAGCGGCTCGCCTGCCATCCACGGTCACGGCTGCCGACTTGGCCACCCACTTGCGGCAGGTGCTCTGCCTCTAACTGCTTTGCTGCGTCCCTGGGGCCACCGGAGGCGCACGCTGTGCGAGCTGGCATCCCTATAAGGGATATTCTTATGGATGGCCTTCGTGCAGAGAAATGGTAAATTTCGTTTGAAGCAGCAGGATGGCACCGCTTAACGTGCTATATTTTCCGTTTTTTGAGAGGGCCCCTAAACCAAAAATCAACTTAGCTAACCACCATAGCAATCAGGCGCTTACATTTGGGGCTCACTCTAACCCCCTGATGCTATGAAACTTGTTATCCGCAACCTCTCCAAGACTTACGCCAACGGCGTGCGCGCCCTGCACGACGTGAGTCTGACCATCCCGAACGGCATGTTTGGCCTGCTGGGGCCCAATGGCGCGGGCAAAAGCAGCCTCATGCGCACCATTGCCACGCTGCAAGAGCCCGATGCGGGCAGCATCACACTGGGCGATATCAATGTGCTGACCGAGAAGGACGCCGTGCGCCGGGTGCTGGGCTATTTGCCGCAGGAATTCGGGCTCTACCCCAGCATTTCGGCCGAGGTGCTGCTCGACCATTTTGCCGCGCTCAAGGGCATCCGCGATGGGCACGAGCGCAAGCTGGCCGTGGACGCGCTGCTGCACCAAACTAACCTGTGGGCGGCCCGCAAGAAAAACCTGGGCGGCTACTCGGGCGGCATGCGCCAGCGCTTTGGCATTGCGGTGGCGCTGCTGGGCGCGCCGCAGCTCATCATCGTGGATGAGCCCACCGCCGGCCTCGACCCCACCGAGCGCAACCGCTTTCTGGATTTGCTGAGCGAAATCGGCGAAAACGTGGTCGTCATCCTGAGCACGCACATCGTGGAAGACGTGACCGAGCTGTGCTCCAACATGGCCATCATCGCGGGCGGCGAAGTAGTAGCTACCGGCCAGCCCGCCGACGTCATCGGCGAATTACGCGGCAAAGTGTACCGCACCAAAACCGAAAAAGCTGCCCTGGCGCAGCTCAAAAGCGAATACGAGGTAATTTCCTCGAAGCTTGTAGCCGGCCAGCCGGTCGTGCGCGTGTTCAGCGACGCGCCCATCAACGGCCAGTTTCAGCCCACCGAGGCCACTTTGGAGGACGTGTATTTCCACCGCTTGGCCAGAAGGGAATTAAAAATTACGAATTAAAAATTAAAAAGGGATTGTGCTCGGCCAATCTCCACCGGGACAGCGCGACACCCGGTAAATTTTTAATTCATAATTTTTAATTCCCTTCCGCCATGTTTCGCAATGTCTTCACCTTCGAGCTGCGCTACCGGTTGCGGCAGCCGAGCACGTATATCTACTTTGGTATTCTCTTCCTGATTGGCTTCCTGTTTCTGGCCGTCGAGGAAACGTTTTTTGGGCCCAGCACCGGGGGCAAGGTGTTCAAAAATGCCCCCGATACGCTGGCTAATTTCCACCTGGGCGGCTCGTTTCTGGCCTTATTCATCACGGCGGCCATCATGGGCACGCCCATTTATCGCGATGATAAAGAAGGGATTACGGGTTTGCTCTACACTACGCCGCTGCGCAAGTCGGCGTATCTGGGTGGGCGGTTTCTGGCTTCGCTCTTGATTATCTGGTTCATTATGAGCGGCATGTCGTTGGGCGCGATGGCCGGTTCGGTGATGCCCTGGCTGAACCCGGCCAAGTACGGGCCGTTTCGACTCGATGCCTACCTGGGGCCGCTGCTGGGCGGGGCCTTCGTGAATGCCTTTTTCGCGGGCTGCGTGTTTTTCGCGGCCTATGCGCTCACGCGCTCGTCGCTGGTGGTGTACCTGGGCGGCATCGTGCTGTTTTTGCTCTACCAGATTTCGTTGGTTGTCACCACCAACCTCAGTAACGAGCGCCTGGCGGCGTTGCTCGACCCGTTTGGGCTCGATACGCGCACGGTGGTGACCAAGTACTGGTCCATTGCCGAGCGCAATACCAAGCTCCTACCCTTCGGCAGCGGCGCGATGCTCGAAAACCGTCTGCTGTGGGTGGGGGTCGGGCTGGCGCTGCTGGCGCTGAGCTTCGCTACTTTTCGCATGGCTGCACCGCGAAGCCGGGGTAGGGCGGCCGCGCCCGAGGCGGCCCCGCTGGCGCTGGCGGGGGTAGGCATCCGGCGCTCGCCGGTGGTGTTTGGGCCGGGCACGGCGCTGTGGCAGCTGGGGCAGCTGGCGCGGGTGCAGTTTCTGAACGTGGTGCGGGCCAAGCCCTTTATGGCGTTGGTCTTTTTTGGGGTCGTAAACGTGCTGTTTTCGGCCTACTTCCGCTACACCGGCGAGCGGGTGCAGCTGCCCGTGACCTACGAGGTGCTGAGCCTGGTCAATAACGGCTTCGGGCTGTTCGTGCTGATTATCATCACCGTATACTCGGGCGAGCTGGTATGGCGCGAGCGTGAAACCAAGCTGCAACAGGTTTTTGACGCCCTACCCCTGCCCAACTGGGTGCCCTTCGTGAGCAAGCTGCTGGCGCTCATCGGCACGCAGGTGGTGCTCTACGCGGCGCTGGTGGGGGTAGGGCTGGGCATCCAGCTTTTCCGGGGCTACCATCATTTAGAATTAGGGCTTTACGGCAAGGATTTCCTGCTGCAACTGCTCAACATTGTGCAGTTGTGCGCCCTTACGATGGCCGTGCAAACCATTGTTAACAACAAGTACGTGGGCTACACGGTAATGATACTTTTCTACGTGGTAGTGTACATCGCGCCCGACGCGTTGGGCGTGCATCATGTGCTGCTGAAGTACGACGGCACCGTTCCTTACACCTATTCCGACATGAACGGCTACGGGCATTTCGTGGCCCCGCTCTTCTGGCTTAATTTGTACTATATGGCTGGCGCGCTGCTGCTGGCCGTGCTCACCAACCTGCTGTGGGTGCGCGGGGCCGAAACCAGCCTGCACCAGCGCGGGCGCTTGTTCGGGCAGCGCTTCGGGCTCGGGGCGCGGCTGGCGCTGGGCGGCGCGGCGCTGGCGGCCGTGCTGGTGGGCGGCTACGTGTATTATAATACGAACGTGCTGAACGAGTACTTCGCGCCGAAGGGCCTGGAGGCCCGCGCGGCCCGCGCCGAGCGCCAGTACAAGCGCTACGAATACTTGGCCCAACCCAAGATTATCGCCACCAAGCTGGCCATGAATATTTTCCCCACCGCCAGCCCGCGCCACTACCAGATGCAGGCCGCGCTGATGCTGCTCAACAAGGAAAGCCGGCCGCTCGACACGCTTTTCGTGAACTACAACCCGAGCCGGGCGGTGCAAACGACCCTCACGCCGGGCCGCCCGGCCACGGTGCTGCTCGACGACCCGGTGGCCGGCGTGCGCCTCTACCGCCTGGCCCGGCCCCTGGCCCCCGGCGATTCCCTACCCCTGGCCGTGCGGGTCAGCTACGCGGCGCGCGGCTTCAGCTCGCGGCCCCAGGACCAGGGAGTGTTCAGCTGGGCCACCATCTCGCCCGAGGACCGGCTCACCGCCAACGGCACCTTCCTGGACGGCACCGGCATCCGCATCGGCTACCAGCCCGATGGCGAACTGGAAGAAGACGACGTGCGCCAGCGCAACCAGCTCAAGCCCAAGGAGCGCGTGCCCCGCCTCAACGACCCGCGCGGGCTCATGACCTGCGGCTTCACCAACGATGCCGATTACGCCCGCTTCGAGGCCACGGTGAGCACCGACCCCGACCAGACGGCCATCGTGCCCGGCTACCTGCAAAAAGAGTGGGTAGCGAACGGCCGGCGCTACTTCCACTACCGCATGGATGCGCCGATGCTCAACTTCTACTCCATCCAGAGCGCCCGCTACGCCGTGCGGCGCGACCAGTGGCAGGACCCCGCCACCGGCCAGAAAGTGGCCATCGAAATTTACTACCATCCCGCCCACGCCTACAACGTGCCGCGCATGGCCGACGCCCTCAAAAAGGGCCTGACGTATTACACGCGGGAGTTCGGCCCTTACCAGTACCGGCAGGTCCGCATCCAGGAGTTTCCGCGCTACAAGAACTTCGCCCAGAGCTTCCCCAACACCATTCCGACTTCGGAGGGCGCGGGCTTCATCACGGATTTGCGGAAGGCCAGCCGGCCCGATAACGTATTCTTTATCACTAACCACGAGCTGGGCCACCAGTGGTGGGGCCACCAGGTGGTGGGCGGCCAGGTGCAGGGCTCGTCCATGCTGAGCGAGTCGTTGGCCGAATACTCGGCCCTGATGGTCTGCCAGCACGAATTCACCGCCCCGCAAATGCAGAAAACCATGCGCGCCGAGCTGGAACGCTACCTGCGGGGCCGCCGCGACGAGCGCAAAAAGGAGCTACCGCTGATGCTGGTCGAAAACCAGCCCTACATCCATTATTTCAAGGGCGGCATGGTCTTTTATGCCTTGCAGGACTACATCGGGGAGGAAAAGCTGAACGGGGCCATTAAGGCGTTTCTGGCTAAAACCCGCTACCAGACCCGGCCTTATACCAACACGGCCGAGTTTATGACTTACCTCCGAAAGGCTACGCCCGACTCGATGCAGTACCTGCTGCACGATATGTTCGAGACCATCACGCTCTTTGAAAATCAGCTTGATGAGGCTACGTACACCAAGCGCTCCGATGGCAAATACGACGTGCGCCTGACCATTCGCGCCGCCAAAACCCGCGCCGACAGCCTCGGCAACGAAACGCCCCTACCCCTGCGCGACTACGTGGACGTCGGCATCTTCGGCCCCGACCAGGTAGCCAAAACGGAGGACTACGACGCCAGCGGTAGGCCGCTATTTTTCCAGAAAGTGAAGCTGACTCAGCCCGTCACCGTACTCAACTTTGTGGTAGCTGAAAAGCCCGCCAAAGCCGGCGTTGACCCTTATCATAAGCTCATTGACCGTCATTATCAAGACAATGTGAAGGCCGTGACGGCCGGTGCCGCTCCGGCGCTAGCAGTGCGGTAGAGTGCGGGGCTTGCCCCCGCCCGGCGTTAAACGATTTACGCCTGTTCCGTTCAACGCCGGGCGGGAGCAAGCCCCGCACCTTACTCGTTATTCCGTGCCGCTTCTTCCCGGTTCAGCTTCGTCAAAAAAGACTGCGTAATCGGCGTTTCGCTCGCGTAGCCCTGGCGGCGCTCGTCGGCGGCAGCGCCTTCGCCGGTGGCGGGTAGGGCGCGGTTGACCCAGGCCAGGGCATCGGTGGTGATGCCGGGCATCAAGCCGTGGAAACCGGCCAGCAGCTTGGCGGGCAAGGACAGAATCAGCTCGCCATCGCCGCGGCGGCAGGCGTTCCAGATGCGGCGAGCGGCCTGCTCGGCGCTCATCGTGAAGCCCGGCAGCGCGTCGGCGATGCTGAACCAGGCGTATTCTTTCTCGTGCTGGCCCTTCACATCTACGTGGCCGACGCTGCCGGTGCGCAACAGGCCGGGGCATACGGTGGTGACGTAAATCCCGAACTGGCTCAGCTCAGCCCGGAAGCCTTCGGAGAGGCCAGTGAGGGCAAACTTACTGGCGCTGTACGCCGCCAGGTGCGGAATGGCCACCTTACCACCCAGCGAGGAGATATTAATAATGCGCCCTTCGCCGCGCTGCCGCATACCCGGCAGCACGGCCTGCATGGCGTGAAACGGGGCCCAGAAGTGCGTATCCATCGCGTCCACGAAGTCGCGGTCGTCCAGGTTTTCGAGCGGCCCGCCGATGATGATACCTGCGTTGTTCACCAGCACGTCGATGCTACCCAGACGACTCTCGACTTCGGTCACCATGCTGCGCACCTCGGCGGCGTTGGTGAGGTCGCGGGCCAGGGCGAGCACGCTGGCTTCGGGGCCGCCGTAGTTTAGCAGGTCTTGGCGGGCGCGGGCCAATTCGCGCTCATCGCGGGCGCAAATGGCGACGCGGGCTCCTTCGCGCATGGCGGCGCGGGCCAGTACGAGGCCCAACCCACGCGAGCCGCCGGTAATAAGCACGGTGCGCCCCGCCAGCTCATACGAGCCCCGGCGATTGCGCCAAATGGTGGTGGCCAGGGCGGCTACGCCAAAGCTGGCGGCCCAAAGCCAGGAAGAAGAACGGTGGGAAGTTTTCATGCTCCTCTGTATGCGTTTGGGAGCCGAAAGGTTGCGTTTAGGCCTGTATTTACGAGAGATGCGACCCTTTGCGTCTCTCGTCGCGCGAACGATTGTTCTAGCGACGAGAAACGCGAAGGGTCGCGTCTCTACGTTCCCTACCCCAGCTTTTCTTTGAAGAAAGCCAGCGTCATGGCCCAGGCTTCGGCGGCGGCATCCTTGTTATAGCTCGGGCGGGCGTCGCAGTTGAAGCCGTGGTCGGCGTAGGAAATAACGGTGCTGACGTAGGGTTTGCCGGTGGCATCCACCGCATCGATTATCGTCTTCACGTCGTCCTTTGAGATGTGCTCATCGAGCCCGCCCCAATAGAAAAGGTGCGGCCCGTGCAGAGCCGGCGCCAGGTCGGTGCGGGTGTGCAGGCCGCCGCCGTAGTACGACACGCCGGCTTGTACCGGCAGCTTGGCATTGGCCACGAAAGCCACCTGCCCGCCCAGGCAAAAGCCAATAGTGCCGATTTTATCCTTTTGCACGTTCGGCTGGCTTTGTAGCCAGTCGTAGGCGGCCTGCGCATCCTGGGTCATGGTTTCCAGGGTCACGGCCGAGTAGTGCGGCATCACGCTGGGGAAATTGTCATATGCGAACTCCGCGCCCGGCTCAGCGGTGCGGTGAAACAACTCGGGGGCCACCACCACGTAGCCGGCGGCGGCCAGGCGGTCGGCCACGTCGCGGATGTGCTGGTTCACGCCAAAGGCTTCCTGAAAGAGGATAATGCCGGGCGCGGCCGCCTGGTTTTGGGGCTGGGCCACGTAGGCGTGCGCCTGGGTGCCGTCGGCTACGTTTAGAACCAGCAAATTAGGAGTACTCATAAAAAGAGAGGGGGGTAGGGAAAAGAAGCCCACGGCCGGAAACAAGGCGGCGGAAGCCGATGTTTTAGCTTTTTGGGCATTGCGAAAACCGGCTGTCCCGATAAGCCTGTATTGCGCGCAATGACAACTGGCCTTCCTTCAGAAAATCAAAAGCTTATGAAAACCTCCCTGCGCCTGAGCGTGCTCGACCAGTCGCCGGTGCGGCCCGGTGCCACCGCCCGCCAGGCTTTGCTCGAAACCACCGAGCTGGCCCAGCTTGCCGACCGCCTCGGCTACACCCGCTTCTGGGTGAGCGAGCACCACAACACGACCACCCTGGCCGGCCCCACGCCCGAGGTGCTGCTGGCCCATCTGGGCGCGCACACGCAGCACATCCGGCTGGGCTCGGGCGGCGTGATGCTACCCCACTACTCGGCCCTGAAGGTGGCCGAAAACTTCAAGATGCTGGAGGCGCTGCACCCCGGCCGCATCGACCTGGGCATTGGCCGCGCGCCGGGGGCCGACCGCCTCACGGCCTATGCCCTCAACCCCAGCAACCAGTTTAAGGAAGAAGATTTTATCGAGCAATTGATTGACTTGCAGGCGTATCTGCGCGACGACCGCACGCCCGAAACCATTCACGAGCGCGTGCAGGCCATTCCGCAGATTGATACGCAGCCCGAGCTGTGGCTGCTTAGCAGCAGCGGGCAGAGCGGGCACTTCGCGGCGCGGCTGGGCATGGGCTTCACGTTTGCGCAGTTTATCAACCCCAACGGCGGGCCGGCGGCCGTGCGCCAGTACCGCCAGCAGTTCCGGCCCTCGCCCGAGCTGGCGGTGCCCACCGCCAGCGTGGCGCTGTTCGTGCTCTGCGCCGATACCGAGGAAAAGGCCAACGCCCTGGCCAAGGCCATGCAAATCCAGCTCCTGCGCTTCGAGCAGGGGGTGCGCGGCCCCTACCCCACCGCCGCCGAGGCAATGGCCTACCAGTTTGCCCCTGAGGAGCTGGCGCGCCTGCGCCACCACCAGGGCCGCGTGGTGAGCGGCACGCCCGCGCAAGTGCACCAGCAGCTCACCGCGCTGGCCGCCGCCTACGAAGTAGACGAGCTTATCCTGACCAGCATCACCGCCGATTTTGCCGACCGTCTGCGCTCGTATGAGCTGCTAGCCGAATCCTTTAACCTCGCACCTACCGCCCAAGTAGTGGCCGAGATGGTGGAGATGGATTAGCTGGCGGGTGCTATCTGGTATGATTCTAAATAAAAGGAGGTTTCAGATGAAGCCTTCTTTTATTTTTATCCTTCTCACACTTAAATACTTACTGAATAACAGAGGATAAAATGTGTTTTTAAATCACACCTGAAATTCATAATTTATTTGGAATTCATCTAACACTAGCGTGACCTTTGCGCTATGTTGAACAATTCTAAATAAGACAATGCTCCGACTTTCTACTTTTCTGCTGCTGGCCAGCGTGGTCCTGCCCGCACTTGGCCAGGCGCAGGAGCTGCCTATCCTGGCTGCTAATAATCAGGCGAACCAGCGCACAGGGAAAATTCGGGGCGTTATTCGCACCAGCGACGGGCAGCCGGCGGCGTTCGTGAGCGTGGGTATTCCGACGCTCGGCAAAGGGGCCAATACGGCCGAAGACGGCTCTTTTACCATCGCGGGCGTGGAGCCGGGCACGCACGAGCTGCAAGTGTCCTACGTGGGCTTGCAGCCGCAACGCCAGACTGTGACGGTAGCCGCCGGCCAGACGACCAGGGCCGATTTTACCCTGAGCGAGAGCGCCGCCGACCTGAGCGAGGTAATCGTGACGGGCACCACCACTATCAACCGCCTGGCCACGGCCAGCAAGGCCGACATTGCGCCCCTCGACCAGCCCCAGAGCGTGGGCGTGGTGACGAGCACCGTGATTGCCGACCAGCAGCTAAACCGCCTCGGCGACGCGCTGCGCAACGTGAGCGGCGTGTCGCTGACGCAACAGCGCGGCGGCGTGGCCGAAACGTTTTCGGCGCGGGGCTACAGCATCGGCATCGGCGGCGGGGGGGGTAGCATCTTCAAAAACGGGCTGCTTTCCAATACCCAGGGCTTTCCCGATGCCAGCACCCTGGAGTCGGTGGAGGTGCTGAAGGGCGCGGCGGCGCTGCTCTACGGCAATGTATCGGGCGGCTTGATTATCAACCTGGTAACCAAGAAGCCGCGCTATAACTGGGGCGGCTCGGTGGAGATGCGCGCCGGTAGCTACGGCTTTTATAAGCCCATAGTGGACGTGTACGGCCCGCTCACCAAAAACCTGGCTTTCCGGGTGGTGGGCACTTACGAGAACGCCAAGAGCTACCGCGACGTGGTGACCTCGAAGCGCCTGTATGTGAACCCTTCGCTGCTCTACAAGTTTGGCGAAAAAACCGACCTGCTGGTGCAGGGCGACTACCTGCGCTCCGACATCACGCCCGACGCGGGGGTAGGCATCATCAACCAGAATACCGATGCGCAGCTACCAGATGGCACGCCGCGTTCGCGCTTTATCAATATGAATTGGGCCTACAACGTGACCGACCAGGCCAGCGGCTCGGCGGTGCTCAACCACCGCTTTTCGGACCAGTGGCGGTTGAGCGCCATCGGCGGCGTGCAGGATACCCGCGTGCACGGCTTTGGCGCGGCGGTGCCCAACAACGCCATCGCCCCCAACGGCGACTACACCCGCACGCTGAGCGCCGCCAACACCGGCGAGCGCGACTACAATGGCCAGCTGAATCTGAACGGCAAGTTCGACACGGGCTTTCTGAGCCACCAGCTGCTGGTGGGCGGCGATGCGCTGCGTATCCGCACTACCAGCACCACGTTTAAGTACCAGGATGCCAGCGGTAAGATTGGCCCGGCCTACGACGTTATCAATATCATTGACCGCTCGAAGTACGTGGAGCGCACCGACGTGCCCAGCATTATCGACACGGCCCGCACTACCTCGCCCTCGTACCGCTATGGGGCCTACGTGCAGGATTTGATTGCGCTCTCGCCCAAGTTTAAGGTGCTGGCCGGCGTGCGCTGGTCGTATCAGAACACGGAGCAAACCAGCATCTCCAACCTCGACAAGCAGCGCCAGCGCGGCGGCCCCACGGCCAGCAAGGTTGACAAAGCCTTCTCACCCAAGGCGGCGCTGATTTACCAGCCCCTACCCCTGCTGTCGCTCTACGCCAGCTACGCCAACAACTTCACTATCAACACGGGCACCGACATTTACCTCCAGAACCTATCGCCCTCGCTGGTGGACCAGTACGAGGCTGGCGCGAAAAGCGAGCTGTTTGGCAGCCGCCTGTTTGCCAACCTGAGCGTGTACCGCTACCGCAACAACAACTTTGCTCAGATTGCGCCCCTCGACCAATACGGCAAGCCCAACGGCAACACCAACCTGAAGGAGCTGACCGGCGAAACTACCAGCGACGGGGCCGACGTGGACATCAGCGGCAGCTTCTCGACGAACTTCTACTTCAACGTGGGCTACGCCTACAATTTCATGCGCTACACCAACGCGGGCACCACCACGGGCAGCCCCATCAACGGTGAGCGCCTGACCAACAACCCCGCCCATACCGCCAACGCCTCCATTTTCTACACCTTCGACCGGCCCGGCCTGCGCGGCCTCAAGATGGGTGCATCGGCCTTCTACACTGGCCAGCGCCTGGGCGGCAACAACAACATGGTGGGCCAGACGCCGGTCTTCAACCGCCTCATCACCCTCAGCGGCTTCACCACCGTGGACCTGTCGGCGGGCTACACGTACCAGCGCTTCTCCATCCTGGCCAAGGTGTCTAATAGTACGAACACGCTGAATTATCTGGTGCACGACCGGTACAGCATCAACCCTATTCCGCCGCGCCAGTTTCTAACTACGGTTGGGTATCGGTTTTAGCAAGCCCCGCATCCTACTTATATAGCTCCCAGCCCAGCTTGAGAATAAACGCGCTCACTACCCCCAAAAACAGCACCCGCACGAAGCCCGTGCCCCGGCTCAGCGCCAGCCGCGCCCCCAGCGTGGAGCCCAGCACGTTGCAGGCGGCCATCGGCAGGGCGTAGTAGTACAGCACCTGCCCCGTGGAAATGAAGTAGGCCAGCCCGGTAATGTTGGTGGCAATATTGACCACCTTGGCCGAAGCCGAGGCCGCCAGAAAGTCGTAGCCAAACAGCCCCACAAACGCAAACAGCAGCAGGCTGCCCGTGCCCGGCCCAAAAAAACCGTCGTAAAACCCGATGGCCGCCCCCAGCCCTACCCCCATCCACAGCTCGCGGCTCCCTTGCAGGCGCGGCGCGTGCAGGCTGCCAAAGTCCTTGCGCCAGAAGGTATAAGCGGCCATCAGCACCAGTAGCGCCAGCACCAGCGGCTTCGCCAGCTCTTTGTTGAGCCCGCTCACGGCCCGCGCGCCCAGCAGCGCGAAGCAGCCCGCCACCACCGCCGCCACCGCCACCGTGCGCCAATTGATGAATACGCCCGTCAGCCCTTGCAGGTAGCGGTAGGCTGAGGCCGAGGTGCCCGCCAGGCTGGCTACTTTGCCGGTACCCAGCACCGTCGGCACCGGCACCTGGGGTAGCAACAGCAGCAGCGCCGGCAGCTGAATGAGGCCGCCACCGCCCACCATGCCATCAATAAAGCCGGCCAGCAACGAGGCCAGGCAAAGGAGGGGTAGGGTGAAAGAGCTACTCACCTACGCCACCCTGCCTTAGCAAGGCCCAGACAAAGAAAGCGCTTATTAGCAAACAGATAAGCAGGGGTTTCACCCAGCTTTTGCGCGGAAAGCTGGCTTCGTCAGGCAGGTATTTTTTGAAATAATAGCTGTCGAGCACGTAGCCCCAGGCCAAACCCAGACCGATAGATAATCCCCCGGTTTTTACCGGAATCAGGTTTAGCAGCAGTACCGACAAGGCCGTGTAGCCAATACTAGCCCACAATGCCTGCCGGGCGGCGGCGGGCGGCCCGGCATCTCGTAGCGAGTGAAAAGCCAGAATACCGCCGGCCAGGCCACTAAAAAGGGCGGAAAACCCCCGCACCACACGCGGCGAGTAAATAGCGGGCTTTGCTTGGTCGGGGGTATAGGCTGGCTCCATCGTTGCCTGAGAAAGGGAAAGCGCGAAACTACTCACCCGAATGGCTTAGGAGTAGCGACGACTTCCTTTTTCTTTCTGGCGCTGAACAGCTCCGGGCAAGATGCTCCCTAAAACGGCGGGTCCTCGCCAAAGCTATTGCCTTTGGGGAAGGGCACCGGCGCGGGCGCGTCGTTCATGCGCGAGCCCAGGCGGATGGTGTTGGGCGCGGCCCCGCCGCCGGCTTCGGCATCGAAGCTGCTGGGGGGTAGGGCGCTGGGCGCGTAGCCGCCGAAGCCGCCCGCGTCGCTACCCCCATCAAATCCGTCGAGGTCGGCAAACTTGGTGAAGCGGCCAATGAACTTGAGCTGCACCGTTTCGAGCGAGCCGTTGCGGTGCTTGGCAATAATGACCTCGCCCATGCCCTGGGTCGGGTTGCCCATCTCATCTTCCGTAATTTTATAGTACTCAGGCCGATACAGAAAAATAACCATGTCGGCGTCCTGCTCGATAGAGCCCGATTCGCGCAGGTCGCTGAGCTGGGGCTTTTTGTCGCCGCCGCGCGTTTCGACCGAGCGCGAGAGCTGCGAGAGCGCAATTACCGGGATGTTCAGTTCCTTCGCAATGCCCTTGAGCGCCCGCGAGATACTGGCAATTTCCTGCTCGCGGTTGCCACCCGGCCGGCCGGCCTCGCCGCCGCTCATCAGCTGCAAGTAGTCGATGATAATGAGCTGGATATCGTGCTGCGACTTGAGGCGGCGGCACTTGGCCCGCAGCTCCCGAATACTGAGCGCGGGCGTATCATCAATAAAAATCGGGGCCGACGACAGCGCCGAAATCTTGTGGTTGAGCTGCGCCCACTCGTAGTCGGCCAGGTTGCCCTTCTTGATTTTTTCCGAATCCAGCTCCGCCTCCGCCGAAATCAGACGATTGACGAGCTGAAGCGACGACATTTCGAGCGAGAAAATGGCAACCGCCTTCTTAAAATCGACCGCTGCGTTGCGCATAGCCGACACCACAAACGCCGTGTTGTGCGTCACGGTGCAGTCGGCCAGCAAAAAGAGGTGGTTACCATCAATCTCAAAGCCGTAGTAGTCGTCTTCCTGGTCAAACTCCACCGAAATTCCGGTCATGCGCCAGTCCACGGCCGATGCCCACGGATTGGCTTTTTTACGCCCAACGCGCACCGGAACCCGATTAATATCACCGTAAATCCGCACGCGATACACTTCACTTTCGTAGCCGATTTTGCTGATAACGGCTTGCTTCTTAGTCAACGAGGTGCGGAAGCCCAGCGAGTTGCACAAGAACTTAATCTGGTGGGCTAACTCCCTGTTTTTCTGGGTAATCTCGTAGCCATTGCTCACCGGGTCGAGGTGGCCATCGGAGTCGATGAGGCCGGCTAGCAGGCGCAGGCGGTACTCAGTCGAGTTGACCAAATACTGCTGCGGAATGTGTTTATTTCCCAACACGCCCAGCTGGCGCAGCTCGTCCTGCACCGAGTATTCGGCGAGGCTACCCCCCTGCCGGCCGCGCGTGATGCCGTAGCTGTTGCAGCGGTCGGCCACGATGCCGGTGCTCACCTGCATGCCCAGCTCGCTGGCGTATTCGTGCAGATAGTCAATGATTTCCGTGTCCTGGCCCGTGCTGCGGCAGTTGGCGCTGGTACCATCGCCGAGCCACACGCCCAGGAAATACGGGTCGAGTGGCACGGCCTTTTCGGCAAACTCCACGGCCACTTTGTAGCCTTTGTAGTTCGACTGGAACTTGGGGCCTTTGGTCAGCCAGTCGCGCACTTCGATGTTGAGCACGTCGCCGTGACGGTGCGGGCCTTCGTTGCGGCTGCGCTTGAGCGAGAGAATGTGGCTCTCGTTCACGCGGTAGTCGTCACCTTTGTTTTGGCGCACCCAGTACATGTTTTCGCGGCCGCGGGCCAGGCTTAGCACCCGGCGCGGCATCGAGTCGTCGCCCATCAGCAGGTCGCCCTGGCGCACGTCTTCGACGTTGCGCAGCGTACCGTCGAACATCACTACTTTGGTGCCCAGCGCCAGGCATTTGCCCATGCCAGGGCGAGCCGCAATAATCACCAAATCAGAGGGTTGCCAGCCGCTCGTTACCCTATCCAGCGCCGAGAAGCCGGTGGGCACGCCGGTGAGGCCGTCCTTCTGGTGCTTTTTTTCTTCGAGCTCCTTGATGGCCTTCACCATCAAATCCTGCATCGAATCGACGCCCTTGCGCATGTTGTCCTCCGACACCTGGAAGATGTTCTTCTCCGTGGCGTCGAGCAGCTCAAACACGTCGGTGGTTTCCTCGTAAGCGTCGCGCAGAATGTCGGTGGCAGTGCGAATTAATTCGCGCTTAATGGCCGCTTCCAGAATCACGCGGGCGTGGGCCTCAATGTTGGCCGCCGAGTTAATGTGCATCGTGAGGCCGGCCACGTAGCCTACCCCCCCAGCGGCTTCCAGCTCGCCCATCTCGCGCAGCTCCTGCACCACGGTAAGCTGGTCGATGGGCTCCGACTTATCAAATAAGTTACTGATGGCCTTATAGATGCGCTGGTGACCGTCTTTGTAAAAGCTGTGCGCTTTCAGAATATCGACTACCGTCGTGAGGGCGTCCTTTTCCAGCATGAGGGCACCGAGCACGGCAGCTTCCATTTCGAGGCGCTGGGGCGGCAGCTTGCCGGTGGGCGACATCGGCACGGGCGGCCGCTGACCGCGGCCGCCCTGGAAGGCGGCGGCGGCGCGGGCCGCGGATTGCTTGAGGCGGTCGTCCATGCGGTCGTTCATAGTAGCTGGGGGGCGGGAGGAGAGCGGGAATAGGAAGCAACAGCGTGGCCGCCGAACTCAGGACCAGGCGGGCCGTAACCAACAAAGCTAACCCGAAAGTGCTCGAAATAAAAGCTGGCTTTCGGCTTTTACCACGCGGGTATTTGCCGGCCTGACTGGCCGGCCGGCCGTACTTTCGCCCCCCGCAACTGGCCGGTTGCCAGCGCCTTGCCTGGCCTCCTACCCCGCGCCCGGTTTTAAATCAGCCACCAGGAATCAGGAACAAGAAACTTAAAATCAAGGACTTGGAAAAAATTCATTTAATTGCCGTGGGCGGCAGCATTATGCACAACCTGGCGCTGGCCCTGGCCCGGCGCGGCGCGCGCGTGACGGGCTCGGACGACGAGATTTTTGAGCCGGCCCGCGCGCGGCTGGCCGCCGCCGGCCTCCTACCCCCTGCCGAAGGCTGGGACGCGGCCCGCGTGACGCCCGACCTTACGGCCGTGATTGTGGGCATGCACGCCCGCCCCGACAACCCCGAGCTGGCCCGCGCCCAAGAGCTGGGCCTCAAAATCTACTCCTTTCCCGAATACATCTACGAGGCCAGCAAGGATAAGCAACGCGTGGTCATTGGCGGCTCGCATGGCAAAACGAGTATCACGGCGCTCATTCTGCACGTGCTGCGGTTTCATGGGCGGCAGTTTGACTACGCGGTGGGCGCGCAACTGGCTGGCTTCGACTTGATGGTGCACTTGACGGACGATGCGCCAGTTATCATCATTGAGGGCGATGAATATTTATCGTCGCCGGTGGATAGGCGGCCCAAGTTTCACCTCTACCAGCACCACATTGGCGTGATTTCGGGCATCAGCTGGGACCACATCAACGTGTTTCCGACCGAGGAAATCTACCGCGAGCAGTTCGAGATTTTTGCCCGCCAAACGCCTAAGGCCGGCGTGCTCATCTACGACCGCGACGACGAGCAAACCCAGCTCGTGGCCGTGCCCACCAGCCCCGACGTGAGCTACGTGGGCTACGGCCCGCACGAGCACGTTATTCGCGACGGCCGCACGTATTTGCTGACCAAGAAGGACGAGGAAGTGCCCATCCAGGTATTTGGCGAGCACAACCTGCGCAACATCTCGGCGGCCAAGGAGGCGTGCAAGCAGCTGAGCATCAAGGGTAAGGACTTTTACAAAGCCGTGGCTACGTTTAAGGGCGCGGCGCGGCGGCTGGAGCTGGTGCGCGAAGGCGCTACGTCGGTGGTGTACAAGGACTTTGCCCACGCGCCCAGCAAGCTGCGCGCCACGGCGGCGGCCCTCAAAAAGCAATTCCCGCAGCGGCGGCTGGTGGCCTGCCTGGAGCTGCACACGTTCAGCTCGCTCAACCCGGATTTCCTGCCGCAGTACGCGCACTGCTTCGACGCGCCCGACGTGGCGGTGGCCTATTTCAACCCCCATGTGCTGGCGCACAAGCGCCTACCCCCCCTCGCGCCCGCGGCCGTGGCGGCCGCCTTCGCCCGGCCCGATTTGCGCGTGTTTACCGACAGCGCCGAGCTGGCCGCCTTTCTGCACGCGCAAGCCTGGGATAATACCAATCTGCTGCTAATGACGAGCGGCACGTTCGACGGGCTGGACTTGGAGGCGCTCGCGGCGGAAGTAGTGGGGTAGGGTTTAGTAATGGTGGCCCGGTGGGGCCGCCGGGGTTTAGTTTTCCGCGCCGGCTGGCTGGGTTGCCCCTCATGGGGCGGCCCGGCCGGCCGGCGCGGCTGCTTTATGGCAGGGCCTTAGTTCTTGAGGTTGCTACTCCCTTATTTCTTCAACGTTGCGATGCCACAATCCGGCGCGTTTTTGCAATCTTTCAAGACGAATTAGCCGCCCCCGCAAATCGTGAACGCAGAGTTAGGTTTTTTAGCCAAAAAAAAATCATATTTTTTATAGATTAAATACTTGTCACAAAAATACTTCTTTTGTCCTTTTTACTAACCGCGCCGGCGCGCATTTTTGTCTACCTATTTCTGCCGGGGCGTAGCTTCGCCGCTCACCCTTTTTTCATTGCTCATGTACCCTGTTCAGCGTCTTTTCTCTACCGCTCTACTGGCCGCCACCCTGGCCGGCCCCGCCCTGGCCCAAACCGCCCCGGCTGACTCCGCCCGCGCCTACCGCCACCAGCTGGGCCTGACGGCCAGCCCGCAATTTGATAATCTTTTCACGACCAACCGGGTGCTACCCTTGGGACTGGTTTACAAGCGCCAAGTGCGGCCGGGCCGCGCTTGGCGGGTGCGGCTGACCGGCTACTATTCACGGCACGATACGGCTACCGCCGCTGGGGCGTTTTACATACAGGAGAGAGGGCCGGATGCTCGCGTCTGGGAAGTCAACGTGTTCGTGGGCTATGAATGGCGGTATCATCTAGGCCGCCGCTGGCAATGGTATTACGGGTTGGAGGTAGGCGGTGGATACCACGATGAACATCGGAATTATACCAATAATTACTACAACCCGCTTGGCTTTAATGGGGGTGGCCCTTATGCTACTACTGATATTGGCTCGCGCGACCTAGCCCGCTGGCAGGTGCAGGGTCGGGGCTTCGTTGGCCTGAGCTACGCCCTAAATTCGCGAATACATCTATTTACGGAAACGGCTATCGGGGTAAGTTGCTGGCACTAAAAAAGCTGGGGCAGCTATACGTCCAGTATTGATAACTCCAACTATGGTACAACAAAAGGTGGGGTGTACCCCGACCGAATCATTACTACTTGGCACCTGACTTATTTCCCGGTGCAGGTACTGGGGCTAGCCATCAATTTTTAATTTTTCACCTTTTCCACTTTCCCCCATGAAAAACACTTTTCTCCGTCTTCTGCTGCTTGCCTGCGCCTTACTACCATACTTGGTGCAGGCACAAAATATTCAGGTTTCGCCCACCGGCGATGCGTGCCCCAACAACAACTACACGTATACTTATACCGGCTCGGCGCTGGGGTGCAGTTGGGTGGTAAAAGGAGCCTATACGCTTGTCTCAGGTGGGCAGGCGAATAGTACCTCCATCACCGTCAACTGGAAGGATGTGCCAACCGATGCCACTAATAACCCTACCTCCGTCGGGCTGAGCTGCAACACAGGCGGGCCACCGGCACTCTCCGTTTTCGTCAGCTCCATCAGCAACGTTACGCCCGGTCCGCTGACCATCAACGGCACGCAGGTTAATTCTGGTTATCCCTTGCCCTTCGGCGATGTTACTACCCTTGCGCTAAGCGTCCCGCTGGTAGCAGTACCAAACACTACCAACAATCAATTTTCTGCCTTAACCTACGATTGGGTTATTCCAAACGGGTGGAAATACAACGATGGTACCAACGCAGTTTCGGACGGTTCTACGGCCCACCGGGTAGGCTACAGCTCCAATTCCGGGAAAGCAGGGAACCAGATTTCCGTTACGTCCGCTGCCGGCACTGGCGGCACCATTAGGGTACAGGCAATTAATAATAACTGCGTAGGGGCTTCGGCGGGTCCGGTCAATTCAGTTAGTCAATTCCTCTACGCCAACATTGTTCGCACGACCCCCCAGCTCACTATTATCAGCGATAAAAGCCCTACTGGTGGCAACTTCACGCTGATTTGCGGCGACCAGAGCGACTATCACTTTCGCAGCACCTCGGACCCGTTGCCGGCGGGCGGCAGCTTTAGCAACTACGCTTTCAGTTTCCAAAGCAACGGGGTTATTACGCCGATGGGTAGCGTAGCCGGGCCGACGCCGGCCACCAACTTTACCGGAGCCACGGGCACGGCGCTTGTTGGGCTGCGGGCGAGCTACAGCCGCAACGGGGCGAGCACGACGGTGAGTGCACCCGGCATAACCGTTCAGGTAGTAGCACCGCCCCAGCCCGTCATTACCAGCTCGGTTGCCAGTCCCGGCCCTGGGCTTTATCCGCTGCTGTGCGGGCCGTCGGCCAGGGTTACGCTGTCAACTAACGTGGCCGGGGCCACCAGCTACACCTGGAAAGCCACCGGCGGGCTGGGCCTCAACGGCCCCGGCGTGGCCACACTTACCACCAGCAGCAGCAGCGTGACCATCTTTCCGGGCAGCGACGCCGGCGGGGAGGGCGTGGTAACGGTATCGGCTAACATCGCTAACTGCGCTAACTGCGCTTCGCCAGCCTCAGCGGACTACGGCATCGCTTATGGCGGGGCCTACCAGGACGGCTCCGTGGTGATGCACGCCGCCTCGTTCGATTACGAAAAAAACTGCCCCTACGGCTGCGCGGGCATTTGCCCCGGCAGCCGGGTTATCATGCAGGTGCGTAATGCCCCGCACACCACGGTACTGCAAGCCACCTAGAAGATATATCGCACGGACGTATCCCCGGCCCAGCTGCTGGCTACCCAAGACTTTTCGGGCTCAACGCTGGGCAGCAGCATGGCCAACTACCTCTTCAGTGGCTCCGTGGTGGGCAACCGCTACCGCATCGACCTTCAGGAGCGCAACTCGTGCGGCTGGGGACCTATTGTCCCCCACCCGCTCGAAGTTATCGACTGCAGCGGCGGCGTTGACCCCTTCCGCGTGGGTACCAACCGGGTTGCCAGCCAGACTGCGGCCTATCCCAACCCCGCCGACCAAGAGCTGACCCTGGAGCAGGGCGGCGGGCCAGTGACCCTCACCGACGCGCAGGGCCGGCCCGTGCGTAGTCAAACGGCCGAGCCCGGCCGCGTGCTCCTCGACACGCACCAGCTGCCGGCCGGCCTCTACTTCCTGGAAACGCGCGACGCGGCCAGCCAGCCCGTGCGCCAGCAGATTCGCGTCACGCACTGAGCCCTACCCCCCGCTTTCGTCTGAAAAGAGCCCGCCTCGCGCAGGCTCTTTTTTTGGCGGCTTTAGAGAAATGCCGTTCAGGTTACGTCTTTTGTGGAGGTCTTACAGCTACTTACCACAAAACCGCTGGCTACATGAGCACTTCTATTCGTCACTGGCTGCCGCTGCTGGGGCTGCTGCTTTTCGCCGGGCTGGTCGGCTACCTGATGCGGCCGCAGTGCCCGGTGCCGGCCGCTGCCAATGCATCCGTGCACGCTTGTCTGATGCGATGCTGTAATAAATTGGGCTTGCGGGTTACCATTCAGAATACCAGCATTCTAATGAGCCAGCGCGGGCAGATGGTTGGGACGTGTGCGCAACATTATCGCCCAGCTGCCCGGCTCCGTATCAGGGGGTAGGCCGGCCGCTAGCTTACCCAGTCGCCGGCGGCCTCGGGCTGGTGCAAGATGGCATCGACCCAGTAGCGGGCCACGCCCTCGGGGTAGACCAGCTGAAACTGGTCGCCCAGGCGGCAGCCCAGCACCGCGATGCCAATCGGGCTCAGCACGGAGAGCCGCTCCCGGGCCTCATCGGCCTCGGGCGGATACACTAGGGTGAAATGCAACTCCTCCACGCCCTTCATCTCGCGCAGCTTGAGACGAGAATTCATGGTGACGACGTGCGGCAGAATATCGTAGGACTCGACCAGGCACGCGCGCGTTAACTCCTGCTCCAGGGCCATCACCAGCTGGGTGGCATTTGCCGGGTACTCCTGCTGCACCAGGCTAGTCAGCCGCTCGTAGTCGAGCCTGGTTACGTAAATATCGTGGGGTGAATGCTGAATGTTCATGGCTTTAATAATTAAAAAGTTAGCGGCACAGGCCAGCGTTAGCGCCCGGCCCCCGGCCTTTTGCCAAATTAGCTATTCCGGTGGCCCCTACCCCGCCCGATTTGGGCCAGACTGGCCGCTACCGGCCGGGGTAGGAGCCGTGCGCGATGCTCGCCGGGGCGGGTGCGTAGTCCTCAGCGTGGGCCTAGCGTTTTTCCAACAGATATATCGTTTCGGTGGTGGCCCCCACGCCTACCGTGCTTTGGGCCACGCTTACCACGCGCCACTGCTGCGCGTACAGGTGATTGATTTTCAGTAGCTCAGCCTGATGCAGCTCCACGGCGGCCGTGGTGCTGTAGCGGTCGGTGCCCGTTTTGATGGCGGATAGCGGCTGCGCTTCCTTGCGGCCGTCGGGCCACACGGTCGTTAGCTCCGGTGCCCCAGTAGCGGCGTTTTGCCGCCCGCTGCCAATCACCATCAGGTAGCCCTGGGAGGCAGCCGCGCCGGGATAGATGGCCCACGCGCCTAAGGCCGTGAGGGCAAGGGCTAGTAAAAGAGTGAATTTTTTCATAGTTAAAATGAAATTTTGATGAAATATAAGGCACGGAAAACGGGCAGCCCTACTATCTTGCTTAGGCTTGCCAAGCGAAGACGAGCCGCAGGAAGATGCGCACCTTTGCTTCGCGCTACCGGCAGTTGGCCAATTTCGTCAACAAAAAAACTTGATAGACCTGTTTCTAATTGTCTGTCGCCCGTCACTTTTGAGTTACTTTCCGCTCCAGGCATTTCTTTTCAAAATATCAGCTTACCCTATGCTGCCTACGATGCGCTGGTTCGGCCCGACCGACCCTACTTCCCTAGCTGATTTACGCCAGGCCGGCTGCGTGGGCGTGGTCACGGCCTTACACCATTTGCCGGTGGGCGCGGTGTGGCCGGTGGCCGAAATCCAGGCTCACCAGCAGCTCATTGAGGCCGATAACGCCACCCATTCGCCCCTGTACTGGGCGGTAGTCGAGAGCCTGCCCGTGCACGAGGATATCAAAAAAGGCAAGCCTACCCGCGACGAGCTAATTGCCAACTACCAGCAGTCTTTGCGCCACTTGGCGGCCTGCGGCGTGCACACGGTGTGCTACAATTTTATGCCCGTACTCGACTGGTCGCGCACCGACCTGCGCTACGAGCTGCCCGACGGCTCGCGGGCGCTACGCTTCGTGTGGCAGGATTTCGCACTCTTCGACCTCTGCATTTTGCAGCGCCCAGGGGCGGCGGCCGACTACGAGCCGGCGGTGGCCGCGGCCGCCCGCGCGCAGTTTGCCCGCCTCACGCCCGCCGAGGCGCGGGGCCTCACCGATACCATTCTGCTGGGCCTGCCAGGCGCGGAAGAAAGCTTCCAGCTGGCGGGTTTTCAGGCCATGCTGGACGAGTATAAAGAAGTAGACGCGGCGACCCTGCGCGAGCACTTACACTACTTTTTGCGGGCGGTAGGGCCGGTGGCGGCCGAGGTGGGTGTGCGCCTCTGCATTCACCCCGACGACCCGCCCTTCCCACTGCTGGGCCTACCGCGCGTGGTGAGCACCGAGGCCGACCTGGCCGACCTGCTGGCCGCCTACGACCACCCCGCCAACGGCCTCACCTTCTGCACCGGCTCGCTGGGCGTGCGCCCCGACAACGACCTGGCCGGCATGGTGCGGCGCTTCGGGCCGCGCATCCACTTCGCACACCTGCGCTCGACCCGGCGCGAGGCCAACCCACGCAACTTCTACGAGGCCGACCACCTGGCCGGCGACGTGGACATGTATGCCGTGGTGCGCGCCCTGGTCGAAGAAGAGCTGCGCCGCGAAGCCGCCGGCGAAGAAGTAACCACCCTACCCCTACGCCCCGACCACGGCCACCAACTACTCAGCGACCTGAATACCAATCAAATAACTTACCCCGGCTACTCGGCCATCGGCCGCCTGCGCGGCCTGGCCGAGCTGCGCGGCCTGGAGCTGGGCATCCGGCGGAGCCTGGCAGCCGGTTAGGTGATTTACTTTTTTCCAAGACTTGCATGAGTTCTATCCTGTAAAAAAAGAGCCAGCTGTCCGCTGGCTCTTTTTTACGTCTGATAATACTAATTGCCAACTCCTTCCCAGCACTGATTTCAAAGCTACTCCGGCTTGGGCTTGGGGCGGGGGGTAGGGCGGCCGCTGTCGTTGGCCAGCAGCACGGCCAGGGCCACGAGGCTCAGGCGCAGGGCCCATTTGACGGCGTGGCTCATCGGCGTTTCTTTTGGGGCGGGGCGGCTGGCCGGGAGCCGGTGAAAACCTGGTTGGCATTGAGTACCTGCAACGAGCAGCTGCTGCCGCCGGAGTTGTCCTCGCAGGTAGTGCCGATGATATGGCCGGCCTCAAAATCGAAGTAGCAGGTGCGGCAGCCCACGCCCGTAATGATGTAGCGGCCGGCCGTGGGGATGAGGTAATAGGTACTATCATCGGTGCCGTGCAGGGGGATGGCAATGGCCCGGAAGCCGCCGTTGCGGTGGCCTAGGCCAATGAGGTAGTACACGGGCTGCTTGGCGTCGCTGCCGGGGGCGGCTCGCACCTGCACCTGGTCGATAACCGTGCCGTCGTGAAGCTGCCGGATGAGCGCCGCTGCCACCGCCGACTGGGGTATCTTATATTGCACCTCACCCTGGTGGTCGAGGCGCATTACCTGGCGGCTGCCCGCGATGCCCAGCAGCGAGGCTCCCGCCGCGTTGCTCAGGTCCTGCATCTGCTTGGCCTCGTCATTGGCTTTGCTGGTGCGGGCGGTTTCGCAGGAGCTGAGCAGCACCAGGCCGCCAAGCAGTCCCAGAAGCAATAAACCAAACAAACGGGATAATGCACGCATATTTTCTAGGTTAGAACTCCAGAATGGGATACGGAGCAGATTATTGCCCCAACCCCTTAATTCCTGAACAGTCGCTACTTATTAACTAAATAAAAACTACTTCTCGGCTCTTCGTTCTTAGTTTCCGACTTCCTTAACGCGGCTTGTAATACTTCAGCGCTTCCGGCATCTGGGCTTTGATATCGGCTACGCGGGTGGCATCGGCGGGGTGGTCGGAGAGAAATTCGGGGGTAGTGCTCTGGTTCTGGGCTTCCATGCGCTGCCAGAACGGCACCGCGCCCTCAGGGTTGTAGCCGGCCATTGCCATAAAAATCAGGCCCAGGTGGTCGGCCTCGCTCTCCTGGCGGCGGCTGAACTTGAGTAGCCCTACCTGCGTGCCCACGCCCACGGCCTGCTGAAACAGGTTCGTGGTGGCGGACGGATTCTGCGACAGGGCCGTTGACAAGGCCGTGCCGCCGTACTGCGCCACTAGCTGGTCGCTCATGCGCTCGGCTCCGTGCTTGGCCACGGCGTGCGAAATCTCGTGCGCCATCACCACGGCCAGGCCATTTTCATCCTTGCAAAGCGGCAAAATACCCGAGTACACCGCCACCTTGCCACCGGGCATGCACCAGGCATTCGCCGTTTTGGGGTCGTCGATGAGGTTAAACTCCCACTGGTAGCCATCGAGCTGCGCCGACTGGCCCTGCTGCTTGAAATACAGCTCCACGGCCTGCGAGATGCGCTGGCCCACGCGCCGCACTTCGGCTATCTCGGTGGCGTTGGTCGAGAGCTTAGCCTGGCCGAGCGTCTGCTTATACTGCGTGATGGCCAGCGTGTTCATCTCGCTATCCGAAACCAGGCTGAGCTGGCGGCGGCCCGTGATGGGCACGGTAGTGCAGCCGGCAGTGAGAAGCAAGCTACTAGCTAGGATTATTCTTTTGAACATGAAAAAAAGCTACTAAGGTTTAGAGAAAGAGAGCGGTAGGCCGGCCGCCGGTTAGCCAAAAGCGGGCCATTTTGGCGGCGCGGCCGTGGGGGCTATACGCAACCGGGCGGGGAAAATGTTTACTTTGTGGTGGCGGGTGGCCCGCGCCAGCCCCGCCCTACCCCTCGTTTTTCCGCCAACCTCGTCCATGAAAATTATCTGCATCGGCCGCAACTACGCCGACCATATTGCTGAGCTGCACAACGAAACGCCGGCCGCCCCGGTCATCTTCCTCAAGCCCGAAACGGCGCTGGTGCAGCGCGGCCAGCCGTTTTTCGTGCCCGCCTTTTCCCACGATGTGCACTACGAGCTGGAGCTGGTGCTGCGCATCTGCAAAAACGGCCGCCACGTGGAGGAGCAGTTTGCCCCTACTTACTTCGACGCCATTGGCCTGGGCATCGATTTTACGGCCCGCGACCTGCAAAGCGAGCTGAAGAAAAAGGGCCTGCCCTGGGAGCTGGCCAAGGCGTTCGACGGCTCGGCTCCCATCTCGCCCACCTTCCGGCCGGTGGCCGAGTTTGCTGATTTGACCAATATCAATTTTCGGCTCGACGTGAACGGCGACGTGCGCCAGCAGGGCAATTCAGGCCTCATGCTGCACCCGTTTAATAAGATTATCGCCTTCGTGTCGCAGTACATCACCCTCAAGCAGGGCGATTTGATTTTTACGGGCACGCCCGCCGGGGTAGGTCCGGTGCAGCCCGGCGACGAGCTGGTGGGCTACCTGGAAGACGAAAAAATTCTGGAAGTGCCCGTGCGCTGAACGAATGTAGAGACGCGACCCTTCGTGTCTCTCGGCGTCGGAAAATCGACGCGCATGGCGAGAGACGCGAAGGGTCGCGTCTCTACATTTTCTTGCTATCCAATTTACTTTATCTTGTTTATTATCAAATTAGTGCGCCGGCTAGCGCTGCCGGCGCTGGGCGGCTTACTGTTGCTGACCCTGAGCGGCCGCGGCCAGGACGAAGGCCAGGACGACACCACCACCCGCCGCGTGAGCGGGCCGATAAAGCCGGCCGCGCCGGCCGGCCGGGTGGCGGTGGCCCCTGGCTACTTTCTGTTTCCGATTGCGCCCGGCCAGCCGGGGTTTCTGGCGGCCAGCATGGGTGAGCTGCGGCCCAACCACTTCCACGGCGGCCTCGACATCAAGACGGGCGGCGGCGTGAACAAGCCCGTGTACGCGGCGGCCGACGGCTACATCTCACGGCTCAAGCAGTCGGCCTTCGGCTACGGCAACGTACTGTACATCACCCATCCGAATGGCCTGACGACCGTGTACGGCCACCTCAATAAGTTTGGGGGCGCGGCCGGAGCTGAGCTGCTGCGCCAGCAGTACGCCCGGCAGACCTACGAGCTAGAGTTGTTTTTTGCGAAGGACCAGTTTCCGGTGCGGCGGGGCGAGGTGGTAGCGCTGTCGGGCAACACGGGCGGCTCGGCGGGCCCGCACCTGCACTGGGAAGTGCGCGATGCGCAGGACCGCCAGCTGAACCCCTTGCAGTGGGGCGGCTTTGCGGAAATTCAGGACCATACCGGTCCTACCCTCCAGGCGCTGGCCGTGGAGCCACTGGCCATTGGGGCGCGGGTAGCGGGGCGCTTCGAGCGGGCGCTGCTGGTGCCCCGGATGCAGCCGCTGCCGGGCGCGGCCACCGTGTGGCCCGATACGGTGTCGTGCTTCGGGTCGGTGGGGCTGCTCTTGCAGGGCTTCGACCGGTTTGATAAAGTGTGGAACAAGAACGGCATCCAGCGCGTGACGGTGCGCGTGAACGGCCAGCCGCACTTTCAGTATGTGATTGACGCCGTGCCGTTTCCGAGCGGCACGCGGCAGGTCAACAACTTTGTGGACTTTGCCTACGCCCGCACCCACGGCCGCACCCTGCAAAAGCTGTGGGTGGATGAGGGCAACGACCTGCCCTTCTTTACCCCGCCCGGCCTGGGCCAGGGTAAGCTCGACGTGGCCGCCGGCCAGGTGTATACCATTGATTTTGAGCTGGCCGATGCCTACGATAACAAGGCCACGGCCCGCCTCATCCTCCGCGGTGAGCAGCCCGCCGACTACGCCCGGCTGCCCGGCGCGGTCCCTACTCCTACCCCCGCCGCCCGTCCCAAGCTCAGCTACGACATCACGCGCAACCTGCTGCGCGCCACGGCCCTGCACGCGCCCCTCGACACAGCCGGCCAGCCGCAATATCTGCTACTGCGGCGGGGCGGGCGGCAGCTGGCGCTACGGCCCAGCTACTCGGTGGGCGCGGCTACTACCTACCTCTACGACCTGCGCGCCGGCCTGCCCGATTCACTGCTGCTGGGCGAGGCGCACCTGGCCTTCGACCGCCAGGCAATGATACCGGCCAACCAGGAAACGAGCTACGCCACGCCCTACGTAAACCTGGTTTTTGGCCCGCAAACGCTGTTTTCACCGCTTTATCTCAGTACCAGCCACCGGCCCGATGCCGGCCCTACCGCCCCTGAGAGCTGGACCATCGGCTCGGCGCTGGTGCCGCTCTACCTGCCGCTGCGCCTGAGCCTGCGGCCCGCTACCCCCCCCACCGACCGCCGCCGCACCGCCATCTACAGCGTGTCGGCGGGCGGCGGGCGGGCTTACGTGGGCGGCCTTTGGAACGAGGACAGCAGCCGCATCTCGGCCACCGTCAAGCAGTTCGGCTCGTTCCGCCTCTACACCGACCGCAAGGCCCCCGAGGCCCGGCTACTGAGCCGGGCGGGCGGCCAATTGCTGTTCAGAGTGGGCGACGATATGTCGGGCCTCAACTCGTATAAACTGCTGATTGGCGGACGCTTCCGGCTGCTGCGCTACGAGTACAAGAATGCCACGCTCTTCACCGTAGCCAGCGACACGCTGGGCCCCGCCCTGCACGGCCCCGCCGAGCTGCGCCTCACCGACCAGGTTGGTAATGAGCGGGTTATTCCGCTGAGTTTATAAACGTTGTTCAACGGCGCGAGACGCGAAGGGTCGCATCTCTACGGTCATTTATCACTGCATCCTGACCACTACTCACTAAAACTATGCTTCCCGAACCCGGCACCCCGGCTCCCGACTTTACCGCGCCCGACCAGCACGGCAACCCCTTCACCCTAAGTAGTTTGCGCGGGCAGCGCGTGGTGCTCTACTTTTATCCCAAGGATGATACGCCCGGCTGCACCGCCCAAGCCTGCAACCTGCGCGACAACGAAGGCCAACTCGCCGCCCAGGGCATCCAGGTGGTGGGCGTGAGCACCGACGACACGGCCTCGCACGCCCGGTTCGCGGCCAAGTACGAGTTGAATTTCCCGCTCGTCGCCGATGCCGATAAGGCCATCGTGAACGCCTACGGCGTGTGGCAGGAAAAGAAAAACTACGGCAAAACCTACTGGGGCACGGTGCGCACCACTTTTTTGATTGATGCCAATGGTTTGATTGAGCAGGTTATCAAGCGGCCCGATACCAAGGAGCACGCCGCGCAGGTGCTGAAGAGAGATTAAGAGTTAAAAAGAACGGTCATGCTTCCTTCGTCAGCATGACCGTTCTTTTTAACTCCCTACCCCTCATTCACCAGCAGAATCTTGCCGATGTGTTCGCTGCTGGCCATCAGCTGCTGCGCCTGAGCGGCTTCGGCCAGCGGGAATGTTTTATAAATAACCGGCCGGAGCTGGCCGCTGGCGGCCAGCGGCCACACGTGCTGCTCGACCGCGGCGGCCAGGGCGGCCTTGAACTCGGCGGAGCGCGGGCGCAGCGTGCTGCCGCTGAGGTGCAGGCGCTTGCTCATGATATCCAGCAGGTTGAGTTCCGCCTTGGCACCCTGCATGGCGTTGATGTACTGCAGGCGGCCGTCGGTAGCCAGCAAGCGCAGGTTTTTAGCGAGGTAGTCGCCGCCCACCATGTCGAGGATGACGTTGATTTTTTCGTCTTTAAACGCCTGCTCGAAGTCTTCTTCCTTATAATTCACGCAGCGGGCCGCGCCGAATTGTTCGCAGGTGCGGCACTTGTCGGCGGTGCCGGCGGTGGCCAGCACTTTATTACCCAGCGCCTTGGCTAGTTGAATAAGCGTGAGGCCGATGCCGCTGCTGCCCCCGTGCACCAGTACCGTTTCGCCGGGCTGCAAGGCGGCCATCTGAAACACGTTGGACCAGACCGTGAAGGTAGTTTCGGGTAAGCTGGCGGCCTCTTGCACCGACCAGCCGGCGGGCACCGGCAGGCAGTGCCGGGCATCCACGGCGGCGTATTCGGCGTAGCCACCCTCGGTGAGCAGGGCGCACACCTGGTCGCCTACCCCCCAGCGCGGGGCTGAGGTGCCCACCGCCACTACTTCGCCGGCTATTTCCAGGCCGGGCACTACGCCGGCCACCGGCGCGCCGCCGTACTTGCCTTCGCGCAGGCCCAGGTCGGAGCGGTTGAGGCCGGCGGCTTTTACTTGGATGAGCACTTCGTGGGCAGCCGGCACGGGGCGGGGCCGCGCTTGCAGCTCCAGTACTTCGGGGCCGCCGGGGCGGGTAATGACGATGGCGTTCATGGGGAGGCGGGGCTTGGTGGGAGTAGTTGCCGCTGCTTACCAACCTCTGGCCGGCTTGTTGGGTTGTGTGCGTGGGGGTAGGGCGGCCCGCCCGCGGGCAGGTGCCCTACCCTCACGCAGCGAGCGGGCCGTTATTTCGCCTTCTTTTACTCCCACCCTTTATTTTTTGATTCATGGAAAACCTAACCGGTAAAGTCGCCCTCGTCACGGGCGCGGGCAAGGGCATTGGCCAGGCCATTGCCGAGGCGCTAGCCCACGAGGGCGTGCACGTGGGCCTGCTGGCCCGCTCCGAAGACCAGCTGCGCGAAGTAGCCGCCGCGCTGCAACAGCTAGGCGTAAAAACCAGCGTGGCCGCCGCCGATGTGGCCGACGAAGCCGCCGTGAACGCCGCCGTGGCCCACATCACCGGCGAGCTGGGCCCGCTCGATATCCTGATTAACAACGCCGGCATCGGCACGTTTGCCAAGTTTATGGACATGCCGGTGGCCGACTGGGAGCACATTATCCGGGTGAACCTGCTGGGGGTGTACTACGTGACGCGCGCCGCGCTGCCGGCCATGATAGCGCGGCAGACGGGCGACATCATCAACATTTCCTCGACTTCGGGCCTGCGCGCGGCGGCGGGCACCAGCGCCTACAGCGCCTCCAAATTCGCGGTGATGGGCCTGAGCGAAGCCCTGATGCAGGAGGTGCGCAAGCATAACATCCGGGTGTCGGCCCTCACGCCCAGCACGGTAGCTACCGAGCTGGCCATCAGCAACAACCTCACCGATGGCAACCCCGAAAAAGTGATGCAGCCCGCCGACATTGCCGAGTTTGTGGTGGCGCAGCTGAAGCTGAACCGGCGCATCTTCGTCAAGGAGGCGGGGCTGTGGTCTACTAACCCGTAAGCTCCGTCGTCAGCGCAGGTGCTGCCCCGGCGCGCCGTTGGGGTAAGCGTAGAATTTCCCTACCCCCTTGTTGGCGGGGAAGTGCGCCCGGTTGCTTTTTCTCAGGAAACTTTACTTTTACCCCCATGCTTAGTCGTTGTACTTACCGCGCCGGCCAGCTGCTGGGCCTGCTCTGGCTAGGGGGGGTAGGGGGCTGCGCTAGCTCCACTGCCCCGGCTGCTACTGCGACCGTGACGGTCGTCCCCGCGGCCACCTTCACCAACCCGCTGCTACCCGTTGGCCCCGACCCGTGGAGCATTTACCACAACGGGTATTATTACTACACCAACTCGACCCAGAACGGCATCAAGCTCTGGAAAACGCGGGCGATGAGCCGGTTGAAAGACGCGCCGAGCAAGGTGGTCTGGACGCCGCCCGCTACCGGCCCCAACTCGCACGATATCTGGGCTCCCGAACTGCATTTCTTCAACGGCAAGTGGTATCTCTACTACGCCGCCGATGCGGGCACCAATGCCTCGCACCGGCTGTGGGTGCTCGAAAACAGCTCCGCTGACCCGCTGGAGGGCACCTGGGTAAGCAAGGGCAAGCTCACTGATGCGACCGACCGCTGGGCCATCGACGGCTCGGTGTTTGAGAATAAGGGCCGGCTGTACCTGGTGTGGTCGGGCTGGGATGGGGAAGCCAACGGCCGCCAGGACATCTACCTGGCCCGCCTCCAAAACCCCTGGACCGTGGAAAGCGCCCGCACGCTGGTGTCGAAGCCGACCTACCCCTGGGAAAAATACGGCGACCTGAGCAACCTTAACGACCCGCCCCACATCGACGTGAATGAGGGCCCGGAGGTACTGCACCACGGCCGCGACCTGATTCTGATGTACTCAGCCAGCGCCTGCTGGACTGATGCTTACGCCCTGGGCGCGCTCAAGGCATCGGCCGATGCGAATTTACTGCAAGCCAGCAGCTGGGTGAAAAATCCCGAGCCCGTGCTGAAGCAGAGCGCCACGGCGGGCGTGTACGCCACGGGCCACAATAGCTTTTTCAAGTCGCCCGACGGCACCCAGGACTGGATTCTGTACCACGCTAACTCGCAACCCGGCCAGGGCTGCGGCGACTTGCGCTCGCCCCGCGCCCAGCCCTTTACCTGGACCGCCGACGGCTGGCCCAACATCGGCGAGCCCGTGGCGGCGGGCCAGCCCCTACCCCGCCCCAGCGGCGAGCCCGTGGCGGCGGGCCAGCCCCTACCCCGCCCCAGCGGCGAGCCGGGGCCGTAACCTTACCCGGCGTTTTTACGCAGACAGCTTTTGCGTCCTTTCTGCCCTTTCCCATGAGAACCCCGTTTTTCTTAATCACCGCCCTGCTGCTAGCGGCGGCCAGCTGCGTTGCCTTTGCCCAAAACACCCCGCGCGGCGTGGCTAAGCAAATGCGGGCCGACCGCAAAATGGACCACGCCCACACCGTGCGGCACGGTAAGAGCCTGAGCAAAGAGCCCAAGCTGGTGCGCAAAGAAGACCGCTTGGACCACCGCGCTGACACTGGCAAGCGCAAGTTCAAGCTTTAAACCGGGGGTAGGGGCCAGGCTGGGGCGGCTGCTTACGCCACGTGAAAAAGCGCTTTTACGGCCGTGACAAAGAAACTGACCCCGATGGCCAGCGTGAGAAAACCCATGACGCGGGCCAGCGCCGCCATGCCCGGCCGGCCCAGGAAGCGCGTGAGCCGCAGCGACGACACCAGAATCAGAAACGCGGCCGCTGCCACCAGCCCGAAGCCCAGCACCGTGAAAAGCTTATCGGCCACCGAGGGCCGGATGAAGCCGATGCAGAGCGCCATCGAGCCCGGCCCCGAGAGCATGGGCATGGCCAGCGGCGTGAAGCTGATGTCGTCCTTCTGCATACTTTCTTCGAGGGCGGCGGGGCCCACGCGGTCGCGGTTGGCCCCCGGCGTGAGTAGGTCGAAGGCCGAGCGCATGAGCAGGATGCCACCCGCAATGCGCAGGTGCTGAATATTGATGCCGAAGAAGTTAAGAATATACTGCCCCCCAAAAAAAGCCACCAGCAACACCGCCACCATGTAGAGGCAGGCGCGCAGGGCAATGGCCGTGCGCACGGCGTTGGTGTCGCTATCGGTAAGGGTCAAAAACACCGGCATGGCGCCGAACGGATTGACGACTGAGAAGAGCGTAGTGAAGGTGAGAATCAGTACTTCCATGCCGCAAAGGTATTGGCCGGATAATTGGTTGCCGGGCCAGGGTAGCCCGTGGTCGCGTTTTGAGTTACGCGGCGGCGGCCCATCTTTACGCTCTCGTCTCCCTACCCCCGTCCTTCCGCGCGTGCCCGCTTTTTTATACTTTGTGAATGCTTTGGGGCTGCTGCTGGGCAGCGCGGGGCTGGTGGCCACGCTGCTACCCCTGCTGCGCCAAACGGCCTGGTGGATTCGGGTGTTTGACTTCCCACGCCTACAGATAGTGGCGGGCCTGCTGCTGGGCCTGTTGCTACTGCTGCCGGCCGGCGCGCTGGCGCTGGCGCACGCGCCGGCGGTGCTGCTGGCCCTGGGGGCGGCGGTGCTCTACCAGGCCGCGCGCATCTGGCCCTACACGCCCTGGCACCGCCGGCAGGTGCGCGATAGCCAGCGCCCGCCCAACGACCCCAACCACCTCAGCCTGCTGGTGACCAACGTGCTAATGTACAACCGCGATGCCTCGCGCTGCCTGGGCGTCATCCGCGAGCAGCGGCCTGATGTGGTGCTGGCCGTCGAAACCGACGAGTGGTGGCTGAGCCAGCTGCAACGGCTTACCCCCGACTACCCCTACACCTGCCACGCGCCGCTGCCCAATACCTACGGGATGCTGGTTTTTTCGCGCCTACCCTTGGTTAGCAAGGAGATACAATTTATTCTCGACCCCGGCGTACCGTCGTTTCACGGGCGGGTGCGGCTGCCCAGCGGCGTGGAGGCCAATCTGCACTTTCTGCACCCCAAGCCGCCGGCCCCGCAAGAATCTAAAACCAGCACCCGGCGCGATGCCGAGTTGCTGCTGGTGGGCCGCGCCATTCAGGCCCACGACGGGCCCACCATCGTGGCCGGCGACCTCAACGATGTGGCCTGGTCGCGCACCTCCGAGCTGTTTCGGCGGCTGGCGCGGCTTCTCGACCCGCGCGTGGGCCGGGGCCTACTACCCACCTTCCACGCCGATTACAAGCTGCTGCGCTGGCCCCTCGACCACGTGTTTCACTCGGCCCACTTTCGTTTGCAGGACCTCAAGCGCCTGCCGCACATCGGCTCCGACCACTACCCCATCTATATTCGCCTCAGCTACGAGCCCCAGGGCTGGCAGGCCCAGGAAGCCGGCCTGGAAGCAATGAACGCCGCCGACCGCCTCGAAGCCCGCCTGAAAATCCGGGAGGCCATTGAGGAGAAAGTAGCTTAAGGCGTGCGGACAAGTAGCCAACCAGGACGACAGGCAGCCTGTGTAGGACAATATTTGCCGTTATGCAATTGGTCTCGTAAAGCGGCCCTAAGGGAGTAGCGCGATTTATAAAAATCGCGCTACTCCCTACAACGGCTGCACGCCGTGCGGCAACGGTTTTACCGGCGCATCGGCGGTGGAGCGCGCGGGCGGGGCTTTTTCGCGGCTAGCCACCACGGGCAGTGGCGGGCGCTTGATGAGGCTGCTGAGGCGGCCCCGGCCATTGCGCACCAGCGGACGCAGGCGCAGGGTCACGCGCTGCCGGTGCAGGTCGCCAAAGCCCAAGGCAAAGTTGCGCAGGGCCGGCATAGCGTCGTCGCCGAGCAGCTTGTACGTATTCAGCTCAAAAGAGAGGGGTAGGCGCACCGAGTCGCGGGAAGGCAGCTCCAGGGCCAATGGCATCCGGCCCGCGCCCAGCACCTTATTATCGACCAGCACGGTATAGTCGAGGCCAGTTACGGCCACGGCCTCCAGGTTGGGGTTGTAAGCATTCAGCCGCAGGCGCATCTTCAGCGGCAGGTCCTTGTTAACGTAGCCCTCAATCAGCTCGTTGCGGCGGGGCAGGTCCACGTCGGCCGGGGTGCGCAGGGGTAGCACGTCGAGAGTGCCCAGGCTGGCCTGCTCCACGGCCCGCACCGTAAACTGAGGCTCCACGCTCGGGGTCACTTCCTGGCGAGTTTCGCGCAGGGTGCAGCTCGTGGCAGCCAGCAGGCCCAGCGCGGGAAGTAGCGACCCGAAGCGCTGTCGTAAAAACCTAGAACTACTCATGCCGAACTTACGTGAGGACTTAGCTAATTGGTTGGCAAATCAAGGTATAAAAATCATGCCGCGAGCCGCCTTTTCGCCCAACGGGTAAGCCAATAGGATAAACGCGGGCTTTGGCTCGGTGCTGACCCGGCCGCGCCCAACTTTCGCAAAGACAATTCTCACAGGACTTACGCAACGCGGTCAGCTGGTTTTTCCCGCAGAGGTTTGCTGAGGAGTGCGTAAGTCCTATTCTTGCTACCCCCCGCACAAATGCCACCCGCACAAAAAAAGGCCGGAAGCAACAGCTCCCGGCCTTTCCTAAGCGCGCCGATTGAATCTGCGGAACCCGCTCAATCGGCGTTAATCGGCGATTTTATTTGCCGTCTACTTCCTCGTAGTCCACGTCGGTTACGTGGTCGGCAGGCTGGCCCTGGCCGTTCTGGCCATCGGCACCGGGGAAACCCTGGCCACCGTCGGGCTGGCCGCCCTGCGCGCCGGCCGCGGCATACATCTCCTGCGAAGCGGCTTCCCATGCTTTGTTGAGGGCGGCTACGCCGGCATCTACGCCGTTCACATCCTTACTGTCGTGGGCCTTCTTGAGGTCGGTAAGGGCACTTTCGACAGCGGTTTTGTTACCGCCGCTGAGCTTGTCGCCAAACTCCTTGAGCTGCTTCTCGGTCTGGAAGATGAGCGAGTCGGCGTCGTTCATTTTCTTGATGCGCTCAGCTTCGGCCTTGTCGGCGTCGGCATTAGAAGCGGCTTCGCTACGCATCCGCTCGATATCAGCCTCGGTGAGGCCGCTACTGGCTTCAATGCGGATTTTCTGCTCTTTACCGGTGCCTTTATCCTTGGCAGTCACGTTCAGGATACCGTTAGCGTCGATGTCAAACGTTACTTCAATCTGCGGCACGCCGCGCGGAGCGGGCATGATACTGTCGAGGTGAAACTTGCCAATAGTGCGGTTTTGGCTGGCCAACGGCCGCTCGCCTTGCAGCACGTGAATTTCGACCGAGGGCTGATTATCCGAAGCGGTTGAGTAGGTTTCCGATTTTTTGGTCGGAATGGTGGTGTTAGACTCAATGAGGCGGTTCATCACCCCACCCTGCACTTCAATACCCAGGCTCAGCGGGGTCACGTCGAGTAGCAGCACATCCTTCACTTCGCCGGTGAGCACGCCGCCTTGGATGGCTGCGCCGATAGCTACTACCTCGTCGGGGTTTACGCCTTTCGAAGGCTTCTTGCCGAAAAACTTCTCCACCTCTTCCTGAATGCGCGGGATGCGGGTCGAACCGCCCACCAGAATCACTTCATCTACCTGCGCGGCCGAGAGGCCAGCATCGGACAAAGCCTTTTTGCAGGGCTCCATCGAGCGGCGCACCAACTCATCGCTGAGTTGCTCAAACTTGGCGCGAGTCAGCTTCACTACCAGGTGCTTAGGGCCGCTGGCGGTGGCAGTGATGTAGGGCAGGTTGATTTCGGTTTCGTTCGAGCTGGACAGCTCAATTTTGGCCTTTTCGGCGGCTTCCTTCAGGCGCTGGAGGGCCATCGCGTCGTTGCGCAGGTCGAGGCCGTCGTTCTCACTCTTAAACTGGTCAGCCAGGAAGTCGATGATAACCTGGTCAAAGTCGTCGCCGCCGAGGTGGGTGTCGCCATTAGTGCTGAGCACCTCAAACACACCGTCGCCCAGTTCCAGAATAGAGATATCGAACGTGCCGCCGCCGAGGTCGTACACGGCGATTTTCTGGTCTTTATGCTTTTTATCGAGGCCATAGGCCAGCGCGGCGGCCGTGGGCTCGTTGATGATGCGCTTCACGTCGAGGCCCGCGATGGCACCGGCTTCCTTGGTGGCCTGGCGCTGGGCATCGTTGAAGTAAGCCGGCACCGTGATAACGGCTTCGGTCACGGTGGTGCCCAGATAGTCTTCAGCGGTCTGCTTCATCTTTTGCAGAATCATAGCCGAAATTTCCTGAGGCGTATAGTTGCGGTCGCCAATTTTGACGGCTACCGTATTGTTAGAGCCAGGCGTCAGGTCGTAGGCAACGTACTTACTCTCGGCCGAAACCTCCGAGAAATTACGGCCCATGAAGCGCTTGATGCTGGCGATGGTGTTCTTAGGGTTGGTAACGGCCTGGCGCTTGGCCGGGTCGCCGACTTTGCGCTCGCCCTTGCCATTATCGAGAAACGCGACGATGGAGGGGGTAGTGCGGCGGCCTTCGGAGTTAGGAATTACGACCGGCTCGTTGCCTTCCATAACGGCGACGCACGAGTTGGTGGTGCCCAAGTCAATACCAATGATTTTGCCCATGATGCTGGTGGGTGCTAAGATGTTAAAAAGAGGAGATGTCTGGTTGGAATGCCGGCTACGCGGCCATTGGGCCTGCTAGTACAAGGGCCGTACCAGCCGCATTTTGCTGCCAGAATGACGGAATAAGCCGGCGGTGGCTGCCAGCCCGGCCGGATGGGCGGGCGAACCCGGCGGCCGGCCTGCCGCTTTAGCAGAGTGGCTGTTTAGGCCGGGTCAATGACGAGTTGGGGGGGTAGGACGCCTCAGCCATTATCCTCACTTTACCAAACTTTTCGCCTTATTTCCAGTATCATACCCAATTACTGACCAGTTTTTGCCTTTTAAACATTTTATTTTTAACGTGCTCATGAAAATTACCTTTTTCGCTACTACGGCCCTAGCCGCACTGACGCTAGCTACGGCCTGCAAGAAGAAAGACGATTCGCCCGCGCCCGCACCAGTTATGCAGCTTTCGGGCTCGCTCAACTCGGCCAATTCCGTTAACCCGCCGAGCGCTTCAACAGCCACTGGCACCGTAACCGGCACCTATGACCCGACTAGCAAGGTTCTCAACTATACGTTGACCTTCTCTGGCCTTACGGGACCGCCAACTGTTGCGCACTTTCACTATGGCGACCCAAAACACGCTGGAGCTATATTCATCCCGTTCTCTAACCTACCGACCGGTACCAGCGGCACCATCACCGGAACCGCTACGCTAGTCGCTGCGCAGCCCGATTCCTTTCAGCTAGGCCACGTGTATGCTAATATTCATACCGCCATGTATCCGAAGGGCGAGATTCGCGCCAACGTCGTAGTGAAGTAAGCACGCAGAGGACGGCATCAATTTTGAAGCGGGCCTGGTGATTTTAATCCTATTTTCACCAACTACTTGATGTACAAAGCTCTCCTCATCGCTCTGGCTTCGCTCACCCTGGCTACTACCGCCTGCAAGAAGAAAGACGATACCCCCGCCCCCGCGCCGCCGCCTATGCAGCTTTCGGGCTCGCTCAGCTCAGCCAACTCGGTTACCATCAACGCCAGCGACCCGGCGGTGCAATCCAACGGGTCGGGCAACGTGACGGGTACGTATGATAAGACCTCGATGGTACTCACCTACACCGTTACCTACCAAGACTTGTCGGGGCCGGCCACCGCGGGGCATTTTCACATTGGTGCGCCGGGTACCAACGGCCCGGTCACCATCTCGTTTCCCAGCCTGACCTCGCCCATCACGGGCACCGCTACGCTGAACCAGGCGCAGGCCGACGCGCTAATGGCCGGCAACTTATACGCCAACCTGCACACCGCTAAATACCCAAATTCCGGGGAGATTCGCGCCGTGGTGGTGGCCAAGTAACCCCTCATGATTTTAACGCTTTAGTCGAGCCGGCCGCTACCCTAGCGGCCGGCTCGTTGCATTTGGCGGCGGCGCGTAGCACCTTTGCGGCGGCGGCCGGGTCCAGTAAGGCTCAGGCGCTGCCGCTTCGCTTTTTTATTTTATTCCATGAAATCAGTTTTCGCCGCGCTGCTGCCGGGCTGCCTGCTGCTGGCCGTAGTGGCCCAGGCCCAGGCCCCCACTACCCCCACCGCCGCGCCCGACGCGCCCTACCAGCCCTCGGCCACCAAGACCAACGACCTGGTGCACACGCGGCTGGCCGTGCGCTTCGATTACGCCAAGCGCTACCTCTACGGACAGGAATGGGTGACGCTGAAGCCCCACGCCTACGCCACCGATACCCTGCGGCTCGATGCTCAGGGCATGGATATTAAGAGCGTGGCTCTGGTGAGCGGCGGGGCGCAGCAGCCTTTGAAGTTTGAGTATTCGGATAAGAATAACCTGCACATTAACCTAGGCCGGCTCTATAAGCCGGGCGAGGAGTACATGGTGTACATTGAGTATACGGCCAAGCCCGATGAGCTGAAGGTACAGGGCTCGGCGGCCATTACCGATGCCAAGGGGCTCTATTTCATCAACCCCGACAGCGCGGTGGCGGGCAAGCCGGTGCAAATCTGGACCCAGGGCGAGACGCAAAGCTCGTCGGCCTGGTTTCCGACCATCGACCGGCCCAACCAGAAGACGACCGAGGAGATTGCCATGACCGTGCCGGCCAAGTACACGACTCTCAGCAACGGCCGCCTGGTAAGCCAGAAGCCCGCCGGCCCCGGCCTGCGCACCGACACCTGGAAGATGGACCTGCCCCACGCGCCCTACCTGTTTATGATGGCCGTGGGCGACTTCAAAATCACCAAGGATACCTGGCGCGGCAAGGAGGTCAGCTACTACCTGGAGCCCAAGTACGCGCCCTTCGCCAAGCAGATTTTCGGCAACACGCCCGACATGCTGGAGTTTTTCTCGACCCGGCTGGGCGTGGAGTTTCCGTGGAATAAGTATGGTCAGATTGTGGCCCGCGACTACGTGAGCGGGGCGATGGAAAACACCACCGCCACGCTGCACGGCGAGCAGGTGCAAATGACCGAACGCGAGCTGCTGGACCGCAGCTACGACCAGGAATCGGTGATTGCGCACGAGCTGTTTCACCAGTGGTTTGGTGATTATGTCACGGCCGAGTCGTGGTCCAACATCACGGTGAACGAGTCGATGGCCGACTTTTCGGAGGCCCTCTACGCCGAGCATAAGTACGGCCAGGACGAGGCCGATGCTCATAACTACCGCTACCGCGAGGCCTATCTGGCCAGCCCCCGCGACGCCACCAAGAACTTGGTGCGCTTCCACTATAACAACCGCGAGGACGTGTTTGACCTGGTGAGCTACCAGAAGGGCGGGGCCATCGTGCAGATGCTGCGCACCTACCTGGGCGACGACGTATTCTTCGCCGGCTTGCAGAAGTACTTGACTGATAATAAGTTTGGTAACGGCGAGGCGCAGCAGATGCGCCTGGCGATGGAAGCCGTGTCGGGCCAGGACCTGAACTGGTTCTACAACCAGTGGTACTACGGCAGCGGCCAGCCGGTGGTGAGCATCGACTACGCCTGGGACGCGGGCAGCAAGACGCAAAGCGTGACCATCAAGCAGACCCAGCCCGACAAGATATTCCGGCTGCCGCTGGCCATTGATTACTACGTGAACGGCAAAGTGCAGCGCCAGCGCGTGACCATGACCGAGGCCACTCAGACCTTCACTATGCCGCTGGCTGCCCGGCCCATGCTGGTGAACGTGGATGCCGACAAGTTTACCCTCTGGCAGAAAACCGACAACAAGCCCCTGGCCGAGTATCTGTACCAATACAGCCACGCCCCACTCTACGTGGACCGCAGCGAAGCCCTGGAAGCGGCCGTGGCCCAGCAAACCAGCAGCCCCGCCGCCCGCGCCGTGGTGCTGGCCGCCCTCAAGGACAAGTTTCACGGGCTGCGCGAGGCGGCCATCGAGGGGCTGAAGCTGGACGACAAGGCCGTGGCCAAAGCCGCCGCGCCCACCCTGCGCCAGCTCGCTGCCACCGACCCCGACAACCACGTGCGCGCCGCCGCCCTGGTGGCCCTGGGCAAGCTGAAGGATAAGAAGGACGAGAAAACGCTGTCCGCCGCCCTCAGCAGCCAGTCGTACCTGGTGCAGGGCGCGGCCCTGATGGGCTTATCCGAGCTCAACCCGAACACTGCGCTGGCCCGTGCCAAAACGCTGGAAGGCGACGCCCACCTGGCCCCGGCCGTGACGATGATATACGCCCAAAAAGGCGGTCTGGAGCAGTGGAACTACCTCCGCACGACCTACGACGCGGCCCAGGGACGCGGCAAATACGGCCTCATCCCGGCCCTGACCCAGATGCTGCCCCGCCTCGACGACCCCACCGCTTTTAGCGAAGATGTGGCCCGCATTCAGGCCCTGGCCGTACTGCCCCAACTCAAGGCGCGGGGCTACGATAAAGCGCTGATTGGCGTGCTGCAGAAAGGAGCGGAGGCCCAGGCCGGCCGGCCCCACGGCCCCCAAAACCAGGCGACCGTGACGGCAGCCGTGCAAGCCATTGAGGCCGCGAAGTAGCCTGAGCCGTTTAGCAAGAAAAGGAGGGGGTAGGGCCGTGCGGAGGTCTCTACCCCCTCCTTTTTTTAGACCGTCCGAAACAGCTGGGCTGCGCGGCCCGGATGAAGCTTGCATGTGGGGTGAACTATCGCGGCCGGCCACGCGTCCGGGGGGCCATGCGCAAGACCACTCCGCTGGTGCTGGCCGTCCTGCTTGCGGGCCGCCTCATCCCCGCCCTGGCCCAGAATACGCCGGAAGAAAACTCCGAAACTACCGACGCGCCTTGGGTGCGGCCCATTCGGCCCGACCGGCCCGGCCTCAGCATTACGCCCGGCGTGCTGCGGCCGGGCGAGTTTCAGCTCGAAACCGGCTGGCAGCGCCTCGCGCCCGGCGGGGGGGTAGGGCTGCCAAGCCAGGCCACTACGCTGCGCATCGGCTTTTTTAGCAGCCTGGAGCTGCGCCTGACGCAGAACTACGCATTCGGGCCGGCGGGCGCGGCGGCGCGGGGCCGGGGCGAGGGCCCTACCCCCACCCTCCGCCCCGACTCCACGGGCTGGGCTCCGCTCACGGTGGGCATCAAGCTACTGCTCACCCCCGACCGGGCCAGCCGCTTTCAAGCCAGCCTGCTGTTTGAAGCCGCGGTGCCCGGCACCGGCCAGCGCGGCCTGCGCCGCGGCACCTGGGGCCCCGGCGGGCGGCTGCTGCTGAGCCAGCAGTTGGGCCGCCGCGCCGCGCTGGTGGGCAATTTTGGCTTCAGCCAGCCGGGCCTCACGGCGCACGATGCGCTGGCTGGCCAGTACCTGGGCACGCTGGCCCTCACCGCGCCCTTCACCGATAGAGTAGGGTATTTTGTGGAAGGCTACGGCCAGGGCCACCAGCAGCTCACGACCGGCGCTACCGCCGGCCTCTACTACCGGCCCTGGACCGGGTTGCGCTTCGATGCTACGCTGGGCCGGGTGCTGGGCGGCCCGCAGGCCGGGGCCACTACGGTAGGGCTGGGCCTGGGCCTGCGGCTGGGCGGCAACGGCGAGCACTAAGGAAGGGCCTTCCAGGACTCAACATTTAGTCCTGCACCGGGGGCCTGGTAGGCTAAGTTAAAAACCGCGCTAACTTGCCAACCGTACTTTGGGCTCTTCTCCACCAGCAAGCCACGCATCGGGCGGGCTGGCTTTCCTTTTCGGCTTGTTTCTATGCGTCGCGTCGCTCTTTTACTACCCTGGCTGCTGGTGGCCGGCACTGCCTGCCAGCGCCCTACCGACCGGGGCACCACTGCCCCGCCCATGACCACCATCACCCCTGATGCTCCCCTGCGCAATACCCGCTGGGTATTGCGCCAGGTAGGCAGCCAGCCCATGAGCGAAACCTTCACGGAGGGCCAGGAGCCGTTTTTGTTCATTAGTGGGTCAGGTACCGCTGAGGGTCAGGGCGGCTGCAACCGCTTTCGGGGTGGCCTAAAGCCGGTGACCGATGACGGCGAGCTGCAGTTTGAGCCGATTCTCAGCACCCGCATCGCCTGCCCCGCGCTCGATACGGAGCAGGCTTTTACCCAGGCCCTCGACGCGACCCGCGCCTACCGCATCACTGGCAACACCCTGATGCTCTACAACAACCCCCAGCGCTCAGGCGACCCCGTAGCCCAGTTTGAAGCCGTTTTTTTGCGGTAAATGGGTGATGGGTGTTGAATAGCAAAAGAACGTCATGCTTCCTTCGTCAGCATGACGTTCTTTTGCTATTCAACACCCATCACCCATTACTTCTCCGGCGCTACGCGGGTGGGCGTTTGGCGGCCGGCCACGATGCCGCTGGCGCTGCGCGCGATGGCCGTTATCACGGCCGTCATGTTTTTCACATTCAGGCTGCTTACCTCGTCATCCACGCTGTGGTAGAGCTTATCGGTCGGAATCTGGTCGGTGCTGATAGTGTGGGCCGGCACGCCCAGCCGGGCCAGCATGGCATTGTCGGAGCGGTAGAACAGGTTTTGCTCGGGGTAGGGGTCGGGCTCAAACTTGAACTCAGTACCCGTGAGGTTTTCTTGTAAAATCTTGCCAAAATCCGACTTCTCGTAACCCGTGATGAAGGCCGTATTGGGACCGAATTTAGCTACTTTGCCAATCATCTCGATGTTGAACATGGCTACCACCTCTTTAGGATTGAGTTGCTTGGAAAAATATTGAGAGCCGAATTCACCTACTTCCTCGGCCGCGAAGGCAACGAAAAGCAGGGGCCGGGCATTCGCTTTTTGTTTTTTGAAATATTCGGCCAGGGCTACTACGGCCGTGGTGCCGCTGGCATCATCGTCGGCCCCATTGGCGATGGAGTCGCCTGCTACTGGCTTCAGGATACCCAGGTGGTCGTAGTGTCCTGAGAATATCACGTACTCCTTGGCCCGCTTCGGGTCCTGGCCCGGCAGCAAACCCGCTACGTTACGCAGCTGCATGGTTTTCAGCGTAGTAGTAGCGCTCACGCGATAGCTTGGTGCGGTGCCGGCCGGCGGCGCGGTGAGCACTACTACGGTCGAGTAGCTGCCGAGCGGCTCGGCGCTGGTAATGCCGGGCCTCAAGTAGTCGGCTAGCTGCCCAAAAAATTTAGCCTGCGCGGTATCCACAATGGCCAGCGTATTAGCCGTGGGGTTGAGCAGGGCGGCCAGCTTACTGCGCTCTTCTCGGCCGGCCCCTATCGTCACCACGGTCGGGGGCTGCGCATCCTGGTTCGTCCAGGTCAGGGTAGGCTGCCCTGATAGCACGAGCACGTTGGCCGGTGCCACCGGCTGCCCGTTGAGCACAACGGTAGCCGCCTGCGTCTTGGTTTGGTAGGCCGGAAATTCCTGCATAAAGCCGGTTTGCCCCGGCAGAGGCTGTAGGCCAATGCGCTTAAATTCGGCGGCCAGAAACTCGGCGGCTTTGAGGTTGCCGGGCTGGTCGGTACCGCGGCCCTGCATATCGTCGGCGGCCAGGGTCGTGAGCACCCGCTCGACGGTAGCTCCCGACACATTTTTTTTGGTTTGAGCCTGAGCGGCGGCCGTTAGGGCTGCCAGGCAGCAGCTTGTTAGCAGTACCTTGCGCATGGAAAAGTGGGGTTAGAAGAGCGCGCCAGGGCGCGGGTGAGAGCCGCAAGCTAACGCCCAGTGGCGCGACACCAAGCCAAAGGGGTAGGGCGGCCGACGAACCTCCCTACTGCGGGCAACCAAGCTACTGCGTTTTATTAGTCTGCGCCCTGAGTTTGGCCGTATACTATCTCTCCCATTCTTCTTAGCCGCCGCGTCATGGCCGCCCCTCCCCTACCCCTCGCCAGCCTCTCTGTGCCGGCCGAGCTACTGGACACGTTGCAAACCGGCTTCGTGCATTTTGGGCCCATATACGCGCCCCACGCGCCCACCGAACTAGTCGATTTGGCTTATCTGCGGTTCAACCCGGCGGCGCAGCAGCTATTGCGGCTGCCGGCGGTGCCAACGGCTACTTTTCGCACCCTGCACCCGACCGAAACCGAGCTGTTCGCTTTTTACCGCGATGTTTTTCTGACTGGGGAGGCCCGCAGCTATTTGCGGGGCACGGCCGGCTGGCAGGTGCGCGCCCAGCGCCACGGCGAGCAGTTGGTGGTGAGCCTGCGCGCCGCCCCGCCCCTGTCCACCGCCCAGGACACCCCCGCGGCCACCGACACCAGCCACTACACCCTGGCCCATGCCCAGCGGGTGGCGCGGCAGCTCACCCACGAGCGCGAAGTATTTCGGCAGATACTCGACCGCTCGCCCGCCGCGCTGGGCTTGCTGCGGGGGCCCGACTACCGGTTTGAGTACGCCAACCCGGCCTTTGCCCGGCTCTTTGGCACTACCCCCCTCGAAGGGCGGCCGGCCAGCCAGGTGCTGCCCCAGGCACTGCACCAGGGCTTTATCGAGTTGCTGGACCGCGTGTACGAAACGGGCGAGCCGGTTTGGGCTACCGAAGTGCCCCTACCCCCGCCCGGCCCGGCAGGCCCAGCGCGCTACTTCAACCTTACTTACCAGGCCCATTTGGCCGACGGCCACGCCGACCGCCTATCGGTTTTCGCCTACGAGGTGACGGAGCAAGTAGTGGCCCGCCAGCAGGCGCAGCAGCTCAGCCAAGAGCTGCAAGCCGCCAACCAGGGGCTCGAAGCCCGCGTGGCGGCAGGGGTGCAGGAGGCCCGGCAGGCCCACGCCGAGACCGAGCACCAGCACGCGCGGCTGGCGCACTTTTTTGAGCAGGCCCCGGCGGCTATTTGCGTGCTGGCCGGCCCCGAGCTAGTGTTTGAGCTGGTGAACCCGCTGTACCAGGCATACTTCGCGGCCCAGCCGCTGCTGGGCGTGCCCGTGCACAACGTGCCTGAGCTGCAAGCCGCGGGCGTTCCGGCTCTGCTGCACGAGGTATACGCCACGGGCATCACCCACACAGGCCACGAGGTGCGCCTACCCCTGCTCACGCGGCCCGGCGATGGGCAGCGCGAAGATGCTTACTTCGACTGCACTTACCAGGCGCGCTACGACGGGCAGAATCAGGTGGACGGCGTGCTGGTCTTTGCCTACGAGGTGACGGAGCAGGTGTGGGCCCGCCACCTGGCCCGGCAGCTCACCCAGGAGCTGGAGGCCCGCGTGACCGAGCGCACTACCCAGCTGCAGGCCGCCCACGCCGAGGTAGAGGGCCAGCGCCAGCAGTTGCAGCAGCTGAATGAGGAACTGGAAGTCCGCGTGGCCGAGCGCACTACCCAGCTGCAAGCCAGCCTGCACGAAGCCGAGCTTCAGCGCGCGCAGTTGGGCGAGCAGCAGAGCCTGCTGCACCAGATACTGGGGCAGCTGCCAGCGGGCGTGGCTGTGCTGACTGGGCCTGAGCACCGCTTCAGCTTTTTTAACGGGCCCCTTCAGGCAGTGGTCGATAACCGGGCCCGGCTAGACCGCCCGCTGGCCGAGCTTTTTCCGGAGTTAGTTGAGTCCGGATTTGTGCGCCGGATGGATGAGGTGTACGCCACTAGCCAGCCGTTTCAGGGGCTGCGGCAGCCGGTCTGGCTTCATGCCACGCAGGCGCACGATAGCCCGCCCCACTACCGCGACTACCTCTACCAGGCCCTGCGCAACGCGCAGGGCGAGACGCTGGGCGTTCTGGCCTTTATTATGGACGTGACCGAGCAGGTGCTGATGCAGCAGCGTGCCGACGACCTGCAGGCCAAGGTGCAGGCCGCCGCCGTGCGCCAGGCCCAGGAGCGCGAAACCTTCTACCAGATATTTGCCCAAACTCCGGCCATCGTGGCCCTGATGCGCGGCCCCGAGCAGCGGTTTGAGTACGTGAACCCGGCTTTCGAGCGGCTGTTTCCGGGCCGAGCGCTGGTGGGCCGGCCCGTAGCCGAGGCGCTGCCCGAAATTGTATCGCAGGGCTTTCTGACGCTGCTCGATGGGGTGTACCAGACGGGTACTGCCTACTTTGCCACCGAAGCGCCGCTCATCATCGCGCAGCCTGCGGGCCAGCCCGACCAGCTGCTCTACCTCGATATCACCTACCAGGCGTACCGCGAAGGCGGCCACATCACGGGCGTTTCGGTCTTTGCCTTTGAGGTGAGCGAGCAGGTGCGCGCCCGCCAGCAGCGCAAGGCCAGCCTCGACTACCTCCAGCTGGTGTTTGAGAAAGCCCCGGTGGCCATCGCCGTGCTAACCGGGCCGGCCTACGTGGTGGAGGTGGCCAGCCCCGCCATTTGTGGCATGTGGGGCCGCGACCAGGCTCAGGTGCTGGGCCGGCCCTTATTTGAGGTACTCCCAGAAGTAGTTGACCAGGGCTTTGCCGAGATACTGAGCGAAGTGCACCGCACGGGCATTCCCTTCGTAGCCCAGGAAATGCCGGCCCGGCTGCTGCGCCAGGGGCAGCTCGAAACCGTGTATTTTCACTTTGTGTACCAGCCTCTAGCCAACGCCCAGGGGCTGGTAGAAGCGGTGGTCGTGCTGGCTACCGATGTCAGCCAGCGGGTGGCGGCCCGCCAGCAACTGGCCGCCGCCAACGAGGAGCTGCGCGCTACCAACCAGCAGCTGCGGCACACCAACGTGGACCTGGATAATTTCATCTACACGGCCTCGCACGACCTCAAGGCCCCCATCACCAATATCGAAAGCCTGCTGCTGCTGCTGCGCAAAGAGCTGCCGCCGCCCGCCCGGCAGGCGGGCCTGGTGCCGCGCGTGCTGGATATGATGCAAAGCTCTATCGAGCGCTTTCAACTCACCATTCAGCAGCTCACCGACCTGGCCCACTTGCAGCAGGCCCACGCCGAGCCGGCCAGCGCCGCCAGCCTGGCCACCGTGGTGCAGGCCGTGTACCTCGACCTGGCCCCGCAGCTGGCGGCCACCGGCGGCCACCTCACCCTGGAGCTGGGCGACTGCCCGAGCCTGCCGCTTCAGCCCCAGCACCTGCGCAGCCTGGTCTATAACCTACTCAGCAATGCGCTTAAATTTCACCACCCCGACCGCCCCCCCAAGGTGGTGTTGCGCTGCTACCGCGAAGCTGCTACTACCGTGCTGGCCGTGCAAGACAACGGCCTGGGCCTGAGCGAGACGCAGCAGGCCCGGCTCTTTGGCCTCTACCGCCGCCTGCACGCGCACGTGCATGGCTCGGGGGTAGGGCTCTACATGGTGAAGCGCCTCGTTGAGAACGCGGGCGGTACCATCAGCGTGCGCAGCCAGCCGGGCGTGGGGTCTACTTTTTTGGTTTCTTTGCCCGATTAGTACTTATTTAGCAGCTTACTCTTCGTGCGTATGCAAAAGCTTTCCAGTATTCTGTTGGTTGATGACGACCAGATTACTAATTTTCTCAACGAGCAGCTCCTTACCAGCCTGGGCGTAACCGACCAGTGCCTGATAGCCGAGAATGGGGCCGAGGCCCTCGCTCTGCTAGCCGAGCAAGGTGAGGGCCCACCTCCGGCCCTGGTGCTGCTCGACGTGCACATGCCCGTGATGGACGGCATCGAGTTTCTGGAAGCCTACCACCATCCGCCCACCCAGCCGCCCATCGTGATTGCCCTCACTACCTCGGTGCACGCCCGCGACCGCGCTCGCCTGGCCAGCCTGGCCGTAGTCGATTGCATCGTGAAGCCCCTGACGCGGGAAAAAATAAACGCGCTGTTGCAGCAGCACTTCAGCCGCCAGCTACCCGCCGAAATGCTGACCGACGACCCCACGGACTGAGTTTTTAGCCTCCCTACCCCCGCCTGGTGGCCGGGTGCGGCCAGCAGCAGCTTCAATGAAGAGTGTGTCTGTCCTTGCGAGCGCAGCGCTCGCAAGGACAGACACACTCTTCACTCGCAACCCTTCCTACCCCACCGTCAGCACTAGGTCGTCGGCTTGTACGCGGGCACCTTCTTCCAGCACCACGCGGGCCACGGTGAGGTCGTCGGGGGCGGTGATGGTGGTTTCCATTTTCATGGCCTCGATAACGAACAGCGGCGCGTTTTTGGCCACCTGCTGGCCGGCTTTCACCAGCACTTTGCTCAGCAAGCCTTGCAGCGGCGCACCCAGCTGCTTGGGGTCGGCGCGGTCGGCTTTCTGGTTGTGCACGGTCTTGACTTCCACGTGCCGGTCGCGCACTTCCAGGTTGCGGGTCTGGCCGTTGAGGGTGAAAAACACGGTGCGCATCCCCTCGTCATTGACCGGGCCGATGGACTGCAAGCGGATGATAATGGACTTGCCGCGGGCAATGGTAATGAGCGTTTCCTCGCCTTCCTGCAGGCCGAAGAAAAAGACGGGGGTAGGCACCCGGCTCACGTCGCCGTAGTCGCGCCGAAACTTCCAGTAATCCGCGAACACCTTGGGATAGAGCAGACTAGACAGCAAATCAGTGAATTGCGCGTAAGGGTGTTCCTTCTCAAATTCGGCCCACTCCTTGTCAAAATCAATGGGCGCAAGATGCTCATTTGGCCGGTCGGTGAAGGGTTTCTCACCCTTGAGCACGGCCTGCTGCACGTCGGCGGGCCAGCCACCCAACGGCTGCCCAATGTCGCCGCGCAGCAGCTCGCGCACCGACTCCGGGAAGCTCAGACTTTCGCCCTTGCTCACTACTTCTTCGGGCGTTAAGTTATTGGAAACCATGAATAAGGCCAGGTCGCCCACGACCTTCGACGAGGGCGTAACCTTCGGAATATCGCCCAGCAGTTGGTTGGCATCGGCGAAGCGGCGCTTCACCTCCTCAAACTTATCAAGCAAGCCCAGCGCCGCCGCCTGCGGCCGCAGGTTGGAATACTGCCCGCCCGGAATCTCGTGCTCGTACACCTCGGCCGTGCCCGCCAACAGGCCGCTCTCGAAGGGGTAGTACTGCTCGCGCAGCGCCTCCCAGTAGTCGCTGAATTCGTTGAGGCTGTGCTGGTTGAACTCGCGGTGGCGGGGCGAGTGGCGCAGCATTTCCACCACGGCGTTGAAGTTGGGCTGCGAGGTGAGGCCCGAGAGGCCGCCCAGCGCCACGTCAATCACGTTCACGCCCGCCTCCACGGCCTTGAGGTAGGTGGCTGACTGCAAGCTGCTCGTGTCGTGCGTATGCAGGTGAATCGGCAGCTTCACCGCGTCGCGCAAAGCCGGAATCAGCTCCTGCGCCGCGTAGGGCTTCAGCAGCCCCGCCATGTCCTTAATGCAAAGAATGTGCGCGCCCGCGTCCTCCAATTGCTTGGCTAGGGTGATGTAGTACTGCAAGTTGTACTTGGGCCGGGCGGGGTCCAGGATGTCGCCGGTGTAGCAGATGCTGCCCTCGGCCAAGCCGGTCGTTTGCTTGCGCACGAAGCCGATGCAGGCTTCCATGCCCTTCATCCAGTTCAGGGAGTCGAAGATGCGGAACAAGTCCACGCCCTTCGCGCCGGCTTCGGCCACGAAGCGCTCGGTCAGATTATCGGGGTAGGCTTTGTAGCCCACGCCGTTGGCCCCCCGAATCAGCATTTGCAGCAGAATGTTCGGCACGGCCTCGCGCAGCCGGGTCAGCCGCGCCCACGGGTCTTCGTGCAGAAAGCGCAGCGCCACGTCGAACGTGGCCCCGCCCCACACCTCCAGCGAGAAGGTTTGGGGGTGCTGCCGGGCGTAGCGGTCGGCCACCCGCAGCATGTCAATGGTCCGCATGCGCGTGGCCAGCAGGCTCTGGTGGGCATCACGCAGCGTGGTGTCGGTGTAGTAAATGAGCGGCTCGGCGCGCAGCCATTCCGCGAATTTTTCGGGGCCGAGTTCCTGCAGCTTCTGCCGGGTGCCGGGGGTAGGCGGCTGGCTGAGGTCGGCGGCGGGCAGGCGGGCGGGCCGAATCTGGCGGTGCTCGTCCACGCGGCCGGCCACGTCGGGGCTGCCGTTCACCACCACCTCGCCGATATAGTGTAGCAGGCGCGTGGCCCGGTCGAGCCGGGTCCTGAACTTCAGTAAGTCCGGGTTTTCCTTGATAAAATCAACCGTGGCGTGCCCGGCCTGAAATTCGGGGTTGCGCACGATATTCTGCAAAAACTGCATATTCGTCTTCACCCCGCGCACCCGAAACTCGTCCAGCGTTCGCAGCATTTTTTGCGAGGCGCTGGCCAGCGTGGGGGCCTGGGTGGACACTTTCACCAACAGCGAATCAAAAAACGGCGAAATCACCGCGCCCTGGTACACCGAGCCCTGGTCGAGCCGAATACCGAAGCCGCCCGCCGAGCGGTAGGCCACCACCGTGCCGTAGTCGGGCTTGAAATCGTTGGTGGCATCCTCCGTCGTGATGCGGCACTGCACGGCCACGCCCATGCGCGGCACCACCACCTCCGGCCCCAGCCCGATTTCGGGCGATTCGAGGGGGTAGCCCGCCGCGATGTAGAGCTGCGTTTTGACAATATCCACGCCCGTTATCATCTCGGTCACCGTGTGCTCGACCTGAATGCGGGGGTTTACCTCAATAAAATAAATGCGGTCCAGCTCCGGATTCACCAGAAATTCCACCGTGCCCACGTTGTCGTAGCCCACCGCCCGGCCAATTTTTAGCGCGTACTCGTACAGCCGCTGGCGCAGCGACTCCGACAAGTCCACGGCTGGCGCCACTTCCACCACCTTCTGGAAGCGGCGCTGCACCGAGCAGTCGCGCTCGTAGAGGTGCGTGAGGTGCCCGTGCTGGTCGCCCACCAATTGCACCTCAATGTGCTTGGGCCGCTCCACGAATTTCTCCAGAAATACCGTGTCGTCGCCGAAGGCGTTCAGCGCCTCGTTGCGCGCTTCAAAAAAACCTTTGCGCAGCTGCTCATCGTCCCGAATCACGCGCATGCCCCTACCCCCCCCGCCACTGGCGGCCTTCAGCATCACGGGGTAGCCAATGTTGTGCGCCTCGGTCAGAGCTACGTCCACGTCCACCAAATCAGCCACGCTACTCTCAATGAGCGGCACTTCGCAGCGCTGCGCCACGGCCTTGGCGGCTACTTTGTCGCCGAGGGCTTCCATCACCTCAGGGCGCGGCCCCACGAAGATGATGCCCTCCTCGCGGCAGCGCCGGGCCAGGCCGGCGTTTTCGCTCAAAAAGCCGTAGCCGGGATGAATCGCCCCCACGCCGTTTTCCTTCGCCACCGCGATAATCGCCTCAATATCCAGGTACGGGCGCAGCGGCTCGTCGTCGCCGCCAATCTGGTACGCCTCATCGGCCTTGTAGCGGTGCAGCGAATACCGGTCCTCATAGGTATAAATACCGACCGTAGAAATGCCCAGCTCGGAGGCGGCGCGAAACACGCGGATGGCGATTTCGCCGCGGTTGGCGACAAGCAGCTTCGTGATTTTCATTCGGGTTTGGGGGTAAGAATAGCGGCAGTTCGGCGGCTAAACTACGCCGGGGGCCGCTAGCTTCCTACCCCCCCTACCCCACCGGCGCGGCCCCGGCCCAGCTGAGCCGGGCGCGCACCCGCGCCAGGCGGTCGGCCAGCTCGGTCAGTCCCGGCCGGTGCACGCTGCCCAGGTGGGTAGTCGCAAACTCCCGGTGCGGCACGTAAGTACCAGCATCCACAGCCTGCCCTATCTGCTTGTACGCATCCCGAAACGGCACACCCTGCTGAATTAATTGGTTAATATTTTCGACCGAGAAAATCGCGTCGTATTTGGGCTGATTAATAACGCCCGGCACCACCTGTAATTCCGGCACCGCGAACAGCAGAATATCCAGAATATCGGCGAATTGCACCATCGGCCGGAATAATATTTCCTTTAAAATCTGAAAGTCGCGGTGGTAGCCGCCCGGCAGGTTATTAATGGTGAGGATAATATCGTTGGGCAGCGCTTGCAGCCGGTTGCAGTGCGCCCGCACCAGCTCGAATACGTCAGGGTTTTTCTTGTGCGGCATGATGCTGGAGCCGGTCGTAAATTCCTTGGGTAATTTCACAAACCCCAAGTCCTGGCTATTATACAGCACCAAATCATACGCCAGCTTACTGAGCGTACCCGCTACGCCCGCAATGGCGAACGCTAGCGTTTTCTCTGTCTTACCCCGCAGCATTTGCGCGCCCACCGCGCTGATGGCCAAGCTACTAAACCCCATTTCGCGCGTCGTTTGCTCCCGGTCGATATCGAAGCTGCTGCCGAAGCCCGCGCCCGAGCCCAGCGGGTTGTGGTCGGCTACGGTGTGCGCGGCTTCCAACAAGCTCATATCGAGCATTAAATGCTCGGCGTAGGCCCCAAACCACAGCCCAAAACTGCTCGGCATCGCCGCCTGAAAGTGCGTATAGCCGGGTAGCAAGTCATTTTTATATTTTTCGCCTTGCTGAAGTAATAACTCCGCTAATTCCAGGATTTTCGCCCCAATTTTTTCGATATAATCTTTAATGAATAATTGAATCGCCGTCAGAACCTGGTCATTACGCGAGCGCGCCGTATGAATTTTCTTACCCGCGTCGCCGAATTTTTCAGTTAGATAATATTCTATCTTGGAGTGTACGTCCTCAAATACCGGCTCAATTATAAATGTGCCGTTTTCGACTTGCTCCAGCAACTCATCCAGCCCCTGTAATAATTGATTTTCCTCTTCTTTAGAAACCAAGCCGATATTCGCTAGCATCTTCGCTTGCGCTTTGGAAGCCCGCATATCGAAGGGAGCCAGGTACAGGTCCAGCTCGCGGTCCTGCCCTACGGTGAATTGCTCAATCTTATCGTTGACCGAAAAGCCTTTTTCCCAGATTTTCATAGCGCGAAGTTTCGCAAAATTAAAATTCAAAGCCGGTTAATAATTCTACGTAATCGGCGATGCCCGCGCGGATTTCACTCAGTAAAATATATTCGTCCGGTGTGTGCGAGCGGGCGCTATCGCCCGGTCCCATTTTCAGGGTTGGAAACCGCATCAGCGCTTGGTCCGACAGGGTAGGCGAACCATAGGTAGTTTTGCCCATGGCCACCGCTTTGCGCACTAGCGGGTGCGTCAGCGGCAGCCCCGACGACTGCAAATGCGTAGAGCGCGGCGTGATTTCCGCCTGCACATTAGCCCGGACTATGGCCAGAATTTCCTCGTTCGAGTAGCACTCATTCGAGCGAATATCTACCACGTAGCGGCACTCGTCGGGTACCACGTTGTGTTGCGTGCCAGCGCCAATTTGCGTCACCGTCATTTTCACCGGGCCAAGTAGCGCCGATACTTCGGGAAACTGATAGGCGCGCAGCCAGGCAACATCATCCAGCGCTTTATACAAGGCGTTTTCACCCTCGTTGCGGGCGGCGTGGCCGGTGCGGCCCCGCGCTACCCCGTCAAGCACCAGCAGGCCTTTTTCGGCCACGGCGGCGTTCATGCCTGTCGGCTCGCCTACGAGACCGAGGTCAATTTTTCCTAATTCGGGCAGGATACTTTTAATGCCTTTAGCGCCCGAAATTTCTTCTTCGGCCGTAATGGCGCAAATTAAATTAAATGCCGTGGGCCGCTCATAAAAATACCGAAATACCGCCAGCAAGCTTACCGCCGAGGCCCCAGCATCGTTGCTGCCCAGGCCCGTGAGGCGGTCGCCCTCCACCACCGCGCCGAAGGGGGGGTAGGACCAAGCCACGCCCGGCTTTACCGTGTCGTGGTGTGAGTTGAGCAGAATGGTAGGCTTAGCCGGGTCAACAGCGCGGCTCACAGCCCACACATTATTATTCTGCTGCTGCGCCGGAATACCGTGCTGCGTCAGAAAGGCCACGAGTATATCAGCCGTGCTGGCCTCCTCTCGCGAGAAAGACGGTATTTGAATTAATTGAATTAATAACTCAATCGCCTCTCCACTTAATTGCGTAATTAATTCAGACATAAGACGGTGTGCACGCCGGTGCCGACGTACAGCGCGTGGCCAATAATTACCTGCCTTACCCCCTGTTCCAGCGCAGAGAAAGCGTTTTCTAGTTTCGGCAACATACCATCGGTAATAATTCCTTGCTGCTTAAGTCCGGCATAGGTAACGAAATTAATTTCGGGGATTACTGAATTATCATCTGCCACGTCACGTAGCACGCCGTTTTTCTCGAAGCAGTAGTGCAGCGTTACCTCATAGTCGTTGGCCAGCGCTACGGCCACGGCGGCAGCGATGGTGTCGGCGTTGGTATTTAGTAGCTGGCCGTGTCCATCGTGAATAATTGGACAGAGCACGGGCGAAATTTTGGCCGTCAACAGACTTTTTAGCAATTGTTTATTAACGCTATTCGGTATTAAATCGCCCACGAAGCCGTAGTCAATCTCCTTAACCGGCCGCTTGATACCTTGAATAACGTTACCATCGGCCCCGCTCAGGCCAAGCGCATTTATTCCTAGTTTTTGCAGCTCAGCAACTAGCTGCTTGTTGGTTTTACCGGCGTAAAACATCGTTACGATGTCGAGTGCAGCGGCATCAGTAACACGGCGGCCGTTAATGAGTTGCGGGGCCATCCCTAATTCGCGCATCATCGTGCTGGCCCCTTTACCGCCGCCGTGCACCAGAATTTTAGGGCCGGCCACTTGCGCCAGTAATTCCAGGAATTTTGTCAGCTGCACGGCCTCATCAATAATGCCGCCGCCTATCTTGTAAACGGTCATCTTCGGTTTATTCATAAGTTATTCATCGCCGATTCAACCCCCGCCGCGAAAAAAAATGTCTTTTCTATTGCGGGCAAAAGTAGGAACTTTTACCTTTACGGCTTCATTATGGCCCTCGGTCCACTGGCTCAACCTGCCAGCCCACGCTGCTTTCTTGCAATGACCTACTTGGTTCGCCCCAACCTTACGCTTTCCCTCATGGCCCGCCAGGGCTCGGAAAGCGGGCGCACGCTAGTTTGCGCATTGCTACGACGACCCTAGCCGGCCTCAACCGCCGGATGCTGGCCGCCGATGCCAGCTTTTACCGGGCTTCTCACATAATAATCAAGCGGAGAGTCTGGTTGCTTAACCGATAGATTTCGGGTTTTCTGCCGCTAACTCGCTCGTTGCGGGGGCCGGTTAACTACGTTTCTTCCTTTGAGTTACCTTTTTATTAATCATGACAATTCGGGTTGCAACGGCCGCAGATACGCATTATGCGGACCTACTATGCCAGTGGTACATTGAGTCGGCCAAGCAGCGGGGCACGGGCATCGCCAAGCGCGACCCGGAGTATGTGCGCGAAAAAATGCGTCAGGGCAATAGCGTGCTCGCCTTCATGGGCAGCGAGTTGGCTGGCTTCTGCTACATCGAAACCTTCGAGAGCGGCAAGTTCGTGGCCAATTCGGGCCTGGTAGTGAACAAGGAGCTGCGCAAGCATGGCCTGGGCCGCGCCATTAAGCGCGAGATTTTCCGGCTTTCGCGCACCAAATATCCTGCGGCTAAGATTTTCGGTATTACCACCAGCTTGGCGGTGATGAAAATTAACAGCGACCTGGGTTATAAGCCGGTCACTTTCTCAGAACTAACTACCAGCGAAGATTTCTGGAAAGGCTGCAAAAGCTGCAAAAACTTCGGTATTCTAACAGAGAATGAGCGCAAGTTGTGCCTCTGTACCGGCATGGTCTTCGATGATTTGAACGCCCCGCTACCCGCCGTGGAGATACCAGAGGAAATGCGCTTGCCGGTGGTGCAGTAGCGCGGGCTTTTAATTCATAAGTGAGCCGCAAGAGACTAGAAAATATTGCCGCTCATACTCGCGGACCGAAAATTCGCGCTATTTATTATTCAACGACTCACCAGGTCGAAGCCCGGTGCTATATCCTAATGAAAAAAAAGGCGATTGTAGCGTACAGCGGCGGCCTAGACACGTCGTATTGCGTGGTGAACCTCACCCGTGAAGAAGACTGGGAAATTCACACTGTCATCGTGAATTCGGGCGGCTTTTCCGACGAGGAATTAAAAGCCATCGAGCAGCGCGCCTACGAGCTGGGCTCAACCAGGCACGAGGTCATCGACATCACCGAGCGCTACTACCACGACTGCCTGCGCTACCTGCTGTTTGGCAACGTGCTCAAGAATGATACTTACCCGTTGAGCGTGAGCGCCGAGCGGATGTTTCAGGCGCTGGCCATTGCGGAGTATGCGCGGCGGGAGCGGGCCGACTACATCGTGCACGGCAGCACCGGCGCGGGCAACGACCAAGTGCGCTTCGACATGGCATTCGCCGTTATTGCGCCCGATGTGGAGATAATTACCCCCATCCGCGACCAGAAATTATCGCGCCAGCAGGAAATTAAGTATCTGCAGGACCAAGGCTTCGAAATGAGTTGGGAGAAGGCCAAATATTCCATTAACCGGGGCATTTGGGGCACCAGCGTGGGCGGCGTTGAAACGCTGACGTCGCGCCAAGCCTTGCCCGAAAGCGCCTACCCCACCCAACTTTCCAAAACTGAACCGACGCAGCTGGAAATCACCTTCGAAAAAGGCGAGCCGGTGGCGCTAAATGGCCAGCGAATGGATGCCGTGTCGCTCATTCAGCAAATCAACGATATTGCTGGGGCCTACGCCATCGGCCGCGATACGCACGTGGGCGATACCATTCTGGGTATCAAGGGCCGGGTAGGCTTTGAAGCCCCGGCGGCGCTGCTGCTCATCAAGGCGCACCACTTGCTGGAAAAGCACACGCTTTCGCGCTGGCAGCAGTTGCATAAGGAGCCGGTGGCGACCTGGTACGGCACGCTGCTGCACGAGGCGCAGTACCTCGACCCGGTAATGCGCGATTTTGAGGCGTTTTTGTTGTCGTCGCAGGCGCGGGTGACAGGCACGGTATTCGTGGAGCTGCGCCCCTACCATTTTGAGCTGCTGGGCATTGAGTCGAAGTACGACATGATGCAGTCGAAGGTGGCTACTTACGGCGAGGAGAATAACGCCTGGGATTCGCGCGATGCGCGGGGATTCATCAAAATTTTTGGGAACCAGTTGAAAATTCACGCTAGCCTGCAAGATGAGCAAGCAGGTTAAGGTGGGCATCGTAGGGGGCGCGGGCTACACGGCTGGCGAATTAATACGGCTGCTGTTGCACCACCCCCACGTGGAAATCGGCACCGTGGTCAGCTCAACGCAGGTTGGGCAGCCGCTACACTCGGTGCACGACGACTTGGTGGGCGACACCGACCTGACCTTTGCCAGCGAATTGCGCGGCGACGAAGACGTGGTGTTCCTGTGCCTGGGCCACGGAAATTCGCGCGAGTGGCTGCTGAAAACACCCCTACCCCCCCGCACGAAAGTCATCGACCTGAGCAACGATTTCCGCTTGGCGGCCGACCAAAAAGCGGGGGGTAGGGAATTTGTTTACGGCCTGCCCGAGCTGAACCGCGCCGCCATCCGCACCGCCGACAGCGTAGCCAATCCCGGCTGCTTTGCCTCTGCCATTCAGTTGGCGCTGCTGCCGCTGGCGGCGGCCGGGCTGTTGCGTGAGGCGGTGCACGTATCGGCCATCACGGGCAGCACGGGCGCGGGGCGTGGGCTGGCCGAAACAACAGGATTCACCTGGCGCACCGGCAACATCTCGACTTACAAAACCTTCACCCACCAGCACTTAGGCGAAATCGGCGAAACGCTGGTGGGCTTGCAGCCGGGCTTCGGGCAGCCAGTGCGCTTCATTCCCTATCGGGGCAATTTCACGCGGGGCATCTTCGCCTCCGTTTATACTACGTGTGAACTTTCCGTACTAGAGGTACAAAATTTGTACTCCGACTACTACCGCGCTGCGCCCTTCACGGTGGTAGCGGAGCAGGAAATTCACCTCAAGCAAGTGGTGAACACCAATAAATGCCTGCTGCACGTAGTCCGGCACGACGACCAGGTGCTTATCACTTCCGCCCTCGACAACCTACTGAAAGGCGCATCGGGCCAGGCGGTGCAGAATATGAACCTGCTGTTTGGATTGGAGGAAACGACGGGATTAGGGATAAAGGCTTCGTATTTTTAGAAATTTTATCTTTATAAAATTAAATTATCTTTTTCATGAGTGCTAGTTTTTTAGAAAAATTAGTTTTTGATGCTTACAGAATCATTCCTGCGAGCAACCGAACCCCATTGTTTACTGCTAGAATAACTATTAGTCTGCTTTTTACAATAAATGCCCTTTCTCTTTTTATAGTGTATGAGGAAATAATATTTTCATTACACGGATTTAAATCTTCAGGCTATTTAATTCCTTCAAAATTTGAATTTATACTTTATATTGTTGGGGCTATAATTTTTACAATAGTATTATTCAGCACTAAAAGTTTGAACGATGAGGATTTATTAAATCAACAAACAATTGTAGAGCCGAATTATTTTTTGATTCATAGAATTTTTTCGCTACTTTTATTAATCATCCCTTTTTATTTTTTATAAAATCCAAACGCCTAAACTATGAACCTCTTCAACGTCTATCCCCTAGTGGACATTACCCCCGTGCGGGCGCTGGGCGCGACGCTCTGGGACGAGCAGGGCCAGCAGTATCTGGATTTTTACGGCGGCCACGCCGTGATTTCCATCGGCCACAGCCACCCACACTACGTGCAGCGCCTCACTGAGCAGCTGCAAAACATCGGTTTCTACTCCAACTCGGTGCAGATTCCGATTCAGCGCGAGCTAGCCACGAAGCTGGGTGAGGTGTCGGGCTACGGCGACTACACGCTGTTCTTGTGCAACTCGGGTGCCGAGGCCAACGAGAACGCGCTGAAACTCGCCTCTTTCCACACCGGCAAAAACCGGGTTATCGCCTTTAAGGGCGGGTTTCACGGCCGCACGTCGGGTGCCGTAGCGGCGACCGACAACCCCAAAATAGTGGCTCCCTTCAACGCTGGCCACGTAGTTTCCTTTCTGGAATACGACCTGCAAGCAGTAATAGAAGTACTGCGCGGCGGCGACGTATGCGCGGTCATCGTGGAGCCGATTCAGGGCGTGGGCGGCGTCATTAGTCCGCCTGACGATTTTCTGGTGGGTCTTTCGCTAGTGTGCGGCGCGCACGGGGCCTTGCTCATTGCCGACGAGGTGCAGTGCGGCTATGGCCGCAGCGGCAAGTTTTTCGCGCATCAATATGCGGGTATTCGGCCCGGTATTATTTCCGTAGCGAAGGGCATGGGCAATGGCTTCCCCATCGGCGGCATCCTCATTGCGCCCCAGTACAAGGCCTCTTTCGGCCTTTTGGGCACCACCTTCGGCGGCAACCACCTGGCCTGCGCGGCCGGCCTGGCCGTGCTCGAAGTATTGGAACAGGAAAATTTGGTAGCCCACGCCGCTGAGCTTGGCACCTATATCATGCAGGAATTGCGGGCGCACAGCCAGGCTACCCTCGTGCGCGGCCGAGGGCTGATGATTGGCGTGAAATACAATTTCCCCATCAAGGAAATTCGCGATAAGTTGATGCACGAGCACCACATTTTTGTGGGCAACGCCAGCGACCCGAACGTGCTGCGTTTACTACCCCCCTTAACTATTGCCAAGGCGCAGGCAGACCGGTTTTTGCAGGCGCTATATGCGCTGGAGCCGGCTAAGGTGGCGTTGGAAAACACGGTAGTCGAGCAGAATTAAAACGTCATGCAGACCGAAGGGAAGCATCTCGCTCGCATCGTTGGGTTAGCAATCCCAATGTCAGCACGTAAGAAGCTTCTTCTCTGCTGAATGCGCAAAATGCGCTGCATGATGAATAGTATTTTAATTAATTCAAGCGACAAGCGGAGTACCACTCCGTTTTACATAGAACTCAACAAGTGGAAAATACAAAGTCGGTAAAACTCATCCTAGCCGACGGCACCGAGCTGGAAGGCAAGTCGTTCGGGGCCTACACGGCGTCAGCGGGCGAGGTCGTGTTCAGCACAGCCATGACGGGCTACCCCGAAAATCTGACTGACCCCTCTTTCCGGGGCCAGATTCTGGTGCTCACCTACCCGATGGTGGGCAACTACGGCGTGCCGATGGAGCAGATTGAGCAGGATATTTCGAGCGCGCTCGAATCGAGCCAGGTACATATTTCGGGCCTCGTGGTCTCGTATTATTCCGACGAATACAACCACTGGAACGCCTCGCAAAGCCTGAGCGAGTGGCTGGCCGCGCACGATATTCCCGGCATCTACGACGTGGATACGCGGATGCTGACCAAGAAACTGCGCGAAGAGGGCGCGATGCTCGGCAAAATCATTACGCCCGACCACGACATTCCGCTGCACGACCCCAACGAGGACAACCTCGTGGCCCAAGTGAGCGTGGACGGCGTGAAGCGCTACGGCAGCGGCAAGCACAAAATCGTGCTGGTCGATTGCGGCGTGAAAAACAATATCATCCGCTGCCTGCTGGAGCGCGATGTGACGCTAACCCGCGTGCCCTGGGACTACGATTTCAACCAACTCGACTACGACGGCCTGTTCCTGAGCAACGGCCCCGGCGACCCCACGATGTGCGAGAAAACCATCGGCCACCTGCGCACCGCGCTGGCCGGCGACAAGCCCATTTTCGGCATCTGCCTGGGCATTCAGCTCATGGGCCTGGCCTGCGGGGGTAGCACCTACAAGCTGAAATACGGCCATCGCAGCCATAACCAGCCCGTGCGCCAAATCGGCACCAACAAGTGCTACGTGACCTCGCAAAACCACGGTTTCGCGGTGGATATGAAGAACTTGCCCGCCGATTGGGAAGGCCTCTTCGAGAACCTGAACGACGGCACCTGCGAGGGTATTCGCCACAAAACCAAGCCGTTCTTCGCGGTGCAGTTTCACCCCGAAGCCGCCGGCGGCCCAGTAGATACCGAGTATCTGTTTGACGACTTTTTGGCTTCTGTGGAGAAGTATAAGGTGGAGCGCTAACGTGTCGCCTCACCCCCCGGCCCCCTCTCCGAAAAGGAGAGGGGGAGCCACGGAGGGGCTACCGGGCGCAATCGTCAGCAAATCGTTCGGCTCCCCCTCTCCTTTTCGAAAAGGGGGCCGGGGGGTGAGGCGCCGCGTGGAGGGAGGTAAATAAAAGAAACCAAAGCAAATGTCAGAGTAAGAAAACACTGCGGTCAGCCGAATAAATAATCATGAGATTGTTATTCAACGCTTTGGCTACTGGCTTAGCTTCCACGATGCAGAAGTTTTAAAAGTAACCTTTGAGGCGCACCCTGACTACCGCGCAACCGTCACCTTCTTGGTAGAAACTCACGAGTTCATAAATGAACTGGACATGCGAGGCTACTAAGTACCCGTGGTTAATTAGTTTATGTTAAATTTTGAGAAATTTATTCTCCATAAATTTCCTACTTGCGCTAAGCAACGATTAACTGCGTAGAAAAGAGTATCCTTATTAAAGTAGTCACCTGGGTCAAGCTGTTCTTTCTTTAATTTACGCCAAAATGTTTCCGCAATATTGAGGTGTGGCGAATAAGTAGGTAAATAAAATACACGTAATCCGCGGGCTTCCCAAAAAGGTAATTGCTGCTGGATTAGCTGCGCTTTGTGGATACTTACATTATCTACCACAATTACTGTTGGCTTTCGAATCTTAAAAGATAATTCTTCTAGTTGTGTAAAGATAAAATTTGCGCTAATAGTCGTTTCCGTTGTTAACCAATGGGTTTGATTGCGTCGGCTAATAAGTCCCCAAATATTGATTTTATAGCCTTTCTCAACTGGTATGAAAACTTCTTCTCCTAGGAACTGCCACCCGTAGGGCACGTAGCCCGTACTGCACACATGGCTTTCATCTCCGTAAAATAAGTCTAGAAAACCTTGCTCGCAAAGTATCTCTAATTCAGTTAATTGCGCCTTCTTTAAGGCATATAAATCCGGGCAGGGCTTGCCTTTACAGCGCCTTCTTATTCGCTTATATCGTCCGTCAAGACTTTTAAAAAAGATTTAAAGGTGCTCAAGCTAACCGATTTGTTAGTTTCCTGTTCCCATTCCGCTTTAGCCGTTTCAATACGTTGTCTATTTGCTTTGATAGCTTGCAAAACAGACTCTTTATCCTCCACTACGCTTACTACTGCTTTGCGCCCGCGTCCAGTCTTTGTTTGTAGTCCCTCAATACCCTCCTCTTGATAGCGTTTTGTCCACCCATTAACACTTACATAAGTCATAGCCGTAAACTTGGCTACTTGCTCTGAGGTGAGCCCGATAGCTTTTAATAAAATCACTTCGCATCTAGCACGAAAACAGGGCGTCTTTCCCGTTCTAGCTCCTTGTTCTAAGGCTGACTTTTCAGATTTACTCAGTAAGGGGGTATTAACTCTTGACATGATGCAAAGCTAATCATTATAATATAAACTAATTAGCAACGAGTACTTATAAGCAAGTTAATAACTGCCAAATAGAATTAAATTTTACTGGAATACAAGAAATGAGTTTTGAGGATTTTAGCCATCAAAATGTCATTTTTGATTTAGAATTTAAAGAGGTAGGAAAATCTATTGAATGTGCGTTTGACTCATCAGTTGGCCTAGTGGCTTCAGTTAAAGCTGAAGAAGTATTTATACTAAGCCTAATACCAATTGAATCAGTTACTTAGGTGCCACTAATTGACATAGAGGCAGTTGATATGTCTCTTGCGACTAATATTGTTACGGCAAGTCAAGACTTTATACGGGATTTCGAGTGGTCTGAGTGGACTTATATTGGATTAAGTACCGAGCAAGTCCACGATTATCAAGTAGATAAAGTAGCCAACATAGTTTGTGATTTTTTCAACAATGATGATATATAATTAATTGATGAAGAAAACTCACGACGGATGAGGCTTAACGAACTACTACCACAAATAAGCACGCTTATGCAAAGCAAAGAATTACTTATTTGTAATCAGGTTTTTGCCAAAGCAATGCGTTTTAATAGCATTGGCGTAATGTCTTACGGACAGAAACGTAATTAATTTTTACACTCGCTTCCTTCTCATGTAGAAGGCTTTAAGCACGCAATGAAAGACATCAAGAAAGTACTGGTTCTCGGCTCCGGCGCACTGAAAATCGGCGAGGCGGGCGAATTTGATTACTCCGGCTCGCAGGCGCTGAAGGCGCTGAAGGAGGAAGGCATTACGACCATCCTGATTAATCCCAATATTGCGACCGTGCAAACGTCGGATAATATTGCCGACGACGTGTATTTTCTGCCCGTCACGCCGTATTTCGTCGAGGAGGTCATTAAGAAGGAAAAACCCGACGGCATTCTGGTGGCGTTTGGGGGGCAAACGGCGCTGAACTGCGCGGTGCAACTCTACCGGAATAATATTTTCGAGAAGTATAATCTGCGCGTGCTCGGCACGCCGGTGCAGTCGATTATCGACACCGAGGACCGGGATATTTTCATTGACAAGCTCAACGAAATCGACGTAAAAACCGCCCGTAGCCGCGCCGTGACGACGATGGACGATGCGCTGGCGGCGGGCCTGGAAATCGGCTTTCCGCTGATTATTCGGGCGGCGTTTGCGCTGGGCGGGCTAGGCAGCGGCTTTGCCAATAATAAGGCCGAGTTGCGGGCGCTGGCCGAGCGGGCCTTTGCGACTTCCGACCAGATTTTGGTGGAAGAGTCGCTGAAGGGCTGGAAGGAAGTGGAGTACGAAGTGGTGCGTGACTGCTACGATAACTGCATCACGGTCTGCAACATGGAGAACTTCGACCCCATCGGCATTCACACCGGCGAGAGCATTGTAGTGGCCCCGTCGCAGACGCTCAGCAACCGCGAGTACCACAAGCTGCGCCAGATTGGCATCAAAACCATTCGGCACCTGGGCATCGTGGGTGAGTGTAATATTCAGTACGCGCTCGACCCGGTTTCGGAAGATTACCGCGTGATTGAGGTGAACGCGCGCTTGTCGCGCTCGTCGGCGCTGGCCTCAAAGGCGACGGGCTACCCCCTCGCCTTTGTGGCGGCCAAGCTGGCGCTGGGCTACGGGCTGTTTGAGGTGAAGAACAGCGTAACGCAAACAACCTCAGCGCTTTTTGAGCCGGCGCTCGACTACGTGGTGGTGAAATTGCCGCGCTGGGATTTGGGCAAATTCGACGGCGTGACCCGGCAGATTGGCAGTAGCATGAAGAGCGTGGGCGAGGTAATGGCCATCGGCCGCTCGTTTGAGGAAGCCATTCAGAAGGGCCTGCGCATGTTGGACACCGGCCGCCGCGGTTTCGTGGCCAACCGCCCCGAGGCCGACGTGACTCACGCAGAGGTAGACAAGCTGCTGAGCGACCCAAACGAGGAGCGTATTTTCGCTATCAATCAGGCATTTGAGTTGGGCTATACGGTGGAGCAAATCCACGAGTTGACCAAAATCGACCTGTGGTTTTTGCAGCGTCTGAGCACTATTTTCGAAATGGGCCAGCGGCTCCTACCCCTCGGCGACGGCACCACGCCCGATAAGGCGCTGCTAGTTGAAGCCAAGAAGCTGGGCTTCTCGGATATGCAGCTGGCCGCCAGGTTCTACGGCGAAAACGACCTGCGCAACAGCGAATTGCGCGTGCGCACGCTGCGCAAGTCGCTGGGTATCGTGCCGGTGGTGAAGCAGATAGATACGCTGGCCGCCGAGTTTCCGGCCAAGACTAACTACCTGTACCTCACCTACCACGGCACCGAAAACGACCTGGAGCCGGAAACCGAGAAAGCGGTGGCCGTGCTGGGCTCGGGCGTGTACCGCATCGGTAGCAGCGTGGAGTTTGACTGGTGCGGTGTGAATGCCATCCAGACCGCCGCCGCCGAGGGCTACAAAACGATTGTAATTAATTACAACCCCGAAACTGTCAGCACCGATTACGACGTGAGCGACCGGCTGTATTTCGAGGAATTGTCGTTTGAACGGGTAATGGATATTCTGGATTTTGAGCAGCCGGGCGGGGTAATTCTCTCCACGGGCGGCCAGATTCCCAATAACTTAGCCATGCGCTTGCACCAGGAAAACGTGCCGGTGCTGGGCACCTCGCCCGAGCGCATCGACGAGGCCGAGAACCGCCACAAGTTCTCGTCTATTATGGACGAGTTGGGCATTTCGCAGCCGCGCTGGAGCGAGCTTTCGACGCTGGAAGGCGTGTTTGAGTTCGTAGGCAAGGTGGGCTTTCCGGTGCTTATCCGGCCAAGCTACGTGCTGTCGGGCGCGGCCATGAACGTAGTTTCCAATAAGTACGAGCTGGAAAACTTCCTCAAAGTAGCCAAGGAAGTGAGCACTGAGTACCCGGTGGTGGTATCGGAATTCATCGAGGAAGCCAAGGAAATTGAGTTGGACGCGGTGGCCGACCACGGCGAAATCGTGAGCTACGCCATCTCGGAGCACGTCGAGTTTGCGGGCGTGCACTCGGGCGACGCCACCATGTACTACCCCCCCCAAAAGGTGTACGTGGAGACGGTGCGCCGCCTCAAAGCCATTGCCGAAAAAATCGCCAAGCGCTACGAAATTAGCGGGCCGTTCAATATCCAGTTTCTGGGTAAAAACAACGACCTGAAGGTAATTGAGTGCAACATCCGCGCCTCGCGCAGCTTCCCGTTTGTGTCGAAGGTATCGGGCAATAATCTGATTACCAAGGCCACCAAAATCCTGCTGGGCGTGCCCGTGGAGCGCGACGCCAGCGAGCTAGTGTACGATGCTAAGTTCGTGGGTGTCAAGGCCTCGCAGTTTTCCTTTACCCGCCTGGCCGGCGCCGACCCGGTGCTGACCGTGGACATGTCTTCAACCGGCGAAGTCGGCTGCCTGGGCGACACCGCCGCCGAGGCGCTGCTCAAGTCGATGCTGTCGGTGGGCTACCGCATTCCGCAAAAATCGGTACTGATTTCGGGTGGCCCCATTGCCTCGAAGGTGACGCTGCTACCCGTGGCCCAGTTGCTGGCAGAGCGCGGCTTCACGCTCTACGCCACCGAGGGCACGCACAAGTTTTTCACCGACAATGGCCTAGCCGCTACCCTCCTCCACTGGCCCGACAGCCAGCAGCAACCCAACGTGGTGGACTACCTACGGGCCAAGAAAATCGAAATGGTCATCAACATTCCCAAAAACCTGACGAAAGGCGAACTGGATAATGACTATAAAATCCGCCGTACGGCCGTCGATTTTAATATTCCGCTGCTGACTAATGCCCGGCTGGCAAGCGCGTTTATTAATGCGTTCTGCGAGCTGGAAATGAGTGACTTGAAGATTAAGAGCTGGAACGAGTATAAAGCGGGATAGCTTGCAGATAACACAGCTAAAAGAACGTCATGCAGACCATTCTTTTAGCTATGTTACCATTTTATAATTCATGAAAAACTTCCTTTCTTTCGCCGATGCGGGCGATTATAAAGCGCTCCTGGCTCAAGCTCTAGAAATAAAGAAAAACCCCTTTGGTTACCAGCAGATTGGCAATAATAAAACCGTGGGGCTGATATTTTTCAACCCTAGCCTGCGCACCCGCCTCAGCAGCCTGAAAGCGGCCTACAACTTGGGCGCACAGGCCTGGGTGCTAAACGGCGGGGCCGACTCGTGGACGTTAGAAATGGCCGACGGGGCCGTGATGAACGGCTCGACGCAGGAGCACATCAAAGATGCCATCGCAGTGATGAGCCAGTATTGCGACGTGCTGGGCGTACGAACCTTTCCTACGTTGAAGGATAAAGAAGCTGACTATAGCGAGGAGGTAATGAGCAAGATTCTGCACTACGCTACAGTGCCGGTTATAAGCCTGGAAAGCGCCACATTGCACCCCTTGCAGTCGTTTGCCGACCTGATTACGGTGGCGGAAACGAAGAAAAAAGAACGCGTGAAAGTGGTGCTGACCTGGGCACCGCACGTGCGCGCACTGCCGCAGTGCGTGCCCAACTCGTTCTGCGACTGGTTTTCGGAAATTGACTGGGTTGATTTCGTTATTACTCACCCCGAGGGCTACGAGCTGGACCCCAAATTCACGAAGGGCACGACCATTGAATACGACCAGCGCAAAGCTCTAGCAGGGGCCGACTACGTGCAGGCCAAAAACTGGAGCAGCTACCGCGACTACGGCCAGGTGCTCGGCAACGACCCGAGCTGGATGCTCACGCCCGAGCACATGACCCTGACTGACAGCGCCAAATTCCTGCACTGCCTACCCGTGCGCCGCAACGTGGAAGTATCGGACGCGGTGCTCGACGCGCCGGGCTCGCTCATTATTCAGGAAGCGGGCAACCGCACGTTTTCGATGCAAACGGTGCTGCACGAGTTGCTGAAGTAGGTTTGTAAAACGGAGTGGCACTCCGTTTTTGTTACGAAGATGCTTAATCAAGAACGGAGTGCCACTCCGTTTTACTCTTGCTTTGGACCCAACTATTACCATCCGCCCCATCGCGCCCGGCGACAACGCGGCCCTGGCCCGCGCCGTGCGCGACACCCTGGCTGAATTTGGTGCTGCCAAGCCCGGCACGGCCTACTACGACGAAGCTACTGACCACCTCTACGAACTATTTAGCCAGACGCCCCACAGCGCTTACTTCGCCGCCGAAGTAGATGGCGAAGTACTGGGTGGCGGCGGCACTTTCCCTACCCAGGGCTTGCCCGCTGATACCGTGGAGCTGGTGAAGCTCTACCTACGGCCGGCGGCCCGCGGGCGGGGGGTAGGGAAGGCCCTGATTGACCACTGCCTGCAAGCAGCCCGCGCCAACGGCTACGCCCGCGTGTACCTCGAAACTACCGACGAGCTGACCCAGGCCATCCCGCTTTATGAGCGGCTGGGCTTCACGTATTTACCTGCCCCACTGGGCAATAGCGGCCACTTCGGCTGTCAGATTTGGATGATTCGGGCGGTGTAGGTTTTCCGCCAGCTACCTGGAAGAACGTCAGGCAGACCATTCTGCGCATTAAGCAGAGAGGAAGTATATCGCGTGCTGGCATTAGGATTACATATCCGCTAGTGCGAGCGAGATGCTTCCTCTCTGCTTAATGCGCAGAATGGTCTGCCTGATTATTCTTATGTAATTACACTGTGCATAGCTTCCTACCCCTCCTATTCGCCCTCGTAGTGGGCATGGGCCACGCCTTTGAGCCCGACCACCTGCTGGCAGTAAGCACCCTCGTGACGCGCCACGACCGGCTGGGGCCGGCCCTGCGCGACGGGCTGTTCTGGGGCCTGGGGCACACTACCATGCTGGTGCTGTTTGGGTCAGTTATTATCTTCAGCCGGGCTACGTGGCTGCACTCGGGCTACTTCGAGGTGGTGGTGGGCGTGATGCTCATCGGCCTGGGCATCAGCCGCTTGCTTGATAGAAATTCGTATCAGTCGTTTCAGAAGCCGCAGCGGCAGGCGGGCTTCGCCTACACCGTGGGACTGGTGCACGGGCTGGCCGGCAGCGGGGCGCTAGTGCTGGCGGTGCTCAGCGCCATTCCGCGCCCAGCGGAGGCGGTGGCTTACATTCTATTATTCGGCTTGGGCTCGGTGCTGGGCATGCTGGCGGCAGTGAGCCTGATGCGCATTCCCTTCACGCTGCGCATGCGGGCTGGGCGGCGGCTGCGGGCCGGCGCGGTGGTGCTGTCGTCGGGGCTGAGTATAGGCTATGGAGGGTGGTTAATTTACAGTAATTTGCTAGCCTAAACGGTCAGGCAGACCCTTCTTATACACTGTTCTATGTACGTTTAGATGCTCACCAACAACAGCCGCACCGTGCTCTACATCGGCGTAACAAACGACTTGGCGCGGCGGCTGCACGAGCATAGCGACACCCTGGGCCAGCGTAATAAATTCACCGGCCGCTACCAGGCCAACCTCCTGGTCTACTTCGAGCTTTGCCCCGACCCCAAGCAGGCCATTGCCCGCGAGAAAGAACTGAAAGGCTGGAGCCGCGCCAAAAAAGAAAAGCTGATAGCCGAGTTCAACCCAACCTGGGAGGCCATAGATTTAGAAACGTGGACCGGCGAACCCGACTTACATTAGCCTGCTGAATAACTCTCGTCAGGCAGACCGCAGGGAAGCATCTCGCTCACCTTGTTGAACGATTGAGTTACTACCCCAAGCGATATGCTTCCCTGGGGTCTGCCTGACCGTTCAACGCCCCAAAGCCCCCATGCACCTCACCCCCAAAGACCTCGACAAACTGGTGCTGCACCAGGCCGGCGTAGTGGCCCAGAAGCGCTACGCCCGCGGCCTGCGCCTCAACTACCCCGAGGCCGCTGCCCTGCTCGCCACCCAGCTGCTGGAGTTTATTCGCGATGGCGAATCGGTAGCCGCGCTCATGGACAAGGGCAAGCAGCTGCTGGGTCTATCCGACGTGCTGGATGGCGTGGCCGACCTACTGCCCGAGGTGCAAGTGGAGGGCACTTTCCCCGACGGTACCAAGCTCGTGACCGTGCACCAGCCCATTTGCCGCGAGCACGGCGCGCCCGAGCTGGCGCTCTACGGCAGCGGGCTGCAACGGGTGGCTCCCGTCGCCGCGCCTACCCCCGCCGTAGTACCCGGCGAGTACCTGCTGGCCGACGGCGACCTGCTACTCAACGAGAACCGCGAGGTGATTGAGCTGGAAGTGCTCAACCGGGGCGACCGGCCGGTGCAGGTGGGCTCGCACTACCCCTTCTTCGAAACCAACGCGGGGCTGGACTTCGACCGGGCGGCGGCCTTTAGCTTCCGGCTCCACATCCCGGCCGGCACGGCGGTGCGCTTCGAGCCGGGCGAGCGCAAGCGCGTGCAGCTGGTGGCGCTGGCCGGCGAGCGGCTAGTATATGGGGGAAACGGGTGGATTGATGGACCATTGGATGAAGCTGGGAAACAGCAGGCGCTGGGAAAGCTGGGAAGCCCGCTGTGAAAAGCTCCGAACTTCACCGCCGGCTAATGAAGGATGGCTGGTATAAAATCGCGCAAACTGATAGTCACATCAAGCTGGCGCACGCTACCAAAAAAGCCCTTACCCGCAGTGGCTACATCGAGTTTCCACTGCACGGCAGCGCCGAAGTCGGCAAAGGGCTAGCGGCCGTGTTGCTGAAACAGGCCGGGCTGAAATAACTCGGGCAGCACACTGCGTTTTGCCAGCCAGGTAGTAAATTTACTACTCAACAAAAACCTGCTAAGTCACCCTGGATATGAAAAAGTACGAGATAATTGTGGAGCGCACCCCTACCGGTTACAGCGCCTACAACGAGGGCGAAGGGGCCTACACGGTCGGCACCAGCTTCGAGGAACTGAAAGCCAATATGGTGGAGGTGTTGAACCTGGCCCTCAGCGACACAGGCCGCACCGTGGGCATCGAGGACGTGAAAATCACCTACGATTTGAAGTCGTTTTTCGAAGCCTACAAAGTCATCAACGCCGCCGCGCTTGCCAAGCGCCTGGGCATGACCCAAAGCCTGCTCAGCCAGTACATTGCCGGCAACAAGAAGCCCAGCCCCACCCAGACGCGCCGGATTCTGGAAGGCGTGCGCGCCGTGGGCCGCGAGCTGGCCGAAATGGATTTTGCCTTTTAAACCTACCTTCCCCTTCGAGCCGGGCAAGCGCAAGCGCGTGCAGCTAGTAGCGCTGGCCGGCGAGCGCCGCGTGTACGGTGGCAACGGCTGGCTTGATGGCCCGCTCGATGAAGCCGGCAAGCAGCAGGCGCTCGGGAAGCTGGGGTAACTTCTTAATTATGAATCAGCACTTCGTCCCAAGAGTATATCTGAAAAACTTTGCAACAAAAGTTAGAAAGGAATATTTTATTAATACGTTCGATAAAAAAGATAAAAAATACTTTAAACCAAACATTAGAAATATTTGCTCAGAGATTAATTTTTACACTTTACAAAAAAACACATCAATTGAGAGAGATATCCTAGCCATCGAAAAAATTTATTCTGACTCTATCGAACCCATGTACTCTAGAGCTTATGAAATTTTAACAAATAATGAAATATTTGATATAACAAACAAACAACGCATGGAGATATTGCTAGCAGTACTACACCTTCATATGCGGAATCCAAAAATCTTAAAAAGAGCTTTATCTCATCATAATAAAGAAATTTCTAACCTTTATACCGAGGCCATAACAAAAGGCAAAAAGGGATTGTCCTACCTTGACGAAGATTTTAGCTTTAGAGAATGGACTCTTAAAAGCATCATAGATTACTTTTCAGAAAACACCACAAACGAGTTTAAAAATAAACATTTAGCGACGACAAGAAATATACTTGATTTTCACCAATTTGCAAAGATTGAGGTAAATATAACTAAAGGAGATTCTTTCTTCTTAACAAGCGATAATCCCCTAGGCTTAGAAGATTTTATTAATAAGAGGGAAGAACCATTTTTAAAGTCTACCGAATTTATCTTACCTCTTAACAGAAAATTCGCAGTAAAATTATATCATGATAATACACAGGGAATAAACGTTATCAAACGGGGATTCATTCCCAACGGAAACGTGAACATGATTAATGAAATCATATTCAGACAAAGTTCAAGATTCGTATTTGGTGAGAAAAGTGATTTTGACCAGTACCAAGAAACTCAAGATTTTTTAAATGAAGACTCGTTTGAACTCAGAATAGATGCAATAAAACAGGTTTTAGAACTGGTTGAGTCTAAAGTAAATTTAGACACCCGCGAATCTTATAATGTGCTAAAAGATTATTATGCAAAATATATAAATCAAGGCTTTATGAGTCACGATGATGAACAAGAGATGTTGCATAAATTTAGAGCGCTAAGTATTGCGTTTAGAAGCAAAAAAATAATTTAAGCCTCCTTCCCATGTCCCTACCCCTTAGCCGGCAGGCGTATGCCGATATGTATGGCCCGACGGTGGGCGACCGGGTGCGCCTCGGCGATACCGAGTTGCTGATTGAGGTCGAGCGCGACTACTGCGTGTACGGCGAGGAATGCAAGTTTGGCGGCGGCAAAACCCTGCGCGACGGCATGGGGCAGGCGGCCGGCATCGGGCAGGCCGACGCGCTCGACCTGCTGATTACCAACGCGCTAGTGCTCGACTACACCGGCGTGTACAAGGCCGATGTTGGCATCAAGGGCGGGCGCATCGTGGGCATTGGCAAGGCCGGCAACCCGCACATCATGCCCGGCGTGGATGCGCGCCTGGTGGTGGGCGTGACCACCGAAGTGGTGGCCGGCGAGGGGCACATCCTCACGGCGGGCGGCATCGACTGCCACATCCACTTCATTTGCCCGCAGCAGATAACCGAGGCGCTGGCTTCGGGCGTGACCACGATGGTGGGTGGCGGCACCGGGCCGGCCGCTGGCACCACGGCCACCACCTGCACGCCGGGCGCGTTTTACCTCGAAATGATGCTCAAGGCCACCGATGCCTTCCCCCTAAATTTCGGGTTTTTGGGCAAGGGCAACTCCTCGAAACCCGAGGGGCTGGCCGAGCAGGTGGAGGCCGGCGCGCTGGGCTTTAAGCTGCACGAGGACTGGGGCACCACCCCCGCCGCCATTGATAACTGCCTGACTATCGCCGAGAAGTACGACGTGCAGGTGTGCATCCACACCGATACGCTCAACGAGAGCGGCTTCGTCGAAAACTCGGTGGCGGCCTTCAAGGGACGCACCATCCACGCCTACCACACGGAGGGCGCGGGCGGCGGCCACGCGCCCGACATCATCAAGATTTGCGGCGAGCCCAACGTCATTCCGTCGAGCACCAACCCCACGCGGCCGTTCACGGTGAACACGATTGACGAGCACCTTGACATGCTGCTGGTGTGCCACCACCTCGACAAGAATATCCCCGAGGACGTGGCCTTCGCCGAGAGCCGCATCCGCCCCGAAACCATCGCCGCTGAGGATATTCTGCACGACATGGGCGCGCTGAGCATCATCAGCTCCGACTCGCAGGCGATGGGCCGGGTGGGCGAGGTCATCACCCGCACCTGGCAAACAGCCCACAAGATGCGCCAGCAGCGCGGCCCCCTCCCCGAAGACGCCGGCGCAGCCCGCCCCAACGACAACTTCCGCGCCCGCCGCTACGTGGCCAAGTACACCATCAACCCCGCCCGCGCCCACGGCATGGCCGACGAAATCGGCTCGGTCGAAATCGGCAAGCTGGCCGATTTGGTGCTCTGGAAACCCGCCCTGTTCGGCTCGCGGCCCGAAATGATTATCAAGGGCGGCGTCATCGTGCAGGCCCAGATGGGCGACCCGAACGCCTCCATTCCCACACCGCAGCCATCGTTTTCGCGGCCGATGTTTGGGGCGTTCGGCGGGGGGGTAGGGTACTGCTCAGTGGCGTTTGTGTCGGCCGCTTCGGTAGAGAAAGTGAGCACAGAATACGGCCTGAGTAAGCGCGTGCTGGCGGTGAAGGGCTGCCGCACGGTAGTCAAGAAGGACATGGCGCTGAACGACTACCTACCCAATATTTCGGTGGACCCGGAGACGTATCGGGTGATGGTGGATGGCGTGCACCTGACCTGCGAGCCGGCGCAAACGCTGCCGCTGGCGCAGCTTTATAACTTGTTTTAGCGGGTTGCCCCATGCCGCACCTCGCTCGCCTGCTCCACCTCGCCGATTCGGCCCTGCCAACCGGCTCGTTTGCCTATTCCTACGGGCTGGAAAGTAGCCTCATGTTTGGGCTGATTAAGACGGAAACCGAGTTTCGGGCCTACCTGTATTCCTTCTTGCAGCAGGCGGTAGGGTTTGAGCTTCCGTTCATTACCTCGGCGGCAACGGCGACCAATGACAGCCTCCCTACCCTCCTTTTGGAGTACGATGCGCAACTGCTCACGCCCGCTTTGCACCGCGCCAGCCTCACGCAGGGCAAAAACTGGCTGAAGCTGCTCGCTACCTTTTACCCCGAAGCAGAACTTGCCAAGCTGGGCCAAGCGCTGGCGCAGCAAGGGCTACCGCTGCATTTTGTGCCGCTGTTTGGATTGAGCCTGGGTAAAATTGGCTTTGCATTGGCTGATATTCAAGCCACTTACCTGCACTTGGCGTTGCGCGACCAGCTGAGCGCGGCCATCCGCCTGGGCTTTATCGGGCCGATGGCGGGGCACTTGCTCCAACACGATTTTTACGTTATTTTTGAGAGTTTGCTGGATTCGGCCACTATTCGGCCCTACCCCGAAGCAACGCGCTGCACCCTGCTGCTTGAGATAGCGCAGATTTTTCACGACGATATTTATTCGCGGCTTTTTCAGAATTAATAGAACGCTACTATTAAGAACGGTCATGCTCATCTTGCGTCCTTAATCCTTAGCCAATAATCCCTACCCCTATGGCTTTCGTTGAGAAACTGGCGCTGCTGCTCCACGGCCACAGCCACGAGGCCCTGGACTCGCCGGGCAGCTTTGCGGAGCGCGAAACCCGCCGCCTCCCCCCCTACCGCAACTTCCGCCAGCGGGCGTTTACGGTGGGCATCGGCGGGCCGGTGGGTACCGGCAAAACGGCCCTGCTCAAGGCATTGTGCGAAAACCTGCGCGATGACTACCGCCTGGGGGTGGTCACAAATGATATTTTTACCCGCGAAGACGCCGAGTTTCTCATCCGCGAAAGCGCCCTGACCGCCGACCGCATTGTGGGCGTCGAAACGGGTGGCTGCCCGCACGCCGCCATCCGCGAGGATATTTCGCTGAATATGGACGCGCTGGAAGGGTTAATGCACAAGTTTGATTACCAGATAGATTACTTATTCGTGGAGAGCGGCGGCGATAACCTGGCCGCCCACTTCAGCCGCGAGCTGGTCGATTATTCCATTTATGTGATTGACGTATCGGGCGGCGACAAGATTCCGCGCAAGGGCGGGCCGGGCATTACGCAGTCTGACCTCTTAGTTATCAATAAAATAGACTTGGCTACCCTCATCAAAGCCGACCTCGGCGTGATGGACCGCGACTCGCGCCGGATGCGCGGCGACGGGCCGTTTGTATTTGCCCGCGCTTCGGATGGGCATAATTTAGAAACCATCATCGCGCACATTCACGCGGCCAAAACGCAGGCCCTGGCCGCCGTGCGCGAAGACCGCCGCTAAACAAGTATACTCCGGCTACCGCCCGACCCTATGGAACTGGCGAAACCGCACTTCCCACAGTTTTACGCGCTGGCACCTACATTTCACCCTCAAACCTGCGCGTGCGGGCAACTGGTGGCGCTGGCCGGCGAGCGCCGCGCATCCGGCGGCCCCGGCTTACTGGCCCGCTCGCTGAAGCCGGCAAGCGGCGGGCGCTGGAGAAGTTGAGAAATCTCGAATTATGGAAACTATTTCTTTGGCCAATATTGCACAAAAGTTACAAGCGGCCATAACGGGTAAAATCGGTAGAGAAGATGCTGCAAATTGGGCTTTAAGAATACGAGAATCTGTTGAAGTTAAGAAAATATTATCTGAACCTGCTAGAGATGAAAATCTGATTTGGGATTCTCTTCTTTACTTAGAAGGCATTGACTTGCAAGATTTTCCTGACTCTTATCTGCATAACACAACCGATTTGACTAACTATTTACGCAAAATTAGCTGAGCCCACTTGCTAAAGCCGGTAGGCAGCAGGCGCTGGGGAAGCCGAGGTTATTATTTCTGCATAATGAATGCCCAATTTTGGAAATTGTCCATACTTATTCTGCCAGGGTTAAGCTCATGCTTTTTAATGCCGAAATGCGAAGAATATAAAACTTCTTTTCTTGGTAAAGAAATCAATTTAGTTTTGCAGGTGAATAAAAGCGTCGGCAGAGAAATAGACTTTAGAGGCTACGAACCTGTTACGACAAAACCAGTGGCCTACGATGACGCAGGAGGATTCTATGTCAATATAATAGAGGCAGCTGAATTAGGAGATACCCTTTTAAAGAAAAGTAATGAGACTTGGTTTGTGTTGAAAAAGAAAAAGTACAATCTAAAGTTTGGGGTTCAATGCAAAGATGATGAATTTCTAAAAATTGAACCAGATACTTTAAAGAAGGAGTCACTCGAATGGGCTAATTTATAATCGCCCTGAAGATTTTTGGAATAAGTAGTAGCTCCTTGTCTACATGCTACTATTGCATTACTCGGCTTTGGCCGCCTAAGACACCCCCCAACGGCGCGACTTAACCCCTAGCACCGTATATTACCCCCCGGTTGCCGCCTCCCCAAGCGGCAATGTTTCGGCAGAATCTGACTTTGTTAGCTTGCGCCGCCCTCCCCGCGCCCTACCCCTCCCCCCACCCATCACGGATTTGCCGGTTTCCGGCACTGGCCTCGCTGTTTTCAAAAACAGCTTGGGGCCAGCGCCGCATCCTTATGTCCGGCCCGCTTGCTCCAACGCTCCCTAATCGCTCACTGCTTGCTAATTGTTTACTGACATGACTACGCCCACCCTTTACCGGCCCGAGTTTGAGCACGACTCCTGCGGGACGGGCTTTATCACGTCCATCGACGGGCGCAAGAGCCACCAGATGGTGGCCGATGCCCTCACCATGCTCGCCAATATGGAGCACCGCGGGGCCTGCGGCTGCGATGCCGACTCGGGCGACGGGGCGGGCGTGCTCCTTCAGCTACCGCACTGGTTTTTGCTGGAGGAATGCGTGAAGCACGGCATCCGGCTGCCCGAGCCGGGTGACTATGGCGTGGGCATGATGTTTTTTCCGAAGAAGGAAAAGCTGCGCGAAGCCTGCAAGCAGATTATTGCCGGGGCGGCGGCGCGGCTAGGCATCTCTGTGCTGGGCTACCGGCCGGTACCGGTGCGCACGGCGGGCATCGGCGTCACAGCACTATCGGCCGAGCCGGTAATTGAGCAGCTGTTTCTAGGCCGGCCGGCGGGGCTGGCCACGGATGCCGACTTCGAGCGCAAGCTGTACGTGTTTCGGCGATTGATTGTCAACACCTTGCAGAAAGAAGTGCCGACGGCGATGGAAGCATTTTATTTCGCCTCCCTCTCGTGCCGCACCATCGTATATAAGGGGCAGCTGACCACATTCCAGGTGGGTATGTACTACCCTGACCTCAGCGACGAGCGCGTAACGTCGGCTTTTGGGCTGGTGCATTCGCGCTTTTCGACCAATACTATGCCCTCGTGGCGCTTGGCCCAGCCCTTTCGCTACCTAGCTCATAATGGGGAGATTAACACGCTGCGCGGCAACTTGAACTGGTTTTTTGCGGGCCTGCCCACCTACGCTTCGCCCTACTTTTCGGCCGAGGAGATGCAGATGATACTGCCCGTGATTGACCCTTGGCAGTCGGACTCGGCCTGCCTTGACAACATCGTGGAACTACTGCTGCACTGCGGGCGGTCCCTACCCCATGTAATGATGATGCTGGTGCCCGAAGCCTGGGACGGCAACGAGCAGATGGACCCGCTCAAAAAGGCGTTCTACGAGTTCCACGCCACCTTTATGGCTCCCTGGGACGGTCCAGCGGCGCTTAATTTCACCGATGGCACGCTGGTGGGTGCCATGCTCGACCGCAACGGCCTGCGCCCGCTGCGCTACGCCATCACCAATGATGGGCGCGTGCTGGTAGCCTCCGAGGCGGGCGTGCTACCCCTGGCCCCTGAGAGCATCATTAAGAAAGGCCGCTTGCAGCCGGGCAAGATGTTCGTGGTGGATACCAAGGCCGGCCGCATCCTCACTGACCGCGAGATTAAAGCGCAAGCAGCTGGCCAGCAAGACTATGGCCGCTGGCTGGAGGATTACCAGATTCAGATGGAGGACCTGCCCGAGCCGCGCCTCACCTTCACCGACCTCGGCCCCGAGGCCGTGATGAAGTACCAGCAGGCCTTCGGCTACACGCGTGAGGACCTCGAAACCATCCTGGCCCCGATGGCGCTAGAGGCCAAGGAGCCCATCGGCTCAATGGGCGTGGACGTGCCGCTGGCCGTGCTTTCGGACCAGCCGCAGCACCTAAGCAGCTACTTCAAGCAGTTTTTCGCGCAGGTAACCAACCCGCCCATCGACCCCATCCGGGAGCGGCTGGTGATGAGCCTGGCCACGTTTATTGGCAACAACGGCAACATCCTGGATGAGGACCCGCGCCACTGCCACTGCGTGGCCGCCAAGCAGCCCGTTTTAAGCAATCGCGAGCTGGAAAAGCTGCGCAGCATCGACACTGGCTCGTTTCAGGCCAAGACCCTGCAAACCTACTTCAAGGCCGATGGCAAGCCAGGGGCGTTGCAACGGGGGCTGGAGCGCCTGTGCCGCTACGCCGAAGACGCGGTGCACGACGGCTTTGAGGTGCTGATTCTCTCCGACCGGGCAATGGACTCGGAGCACGCGCCCATTCCGTCGCTGCTGGCGGTGTCGGCGGTGCATCACCACCTCATTAAGAGTGGCAAGCGCGGTTCGGTGGGCCTGGTGGTGGAGGCCGGCGACGTGTGGGAAGTGCATCATTTCGCCTGTTTGCTGTCGTTTGGAGCCACGGCCGTGAACCCCTACCTGGCGCTGGCCACCATCCAGACGCGCCACGCGGCCGGCTTATTGGGCAATAACCTGCCTGCCGAAAAGCTGGCTTACAACTACATCAAGGCGGTGTGCGATGGGTTGCTGAAGATTTTCTCGAAGATGGGCATCTCAACTTTACAGTCGTACCACGGCGCGCAGGTATTTGAGATTCTGGGGCTTAACCAAAGCGTGGTGGACCAGTATTTTACTGGTGCCGTGACCCGGATTCAGGGCCTGGGGCTGGATGAGATTGCCCGCGAAACCCTCTACAAGCACCACCACGGCTACAAGCAGGAAAGCACCGTGGGGCCCGAGCTGCTCGATACGGGCGGCGTGTACCAGTGGCGGCGCAAGGGCGAGGCGCACATGTTCAATCCCGAAACGGTGCACCTGCTGCAACACGCTACCCGCACCGGTAACTATCAGACGTACAAGAAGTACGCCCAGCTGCTCAACGACCATCCCAACCAGCTCTTCACCATTCGAGGGCTGCTAGGCTTTGCCAAGCACCGGCCTAGCATTGCGCTGGAAGAAGTGGAACCGGCCGAGAATATCATGAAGCGCTTTGCCACCGGCGCGATGTCGTTTGGCTCGATTTCGCACGAGGCGCACAGCACGCTGGCCATCGCCATGAACCGCATCGGCGGCAAGAGCAACACCGGCGAGGGCGGCGAGGACCCGCTGCGCTACGAAGTCATGGAAAACGGCGATTCCATGCGCTCGGCCATCAAGCAAATCGCCTCGGCCCGCTTCGGCGTGACGGCCCACTACCTGACCAATGCCGACGAGCTGCAAATCAAGATGGCGCAGGGCGCGAAGCCCGGCGAAGGTGGCCAACTTCCTGGCCACAAGGTCGATGAGTGGATTGCCAAGGTGCGGCACGCCACACCGGGGGTAGGGCTCATCTCGCCGCCGCCCCACCACGACATCTACTCCATCGAGGATTTGGCGCAGCTGATTTTTGACCTCAAAAACGCCAACCGCGCCGCCCGCATCAACGTGAAGCTGGTGAGCAAGGCGGGGGTAGGGACGATTGCGGCGGGCGTGGCCAAGGCCCACGCCGACGTGATTCTCATCTCGGGCTACGACGGCGGCACGGGTGCCTCGCCGCTCAGCAGCATCCGCCACGCCGGCCTGCCCTGGGAGTTGGGCCTGGCTGAAGCGCAGCAAACGCTGCTCCGCAGCCAGCTTCGCAGCCGCGTGGTGCTGCAAGCCGATGGCCAGATGAAAACCGGCCGCGACCTGGCCGTGGCCGCCCTGCTGGGCGCCGAAGAATTTGGCGTGGCCACGGCCGCTCTCATCGCGGGCGGCTGCATCATGATGCGCAAGTGCCACCTCAACACCTGCCCCGTGGGCGTGGCCACCCAAGACCCCGAGCTACGTAAGTTGTTCAGCGGCAAGCCCGAGCACATCGTCAACCTCTTCCGCTTTCTGGCCGAGGAGCTGCGCGAAATCATGGCCGAGCTGGGCTTCCGCACGTTGAACGAGATGGTGGGCCGCAGCGAATTCCTGAAAGTGAACCCCGAAGCCGGCCACTGGAAGGCCAAGCTCATTGACCTCAGCGCGGTGCTGACGCCCGCCCCCAACATCTCGGGTGGCACGCTCTACAACAGCGAAAGCCAGGACCACGGCATCAGCGACGTGCTCGACTGGCAACTGCTGGAGCACGCGCAAGCCGCGCTGGAGCGGCAGGAAGTCGTGACGGCCGCGTTCGAGGTGAAGAACACTGACCGCACCATCGGTACGCTGCTCTCCAACGAGATTGCCAAGCGCTACCACGCCGCCGGCTTGCCCGCCGATACCATCCGCTACAAGTTCACCGGCTCGGCTGGGCAGAGCTTCGGCGCGTTCTCAGTTAGCGGTCTGACTTTCAAGCTCGAAGGCGAGGCCAACGACTACGTGGGCAAGGGCCTGAGCGGGGCACGGCTGGCCATTTTCCCGCCCGCCGCCAGCACCTTCACGCCCGAAAACAACATCCTCATCGGCAACGTGGCGCTCTACGGGGCCACCTCGGGCGAGCTGTACGTGCGCGGCAAGGCGGGCGAGCGCTTCGCGGTGCGCAACTCGGGCGCGACGGCCGTGGTGGAGGGGGTAGGCGACCACGGCTGCGAGTACATGACCGGCGGCCGGGTGCTGGTGCTGGGCCGCACGGGCCGCAACTTTGCCGCCGGCATGAGCGGCGGCCTGGCCTGGGTCTATGACCCCGAAGGCCGGTTCCCCGTGAACTGCAACCCCGACATGGTAGCCCTCGAAGGGTTGACGGAAACGGACGAAGCCGAGATTCAGACGCTGCTTAAGCAACACGTGGAGCTGACGGGTAGCCACCTGGCTAATTTCCTGCTGGGCAACTGGGAGGAGGAAGCCGGGCGGTTCGTGAAGGTGTTTCCACTGGAATATAAGCGGGTGCTGGTGGGGAAAGTGGCTGCCGCCTAGCGTGCGCCTCACCCCCCTACCCCCTGTCCGAAACGGAGAGGGGGAGCCTAGTAATACTGATTTAGCTAATGAATATGCAGATTACAGAAATCGACCAGGAAGTGACCGATTATGATTGGTTTGCTATTGACAAACAGGGTAGCATAGGTCATTTTTCTTCCAACGGCGGGATTCTGCCTAATTCTATTTCTACTTCTGCGGAAGACTTAGAATCAGTGGTAGATTATTTCACATCCTTGAAGGAAAGAACAGGCCACAAACTCGCTCCCAACTTTTCTTACCCGCAAGAAATTAAGGGTACCGAGCAAAAAGCAAAATTTTTATCAAGCTTCGCTAACTATTCGGATTGTGGACTCTATTCCTTCGATAGAATCGAACCGAATTATCGAAGAGATTTAGAAAAGCAGGATTATTCGGCGATAACCCAACCTAATAAACCCTTGCTAATAACACAAGTGCCAGAGTCAATACAGACGATACTGAATAGAACAGTTTGCAACTGCGATTTTAGTACAAATACTGTAATAAAGTTAGGTCAAGTTCAAAACTTCTAATAATAAGCGCGCCATCTTGGCTCCCCCTCTCCTTTTCGGAGAGGGGGCCGGGGGGTGAGGCGCACCGCCAGAACGAGCTAAAACCGCACAATGGGCAACATCACCGGCTTCAAAGAATACCCGCGCACCGCGCCGCCTAAGGCGGCCCCGACCGAGCGCGTGGCCCACTACCAGGAATTTATCGGCCTCTACCCCGAGAAAGAGCTGCACCAGCAGGCGGCCCGCTGCATGAACTGCGGGGTGCCGTTTTGCCACTCGGGCTGCCCGCTGGGCAATATCATTCCCGAGTTCAACGAGGCGGTGTACCAGCAGGATTGGCGGGCGGCGTATGATATCTTGTCAGCCACCAATAATTTCCCCGAGTTTACGGGCCGCATCTGCCCCGCGCCCTGCGAGTCGGCCTGCGTGCTGAGCATCCACAGCGCGCCGGTGGCGATTGAGGAAATCGAGAAGCACATCATCGAGATTGCCTTCGAGAAGGGCTACGTGCGGCCCGTCGCGCCGGTGCTGAAAACCGGCAAAACGGTGGCCGTGGTCGGCAGCGGCCCGGCCGGGCTGGCGGTGGCGGCGCAGCTCACCGAGGCCGGCCACGTCGTGACCATCTTCGAGCGCGACCCGCACGCGGGCGGTCTTATGCGCTACGGCGTGCCCGATTTTAAGCTTGAAAAATGGGTGATTGAGCGCCGCATTAAGCTGCTCGAAGAGGCCGGCGTGACCTTCCGCTGCAACGTGGAAATCGGCCGCGACCTGCCGGCCGATAAGCTGCGCCGCACCTTCGACGCGGTGGTGCTGGCGGGCGGAGCCTCGGCCCCGCGCGAGCTAAATTTGCCTGGCCACGAGCTGGCTGGCATCCACTACGCGATGGAGTACCTGACGCAGCAAAACCGCCGCGTGAGCGATACGCCCGTGGACAGCGAGCACATCCTGGCCGATGGCCTCGACGTGGTAGTTATCGGCAGCGGCGACACGGGCTCCGACTGCGTAGGCACCGCCAATCGTCAGCAAGCCAAGTCGGTAGCGCAGTTCGCCATGATGCACCAGCCCGGCGAGGAGCGCCCCGCCCACACGCCGTGGCCGCTCTACCCCACCGTATTTCGCACCAGTAGCTCGCACGAGGAGGGCTGCCAGCGCTACTGGGGCGTGAACACCAAGGCCTACCTCGGCGACAAGCACGGCCAGGTGCGCGCCCTGCTCGTGAGCGACGTAACCTGGGAAACCGACGAAATGGGCCGCCGCGTTCGCTTCGAAGAAGTGCCCGGCTCCGACCGCGAAATCCCGTGCCAGTTGGTGTTGCTGGCCCTGGGCTTCACCGGCCCGGCCAACGCTGGCTTGCTCGGCCAGCTGGGGGTAGGGCTGGACGAGCGCGGCAACGTGCATGCCCCCGAAATCACCTACCACACCAACCTCCCCGGCGTGTTCGTGGCCGGCGACATGCGTCGCGGCCAGTCACTCATCGTCTGGGCCATCTCGGAGGGTAGAGAGGCCGCCCGGCAGGTCGATATATTTTTGATGGGTAAGACGAATTTGCCAAGCAAGAATGCGGTAGGGATGTTTAAGTGAGGGTTTTGGGTATTGGTATAAAAGAGAAGCCCTGGAAGCCGTTGCTTTCGGGTATTCTCCTTTTTTATGCCTTCATTTTAGCTACCAGTTTAACTCCGTCGAACATATCTCCTATGTCTGTTGATATTAGGTCACCTACTTTGAAATGATGAGCAAAAATATGCATTTCATTTTCGGTGAAATCGATGTCGTCTAAATTTTTCAGCTTTATCTCACTGTGCTTTATAGATGGTATTTCTACTAATTCTAAAATACTTTCGGAAACAATTCTTCCTTTTGCAATTATCCAAATAATTGGCTCATGACATATTATTTAGATATATATGTTTTAAAAAATATTGTTATCTGAATATCCTATAATTATGTCGTCAAAGAAAATAGTCAAAGTTTGACTTAAATTACTCGGGTCCATAATTAATTTCAAGATTTTTATTTATTTTTTTGATGAAAAACTAACCATATTCAAAACTAGTGCTTTGATATTGCCTGTCGAATTCGATATTTTCAAGTGTAGTATCTTGCAAGCTTAAAATAAGATGCCAACCAGGATTATCAAGCGTAGTTAATGACAGTCCGCTATTGTGTTCCCAGTCACCGTTATAATTAATCTCATACCAATCTTGTAGCCGGGTAATTAAATCACTTATATTTATAAGAAAATTATGAGATTAAAATTAGTAACTTTATTTTTAGTAGTTTGCATTCAAAACTCTTCCGATGGTAATCCCACGATTTTCAGAGCATGACTAGCCAAGTCTATTTCATCCTGAAAAGGTTGATTGCTGATATACTTATTATCCAGCGCAGGTTTTACGGTAATACTTGCTAGTAGCTCAGAGACTAGGAAAGATGCTATTTTCTTCGGCATGAATAGGGCGGTTGTTACTGCTAAAGTAGCGAATATTATCTGGCTATTCACCTGGCCTTACCCCCTGAATAATTCTACTAAATGCGCCAACGCACCCGACGCGTGCAGGACCTCGGCTTGGCCTAACATTTCTTGAGCTACGGAGGCGCGCTGGCAGTTAATAAAGACATGAACTGGTCAGGCAGATTCACACTAGGTAGCGAAACAGCGCTACGGAAGCTACTGTCAGGGCTACCAGGGGTAGGGAGATTTCATCGACCACCATCGGCGCGTTGGTCGGGGCTAGGCGGCGATACGCGCCCCAGGTACTGAAATAAGTCATCGGCAGGAAAATGGTGGGCAGCAGACTCACCCAAGTGATGATAGGAAAGCTGAGCAGCGTTAGCAGCACGATGACGCTAAGAATGGGGTAGAGAAACAGCTGTTTCTGCGTAGCGGCGAGGTCGAAAACGGGCGCGTTTTTGTAGTATACAAACTGCGTGGCAAACCAGCCATAGAGCCGCTGGCAACCCACAAAAACCACCACGGCGAGGATAATAGCCGCATATAAGGGCACTCTGAAGTACGCAAATACCAGGCCCGTATCGCCCTCGCGAGCAATGGGTGCGATGAGCAGGTAGCCCAAAAACCCCAGAATGCTGTCCATACCTAGCCACAGCAAAAACAGCTTGGCCAGCGAAGGCCGGGGCAGCCAGATGGCGAACCCGGCCGCCAGCACTCCCAGTAACAGCGAAAAAACCGGGCCGGCCGCCGCCACCAGAATCTGCTGGCGCGGGGTACCGTCGAGGACCAAGTTTACGTAATTGTGGTGCATCGTGGGGCTCAGCCCGAAGTGCGCACTAACGATGTAGTGGGCCAACTCGTGCAGTACCGTACCGATAATAGATGCGCTAAGTAGCATAAGCACACTGTTGATAGCAAGGCTTTTGTGAAGTAGGCTCATGAGCAGGAGCGCCGCGGTAAACTCAACCGTGGGCCGGGCCCAAGATAGGCACCGCACGCTGCCCTACTCCCTAAACAACTTCATCAAATGCGCCAACGCACCCGGTGCATGCAGGGCCTTGGTGTGGGCCAAAGTTTCTTGAGCTACAAGGTCGGCGCGCCGACGCATGGGCTACCCGCAGGAAGCAATGATGGCTTCTTGCGCTATACTGGCTGGCCGATGATATAGGCATCAGCCAGCTAGTAAGCGCATAGGGCACCACGTAGCCCAATGCTTCATTCAGCAGTACTCAGCACCTGCGCGGCTGCCCGCTGGCCCGATTCCACGGCCCCGTCGAGCCGGCCCCACTCGCTGCCAGAGGTTTCGGCCCCGGCCCACACGAGGGTGCGGTGCCAGAGGGGCTGGCGCAGCAGTTCGGGGCCTTGCAGCGGCACGCTCGGCGGTTGGTACTCGTCGCCGGGGGCGCTGGTGAAGGGCTCCTGGGTCCAGTCGAGCTCGTGATAAGCCAGGGGCTGCCGGGCGGCGGGGCCAAACAGCCGCGCCAGCTGGGCCAGCACCGCCGCCTGCCGCTCGGCCGCCGGGGCGGCGCGCAACGGGTGCGGGGCCGCGAAAAATCCAAACAGCGCCCCCGGCTGGCCAGCCGCCGGCGAGGCATCGTGGATTTCGACCAGCGGCCCCACCTGGCTCACGGCGTAGCCCGACCAGCCCTGCGCCCGCCAAAAGGGCGTTTCGTACACCGCTATCCCCTTCATGGAGTGGCTCATCCAGGTGGGCACGGCGCGCGCTGCCTGCTGCACCTTCGCGGGCAGCGCGGGCTCGAAAGCCAGGCTGTGGGCCACTAGGCGCGGCGGCAGCGCCAGCACCACGGCCGGGGCCGTGAGTAGGTACGCCTGGCCACCCTGCTCTACTGTGAGGGCAATGCCGGCCCCGCCCGGCAGCTGGTGCAGGTGCGTAACGCGGGACTCCAGGCGCAGGCTAGCGGGAGGTAGCTGGCGGGCCAGCGCCCGGCACAGCGCGGCCGCTCCGCCCGCCAGGCGCAGATAGCCGGCCGAGCCCGCCGGGTGGGCCAGGCGGTGCACGCCCTGCGGGGTATCGTAGGCCGTGGCCCCGGCGCTAGGCTGCGCAAAGGGCTGGAGGCCAAGGCTAGCCAACAGCTGCATCAGGTAGGGGTGGTGCGTCCAGCCCCAGGTAGCGCCCAGGTCGAGCCAATCGGCCTCGGGGCTGGCGGGCAGGGCCGGCACGGCCAGCGTGCGGCCCCCTACCCGGTCGCGGGCCTCCAGCACTAGCACCGGCCGGCCAGCCGCTTGCAGCGCTTGCGCCGCCACAAGGCCTGAAAGCCCCGCTCCCACGATGATAACCGGCGCAGCCGCTGTTGACGCAGGAATAAGATTATCAGGCATTACTATCCAGCTAAACAATAACGGGTGAGGTCCCGGCCGGGAAGAAGGGTGCAAAAATACCTCCGGCTAGTGGGCAAGCTCATTCCCTACCCCCCTTCAACGCGGTTACCTCCCGCGCAGTAAATGGCGTAAGCTGGGGGGTGGGGCTCCCGCCCGCAGCTATCAGCCACTTTCAATACTTCCGCTGCAAAGGACTGAACCCCAACAGCTCCTCTTCAACCAGCGCCGCCGACACGGCTTGGTATACCGGCTCCAAAGCAAGCCGCGATATACCCAGCGACCGCACCAACACTACGTTTCCACGCGCCTGGCTCACGGCCACCACGTAGGGGCGGCCGGCCAGGGTGGCGTGCAGCTCGGTCTGGCCGGGGGGAGGTAGGCGGTGCAGGGCGGCGGCCAGTTGCCGAAAGCGCGCCCCGCCGGGCGGGCCGACCAGGTAAATGGACAAGGCCGAACGATAGGCCCCGAACGTGGCCGGCGAGGTCGCTAAATGCTCCTCGGGCCGCAGGGCGAAGCGGTCGAGCAACGCCAAGCGACCGGCCACGCTCACCCGCAGCTCGGTGGCGAAGGTGGTGAAGGCGAACGCCTCGCCCGCGTCGGTGCGGCCGGCGTGCCACCAGTCGGCCAGCAGCAGAGTGGCCGTGGGGGCCAGGTGCCAGTGCTGGGCCTGGCGGTAGCGGCTGGCGGCCTGGGGCACCAGGGGGTCGGGCAGCACCACGGCCAGGGCGTTTTCGGCCAGGTGGCCTTCGGTAAGCTGCTCGGCCTGGCTGCCGTCTATTGATTTGAAAATGCGGGTATTAGCCTGGGTGGTGAGCAGCAGGCGGCTATCGGCTTCGCAGCGCACGCGCAGCGCGATGCGGTCGCCGGCCACCAAGCCGCCGCCGTAGCTGGCCAGCACGGCGTGGCAGGCCGGGCCGGGCGATTTGGGGTTGATAATCTTGAGTGGCTGCAAGCTGCGGCTGGCCACCAGGCGCGACTGCTCCCGCACTTGCGCTACCGTTAGCGCGCTCCACGGCTGGGTGTCGGGTAGGGCCCGAAGGAGTTCGCTTTGGGCCGCCTTGGGTAAAAGAGGGGGGGTAGGCATCGGGCAAAGGTGCGCACGGCGAGTCGTTGCACACCCTGCTGCCTACCCGCCGGGCCTACCCCAGCTACTCGGCGTGGCGCAGCTCATCGGGCTCGAAAATACGGGCCAGCTTGCGCTTGCGCTCGACTAGCTGGAAGGTGGCGCAGTCCTGGCTTTCACTCCAATAAATATCGGAGATGAGGCCCTGGTGCGCGGGCTGGCCGGGGGTAGGGCGTACTTCCTGTACCAAATCACCGAAGCCGAAGAGTGGCTTATTATAGAGCTCTTTGAACAGCTCGCCCCGCACCAGAAACTGCTGCTCGTCGTAGCGCAGGGTTATCCACTCGCTATCGTCGTCGAGGTCGCTCACTTTTTCAAAAACCTTGCCCACCGGCTCCAGCAGCTCAAACGAGCGCCGGTTGGCAGGGTGCAGGTAGCGGTAACCGTACTCGGGCGACCAAGCATAAAGACCAAAAACGACGGGACGCGGACGGGGCATAAACGGGAAGGAAGGAGGCTTGCGCTTAGCCAAACCAAAAAATCCGCGCCTGGGTTGCCCGGCACGGGTAGTGCACCTGCGAAAAGCTGCGCCAGTGCGGCTAGCATATCCTAATCTGGTTAGTTTCGTACAAGTGACCTCTATATCGCTGGCCGCGCCAGCCGGGCGCACTTCTGCCGCCCGCGCGGCCGGCCTTTTTTTATGCCTACCCCTACCCCCTCCAAAGCCAAGCCAGCCGCTCCGAAAAAGCCGGCTTCCCTCAAAAAACCCACTACCCCACCGGCCGCCGCGCCCGTGCGCGAGGGCTTCGGGGCCCTACCCCACCCCGGCGGCACCACCTTCCGGGTGTGGGCCCCGGCCGCCAGCGCCGTGTCGGTGATGGGCACCTTCAACGATTGGGATAAAAACAGCCACCCGCTGCGCGCGGAGCAAGATGGCAACTGGGCCGCCGACCTGCCCGGCGTGAAGCCTGGCGACGGCTATAAATTTGTGCTGCAAACGCCCACCGGCGAGCTGACCCGCAACGACCCCTACGCCCGCGCCGTCACCAACTCGGCGGGCCACTCGCTGGTCTTCGATACCTATGATTTTGACTGGGAAGAAGATAATTTTCAGATGCCGGCCTGGAACGACCTTGTTATCTACGAGCTGCACGTGGGTACTTTTAACGTGCCGGAGGCGGGCAAGCCCGGCACTTTTCGCGACGTGATAGCGCGGCTGGACTACCTGCGCGACCTGGGCATCAATTGCATCGAAATAATGCCAGCCACTGAGTTTCCGGGGGCTTACTCGTGGGGCTACAACCCCTCAAATCCTTTCGCGCTGGAAAGCGATTATGGCGGCGCGGAGGCGTTTCGAGAGTTGGTGAAAGCGGCCCACCAGCGCGGCATTGCGGTAGTGCTCGATGTGGTGTACAACCACTTTGGGCCGGGCGACCTCGATTTGTGGCAGTTTGATGGGTGGCAGGAAAACGATGGGGGCGGCATTTATTTTTACAACGACTGGCGGGGCGAAACGCCCTGGGGCCACAACCGCCCCGACTACGGCCGCCCCGAGGTGCGCCGCTACATCCTGGATAATGCCCTGATGTGGCTCGAAGACTACCACTGCGACGGCCTGCGCATGGACGCCATCGCCTTTATCCGCAACGTGCACGGCGAGGAAGACCCTGGCGCGGACCTGCCCGACGGCTGGAGCCTGATGCGCTGGGTGAACGAGGAAATAAAATCCCGCCAGCCCTGGAAAATCACCATCGCCGAGGACCTGCGCTCGAACCCCGCCATCACGGGGGCTACGGAGCAGGGCGGCGAAGGCTTTTCGGCGCAGTGGTCGGCCTCGTTCATTTATCCCGTGCACGAGGCCCTGACGACGCCCAATGATGCCGACCGCGACATGCACGCCGTGGCTGGTGCCATTTGCACGACGTATAATGGCGATGCTTTTCAGCGCATTATTTACACCGAAAGCCACGACGAGGTAGCCAATGGCAAAAGCCGCCTACCCGAAGAAATCGGGGGCGGCGACGTGGAAAACTATTTCGCCAAAAAACGCACCGTGCTGGGCGCGGCGCTGGTACTCACTTCGCGCGGCATTCCGATGCTGTTTCAGGGCCAGGAATTTCTGATGCCTGGCTCGTTCAACGACACCGAGCCGCTAGAATGGGACTGGGCCGAGGCGCACCAGGGTCTCACGCAGCTTTACCGCGACCTTATTGCGTTGCGGCGCGACCAGCACGGCGTAACGCCCGGCCTGCGCGGCCAGGGCTGCCGGGTGTTTCACGTCAACAATACGGACAAAGTAATCGCCTTCGCCCGTTGGGATGACCACCCCGACAACGCAGTTGTCGTGCTCGTCAACTTCGCTAATCGCACCTATGATAACTACACCATCGGCCTACCCACTGGCGGCGAGTGGAAGGTGCGCTTCAACTCGAACTGGGACGGGTATGATGCTGATTTCAAGAATTTCCCCAGCTACGGCACCGAAGCCCAAGGCGGCGACTACGACGACTACCCTCAGCACGGCAGCTTTGCGCTGGGGCGCTATGCGGTAGTGGTGCTGTCGCGGTAAATGAGTAATTAAAAAAGAACGTCATGCTGACAAAGGAAGCATCTCGCTCGCATCGTTCGGGTTCGTCCAGCGATGCGAGTGAGATGCTTCCTGCGTCAGCATGACGTTCTTTCTGATTAATTTCCTCACTCACACCTTCGCCTGGTCGTAGCGCTCGCCTTGCACGCTAGGCCAGCCGCCCTCAAACATGATTTCGCCCAGCGGCTTGCGGGTGCGGGGCGCGGTTTCGCGCTCTTTGAGAGGGTCGGGTAGTGCGTCGGCCGGGCCGGGGTAGCCGATGGTAAAAATCGAAACCAGCTCAAAATCAGCGGGAATGGCGAAGGCAGCGCGGGCAGCATCCGGTGAGAAGCCGGCCATCTGGTGGATTTGCAGGCCTAACTCCACGGCTTGAACGGCCAGGTTAGCGGTGGCCTGGCCCACGTCGTGCCGCGCCCAGGCATTAGGATTGCCATCGTGGCTGAAGGTCGTTTTGGCCACGGCCAGCGCCAGCACGGGCGCTTCCTTCACCCACGTCTGGTTGAAGGGGGCCAGCGCGCCCAGGATTTTCTCAAATGCCTCGGGGCTAGTGGCTTTGCTACCCACGATGAAGCGCCAAGGCTGCTCGCCGAAGCACGAAGCCGCTGAACCAGCGGCCGTAAAAAGCCGCTGCAACGCCTCGGCCGCCACCGGCTGGGCGGTGTAGGCGCGCGGGCTGCGGCGCTGAGTGAACTGCGGAAGAATGGGGTGCTCGGTCTGGAGCACGTTGGTGAGGTCGGCCATGAGAAATAGTAAGCTGGAAAAAGCAGCAGCGCCTAAAGCAGCGAATTTACCGTATTGTTTAGGTCGGCGGGCGATAACGAACGGTTTAGAATCCGTGCATCTTCGCCCGACAGCTTACCTTTCGCTCCTTCTTCCTACCCCCATCCTCCTTGCTCATGCAGTCCTTGCCACCGGTACCCGACGCTCTTTTTCCCGATTCCTTACTCATTGAAGTAGCCTGGGAGGTGTGCAACCAGGTCGGCGGCATCTACACGGTTATCCGCTCGAAGGTGCCGGCTACCATGCCGGCCTGGGGCGGGCGCTACTGCTTGCTGGGCCCTTACTTTCCGCAGATGGCCCAGGGCGAGTTTGAGAGCTACGACGACGACCAGCTGCTGGGCATGAACGACCCCTACGCCCGCGCCGTGCGCACGCTGCGCGAGCAGGGCATGGATATCTGCCTGGGCGTGTGGCTCGTCACGGGCCGGCCCCGCACGGTGCTCATCAACCCATTTCAAAAATACAACGAGCTGGCGACGCTGAAAAGCGACCTCTGGCGCGACCACCAGATTCCGGCGCCCGACAATGATGACCTGTTGCACCAGGTTATTGCCTTCGGCCACCTGGCCACGCAGTTCATCGAAACCGTGGCCCGCCAGTCGGTAGACGAGTGGCAGGTAATTGGGCACTTTCACGAGTGGATGACGGGGGTAGCCATCCCGGAATTGCGCCGCCGCCAGGTGCCGGTGCACTTGCTCTTTACCACGCACGCCACGCTGCTGGGCCGCTACCTGGCCATGAACGACCCCAATTTTTATGACAACCTGATGCTGGTGGACTGGCGCGCGCAGGCCCGCAGCTTCAACATCGAGCCGGCCGTGAGCATGGAGCGCGCCGCCGCCCACGGCAGCCATGTGTTCACCACGGTGAGCGAGTTGACGGTGCGTGAGTGCATTTATTTATTGGATAGAATTCCGGATGCAGTGCTGCCTAACGGGCTGAACATCGAGCGGTTTGTGGCCCTGCACGAGTTTCAAAACCTGCACAAGCTCTACAAGGATAAAATCCATGAGTTTGTGATGGCGCACTTTTTTCAGAGCTACGCCTTCGACCTCGACCAGACGATTTATCTCTTCACTTCGGGCCGCTACGAGTACCACAACAAGGGCTTCGACCTGACTTTGGAGGCTCTGGCGCGCCTCAACCACCGCTTGCAGCAAAGCGGCCTGGAGGGGCAGGTAGTAATGTTTTTTATCACCAAGCGGCCCTACACCAGCATCAACCCGCTGGTGCTGCAAAGCCGTGCGCAGCTTGAAGAAGTGCGCCAGACCTGCCGCGCCATTGAGGAGCAGGTGGGCGAGCGGCTGTTTTACGCCGCCGCTGCCAGCCAGAACCATCGCCTACCCGACCTCGATAGCATGGTGGATGATTACTGGAAGCTACGCTACCGCCGCAGCCTGCAAAGCTGGAAAACCACGCAGCTACCCTCCGTTATCACCCACAACCTGGTGAACGACCAGGACGACGATATTCTGAATTTCGTGCGTCGGGCCAACCTGGTGAACAACCAGCACGACCGGGTTAAAATAGTGTACCATCCTGATTTTGTGAGCACTACCTCGCCGCTGTTTGGCATGGACTACGGGCAGTTTGTGCGCGGCTGCCACATGGGCGTGTTTCCGAGCTACTACGAGCCCTGGGGCTACACGCCGCTGGAGTGCGTGGCGCGTGGCGTGCCGGCCATCACGAGCGACCTCTCCGGCTTTGGCGATTACGTGGAAAAAAACGTGGCCGACCACGAGGATAAGGGCATTTTCGTGGTGCGCCGCCAAGAGCGCAGCTTCGACCAGGCTGCCGAGGAGCTAACCGAGATGCTCTGGAATTTCGTGCTACTGAGCCGCCGCGAGCGCATCAGCCAGCGCAACCGCGTGGAAAGCTCCGCCGATATTTTCGACTGGAAAAACCTGCGCGTCTACTACGACCGGGCGTATGGGCTAGCCCTGGAGCGGCAGTGAGAGGAAGCTAAGGGTGATGAGCTAGAAGGGACGTCATGCTTCGACAAGCTCAGCAGGATATTCCTTTCAACTCATCACGCATCACTTTTAACTTCTTTTATTCATGCGCAAAGCCCTACCCCTCTTACTTTTCCTCACCACCGCCGCGTTGGCCCACGAGTTCTGGCTGCAACCGGCCAGCTTTCGCACAACTGTCGGCGCATCAGTACCTATCAAGCTGCTGGTGGGCGAGAATTTTGCGGGCGAAACCTGGGCGCGGCCCACGCGCCGGGTATTGCGCTTCGTGCGCCTCGGCCCTACCCCCCCCGACACCACGGACCTGCGCCCGGCGCTGCTGGCCGACTCCGTGGCCCCGGCCCTGAACTGCCCCACCGCCGGTACGCACTTGGTACTGCTCACCAGCCGGCCGTCGTTCATCGAGCTGCCCGCTGCGAAGTTCACCGCCTACCTGCGCGAGGAAGGCCTGGGCGAGGCCTTACGCCAGCGCCAGGAAGCCGACGAGACCCCCACTAAGCCTGGCCGTGAGGCATACCGGCGCTGCGCCAAGGCGCTGGTGCTGGCTACGCGCGGCGCGGCCCTACCCCCCGCCGCGCCCGATACCGCCTACCGCCGCGTGCTGGGCCTGCCGCTGGAGTTAGTGCTCGAGCAAAACCCCTACCGGCTGCGGCCGGGGGCAGCCCTCACGGTGCGGGTGCTGCGCGAGGGGCAGGCGGTGCCGGGCGCGCTGGTGCAGGTGTGGCAGGCCGCGCCTGCCACCAAAAACCAACCGGGGCCGCCACTGGTTACCCATTTCGTGACCCACGCTAATGCGCAGGGCCGGATACTACTGCGCTTGCCCACGGCTGGCCCCTACCTGCTGGCCACTGTGCGCATAGAGGCCGCGCCGGCTACCCTGGCGGCGCGGGCCGACTGGCTCAGTACGTGGGCTTCACTTACCTTTGGAGGGCCTGGCTCGCTGGCCAGCCAGTAGTTTCAGCTGCTCAAATAGTTAAGAACGAGATAGGCATAAAGCTTCATTTCACGTTCCCCGTTTTCTTCCTACCTTCGCCCTTCTGCATCCAATTCTCATTCTCCCGCCGCGGTTTTATGAAGTATTCCATTGATAAAAAAGAGAGCTACACCGTCATTACCATTGATGAAAAAAAGCTCGATACCACCGTTGCGCCTGACCTGAAATCGGAGTTCGTTAAGCTCAACGCGGAAGGTAGTAACAACCTGATACTGGACCTGCAAAACGTAAAGTACACCGACTCGTCGGGTCTCAGCAGCATCCTTATTGCCAACCGGCTGTGCAACTCGACGGGCGGCCTGCTGGTGCTCACCGGCCTGCAAGACCACGTGCTCAAGCTCATCACCATCAGCAAGCTGGAGTCGGTGCTGCACATCCTGCCCACCGTGGAAGAAGGCATCGACCGCATCTTTCTGCACGCCATCGAGCGCGACCTGACGGATAAAGAGTAAGTTTTTAGCTAATTGTTGATTGTTAATTGCTGGTTGTTGTCCTGCTGGGCCAACGGCCAGCAATTGGCATTTTAGCCAAGACCCTGGCGCTGGCCGTTGGCCTAGCAGGATAACAACCAGCAATTAACAAGCAGCACTCAATAAGCAGCAATCGTGACTTTCGAGCTTCAGATACTGGGCAGCGGCTCGGCTACGCCGATGGTAGGCCGCCACCCCACGGCGCAAATTCTGGCGGTGGGCGAGGGCCGCTACCTCATCGACTGCGGCGAGGGCACGCAGCTACGGCTGCTGGAACACCGCCGCCGGCTCAGCTCACTGCGGGTTATTTTTATTTCGCATTTGCACGGCGACCATTACTTCGGGCTGTTTGGGCTGCTGAGCACGCTCAGCTTGCAGGGCCGGCAGGAGCCGCTGCTGGTGGTGGGCCCGCCCGGTCTGGAATTCGTGCTCACGACCCAGGCCCTGCACTCCCAGATGCAGCTGAGCTACTCGCTCACCTTCGTGCCGGTGGATACCGAGGCCCACGCCGTGGTGTATGAGGATGCGCTGGTGCGGGTATCGTCGCTGCCCATGCGCCACCGGATACCGTGCTGCGGCTACCTGTTTGAGGAGCAGCACCGCCGCGCCAAGCTGGTGAAGGAGCGCCTACCCCCCACCCTCACGCCCGCCGAGCTGGCGCAGCTGGCCCAAGGCCAGGACCTGCCCGCAGACCCCGCCACCGGCCGCCCGGCCCTGGCCCACGCCGACGTATCTACGCCCGCCGCGCCGCCGCGCCGCTATGCCTTTTGCTCCGACACGCTCTACACGCCGAGCCTGGCCGAGCTAATCCAGGGCGTGGACCTGCTCTACCACGAGGCTACCTTTTTGGACGACCTGCGCGCGCGCGCTACTACTACCTGCCATAGCACCGCCCGCCAGGCCGGCGAGCTGGCCCGCGCCGCCCATGTGCACCGCCTGCTCATCGGTCACTTCTCTTCGCGCTACAAGCAACTAGACGCGCATCTACAAGAGGCCCAAGCGGTTTTCCCGTGGACCGAGCTAGCCACCGAAGGGCTGGAAGTAAGCGTGTAGGGTGAGTTTTAGCTTGCCTTTTTAGCATCTGCACTTTACGCCCGGCAAGCTAAAGCTTACCCTACCCTATCCCGGCAAGCCGAAGCTTACCGCACCTAAAAAATGCCCTCCCACGCTCACAAAAAACAGCAGCTTTACCTCGTACTCAGCGGCATTTTTCTAGTGAATGCGCTGCTAGCCGAGATTATTGGCGTCAAGATATTTTCGGTCGAAAAAACCTTCGGCCTCAGCGGCAACCTCACGGCGGGGGTGCTAGTGTGGCCAGTCGTGTTTATTACCACCGACATTATTAACGAGTACTTTGGGCGCAAGGGCGTGCTGCGCATCACCTTCCTCACGGTGGGGCTGATTTTGTATGCCTTTTTGGTTATTCTGGGTACTACGAAATTAATTCCGGCTGATTTCTGGCTCGATTTAAATAAGACCGACGGGCAGGGCCGGCCCTTTAATATTGAGTTTGCCTACCAGAGTATTTTTCGGCAGGGCCTGGGTATTATCATCGGCTCGCTGGTAGCGTTTCTAATCGGGCAGGTGCTGGATGCCAGCGTATTCCAGGCATTTCGGCGGGTCACGGGCAGCAAGTATATCTGGCTGCGGGCCACCGGCTCCACGCTCATCTCGCAGCTCGTAGATAGCTTCGTGGTGCTCTACGTGGCATTCTATTTGTTTGGTAATTGGTCAATGGCGCAGGTTATCAGTGTAGCTAAATTCAACTACTGGTATAAATTTGCCGCTGCCATCGTCCTTACCCCCCTACTTTACCTAGCGCATTACGTTATCGACCGGTATTTAGGCCCGGAAGAAACAGCGGAATTACAGGAAGAGGCTTTTGTGGATGAGGGAGTATAAATTATCCGTTTGCCAACTTTTATTAACTACTATGTTCAAAAGAATTACCTATTGCTTGGTCTTAAGTATGTCGTACCTAACCAGCTACGCGCAAATACAGAAGGGCCTATTATTTGGTCATAAGGCCGAGTCCGGATTTTACGTGCTTAGTGATAACCGATTGGTGCGCTACCCTGGTAACATCAAGGTATACGCTCACGAGTTAGTGGTTAAAGACGACCAAGGTAAACAAGTTAAATACACACCAGATGAGGTATACAGCGCCCAAATTGGCACTACGCATTACATCGCGGCGAGCGGATTCAAAACTAAGAGCGGATTCTGGTCCGTTAAGCAAGACGAAAAGCTTTTTGTAGAAGTAGTAGATAGCGGCAAAATCTCCCTTTATCGCTACCGTTATACGGTGGGTGGCCCTAACTACAGCAGCCGTGAGTTAGAAACTTACATGCTGTATGATGCAGCCCTTGATTCAACGACTACCCTGCCGGTGAGCGCCTACACGGGAAAGGGCAAGCGCTTTCGGGAAACGCTGGCGCCTTTTGCAGCCGCCCGTCCCGATTTGCTGGCTTTACTCAATAATGGCAGTATTAGCATCGATGAATTGCCTTCTTTTATGCACGCGCTCAATACCAATCAGCCTTTTATAAGACCCAAGTCAATACCTGCTTTTGGAGCCGATTAACTAAGCACTTTTCATGTCCCGCATTCTCACCGGCATCCAGAGCACCGGCCGGCCGCACCTAGGCAACCTGCTCGGGGCCATTCTTCCGGCCATCGAGCTGTCGAAAAACCCGGCCAACGACTCGCTGTATTTCATTGCCGATTTGCACTCGCTCACCACCGTGCGCGACCCGGCCCTGCTACGCGCCAACACCTACGCCGTGGCCGCCGCCTGGCTGGCCTGCGGCTTCGATACGGAGAAAAACTTGTTCTATCGGCAGTCCGACGTGCCGCAGGTGACGGAGCTGACGTGGTATTTGTCGTGCTTCACGCCCTACCCCATGCTGGCCAACGCGCACAGCTTCAAGGATAAGAGCGATAAGCTGTCGGACGTGAACGCCGGCCTTTTCGTTTACCCGGTGCTGATGGCGGCCGACATTCTGCTCTACGATGCCGAGGTGGTGCCGGTGGGCAAGGACCAGGTGCAGCACCTCGAAATTGCCCGCGACATCGCCCAGACCTTTAACGGCCGCTACGGCGATACGCTGGTGCCGCCCCAGGCCCGCGTGGATGCCGAATTAATGACTATCCCCGGCACCGACGGCCAGAAGATGAGCAAGAGCTACGGCAACACCATCGACGTATTCGCGCCCGAAAAAGAGCTACTGAAAACCGTGCGCAGCATCATTTCCAGCAGCACCCTGCTCGAAGACCCGAAGGACCCGGATACTGATATCACCTTTCGCCTATATTCGCTGCTCGCTACCCCCCCCGAAACGGCCGACCTGCGCCAGCGCTACGAGGCCGGCGGCTTCGGTTACGGCGCGGCCAAGCAGGCGCTGTACGAATTGATTCTACGGCGCTTCGCTACGGAGCGCGAGCGGTTTAATTTTTATATGAATAACCTATCCGAGCTGGATGCGCAGCTGGCCATCGGCGCACGGCGGGCACAGGAGTACGGAACCGGCGTGCTGGCGCGGGTGCGCGAGAAGGTGGGCTACGGGCCACGCTAGACCGACTTGCGCGCCGGGCACTCAAAAGGCTTTTCTATTATGGAAAAGCCTTTTTCTATTGACCTATAACATCCCCTACCCCCGACGCTCGGTCTCAACCAAGCGCTCGCCGGGCGTGGCCTGGAAACCGCCGAAGCCGCCAGCCAGCGCGCCCAGCACCATACCGATGAAGGTGTAAATGGCCGCCTTCGATAAGGCCGAAGCGGTGGCCTCGCCTACTTTGCGGGCTTTTAGGGCGGCAGCATCCTTGGCCTGCTTCAGCTTGGCCTGGGCCTCCTTGGCATTGTTAATCCAGTTGTCCACGATTTGCTCCGACTCGGCGCGGCTCTTGCCGGTGCGCTTCATCACCACGTTTACGGCGGCGTCGCGGTCGGCGGCGTTGCCGATGTTATCGGCGCGGGAAGTCAGGTTATCAAATACCTGGTCGAGGGTTTCACCCGCGTTTTGCGGGTTTTCGGCACTCTGGCCGGCGGCTTTGGCGTTGTTGCCGGCGCTACGAGCTTGGCTTTCGAGGGCGCTCGGCTGCAATTTGGGCTTGCCGGTTTGCTGAAGCAGGGTGCGGGCTTCGTGCTTGAGGTCGTTGACATCAATGCCCTGCTTCTGCAATTCACCCTGAATGGCGCTGCCGGCCTGTGGAGCCACGGCGGAAATACTGCTGCCAGCGGCCGTGAGCGTGCGGCCCGCCAAACCACCTACCCCGCTGATAATGCCGCCTACGGCTGTCGTGAGCAGGTAAAATGTGAAGAGCGTGACTAGGCACCAGCTCAGTAAGCCGTGCAGCATCCCATCGGCGCGCCGCGCGCTGCCGGCCAGCCGGCCGGCCACCACGCCGCCCACGTACAGCGCCAGCAGCGTGCTGATGCCGTACCAGATAATGGCTCCCGTGTCGAGGCCGTTGAACGGGTTACCCTCCTGCATGGGGTTCACGGTGCTCAGGCCGATGCCAACGCCCAGCATACTCAGCGCCAGCTCGGTAACGAGGGCCAGCAGCGCGCCACCAAATACCGCCCCCCACGAGATACGCCAGTGCGGCTTGGGGTCTACGGCGGCGGTAGTCGTGGTAGCGTAAGCGGGGGGTAGGCCGGGGCCAGGTCGGCCACCACCGGCCGGGCAGGGTAGTCGGGGTTAGAGATTGGGTTCATGGAAGTGGAAAAGGAAGTGGAAGAAGGATAGTAACGAGGGAAATAGTAACCTCCGCCAGTGCGAAAATTAAGTTTCACGCTTTATGGCTACCCCTCTAAACAGTTGATTTTCCCACACTTTTTTACCTGCCTTTCGGCTAGCCTGGCCATCCCTACCCCCGACCAGACCCTAGTACTGCTGCTGGTGGGCGAAGCTGAAACCCACCTTACTACCCCGGCTCACCTGCTGGTTTTCGAGCTTTTGCTTGACGCTGATGCGCTGGATTTCGGGCAGTGGCGGGGCAATGAGGTCGTTGTTGACGGCCGCAATCATGGCGCTCTCTACGAACAGGCGTAGCGACTCGGCCGTGATGGCGTTGGCGCTCATGTCGTTGCCGGGCAGCTCCAATTGCTGCACGCCTTCCAGAAAATAATGCCCGTCAATGTTAACGAGCAGGCGGCCCAGCAGGTAGCCGGGGTCGTTCAGCCGCTGGTAGCGGATGCTGTCGGCCATGAAATTATAAGCCATGATGTGGCCGAAAAAGCGCCGCCGAAAGTCGGCCGCTACGTAGGGCGTGTTGAGCGGCCCAAAGTCGTCGGGAAAGGTGACAATGTTGGAGTGCATGAGGAAGATGAGCAAATCGCCGGAAAAACGGATGTGAAATTCCATCTCGTTAACCGTCTGATACTCAATTTTCACGCTGGCATCGGAATCAGTGGTCACCTTCTGGGTCAGTTCCCGGCAGAGTTGTTGCGATACCTGCCGCAAGAGCATAAAAGCGGCTTCCGTAGCCCGAAAAATGGCCTGTTTAGCACTGGATTTTTCGCGTAGGCCCTCGGCGATGAGGTAAAGGCGGTCGGGCAGCAGCACCTCGGGCACGGGAGCCACGGCGGGGGGCTCAGCCAGCTTGTCGGCGGGCGCTTTGCGAGCGCGGACCGGCTTTTTAGGGGTAGCGGAGGTGGCAGCGGGGGTAGGCGGGGTGGCGGATGTAGCAGCTTTAGCCATTGTAAGAATAGATGGGCGAAACAATGCGGCCGTAAGCTACGCCGCTGAGCCAGGATGCGCGTTCGCGCCGGCTACTTTTTCATTCGGGGTAGCGTTCGGCCGGGTAGAGGGGGTAGGCGGTGGCCGCCGGGCGCGGCACTGCCGGCCGGCCGCGCTACTTTCGTTTTTTCAACGCTCTTTTTCCTTTTCATGATACAACAGATAGTCCGCCGGGCAGGCGTGGTAGCGCTCCTGCTGGCGGGTACAACCGCGGTGCAGGCGCAGGTAGGCCCCGGCACCCAATGGACCAAAGACGGCTACGGCTACCTGCAAGCGCGGCCCGACGAAATAGTGCAGCTCGACGCCCGCCGCCCCGGCCAGGCCGTGACCGTACTCAGCAAGCAGCAGCTCACGCCCACCGGCCAGGCCGAACCGCTGCGCGTGCGCCGCTTCGCGCTCGCCGACGATGGCCAAAAAGTACTGCTCAACACCAACACCAAGAAAGTGTGGCGCTACGACACCCGCGGCGACTATTGGGTGTACGACCGTGGTAGTAAGCAGCTCACCCAGCTCGGCAAGGGCCGGCCGGAGTCGTCGCTGATGTTTGCCAAGTTCTCGCCCGATGGCGGCAAGGTGGCCTATGTGAGCGAGCACAACCTGTACGTGGAAAACCTGGCTGACCATGCCATTACGCCGCTCACCCAGGACGGCACGCTTCACCTCATCAACGGCACTTTCGACTGGGTGTACGAGGAAGAATTAGATTGCCGCGACGGCTTCCGGTGGGCTCCCGACGGGCAGAGCATCGCCTACTGGCAGCTCGACGCCACCAAGACGCCGAACTACTTGATGCTCGACACCACTGAGAAGCTCTACCCCTATACCGTGGCGGTGGAGTACCCGGTGGTGGGCGAAGACCCCAGCCGCGCCCGCATCGGCGTGGTGCCGGTGGGCGGCGGGGCCACGAAGTGGATGGATATACCCGGCGATGCCGTGCAACACTACCTGCCGCGCATGGAGTGGGCTGGCCCCCAGAAAATTATTGTGCAGCAACTCAACCGCCGCCAGAACGAGAGCCAGGTGTTGCTGGTGAATACCGCCACCGGCACGGCCACGCCGGTGCTGAGCGAGACGGATAAATCCTGGATTGACGCCAAGGACCAGGCCGTGGGCTGGAACTGGATTGAGAGGGGCCGCAAGTTTGTGTGGGCCAGTGAGAAGGACGGCTGGCGGCACCTCTACGCCGTGGACCTGGCCGGCCACGAAAAGCTGCTGACGCCCGGCAACTACGACGTTATCAGCCTGGAAAGCATCGATGAGAAAGGTGGCCAGCTCTATTTCATGGCTTCGCCTACCAACGCCACCCAGACCTACCTCTACCAAGTACCACTGAAAGGCGGCGCAGCCAAGCGCCTAACCCCTGCCGCCCAAGCGGGCTGGCACACTTACGATATCTCGCCCAACGGCAAAATTGCGCTACACTCATTCTCGACTGCCAGGCAGATACCTGTTGACGACATGGTGAGCCTGCCCGATTGCCAGCCTCTCAACGCTGGCGTCAAGCAAACTCCTCCTCCCGGCTGGGAGCAGATTAAGCTGCCTAAAACGGAGTTTTTTCAGGTTAAAACTGTGGACGGCGTGACTCTCGACGGCTGGATGGTAAAGCCCACCAATTTCGACCCTGCAAAGAAATACCCCATTGTATTTTACGTATATGGAGAGCCGGCCAGCCAGACCGTAACCGACCGCATCGGCAGTGGGATGAACCGCCTCTACCAAGGCAACATGGCCGATGATGGCTACGTGTACGTGAGCCTGGACAACCGCGGCACACCGGCCCCGCGCGGCCGCGAGTGGCGCAAGGCTATTTATCACAACATCGGCGCGCTCAACATCCGCGACCAGGCAATGGGCGCGAAGGAAGTACTGAAAAACAGCTACATCGATACCAGCCGGGTAGCCGTGTGGGGCTGGAGCGGTGGCGGCTCCTGTACCCTCAACTTACTGTTTCAATACCCGGAAATATACAAAACCGGCATCAGTATCGCGGCCGTGGACAACCAGCTCAACTACGACAATATCTACCAGGAGCGCTACATGGGCCTGCTACCCGAGGACCGGCACTATTTCGTGGATAACTCGCCGCTGGCCCACGCCAAAAATCTGCGCGGCAACCTGCTAATCATCCACGGCACCGGCGACGACAACGTGCACTACAACAACTGCGAGCAGATGATTAACGAGCTGGTGAAGAACAACAAAACCTTCCAGCTGATGAGCTACCCCAACCGCACCCACAGCCTCTCGGAGGGCGAGGGTACCAGCCGCCACCTGGCTACTACCTATACCAAATTCCTAAAAGAGCACTGCCCGCCTGGGGGGCGGTAGGGGGTAGGGACTACGTAAAAGCCGTCTGTTATTGCGAGCGCAGCAATCCTTCCTAATCGTTGGGTTAGCTGAAATCAGGTGCATCCCGCTAGCAAGTAGCAGCCCCAGAAATAGGGAAAAGCTTAGCACAACTACTTTTTAGTAGCTGCTACCCTAGTCATTCTTCATATCCTCGTGCCCGTAACTAATGACGCGGGTGATGCGCCAGCCGGTCGCGGTACGTTGCCACACATGGATGAACTTATAGGTGCCGCTGAGCTTTTCGGCTTGGCCCTTGTTGGTGTGGTAAAAACGGTGTACAGCTATCTCAACTGCTCCATACCCTTTCAGCGGATGCACTTCGAGCGTACCTTTCACTAGCTCGCGCCGAATATGGCTACCACGGGCGCACATCTCCCGAAAGCTTTTCATTTCTAACTGTCGGCCAGTGGTGAGTCCACCCAGGTCGTGGTAAAACTCCAGGTCGGGCGCGAAAAACGGTTTATAAGCGAGGCTGTCGCAGCGGTTAAAAGCGGCAAATACGCTGCTATCAGCCCACGCAATTTGCTGGTAGAGCACGGCAGGTGCCTGAGCCTGGGCCAGCGCGGGAAGCAGCGCGGCAAACAGTAGAAATAGGTAACGCATCCCACAAAGAACGTTCGCCCTGCGGCTACCGCTACCAATACCCCGCAACTAATAGGGAAAAGGACTGACAGCTCTACCCACGCGGGTTTCTATATGCTCACGCTCGCGCAAAGCTGACCCTCAGCATCGGGTTGCTCGCGTATGAGTTGCACTGCTTGGCCTGTTTATGTGAACTAGTCCGCCAGACGATGCGCTAATGGCCCAGACACCTTGCAGCAGACGCAGGACTTGTCATCCGTTTCTAAAAGCTAAATAAGGTTCTACCCTTTTAGCCAACATCTAACAAGTAAAGGTTAAATAATTTGGCTTGCTGTCTCCTAAACTGTCACCCAGAAAAATAAAAAGCCCGTTTCCAAGCTGGAAACGGGCTTCTCAGCAGAGAAGGAGGGATTCGAACCCCCGGACCTGTTACAGTCAGCGGTTTTCAAGACCGCCGCAATCGACCACTCTGCCACTTCTCTAAAAATGAAATGGTAAAATGGCAGATTAATGAAGCGTGGAAGCTACTTTATCAACTCACTATTTCACCATTTCGTAGAGAGGGGGGGATTCGAACCCCCGATACCGTTGCCGGTATAACGGTTTTCGAAACCGTCGCATTCGACCACTCTGCCACCTCTCTAAAGGTCCCAGACGAGTAGTTGGGGCTGCAAAAGTAGGGGGAAATTTGGAATGAGGCAGTGCGAGGGAAGAATTTTCTTTTACAGGAAGCCTTAGTTGCCTCAAAATCAATCCCAAATCCCTTATTTTTCTTTCTTCATTAAATCTAGTCGGCCCGTCACGGCATCAATACTAACATTGACCTCGAAGCCGATGATGAGCGTCATGCACACGAATTCGAGCCACACCATAAAGCCTACCAGCGCCCCGATGGAGCCGTAGAAGTGGTTATAGGAGTTGAAGATGCGCACGTAGAGCGTGAACAGAAACGACACCAGGAAGATGAGCAGCGTGGCCACCAGCGCGCCGGTCGAGATGAAGGGCCACTTATCATGCACCGGCGGCACGAAGTAATAAATGACGCAAGTCGTAGTTAAAAACAGCCCGATAAGCGAGCCGTAGCGTAGCGCCAAAATCATAAACTCAGTGGAGCTTTCGGGCACGATTTCGTAGAATACCAACCCGTCAATGATGAACGTGCCGAAGAAGATGCCCGCGATGGCTAGCACCAGAATAAGGGCCAGAATAAATGTGAGGCCCGTAGCGATGAGGCGCTTATGGAAATAGCCGCGATGCTTGAACCACGGGTATTTCTTCTCAAACGCATCGAGCAGGGCCATGATGCCATTGCTGCTGAGCACCAGCGCCGACACGAAGCCGAACGAAAGCAGGCCGCCATGCGGAATGCGCACAATGTCCTCGATGGTGCCCGCCGTAGCCGAGTACAGCTCGTGGGGCATGATGTCGGATAGAAACTGTAAAATATCCACATCTAGGTTGGGCACCGGGATGTAGGGAATAAGCGTGAAGAGGAAAATAATGGTCGGAAACAGGGCCAGCGTGAGGTTGAAGGCCATGTAGGCGGCACGTTTTTCCAAGGAGTCAAGCCGCAGTTCGTGCAGCACCCGCTCGCCCACAGCGTATATCGAGATGCGGCCGCCGCGCATTCGCTGGCGCTTGCCCCAGGCCAGCACCGTGCGGTAGGCACGGTGGCGGCGCACATCGGGCAGCGCGCGGCGGCGGGCGGGAGAAGCGAGCATCGATAAGTGAGTGGGTGAGTAGGTGAGTAAAGGAGCAAGTTGGCCGATGAGTTCACGAGCTGGTTTTAGGGGCTCAGCTCTCCTTTACGCAGCTACTCATTTGCCGAACGCGGCCGGCGCGGGCGCGTCGCCGGGGGTAGCGCGGCCGGTGCCGAGCGGCAGGTCGGCCTCGCTTTCGGCAAAGTACGGCGCTAATTTTTCGCGCACGCTGTCCGGAATAGGCACTGGCCGGCCGGTGGCGGTGCTCACAAACACCATCAGCGTGTAGCCTTCGGTGAGCAATTCCTGAGCCTCATTGCGGATTTCGTACTCAAACTTCGCCCGCGAGCCCTCGGTCAGTTCGCGCAATAGTACCCGGATGGTCAGCAGGTCATCATAGCGGGCGGGGCGGCGAAAGCGGGTATGCAGCTCGCCCACCGGCATCCCTACCCCCTGCGCTTCCAGGTCTTTGTAGCGAATGCCTAGCTGCCGAAACGACTCGGTGCGGGCCACCTCAAAGTACGCCGCATAGTTGCCGTGATAGACGTAGCCCATCTGGTCGGTTTCGGCGTAGCGCACCCGGATTTGAATGTCGGCTTGATACATAGGTCGGCTAAGAAAACACCTGTCATGGCAAGCTTGCGAAGCAATCGCACCCGAACGATGGACGAGCGACTGGCGCGGGTGTCGGGCGGGTGCGATTGCTTCGCAAGCTCGCCATGACAAGCGGTTTTTTACATAATGCCCGCCCGCGTCAGCGCCGCTTGATACCGGTGGGCGTTCACCAAGTGCTGCTGCTGCGTGGCGGCGAAGGCGTGATAGCCGCTGAAGTCGTCCTTGGCGCAGAAGTAGAGGTAGTCGTTCTGCTCGGGGTGCAACACGGCGTCAATACTGGTGATGCTGGGCAGGTCGATAGGGCCGGGGGGTAGGCCAGCGTACATATAGGTGTTATAGGGCGAGTCTTTTCGCAGGTGCACGTTGAGCACGCGCTTGATACCAAAATCGCCGTTGGCGTATACTACGGTGGGGTCGGCTTGCAGCTTCATGCCGCGCTTGAGGCGGTTGAGGTACACGCCCGCAATGCGGGGGCGCTCGTCGGCGTGCTGCTGCTGCTCGGCCTCTACGATGCTGGCCAGCGTGCTCACCTGCACGCGGGTGAGACCCAGCTTCTCGCGGGCCGCGTCACGGGCGGGCGTCCAGAACTTCTCGTACTCAGTTTTCATGCGCTGCATGAGATTCTGGGCCGAGGTATTCCAATATAGCTCGTACGTATTCGGGATGAACATGGCCAGCACCGTAGTGGTGTCGAAGCCCAGGCTCCTGGTGTAGCTGGGGCTGCTCAGCAGGGAGTCAATCTGCCGGGGCTGGGCGTCAATCTGCTTGCTGAGCTTGGTGGCCAGCTCGCGGCGCAGCCGCACGTTGGCGAAGGTGAGACGCAGCGGCGACTGGCGGCCCGATTTTAACAGATTGATTATCTGGCGATTGGTGGCATTGTTGACCAGCATGTAGCGGCCGGGCTTCACCACGCCGGGCTTGTTGTAGCCCATGAGCTTGCCCACAAAATACAACGAAAGCCGGTCGATAACGGCTCCCGATTTTTCTACTGCCTTCAAAGCTTGCTGCCAATTATCGCCTCGGCGAATGTATACGTAGGTCGGCAGCTCCTTGGTATCGATGTTAGCAGTGAAAAAAATCTGGAAGAAGTAATAGGAAAAGCACACCAGTGTAAGGCCCAGCAGCACGCTGATGATACCAAACCGATTGCGACGCTTAATGGAATCTGCCCGGTAATCAAAGGCAGACTTTTTGACAGGCTCAGACATAAGACGAAAAATAAATCCCCCAAAATTAACCTCCGGCGGCCAGGTATTCGCTGTTTGGACAGTTGACCGTCCCCACGAAGCGCGTGGGCCCTGGCCGGCTTACCCCTCCAACTTCTCCCCTAGCCGTAGTACCTTGGCCACCCGAACGGGCCGCCCCGGCTGGCCCTCGCTTTTTTCATATAATTTCCTGTTCTGCTTTATGTCTGCTACCCTGCTCCGCATTCACCCCGATAACCCGCCCCAAAACCGCATTCTGCAAGTCGTGGAAGTGCTGCGCAAGGGCGGGCTTATTATTTATCCGACTGATACGGTCTATGGCATTGGCTGCGACATCAACAACGCGAAAGCCGTAGAAAAGCTCTGCCGCATTAAAGGACTGAAGCCAGAAAAAGCCAACCTGAGTTTTATTTGCCACGACTTGTCGCACATCAGCGACTATGCGCACGGCATCACAACCCCCGTATTTAAGGTGCTGAAAAAGGCCCTACCCGGCCCGTTTACGTTCATCTTCGAGGCCAGCCCTAATGCCCCGCGCTACGGCGGCGTGAAGCGCAGCACGGTGGGCATACGGGTGCCCGATAACCAGATTGTGCGTCAGATTGTGAAGGAGTTCGGCACGCCCATCGTGAGCACTTCGGTGCGCGAAAGCGCGGAAACCCTGGTAGAATACGTAACCGACCCCGACCTGATTTTCGAGAAATACCGCGCGCTCGTGGACCTCGTGATTGACGGCGGCTTCGGCGGCAACGAGCCCAGCACCATCGTCGATTGCACCAAGGATGACTTCGAGCTGGTGCGCCAGGGCCTTGGCGATATCGAACAGTTTCTTTAAGAGTAAGTTGAGTAATGGGGGTAGTAAGTGTAATGTCGTTCTCACAGCCGAACGACATTACGCTTACTACCCCCATTACTCAACTTACTCTTTTGTGTTTCCACCTTCGGTGCGTCCAGAGATATTGTTCGGGTGCCGCGCGAATATCGGCGGCTAATAACTGCACGAAGGAGGCGGTAATCGGGTAACGGGCAGCATCCGGGGTGAGAGTAGTAGTTGCTTCATTGCCAGGCAGCTCCGTAAAGGTGACGGTATAATAGCCCCGTTTCACCCGCTGGGTGCTGGCGCAGAGCACCACGGCGGCGAATTGGGGCGTCAGGCGGTCGGTACTGGTATAAAAGCCGGCCGGCCGATGCAAGAAGTCGGTCCAGTACGGATGGTCGTCGGGGCCAGCGGCCTGGTCCGATACTAGGCTTAGAATTTGGCCCTGGCCCCGGTGGGCTACCAGGTACCGCAATGTGCTGAGCATGGGCACTACCTCGGCTCCCAGGCGCGTGCGTAAGCGGCGCACAAAGTACTCAAAAAACTTGTTGCTCAGCGGCTTGTAGACCCCGGATACCTGCCCCGGAAACCTGACCGCCGCCCCGGCCAGCACCCATTCCCAGTTGCCCATATGGGAGCTAACACCCAATACCTGGCGGCCCTGGGCCAGGTAGCCGCCCAGCAATTCGGGATTGGTGAAGTGCACGCGGCGGTGTAGCTCGGTCGCACTGATGCTAGCTAGCTTGAGGATTTCGACCATTATTTGCGCGAAATGCCAATAAAACTGCTGGGCTACGTGCTGAATTTCGGGAGCTGATTTTTCGGGAAAAGCCTGACGCAGGTTATCGAGCACTACCTGTTGGCGGTAGCGCACCACATAGGCCAGCAGCCAATACAGGCCCTTAGCGAAGCCGTAGAGCACCACCAGCGGCAGATGGGCCAGGGCCAGCAACGGCCAGCTAAGCACGCGGTAGTGCCACGGTACGGCCGGAGGAGTACTCATCGGGGGCCGGGGGCCCCGGCGGGAGCGTAGTCGGTGAGGCTGCGCTGGCCGCTTTGGCGCTGGGTAGCCAGGATTTTGTGGGTAGTCGCATCACGGGCCTCGATGGTGAGGGTGAACGGCCCGGCCGGCAGCGGCCCGAGCGGTAGCTGGCCCACGAGGGGGGTAGGGCGGCCGGCCAGGGCCGTCACGGGCGGCGCGTCGGCATCGGCGGCGGTACCGTCGGGGGCAGCCAGGTGGTAGTGCAGGCGCACGGCGCGGCCGGCCGGCACCGCGTTCAGCTCGGTGTAAAAGAATACGTTATCGGCCCCGCGGCCGTAGTAGCCGCCCGGCGCGCGCGTGAGCAGGTAGCCGCCGCGGTTGAAGGTGCCGGCCGCGCTGGCCTTGGCGGCGGGCCGGGCCAGGAACACAATGTCGCTGAAGGCGGGCGCGGTGGGCGCGGCCACGGTCAGGGGCAGCTCCACAGTGGCCTCGCCAGTGGTGGGATTATATTGGTCGCGGATGTGGCCGCGCAGCGTATAGGTGCCATCGGGCAGCGTCACGCGCTTGAGAAAGCTAAGCGGGTTTTTGAGGGCAATGGTCGTATCGTTGAGCACGGGCGGCTTCAGGGTCACGGTTTCCTGCCAGGCGGCGGTGCCGTCGGCCTTCAGAATGGTCAAATCCACCACCGCCGACGATTGGAACGACTTGGGCGCGCGCTGCCGGTAGGTGAGCGGCTGGGTGGGCACAGTGGCCGAAATCTCTACTTCGCCGCTCGGCCGGGTCTGGTCGAGGCTGCGAAACTGGGCCACTTGCAGCAGCAGCTGCGGCGGGTGGGCCGGGGCCGGTACGGCGACCAGCAGGGTCAGGAACGTAGCGAGGGGTAGGAGGCGCATGGGCACAAAAATAACGGGTAGGCCGCGCGCCGCTACCTTGCGGCCATGTCCGTTGTCTTCACTGAGCTGCATTACTTGCCTTCCATCGCCTTCTTTCAGCAAGCCCTGGCCGACGACGCGCTGCTGCTCGACGCCCACGAGCACTACCGCAAACAGACGTATCGCAACCGCTGCCTGGTGCTCACGGCGCAGGGGCCGCAACCGCTCACGGTACCGGTGCTCGACGGCGCACGAGCGGCCAAGGTCCGCACCAGCGAGATGGAGATTGACTACCGCCAGAACTGGCGACATCGCCACCTACGCACGCTGCAAACCGCCTACGGGGCCTCCCCGTACTTCAGCTACTACGCTGATTATTTGCAGGATATCTACGCCCAAAAGCCTGCCCGGCTCTGGGACCTGAACTTGGCCTTGCTGCAGCTACTGCTACGCTGCCTACGCTGGCCCCTACCCCTGCTCGTCACAGACGCCTACCTTCCCCCCGCTTCCCTAAATCACTCCATAACTGATTCACCACTCGACCGACGCGACTTCCTGACACCCAAAAGTGCCTTGCCCCCGCCAGGACCTGACAGTCCGGCACAGCGACCGTACCCGCAGGTATTTGGTACCGCGTTTGTACCAGGGCTCAGCGTCCTGGACTTGCTATTTATGCAAGGGCCGGCGGCAGGGCAATTTTTGGGAGCCGTGCTGAGGTAGGCAGGCCGCAGAGGGAGGCGTGAGAAAAACACACGTTTTTTGTCTTTTCGGTTTTTGCTACCGCTACTCCTGCCTTTTCCAAAGAAATAAGAGAACCTTCGCTCCCAGGCGCTTGTTTTTCAAATATTCCGCCTTCCTTTACGTATCCGCGTAGCGCAACTATTCGGTCTGGTATCGGTACTGTTATTATCTGCGTCTTATTTATTTCTTGCTTGCATGGAAGCTAAATTTTCAAACCGCGTCAAGGAGGTTATTTCCTTGAGCCGGGAAGAGGCCATCCGGCTGGGCCACGACTACATCGGCACCGAGCACTTGCTGCTGGGCATGATTCGCGAAGGCGAAGGCACGGCTCTAGGCTTGCTCAAAAAGCTGGGGGTAGCCACCGATGAGCTGAAGTTTGCTCTAGAGCAAGCCACGCGTAACACGGCCTCAACCCAGGGCACGAGCATCACCGGCTCGATTCCGCTCACCAAGCAGACCGAGAAGGTGTTGAAAATCACCTACCTCGAAGCCAAGATTTTCAAGTCGGAAATCATTGGTACCGAGCATTTGCTCCTCTCCATTCTGCGTGATGAGGACAATATTTCTTCTCAAATTCTTTCCAAATTCAACGTGAACTACGAAACCGTGCGTGATTCGCTCGACTACCACGGCGCGGCTCCGGTTACCAGCCCTAAGGCTGGCCCGGAGGCTGACGACGATGATGACCGCCTCTTTGGCCAGGGCCAGGGCGGCGGCCGGGGCCAGGGTGCTCAGGGCGGCGCGGCTGGCACCCGCCGGGCCGGCGAAAAATCGAAAACTCCGGTGCTCGATAACTTCGGCCGCGACCTGACCAAGATGGCCGAGGAAGACAAGCTCGACCCCATCGTGGGCCGTGAAAAAGAGATTGAGCGCGTGGCCCAGGTGCTGAGCCGCCGTAAAAAGAACAACCCGATTCTCATCGGTGAGCCGGGGGTAGGCAAAACGGCCATAGCCGAGGGTCTGGCCCTGCGCATCATTCAGAAGAAAGTGAGCCGCGTGCTCTTTAATAAGCGCGTGGTGACCCTGGATTTGGCCTCGCTGGTGGCTGGCACTAAGTACCGCGGCCAGTTTGAGGAGCGCATGAAGGCCGTAATGAACGAGCTGGAAAAATCGCCCGACGTGATTCTGTTCATTGACGAGCTGCACACCATCGTGGGCGCGGGCGGCGCTTCGGGCTCGCTCGATGCTTCGAACATGTTCAAGCCGGCTTTGGCGCGCGGCGAGATTCAATGCATCGGTGCTACCACGCTGGATGAGTATCGCCAGTACATTGAAAAGGATGGCGCGCTGGCCCGTCGCTTCCAGATGGTGATGGTGGACCCCACCACGCCGGAGGAAACTATTGAGATTCTGCATAATATCAAGGATAAGTACCAGGACCACCACCACGTGGTGTACACCGACAAGGCCATTGAGCAGTGCGTGAAGCTAAGCGACCGCTACATGAGCGACCGCTTCCTACCCGACAAAGCCATTGATATTCTGGACGAAGCCGGGGCGCGGGTGCACATCAACAACATCGTGGTGCCGGAGGATATTCTTAAGCTCGAAGAGCAGATTGAGAATATCAAGGGCGAGAAAAACCGCGTGGTGAAGTCGCAGAAATACGAGGAAGCCGCTAAGCTCCGCGACAATGAGAAAAAGCTGCTGGAGCAGCTCGAATCGGCGAAGAAGAGCTGGGAGGACGAAACCAAGAAGAAGCGCTACACGGTGAAGGAGGAAAACGTGGCTGAGGTAATCGCCATGATGACCGGCATCCCCGTGAACCGCGTAGCCCAGAACGAAAGCCAAAAGCTGCTCAACATGGGGGAGGAGCTGCAAGGCAAGGTAATAGGTCAGGAAAAGGCTATCAAGCAGCTGGTAAAAGCCATCCAACGCACCCGCGTGGGCCTGAAAGACCCGAAGAAGCCGATTGGCTCGTTCGTATTCCTCGGCCCGACGGGGGTAGGTAAGACAGAATTGGCGAAGGTGCTGGCTACCTATCTCTTCGATAAGGAAGACGCGCTGGTTCGCGTGGACATGTCGGAATACATGGAGAAATTCAGCGTATCGCGCCTGGTGGGCGCGCCTCCCGGCTACGTGGGCTATGAGGAGGGCGGGCAGCTAACGGAGAAAATCCGCCGCAAGCCGTACTCGGTGATTCTGCTCGACGAGATTGAGAAGGCCCACCCCGACGTATACAACTTACTGCTGCAAGTGCTGGACGACGGTATCCTGACTGATGGCCTGGGCCGCAAGGTGGACTTCCGTAACACGATTATTATCATGACCTCGAACATCGGGGCGCGGGATTTGGCCGATTTCGGCGCGGGCATCGGCTTCGGCACCAAGGCGCGCAACGAAAACATGGACGAGCTGACGAAAGGCACTATCACTAATGCCCTGCGCAAGACGTTCTCGCCCGAGTTCCTGAACCGCTTGGACGATGTGATTGTCTTTAACTCCTTGGAGAAGAAAGATATCCATAAGATTATCGATATCAGCTTGGGTAAGCTGCTGAGCCGCGTGCTCTCGCTGGGCTACAAGGTGGAGCTAACGGAGAAGGCCAAGGATTTTGTGGCCGAGAAGGGCTACGACCCCAAGTACGGCGCGCGCCCGCTCAACCGGGCCATTCAGAAGTATATCGAAGACCCGATTGCTGAGGAAATTCTCAAGGCGCAGCTGTTGCACGGCGATATTATCACCGCTGACCACGAAGAAGGTAAGGAGGAGCTAACCTTCAGCATCGCTAAGAGCGACGAGGCGCCGAACTTGGCCAGCGACGAGCGGCCGGCCGAAGCTCCTTCGGAGCCCGAAGCTGGGGAAGCGAAGTAGTCAAGCATTAGTAGGTTGAAAGGCCGGTTCTGCCAGGTGCAGGGCCGGCCTTTTGCCATTTACCCAAGGTGCTGGCTGGCACAACACGGGCTGACAAGGCAGAGCTTTTTTAAATGGGCATTTATTCGATTTAAATTACTGATTAGTAATGTTTTAATTTACTAAGCTAACCTGAACATCCAGATGGTCAAGTTGAGCGACGGGTGCCGGTGTTAAACAAATTTCGGCAACTCTCGTTCGCTCAGTTGTTTAGTTCAACCAAACCATCTTCCTACCCCACATGAAAATCACCACGCTAAGCGCCGCGCTCGTCAGCGGACTATTGGTTGCCACTGGCTGCTCGTCGAGCACCGATAGCAAAAAAATGGCTGATAATGCCAACGACAAGAAAATTGAGAAAATGGACTCGGCTAACACCAAAGGTGGTGCGATGGCCACGGCCGGCTCGGAAGGCGATGCCAAGGATGTGGCCGACTATATGGTGACACTGGCCAACACCGGCCGCGCTGAATACGAGATGAGCCAAGTGGCCGCCTCACGCGCTACTACCCCCGCCGTGAAGGACTACGCCAGCAAGACCGTAGGCACGCACGCCAAGGACGAAGAAGAGTTGAAGGCCGAAGCCGCCAAGTATAATGTTACGCTGCCCACCGCGCTCTCCAACGACAGCCAGGATATGCTCAACACCCTCAATAAGGAGTCGAAGCCGATGGATTTCGAGAAAAAGTACTTGGATGACATGTCCGATATCAACGACAAGGCCATCGGCAAGGAGAAGGACCTGATTGGCAAAACCACCAACACCGACCTGAAAGCCTACGCGCAGAAAATGATGGACGACGACCAGAAGCACATGGCCGAAGCTAAAACACTGCGTAGCACGATGAAATAAGCGATTTCAACCTATTGCTTGTAGAGCCGCGACCCTTCGCGGCTCTCTTCGCTGAACAGTTGTTCTGGGGAAGAGAGCCGCAAAGGGTCGCGTTTTTTGTTAAATCGCCTTGGCGAAGAGGGATGCGATGGGTCGCGCCGCTACCTCCCTACCCCCCGCGCTGGCTATTACCGCCTTTGGTGTCGTTGTTCTCGATGGCTTTACGCTGCTTGCCTTGGCCGGCCTGGCCAAAGCGGTAGGCAAAGGAGAGGCGAAAGGAGCGCTGAAAAGAACGGTTCTCGCTGTTTTCGGTGAAGAACTGGGTATTCGTGGTGGTGCGGTAGGGCCAGTAGCGGTTGAAGGGGCTGCCAAAATTGAGCACTAAGTCGGCCTTTTCCTTGAGCACCGTTTTCTTCACGCCCATCTGGTAGTAGAGGTTGGCCGGGCCGGTACCCTGGATTTCGGGGCTGCGCGTGGAGGCGTATACGAAGCCTTGCACGGTGAAGGTCTTAGTGACTTTGTAGGAGGAATTGAAGTTAGTGCCAACCATAAACCCCTGGTTACTAGCGTTGAGCGACGGTGAGCGGCGCACAATATATTGCACGTCGGGGCCGGCACTGAGGTCCCATTTGGGACTCGGCTTGGCCGAGAGGTAGACGTTGAACTGATAAAAGGTATTGGCCGCCACGTTGGCGAAAGTTTGCACCGTCACGCTGGGGTCCGGGAGTACGCCGGGGGGTAGGGGCGTCAGCGGATTGGTAGTGAGAAAGCGGACCTGCTCGATGGCGTTGCCGGTGTGCCGCGCCGAGAGGGAGGCGTTGATACTCATCGTTTTGATGTTCGTGTTGTAGCTCAGCTCGTAGGAGTCGGTCAGCTCGGGACTAAGGTCGGGGTTACCAAAATTGATGTTTTTAGCATCGGAACGGTCCACAAACGGGTTGAGGTAATCGATGAACGGCCGGGTGATGCGCCGGCTGTAGGCGGCGCGCAGGCTGGTGGCGTCGCTGAAAGCGTAGCGCACGTTGCCATTGGGCAGGGGCGTCACGTAGCTGCGATTGAAGCCCGAGTTATTAGTCCGAAAATCGGCCGCGATAGATGTGCGCTCCACCCGGCCGCCGAGGCTGATATTCACCTTCTTACCCACTCCGAAGCCGTAGGTAGCGTAGGCCGCCTGCACGTCCTGGGCGTAGCTAAAGTCGGTGGCCCGGCGGCGCGAAGTAGTAAAATCGGCGCTCTGCGCCGAGTACAGCGTATCGACGTTGGCCACCGAAGCAGTGCGCCGGAAAATAGCTTTTGCGCCTATTTCCAGCGTCCGCTTATCGCCAAAGGGCTGGGTGAAGTCGGTCTGGAACGTGACTTCGTGGCCGGGCGTACGGCCCCGGCTGTGCTCGCGGTAGTCGGCCTGGCTCTGCTCCAGCGGCAGGTAGGAGTTGGAATACTGGTCAAAATCGTAGCCAAACGTGCCGTTGTTAAGCGCGTACTGGCCCAGTACGCTCCACTCTTTGCGGGCCGTGGCGAAGGTGCGCGTGTAGGTACCCGTGCCCTCCACGTTGAGGCCGCTGAATAAGCTCTTGGTGTTGCGGAAATACAGCGGGTTTGAGACTGGGAAGGACGCTTTATCTTGGCTAAAGAGGTTTTGGGTAGAGCTACCCCGGTAGCCATCCACCGCGCCGGCCAGCGAAAAGCTATGGTGCTCGGCGGGGTCGTAGTCGAGGCCCACCGTACCATACGTCCAGTTGCCTTTGTTGGAATTATTGCTGCGCTGGCGCAGTGTATCGTTGCCGGCCGGGGTAAAGTTGATGCGCTCGCGGCTGAACTCGCCGGGATTATACCAGCCCCCCACGTTGGCCGAAGACGTGAAGTTGACTTTGCCCTTCCGAAAATTGAGTGCCGAGTTGAGGCCGTAGTTCCGGTTGCCGCCGCTGGCCCCTATCCTGCCATTGAGGCCCTGGTCCACGCCTTTCTTCAGAATAATATTAATAATGCCGGCCGTGCCCTCGCCATCGTACTTGGCCGAGGGGGTAGTAATCACTTCTACGCTCTTAATCTGGTCGGCCGGAATACTTTTGAGCGCTTCGGCCAGGTTCTTAGCCAGCGTGGGCGAGGGCTTATTATTAACGAGTACTTTGAAATTACCCGAGCCGCGCATCTTCACGTTGCCGTCGCCGTCCACGGCCAGCAGCGGGGCCTTGCGCAGCACGTCCTGGGCAGTGCCGCCGGCGTTACTCGCGTCCTGGTCGGCATTGTACACGATGCGGTCGGGACGCACTTCCACCACTGGCCGCTGGCCCACTATCACGGCCTCGGCCAGCGCCTGGGCGGCCACGGGCAGCCGCAACGCGCCTACTTCCGTGGCCCCTACCCCCACCGTTACGGTGCGGGTGCGGGTGCCGTAGCCCACGTAGCTGGCCCGCAGTCGGAAGGTGCCGGCCGCCAGCTTAGTCAGGCTGAACTTGCCCTGGTCGTCGGCCGCCACGCCGGTAATGGGCTTGTCGCCGGTGGCCGGCAGCAGCACTACCGTGGCGTAGGCCACCGGCTGGCGGCTCAGCGAGTCGAGCACCGTGCCGGTGAGCGCGCCGGTAGCACTGGGCGCGGCGGGGGGGGTAGGGGCCTGGGCGGCGGCCATAGTGGCCAGGCCAGCCAGCAGCAGGCCGGTCGCCAGGGAGAACGCACTCGTTTTCATGCTTAAATAGTGGTATTGGCAGCAGAGATGCTATTTTCTATTCAGTGGTTGCTTGGCACCACGCACTAGCGGGAAGTGCGGCTAAAATTTCCCCAACTATCAGATTCAGGGTCATTTTGTTACCGGGCCGGCACATTATTTTTTAGTTATCACCAGCCAGCTTGTACGTCATGCGGCCGGGCCAGCCGCCGCTGATGTCGAGGTCCAGCCTGGTGCACCGGGTACTAACATTGCGCACCAGCGCCGCCGAGCCGAGGGCGAAGTTCAGGGTAGCGCGCTGGCCGGGGGCCAGGCTTCCGCGCTCTATCACGGCCCCCGTGCGCAGGGCCACCGGCATCGGGCCAGTATTGCGGGCCGCCACGCGGAAGCCCTCCGGCTGGTCGCGGCCCAAAATAAATTGCTTGTCCGGCTCTACAAACAAGTGCGAATGGACACCCTGCCTGGCCAGCCGGACGAAGAAACAGGCCCCCGAGTAGCAGGACGGTGAGCAGGAGGAAGCGCATGGGGTAGGCGGGTTGGTGAAACGAGGGCCCAAAGGTGCCCTACCCTTCCCGGCCCGGCGCTCCAGGTCATAATTCGGGCCGCCCCAACTTATGATTTGGGCCGCACCACTTCGCTCGGAGCCTGGTTCAGCAGCTTCTTAAATACGCGGTTGAATGTTGATTTAGAGTTAAATCCGCTTTCCAAGGCCACCCCTACCAGCGAGTAGTGCCCGAAGCGCGGGTCGGCCAGCTTGCGGCGGGCCTCATGCACCCGGTAGGTGTTCACGAAGTCGCTGAAGTTTTGCCCGCAGCCGGTATTGATGACTTTAGAGAGCAGGGCCGGATGGGTGCGCAGGCGCTGGGCCAGCTCGGTCAGCGTCAGCTCGGGCTCCAGCCAGGGTTGGTTTTCGTCCATCAAGGCCAGCAGCTTAGCGCGCCAAGCCAGTAGCTCGGGTGGCAGCGCCACGGGCGGGTAGGCGGCGCGGATAGCCGCTTCGATTTCTTTTTCCGGCAGTGGGTTCAACGCGAGTTCCGCGTCCAGCCCGGCGACGATGGCCTGCTCCGTGGGCGTGGGGCGCAGCAGGGCCTGGGTGTCGGCATCGGCTGGCGGCGCGGGCGTACCAAAGCGCAGCGGGCTGGTAGCGGCGGCGTAGTTGGCCTGAATACCCACCACAATGAGCCCGTAAATCAATAGTCCCCGCATAGCAAAAATGTACCAGGCCGCGTCGTAGCTCAGGTCGAAGAGGTAGTTGAGCAGCGTACTGGCCAGCCCCAGCAGCAGCACCAGGGCTTGCAGCACCAGCAGCTGCCGCAGCCCGGCAAAGCGCAGGCGCTCGGGGTCCGAAAAATTATCGTCGAGGTAGTGGGCGTAGCGGCGGTAGTCGGCCAGCATCCGCAGGCCGTAGGCCACCAGCAGCGCCACACCCAGCCAGTTGAGGGGCTCAAACAAGGCATCGCGCCAGGTAGCGGCGGCCCCCTTGGTGCCGAAAAAATCGGGTAGGGCCTCGTGCCGCAGGCCGCGCCGCCAGCCCAGGTCGAGCAGCGCTACCCCGGCAAATAGCGCCACCTGGGCCAGCCCCGGCAGCAAATGCCGCCAGGCCCGTGGCCCCAGCCGGAACTCCTGGTTGGTGAGGCTGCGAAAGTAGAGGTAGTAGCCCGGCCCCAGCAGCAGGTTCAGCTGCCAGGGCACGTAGAACATCACGGTGGAGTAGCCGTCGTGGCTATCAAACCAGCCCGCGTAGCCCAGCATCCACTGGCTCACGCTGAGGGTAGGTAGGGCAATAAGCAGCGCAAGCAGGGCGTTGGGGGCCGCGCCGCGCCGCCCGGCCCGGCCCAGCAGCCACAGGGTAACTACCGCCCCCGGCACCACGAACGGCAGCAACAGGGCGCTGCGCGGACCAAATTGAAAGAGCATAGCAGCCGCGAAAGTACAGCGCGGGCCGGCCCGCTAGTATCACCATTTTGCTTAGCTTTGGGCTACTTCCCCGTTGCTCTTCCGGCCGCCATGCACATCCTCCGCCACGTTGACCTGACCCGCATTTTTTTCGTTGACATTGAAACCGTGCCCGGCTACGCTACCCATGCCGAGCTACCCGCCACTCACCAGCCGCTGTGGGCCAAGTTTTGCGCCAAGCGCCACGCCCGCGAGCTGGCCGAGGGCCAGTCGCCGGCGGAGCTGTTCGGCCACGGCGGCCTCTACGCCGAGTTTGGCAAGGTGGTGTGCATCTCGGTGGGCTTTTTCCGGCCGCTGATGGATGAGACATTGGAATTTCGCACCAAGTCGTTTGCCGACGAGGACGAGTGCGTGGTACTGCGCAGCTTCGGGCAGTTTTTGCAGCGCTACGCCCCTTATGGCCCCGCCCGCTACGCCAAGCTCGACACGGCCGGCCCCGAGGGCCATTTCCTGTGCGCCCACAACGGCCGCGAGTTCGACTACGGCTACCTGGGCCGGCGGATGCTCATCTGCGGGCAGCCCATTCCGCCCATGCTCGACGTGGCCGGCCACCGGCCCTGGGACCTGCACCACCTGCTCGACACAATGGACCTCTGGAAATTTGGCGACAACAAGGGCCACATTTCCCTACCCCTGCTGGCGGGCATCTTCAACATCCCTTCGCCCAAAGACGATATCGACGGCTCGCAGGTAGCGCAGGTGTATTGGGAAGAAAAAAATCTGGGCCGCATCGTTATCTACTGCGAAAAAGATGTAATTACCACTGCCCGAGTATACTTACATTACACCGGGCAGCAGACTTTGTGGCCCGAAGTGCAACTCACCCAGGTACCTTGGGAGGCACTTACAACTTCGCCTACGACTTGATTTTCTGTTTTTTACCAATATCCTTTCTTCAGGCCGCCTTCAGGTGGCCTTTTTTTTGTCCTGTCTTTACTATTAAAGTACAATAAAATAAAGAATAGGTACAAGTCGCTTTTGTGTATTACATTCGTGGAGAGTTTATGTTTTCTCTCCGTTTTTTCCTATGAATAAGAACTTTTACGTACTAAGCAGCTTATTTTTATTGCTGCTGCATGGCTTTTCGGCGCAGGCCCAATACATGACACCCGTGCTAGACGGCAACATCGGGGCCGGGGAATATGGCCCCAACAGCACCGCGGTCACGACCTTCGGGTCCACGGAGAATAACAACCAGAATAGCTTCACGACGAGCGACGGCGGCAACTGGTATATGAGCTGGAATGCTCAGAACCTGTACGTGGGCAAGACTAACGGAGACTCCGGCGAGCCAACCATCATGTATCTGGACCTTGACCCCATCCTACCAGTGACGGGGGGCGACGATACCAACGGTAACATCATGGGCACCGCCGATAACGGGACGACCCCTTTCCTACCTTTCAGGGCGGATGTCCGGGTTTACGTTATTGGCAATTACGTTGAGATTCGGCGGCGGACGGGCGATGGTAAGTGGAGCGACGCTATCACGAACGACCTATCGCTCGCAACTAACCCATCGGGTAGCACGCGGGAAATCAGCCTGAGCTGGGCTACGCTGACTGGTGGGGGTAGTATTCCGCCCACGTTCAACTGGTTGGGCTATGCTCTCAGCCCAGGTGGTTATCGCTACCACCTGGCTCCGGCCAACTCCGACGCGGAAGCCACGAATCGCAGCAACACGCCCATTTTTCAGTATTATAACACCGTTGTGAGCACCGCTGATGGCGCGGCTACCAAGCCTTTTGCCCTGCGCAGCTACACGTTTCCTACGGCTCTTTCAAATTATGGAGGTAGCCCCCACTTCTACAATATCAACGTTTGGGATTATACCCTGAACAGCACGAACACAACGGTTACCCGGAGCGACGGCCAGTTTGGCGGCAACTGGCTTATTGGCGGCAGCCTGGTAGTAGGTGCCGGCACGTTGGATTTCGGGAGCATCACAAGTACTACGAACGTGGGTAACCTGCGCGTAACGGGTGGGCTTTTGGATATGAACCTCACAAATCAGAACCTGAACGTTGTGCAGGATGTGGTGCTCTCGGGAGGCCAGCTTCAACTGGCTAGCGGGCAATATGGCGGTGACTTATACGTGGGGCGCGACTTCCTTATTCAAAATCGTACTAATGACTTAGCTACTAGATTCAACCCTAATAAGCGTGCTGTGTTCTTCCTAGGTGGAACTGGTACATCACACGTCGTACAGGCACCAACAAATTTCACTATACCGTTTGCTTACTTGGCGGTCGCAAACGGCAATAATGTAATGCTCAGCAATAATATTTCCGTTAGCCGGGAAATAGACTTTAATTCAGGCAACATTATAACGGGTGATAATACAATATTTCTCTCGTCGGGTGCATCCTTGCAAAATGAATCGGCTACCAGCCACATTATTGGGCAAGTGCAGATTACGCAATCGGTAGCTGGCTCGGGCTCAGGTCTTCAATCCTTCGGTAACCTCGGCTTCAGCCTGAACCCCAGCACCGGCGCGGCCGCGCTGGGCTCGGTGACCGTGACGCGCACCACGGGCACCACCCTGCTCGGCGTGGGTATGGGCAACAAGGGACAAAGTATCCAGCGGTATTTCACGCTCTCGGGCATCAGCGGCGGCACGGCTTTGGCCAACGAAACCCTGACCTACGGCTACCGGCCCGACGAGCTGAATAACATCCTGGAAAATAACCTGGCGCTGTATCAGTCGCTTACCGGCACCCCGCCCTACGCCAAAGTGACGCCCACTACGACCGATACGGGTGGGCACACGCTTACCTATACCGGCTCGCTTACCATCACCAACGGCACTGTCATCACGCTGAGCGATGGCAACACGCCACTGCCTGTGACGCTGGTGAGCTTCACGGCCACCGCCACGGCGCAGGGTACGGCGCTGCTACGCTGGCTCACCGCCAGCGAAACCAACAACCGGGGCTTCAACATTGAGCGGCAGCTGGATGGCGGCAGTAGCTGGGCCACGGTGGGCTTCGTGGCTGCCGGTGCGGCTACCGGCAGCACCTACGAGTATTTGGATAAGAGCCTGGCCAGCGCGCCAGCCTCCGACAAGGCCTATTACCGCCTGCGCCAGGAAGACCTGAACGGCCAGACGAGCTACTCGCCGGTGGCCGTTATCAACCGGGCAGCGGGCGTAGCAGCTACCGAGCTGACGCTGAGCCCCGTGCCGGTGAGTACCAGCCTGTCGCTGGCAATGGCCGAGGCAGGCCAGGCCGGTATCGAAGTGGCCATTATCAATACGCAGGGCCAACGCCTAGTCAACTTCACGACCGAAGCCAGCACCGACGCGGCCCTGAGCCTGCCGGTCGCCAACCTGGCGGCGGGCGTGTATATCGTGAGCGTGCAGGTGCCCGGCCAAGCTGTGCGCCACGCCCGCTTCGTAAAGTTGTAGGCTATCACGCTTTAGTAAGCATTCAAAACGAGGTGAGTTGTGAGGTAGTAGTTTCGGGCAAGGTCTTGCCCGAAACTACTACCTCACAACTCACCTCGTTTTTAGCTCGACCGGGCGCGCCAGTTGGGTACTTAGGCGTGAATAAGTTGAATTATCCGCGCGGCTAGCATTGCTTTGCTAACTCATTCAAGAGTTTTCAAGCTGCTGGCCACATGGGTTCTTCCTTCTTTCGCTGGTTGCCGCTGCTGGGGCTGGGGCTTTTCGCCGGGCTGGCCATCTGGCTGATGCGGCCGCCCCGCCCGGTGCCCGCCACCGCGCCGGCCACTGAGTTTTCGGCCTATCGCGCCCTGCACGACGTGGCCGTGGTGGCCCGGCAGGCGCACCCGACCGGCTCGGCGGCCAACGTAGCCGTGCATGACTACCTGCTGCGACGCTGCCGCGAGCTGGGCCTGCAGGTTACTACCCAGGATACCAGCATCCTGCTGGCTGAGCGCGGCCAGCTGGTGGGAGGCCGCGTCCATAACCTCATCGCCCGACTACCCGGCTCCGTGCCGGGTGGCCGGGCGGTGCTGGTACTGGCCCACTACGACTCGCAGCCCCACGCGCCGGGGGCCGGCGACGACGGTGCGGGCGTGGCCGCCATGCTCGAAACCGTGCGGGCGCTGCGGGCGGGGCCACCCCTACGGCACGATGTTATCTGGCTGTTCAGCGACGGCGAGGAGGCCGGTCTGCTCGGGGCCAGGGCCTACGCCGCCGACACGGCCCGCCTGCGCCGCACGGTGGGGGTAGCCCTCAACTTCGAGGGCCGGGGCAACGCCGGCCCGAGCCTCACCTTCGAGGTGAGCCCCGGCAACGGCTGGGTGATGCGCGAGTACGCCCGCGCCGCGCCCTACCCCCTCGCGTCGTCGCTGTTCTACGAAGCCTACCGCCACCTGCCCAACGATACCGATTTCACGCCGCTGCGCCAGGCGGGCCTCACGGGTTTAAACTTTGCCTTCGTGGGGGGCTACCCCTACTACCACAGCCCAGCCGACACGCCCGCCCACCTGAGCCTAAGCTCGCTTCAACACCACGGCTCGTACATGCTGAGCCTGGTGCGGCACTTTGGCAGCATTTCGCTGGCGCAAACCAAGGCTCCCGACGAGACGTTTTTCAACCCCCTCGGTACCTGGCTGGTGCGCTACCCGGCCGCCTGGAACCTGTGGCTGACTAGCCTGACGGGCGGCCTGCTGCTACTGGTGCTAGTCCTGGCCGGGCAGCGGGGCCAGCTGAGCTGGGGCAGCCTGCTGGGCGGGGCGCTGGCCTGGTTGCTGGGGCTAGCGCTGGTGCTGGCGGCCGGCTGGGGCCTACTGGCGCTGGTAGCGGCGTGGTACCCCCAATACAGCGCGTTCTACGACCGGGCCGCCTACAACGCACCGGCCTATCAGGCAGCGCTGCTGCTACTGGGGCTGGCCTTATTCAGCGGCTACTACGGCGGGCTGAGCTGCTACGTGCGGCCGGGCTCGCTGGTAGGCGGGGCGCTGCTGCTCGTGGCCGGGCTGCTGGGGCTGCTTCAGTGGCAGGCGGCGTCTTCGGCCTTTTTGTTGAGTTTGCCGCTGCTGGCGGCTACGCTGGCCTGGGGCTTGCGGCTACGCCGGGTGGCCAGCCCGAACCGCCCGGCCGCCGCCAGCTTCAGCGAGTGGCTGCTAGCCCTGCCAGCGGTGGCGCTGCTGGCACCCGTCATGCATTTACTGCTGATAATCTTTGGGTTAAGTAATCTGGTGCTGGTAGCGCTGCTGCTGCTAAGCGTGCTTTTAGCCTTACTACTTCCCATATTGCTGTGTGTATTGGGGCGGCCGGGGGCAGCCGGGCGGCCACCAACCAGCAGCTGGGCCCTGCCGGGGCTGGCGCTGGCCGGCATGGTCGCCGCGCTGGCCGTGGGCCACGCCACCCGCCTGCCTACCCCCGACCAGCCTCAGCAAACGCACTTGTTCTACGCCCTCGATGCGGCCCACGGGCGGGCCTACTGGCTGTCGGCCGCCGCCCGGCCCGATGCTTGGACGCGCGCCGTGCTGCCCCAGCCGCAGTTTGGGCCGCTACCGGCGCTTTATCCGCAGTCGCCCGCGCCCGTGCTGCACCAAGCGGCCCCAGTGCTGAAGCTAGCGGCCCCTACCCTGGTTGTGCTCGCCGATAGCCAGGCCGCCGGGCAGCGGTGGCTGCGCCTGCGCCTATTGCCCGGCCGGCCGGCGGTTAGCAGCCTGCTTATCGCTTTTCCTGAGGCCGGGCGGCTGCGGGCACTGCGGCTAGCCGGCCAAGCCATAGCGGCTGGCGGCCCGCACCCAGCCAGCCTCACCTTCTTCGCCCCGCGCCCCACCGGCGAAATTCTTCAACTAACGCTGGCTGGCCGGGGACCGCTGCATCTGGCCGTAACCACTCGCTGCTTAGGCTTGCCACCGGTGCCCGTCCTATCCCCCCTGCCCGCTACGATGGTACCCATGCCCGGCTACAACAGCTTCACCACGCAAGTCAGGCAGGAGTTTTCTTTTTAGGGATTAAGATTGAACGTCATGCTTCCTTCGTCAGCATGACAGACGACTTTAATCTCTAATGCCTATTTCTCACCAGTTATCATCCTGGCTTTTGCCACTGACACGCTGGCGGATGGCGCTGGCCTGCTGGCGGCCACTGCGCTGGATAGCTTCGATGGTGGATTGCAGCACGGGCAGGGGGTAGCCGTTGGCATCGAAGGTGAGAACATTAGGAGTCAAGTAGTTCTCGATGGGCGTTACCACACCCAAGCCCTTGCCGCTATCGAAGGCGAAATCGGTAATCTGGTAGCGGAAACGGCCGGGCTTCACCTCAATCGTGATGGTGCGCCAGAGCGGCACCTGCACGTTGGCCCCGAGAAAATTCTGCCGCACCAGCTCGCCCGTCTGGCCCACGAGGCGGCCGACGGCAGCATCATCGGTTAGCAGGGGCATTTTAGTGGTGCTGGGAGCCTCGGCCAGCCACTGCTTAGCGCGCTTATACAGCTCAGCTTCCGAGAGGCCGGGGGCCTGCACCACCGCCCGGTAGCTCACCTTGCCGGTGGCCGAGTCGATGGGTAGGGGGTTGACCCAGCGGTGGGGCAGCTGGAGTGCTTTTCCCTGACCCACCTGGGCGTGGGCTGGCAACAGCGTGGCTACCAGTACCAAAAAAACAAGAGCGTATTTCATAGGAAGGTTTACGAGGGTGGCAGCGGCTGGTTGGGCCGCTTGATTTTAGCCTGACAAATGCGGAAAAATTAATACCCGCCTACCCCTGCTTTGTAACTGTCTTGCCAATTGTGATACTCTGTCTGGTATTATTATTATTGTCAATCTCCAGCTCCTACCCTATGCTACACTCGTATGCCTGGCGGCCGGCCTCCTTGCTGTTCCTATTAGCCGGCCTCTCTTTTGCCGGCTGCAAAAAGTCCTCGCCCAATAGCCCTTGCCCACTCGCCCTCACCGGGCCGTTGCCTTTCGGCCTGGCGTTCAGCACCGATACCCTCGGCACGGGCACGGGCTTCCGCAAGGCCGAAGCCTTTTCGGCCTACCTCGTGCGCTACCGGGGCACCAACCTGACGGAGCCGCTCGACACCTTGCGAGCCCAGGACAAGGTGCCACGGGCCTTTACTTACCTGGATAAAACAATGTTTCTGAATATTTTGGCTACCGGCGGCTCCGATGGCTTCCACAGCTACCGCTTGGCTGTGCCGGCCGCGCAACGCAGCTACGACATTACCGACATCGTGCTCGAATACGGCGGCCTCAGTGATTGCACCCGGAACATCAATCGACTTGATGCCCTGGTGAACGGCCAGCGCGTGGATGCCCGCCGCGGCTATACCATCACCAAGTAATTGATGGCCAAACGCAAAAAGGTATGGGGCTGGTCCGCGCCCATCGTTGCCTAACTCGGTTGAGTTCGTGCGACGATGGGCGCGGACCAGCCCCGTACCCTGCTTCTTTATATGGCGCGCTAGTTCAGCGAAGCCACGTCGATGACGAAGCGGTACTTCACATCGCCCTTCAACATCCGCTCGTAAGCCTCGTTGATGTGCTGGATATCAATTAGTTCGATATCTGACATGATATTGTGCTCGGCGCAGAAGTCGAGCATTTCCTGGGTTTCGGCGATGCCGCCGATGAGCGAGCCGGCCACGCGGCGGCGCTTGGCAATAAGGTTGAACGCGTGCAGGTGCGGAGCCTCGGTGGGCACGCCCAGCAAAATCATGGTGCCGTCGCGGCGCAGCAGGTTCACGTAAGTACCCAGGTCGAGCTGGGCCGATACGGTGTTGATAATGAAGTCGAAGTAGTTGGTCACCGCCTTCAGCTGCTCCTTGTCCTTGGTAGCCACGAACTTGTGCGCGCCGAGGGCTTTGGCATCGGCCTCTTTTTCGGGCGAGGTGCTGAGCACGGTGACTTCCGCGCCCAGGGCGGCGGCAAACTTGACGGCCATGTGGCCCAGGCCGCCGAGGCCCATCACGGCCACGCGGTGGCCAGGGCCTACTTTCCACTGGCGCAGGGGCGAGTAGGTAGTGATGCCAGCGCACAGCAGCGGGGCCACGCGCGCCAGGTCGAGCTTCTCGCTCACCTTCAGGGTGTACTTCTCATCTACCACAATCTGCTGCGAGTAGCCGCCGTAGGTGGGCTGGCCGGTGCCGATTTCGCGGGCGTTGTAGGTGCCCACCATGCCGGTGGTTTCGCAGTATTGCTCCAGGCCATCCTGGCAACTGGGGCAGGTGCGGCACGAGTCCACCATGCAGCCCACGCCGGCCAGGTCGCCGACTTTGAACTTGGTTACGTGGTCACCCACGGCCGATATACGACCAACGATTTCGTGGCCCGGCACCATCGGGAAGATGGAGCCGCCCCACTCGTCCCGAATCTGGTGCAGGTCGGAGTGGCACACGCCGCAGAATAGGATATCAATTTGCACGTCGTGCGCGCCGGGGGCGCGGCGCTCGACGCTGAAAGGGGCAAGCGGAACATTGGCGGCCGGGGCCGCATAAGCTTTAGTAGCAGGCATTATATGTCTGGTTTAGAAATAGAAAGAGCCACAAAAACGCCGCAACGGCCTAGAGGCCGCGGCGGCGCGTGTGGGTAAGTAGCTAGTTTAACCCGGAGCGGCGGGCTTTGTTTGGGGCGCGGCCAGGGCCTCGCCTACCAGGCGGCGCATCCGCGCCAGCGACTGCCGGGCGAAGCGGCGCTGCAAAATTCGGCCAAACACCTTGAAGCCCAGCCAGTAGAAGGGGTTGCGAATGGTGCCCTTCTGCGACACGGCCCCAATGCGAAACTGCACCGCGCCGGTCGTCAGGTTTTTGTGGAGGGAGAAGTTAATCTGGCCCCGCTCGAAGTGGCCTTCCAGGGTGCGGTAGCCGTAGCCCCACACGCGCTCGGGGCCGCCGGGGGTGGGTAGGGCGGCCTCGTCCACCACGTCCACAATCCGCACCCCGAAGGTGAAATAGAAGACCAGAAAGTGCGCCCGCAGCACCATCACGCGCTCGGCCAGCGGCTGGGCGGGGTCAAAATAACCGGTGATAAGGTTGGGCGGCGGGAAGGCGTAGCGCCGCAGCACGCCTTGGGCGGCGGCAAACGCGCCGGCCGGCGCGGGCGGGCCGGGGACCTCGGCGGGCAGGTCGGTGGCGTAGTCGTCGCGCCGCCAGCCGGCGGCGGGCGTTTGCGCGGCCGGGTCCTGGGCATCGTCGTAGTTGACAGGCGTGCGGGCATAGGCCGCCAGCTGGGCGCGGTACTGCTGCCAGGCGGGCGCGGGGGGGGTAGAGCGGTTAGGCATGGTCCGTTTCCTGCTGCGTGGAGCCATCTTCGGCGTGGCGAATGGTTTCGAGAGTAACCGGCCCTAGGGCCTGGCCGCCGCTGGCCTGGCCCACACGCTGGCAAAACTCAACCCAGGTGGCGGCCTGCACCAGCCGGCCGCCGCCAATGGTGTCATAAGCAAAAGCCACCAGCCCATCGCGCGAACGAGCCAGCGAGCGAATCTCGAAGCGCAGCGCGTCGGAGCGGCCGTCGAGGGCGTGGGCCTCAAAGTGGATGCGCCCGGCCTCGGGGTGGCCCTCCAGCGTCACCAACTCGAAAAACGTGGGGCCAACGGCCGTCACGCGCACGCTACCGTTCCAAGGACCCAAGATTTTTATGCGGAACTCGTCGCCCACGCGCAGCGGCTGACCCTCGCCAGCGCTGGTGCGCTCAAAATCGGCGAGCAGGCCGGGCGAGAAGTGCGGCAAATCGGCCTGCACCACTGCCATTAGTTGGGCCGGGGCTAGGCGCGGGCGCACTACGTCAAGGTAGTAGCGGCGCTCCAGCCGCGGGCCGGTGCCGCGCGCGGCGGGCTGCTCAGGGTGAGGCATAGGGAGAATTGGTGAATTGGTGGATGGGTAAATTAGGAAATGCTTACGTAGAAACGTCCGTCATTGCGAGCGCAGCGCGGCAATCTTTCCTGCACGTTTGGGGTAGTAAATCCAACGATGCGAACGACAAGGAAAGATTGCCGCGCTGCGCTCGCAATGACAAACGGCTTTTTACGTAAGCTTTCTCCCATTCACCCATTTAACTCACCTCATGCCCTACTACCGCCCGCCCGGCCCCGCGCCCGACCCGGCGCTGGTGCGCGACCTCACCGCGCAGCAAAACGAGCTGCGCCAGCGGGTGCGGGCCGAGCCCCTACCCCACCCGCCGGCCCTGATTGGCGGCTGCGACTCATCGTTTCCGACGCCCGACACCATTTTGTCGGTGTTCGTGGTGCTAAAATTTCCGTCCTTGGAATTGGTGGAGAAGGTATACAGCTACGGCCCCGTGCCGCTGCCCTACGTGCCGGGCTTCCTCTCGTTCCGCGAAGCGCCCAACGTGGTGCAAGCCTTCGCCAAGCTCACGCACGTGCCCGATATTATTATGGTGGATGGCCACGGCATCGCGCACCCGCGCCGGGTGGGCATTGCGGCGCACTTGGGCGTGCTGCTCGACCGGCCCACTTTCGGCGTAGCCAAGCATAAACTCACGGGCACTTACCAGGAGCCCGGCCCCGAGAAAGGCAGCCTTACCCCCCTCACCGACCCTAAAACGGGCGAGCTGCTGGGCGAAGTTTTGCGCAGCAAAGACCGGGTGCTGCCGCTGTTCGTCAGCCCCGGCCATCGCTGCGACCAGGCCACGGCCACGCGCCTCACCCTGGCCTGCCTGCGCGGCTACAAGCTGCCGGAGCCGACCCGTTTGGCTGATTATTGGGCCGAGAAGTTTAAGGTTGAGGTGCGCTAGCCACGCCGCCCGGCGGTCCCTACCCCCCCCCCGCGGGCGGGCAAAGGCACGCAAAGCGGCGCTCGTGCGTTGCGCTGCCAGCCAGCCCCGGCCTTAGCTTTACCGGAGCCTACTTGTCACTTTCATTAGTAGCGCGGGCCGCGGATGATTATGGTAAAATTCGGTGCGCTACTGCCGTGGCTGCTGGCGCTGGGGCCGGTGGCTGCCCAAACCCTACCCCCCGCCGGGCCGCGCACCTGCGCCACCCAGCAGGCCGACAGCTACCAGCAGGCCCAGCTGCAAAAGCGCCGGCCCGGCTACCGCACTGAAAAGCTGACCGTGGGCCGGCTCCCGCTCAGTACCCAGCGCACCGCGGCCGCCACTACTTACACGCTGCCGGTGGTGGTGCACATCATCTCGGATGGCGAGGCCGTGGGCGTGGGGAGTAATCTCAGCCAGGCGCAGGTGCAGGCGCAGCTTGATGTGCTGAACGAGGACTACCGCAACCGCAACGCCAACGGGGCGGGCGTGCCGGCCCCGTTTCAGCCGCTGCGGGCCGATGCGCAGTTTCAGTTCGTACTGGCTCAGCGCGGGCCGGGCGGCCGGGCGCTGGCCGAGCCGGGCATCGACCGCGTAAGCCGCCGCGCGCTGGGCTTCGACGCGCCGCCCTACGCGCAGGCGTATATCGAAAGCACCATCAAGCCGGCCACCGACTGGGACCCCGACCAGTACGTGAACGTCTGGGTGATGGGCCTGAGCAATAACATTTTGGGCTACGCCCAATACCCCGATAACACGGCCGGCCTGGCCGGCCTGAGCGCGCTGGGCGGCGCGGCCAATACCGACGGGGTAGTGGTGCTGACTTCGGCCTTCGGGCGGGCGGGCAGCGCGGCCGCGCCCTACGACCAGGGCCGCACCCTCACCCACGAGCTGGGCCACTTTCTGGGCCTGCGCCACACCTGGGGCGATGCCAACTGCGGCGACGACTACTGCCCCGACACACCGCCGCAGCTGGGGCCTAACTACGGCTGCCCCACTTTTCCGCACGTAACGACGTGCTCCATCAGCCCGAATGGCGACTTGTTCCAGGATTTTCTGGACTACGCCAACGATGCCTGCATGGCGCTGTTTTCTCTTGACCAGAAAAACCGGATGCAGGCCGTGCTGGCCGCTGGCACCCCGCGCCGCACGGTGCTGCTGACTTCGCCGGCCCTGTGCACGGGCGCGCCGCTGGCCACTACGGCGGCCACCAGCGGCCCGGTGTGCGCGGGTAGCAGCGCCACCCTCACCGCCACCGGCCCGGCCGGAGCCAGCTACGATTGGAGCGGCCCCAACGGCTTCGTGAGCACCCTGCAAAACCCCGTGCTGCCGGCCACTACGCTGGCAATGGCCGGCACCTATACCGTGCAAGTATCGGTAACGACTGGCGCGTGCCCCGGCGCAGCCAGCACCGTGCTCGTGGTAAGCCCGGCCCCGCCCACGCCGGTGCTGGCCGCCTCGGCCGCCACCTTCTGCCCAAGCGGGGGGGTAGGGCTGACGCTTTCCGTCACGAACCCGCTGGTGGGTGGCCAGTATACCTGGGCCGTGGTGAGCGGCGACGGGTTGCCGGCCGTGGTCACTACCCCCAGCATTAGCGTCAGCCCCACGCAGTCGTCTACCTACCAGCTAACGGTGGGCGTGGCCGGCTCAGCGTGCACGACCGCGGCTACGATAAGCGTGCGGGCCCTCACGCCGGTATGGAGCGGCGCGGCCGGCACCGGCAGCTGGTTCGACGCCGCCAACTGGCAGGGCTGTGTGCCCAGCCGCACCACCGATGCCGTGATTCCGGCCGGCCTGGCCACCCCCTACCCCACCATTAGCGGCGGTACGGCCGAGGTGCGCACCCTCACCCAGCAGGGCGGCCTCACGCTGGCCGGCGGCGAGCTGGCGCTGTATGGCGACTACGCCGGCACCGGCCTACTCGCCCAAACCGGCGGCACCGTGGCGACCCGCGGCGCGGGCGCGCAGCGCCTGCGGCCGGGCACTTACCAAGCACTGCTGGTGGCGGGTGGCGGGGTGAAAACCATCGGCCCGGCCACCGTTACGCAAGCGTTAATCCTAGCAGGGGCAATTTTGCAAGCCGACTCGGCACTTACGCTGGCCCCGGCCGCCACCCTTACTGAAACCGACGCCAGCTACGTGCTGGGCCAGGTGCAAACCACGCGCGCCGCTGGCCCGGCTACCGAAAACTTCGGCGGCCTGGGAGTGCGGCTGGCGGGTGTTACCACGCCCGATTCCATCCACGTGCGGCGCACTACGGGCCAGGGCCAGGGCACCGGCGCGGGCCTGAGCATCAGCCGCTATTACGATATTGCACCCGCCGGGAATAGCCCGCTGGGCACTACGCTGGCGCTGGCCTACCTGCCGCACGAGCTGAACAGCCTGCCCGCCGCCCAGCTCAGCTTGTTTCAATCGACGGACGACGGGGCCACCTGGCGCGACCAGGGCGCTACCCGGCGCGACGCGACCGGCGCGGCTGTAAGCCGCGACTACGTAGCCGGCCTCGCCGGTCGCTGGACGCTGGCCAGCGCCGCCACGCCCCTACCCCCGGCCGCCGTTACCTACGCCATCCAGGCGTTCCCTGTACCTTTCACGGCCGAGGGCCTTTCCATACAAGTAACCACCGCCACGGCCGGGCCGCTCGACGTGCAGCTCTACGACGTGCTGGGCCGCGCCATCTACAACCGCGCGGTGGCCAGCGTGGAAGTTGGCACTAGCCTGGTACCCCTGCTCGGCTCGGGCCAGCTCCAGCCCGGCAAGTACATTTTGGTAGTGCGCCAAGGCGCGCAAACTGCTAAGCTAAACGTAGTACGCGAGTAGGTTTTTGGACTTTTAATTTCGCTAACTCACCGTAGCAGCACCAGCTTACCCCAGTCGTTTTTAAATGCCTGGTCGCCGGCGGTGGCGCGGCGCTCAAAGGTGCCGCCCGATTGGTCCAGGGACACGCGGTAGAGGTAGGTGCCGTTGGCCAGGCGGTCGCCGTACTGGTCGGTGCCGTCCCAGGCGTAGTCGGTAATGTTATTGCCAATGTGCAGCGGCCCCAGCTCACTCATAAAAATCTCGCGCACGACCCGGCCGGTAATGGTCATAATCTGGATTTTCATGTTGCGCGGCAGCTCCTGACCAGTCACCGTAAACACGAAGCGCGCCTTGCTGGTCACCGGGTTGGGGTAGGGATAGACGTTGGTGATGGTAGACCGCTGTACCACCTCAAACTTCACCTGGAAGTCCTGGGTGCTGGCGCTGGCGTTGGCCCCGTTGCGGCCCTGCACCCGCAGCGTGTAGATGCCATCGGCCAGCAGCCCGTTTTTGCCGGGGCTAAATTCCAGGCGGGCCACGCTGCCGGCCGTGCTATCCACGCTGAAAACTACCAGCGGGCCATTCACGTCGATGGCCTGCGCCGGGTCGTTGCCTTTTTGCAGAAACACGGTAAAATTGGAAGCCTTCGTGATGTGGCGCAGCTTATCACCATCCTTCAGCTGAATGCTGATAACGGGGGTAGGCGACACCAGCTCGCCATCCAGAATGTGGCGGCCGTCCACGGCCACATCCAGGGTCGGCGGCACGCTGGTGTTGGGGATAGTGAAGGGCTGCAAATCCAGCTCATTATTAAAGTAATACAGCTCGGGCTGAAGCTGCGGGTTGACGAACACGCGCGGAATAACGCGGCCGAAAATCCCCTTCACGTTGAGGCTCACATTCACGGTCAGCACGCTGTCATTGGCCCCCAGGTCGCGCGGGGCAGGTAGCAGCTTGGTGGTGCTGGCTATCGGCAGGCCGGTAGCCACGCTGATAAGCTGCACCTGCACCTGCAAGCGGCTGGCAAACGCCTCCTGCGATACGTTATCGAACTTTACCGGGAAGCTGATAATGCCCGTGTTAAGCGCCTGATTTTTAAGGCGCGTAGTATCATACACGGCCGCGGCTACCAGGTCGCGGCGCACCACGCCCTCCGGCAAGCCTTTGTAGGTGATGAGCCACTGTTTGAGCTGCGGCGGCGTGCGGCTCACCGAGTCGCGCAGGGCCAGCTGGAGCTGCATATAAGGGTAGGTGGCGGTAGAATAGGCGCTCAGGTCAACGGGCTGGCTGCCCACGTTGCCGTTTAGCACGGTGGCCTTGCCCGTGGCATCAACGCCCGAGAGCGTGAGCGTGTAGCTCGACGATGGGGTTTCGCGCCGGATGGTATTGTAAAGCGTCTGCCACTGCCGGGCCGGGCCGATGAGCGTGCTCGTGACGCTACCCGCCTGGCCGGGGGCCGTGAGCGCAGTATTCAAGCTAACAGCCTGGCTGAAAGCTGCCTGCGATAAGCCTTGGTCGGGGCCGACCTCCTGAATTAGGTGCCCGCCGCTGGCGCGTTTCTGCGCCACCAGCGCCCACGGCGAGCCGTTTTTAAGCTGCGTGATGAGCCTGCTGCCCAGGGCCGTCGAAAACGAGCTACCCAGCGCGGGCAGCAGGCTGGCGTAGCGCAACCGGTTGACGCTGATAAGGGCCACGTAGGCCCCGTCGGGCACGTTGCTGAGGAAGGCCTGGAGCTGCGCCTGCCGGGCGGCGCTGTTGTTGAGGTTATCCAGCGTATCGCCCTGGCCCGCGAAGTGATAGAAAAACTGGTCGCCTTGCCCGCAGAGGAGGTAGGGACCACCCTGCGTGATGGTCAGCCGCTGCAACGTATGCTCATCAAACGCTACCACCAGCAGGTTGGGCGCGTTGATGCCGCAGTCGTTTAGCGCCGGCGGGCTCGTGGTGGAGCTAAAGATGCCGTAGCCGCTGCTCGGGCTGAAGGTGGGGGTAGCACCCGGCGCGCCCCCGCCCACAGTGCGCAGCTGCAACCCCTGCTGCTGGCCCGCAAACGCCCAGCGGTTACCAGGAGTCGAGACGGTAACGCCCAGCAGCTGGTCGCGATTAAACTGCCCGTTGTGGCTCTGCGACCAGCCGCCCGTGAGGTTTTTGGGCAAAATGCGAAATGAGCTGACCTTCCAGGCGGGGTCTTCCTGTGCGGTGGGGATGGTGAAGCGCACCCGCCAGTACCACACCACCGAGTCGCGGCCAGCGGCGGGTAGCAGGGCGGCGGGCGTCCAGCTGGCCACGGCGGCGGCTTGCAGGTTATTCCTGGTTTGCAGCGCTTTACTATCGAAGCTGGCCACCGAGTCTACCTGAAAATCGTAGCCGCGCACGGGGCCGGTCAGGTCGTTGCTTTGGGCCACGAGCCGGGGGGTAGGGCCGGGCACGATGGCAAACTCGGTGGGCGTAAGCGGCATGACGCCCCCCTGGAAGAAGGTGTACGACAACTCGGCCGTATTATTGGTTTCGCTCAGCTCGGCCACCTTGTTACGGTAGTCCAGCTCCACCACAAACTTATTGGTGCCGAACACATTACCCGTATTCGGAATAGTGATAGTATAGGTCGTATCCGTCTGCCAGGCTTGGCGGAAGGTGCGCAGAAACACCTCCGGCTTGCGGGCCGCCGCGCCGTTCTGGGGCGAGTAGCTGCGCGTCAGGCGCACCTCCACGGAGTCGAAGGTGATGCGCGCCGGATTGCTGACCGAGATGGTCAGCTGGAGGCTGCTGGCCGTCGCCACCGGGTTGGCCGGGGTCAGCGACACGCCATTGGCCACAAAGTCGGGGCGGGCCGGGGCGTAGAGGCGCAGGGCGGGGTCGCCCTGCCACACGGTGGCCAGCAAGTCAATCGCGCCGGAAGGGTTATTAACGAAGGGCGCGGTGTTTTGCAGGCGGCGCACCACCTCGTTATACACCTCCGCCACGGGCCGGCCAAACCAGGCCGGGTTATTAAAAAGCAGCGTATGCAACTGCGTCTCCACCGGGTCGAGCAGGTAGGCATAGGAAAAATCTGACTGCGAGAATACCCCAATAGCTCCTTTATTAGGCGCTAGTAGCCAGTTGGTACTAAAAACCGGGGCACTGACGAAGCAAGCGCCGAAATCGCAGCCATCATACATCATCACCGGGTAGCGGCCCGCGTTATGATAATTATTCACCGGGTCATTAATATCGCCAATATCCAGGTCTGCGACCGTGGTAGAGCCGTGCCCAAAGTAGGAAATCAGCGAGAGCCCGCTGTTCAGTTCCGGTGCAATATTTATGCTGGTCGGCAGGCCGTCTCCACTCTTGGCATAGGTCTTTACCTGCCCCCCAAATAATGGGCGCTCAATGATGCGCTTATACTTGTCGAGGTAGCCAGCAAACTCCCGGTAGTCGTCCGTACTGTGGCCGCCTACCAGGTGCAGCACGCTTTTACGCCAGCTTTCCGGCCCCAGCGCCTCGTGTTCTTTCAGCTTATTGAGGTAAGCTAGTACATCGGCAGGGGTAGTGGCGGGCACGCGGCCAGTAGGCAGCTTGGCCGCGTAGTTGTCGTGCTGCCAGTCGCTGGTGAGCAAATTATCCGAGGGCGCGCGGCTGGAAGTAGGCACCAGGTCCATCCCCAATTCGCCCAGCGCGCGGGTGGTCGCCGTGAAGGGCAAGCCGTTCTCCACAAAAGGATAGGTATATACGCTATTAGGCGGAGCCCGGTAGTAGGAGTTCGGTGACAAGCCCTTCCCCAGCAGCAGCAGATACTTGGTCTGGGTAGGAGCGGCGGCGTTGGCCCACAGGGCAAAGTGCCGGAGCGCCAGCAGCGAGCGCTCGCCGTAGTGAAACTGGTCGTAGAGCTGCGGGGCCGTCACCATCAGCGTATCGTAGCCCCCGCCCGCGCCGGAAGCGCGGTAGTTGGCGTAGGCGCGCGCCGCATTGGGCTCCGCACCGGCCGCCTTCATCAGCTGGGGATGCGTGATAATGAGAAAGTTAGCTTTAGCCGGATTAATGGCCCTAAAATGCACGGCGATGGGGGCGGGCGGCACCAACGGCCGGGCCGCATCGGCCAGCAGCAGCTGGCGCGTCTGGGCGCTGGTAGCGGCGGGAAAGACGAAGCGCCGGCCCGTGCTACCCAGCGTTTGGGCAGCCGCGGGCGCGATGCGCTGCACGTTCCACGGGTCCTGCACGTCGTAGCCAGTTACCGTGGCCGGTATATTATCCAGCTCATACGTGGCGGGCCCACTGAGCAATGAGTCATTTTGAAAAGCCAGACTGGCGCGGTCACTAAACCAGCGGTTTTCCTGCGGGGCCGTGACGCGCAGGTATCCAAAACGGAAAAAATCGTAGGGCGGGCCGGTAATCGGCCGCACGGTGCTGCCCGTGAGCTGCACGGTTCCCGCGCTGCTGATATCGCTGCGCTGCAACACGATGCGGCGGCGCACGAAGTCATAACTGCGATAGGCCAATATGGTATCCTGGCGGTAAGCGCCCCCCGGCGGCGTAATACCGATGCTAGTGAGGTGCTGCGTAACCGGGCGCGTGGGCGACGCGGCGGGAATGGTGCCGCCTATCACCAGCACTTCGGCGCGGGGTAGCGGGGCGGCAGGCAGGGTCACGATGGCGCGCAGCAGGCTGTCGTTGGTCACGGTTATATCAATAACCCGCGGGGTGGAAAACCCCTCGCCCCGCTCCAGCCAGGGCAGGCAGTTATAATAATCAGTATTGGGGGAGTCGAAGTAAAAGTCATGGTACGTCGTCAGTACCGACTGCATCCGCCAGGCGTGGGGCGCGCCGCCGGCCGCCGCGGGCTGGGCCATGCGCTTGCCGGGCCGGCCGGCACTCCAGGTCACGAAGTAGGTAGCCGTGTCGGTGTAGAAGCTGTAAAAGGGGTTGCCTTGGTCGCTGGGTACTTTATACAGGTCGCGGTCGAGCTGCCCGTCGTTGCGCTGGCCGTAGAATTCGAGGTAGGTCGTATTGTCAAGCGCGGCGGCGTTGCCGCCCTGGTAAATAGCCACTTCCCTACCCCGCCGCCACAGTTGCAGCTGCGTGGGGGCCACGCCCGCGCTGCCGCTGAGCCGGCTCAGGTAGGCGTAGTCGAGGCGGTAAAGGCCGTCGCGGGTCACTTTTAGCTTGTAATACGTCTGGCCCGGCACTATCCACTCGTTGCCGTAGGGGCCCGACTGCGCCCGTGCTGCTGGGCTCAGCAGCAGGCCAGCCAGGACCAACAGGCCCAGGCTACCCCATCTTTTGCCTATAATACTCCACCAATACCAGGTAGTAAGGTATTTATTATCCATATATTAAACCTATAAGCATTTTTAACTTATTTAATAATCGGCTGCCCTACCCCCGCCCGGCTGCCCAGGCCGTAGCCCAAGCTCACGATGAGCGAGTTGGTCTGAGACGAGGCACCACCCTGCACGCCCACGTCGAGGCGCGAGAGGGCCAGGTCTACGCGCAGGCCGCTAATGGCCACGCCCGCGCCCAGGCTGTACTGACCCTTCCACTGCTTTTGCATATCGAAATTCGTGATTTGCTGGTAGTTGCCTACCCCCCCGCGCAGAAACGCCAAGGCCCGGTAGCCAAACTCCACGCCCAGGCGCGGGTCCACGCTCACGGGCTTGGCCGAGAGGAGCGTGTTGCGCTGCCCGTCGGTGGTGGCCTCCAGGTCGGCGGCCACCAGGGCCGTGAATTGGGAAGGCAGCTTGAACTGGTAGCCCGCGCCCAGTACCAGGCGCGGCAGCGTCAGCTCGGTTGAGTTGGTGGGGATGGCCTCGCCGGGAATGGTAGTGGCCCTGAATTTATCGGCGTCGATACTCCAGGCGTTGAAGGTGGTGGTGATGTCGCGGGCCATCAGGCCCAGCCGCCAGCCTTTGTGATTGTACTGCACGCCCGCATCGATACCGAAGCCGTAAGCGTTGGCGTAGCTGCCCACGTTGCGGTAAATAACCTTGGCGCTACCGCCGATGCTCAGGCCCTCGGGACCCAGCTTGCGGGCGTAGCTGAGCAGCAGCGCGTAATCGGCCACTGAGAAGTAGGTAATCTTATCGTACTGAATGTAGCCGTACTCGTTGATGAGCGAGCGGGTATCGGCAATATTGTCTACACCCGAGCGCAGCAGCGTCACGCCGATAGCGCTTTTCTCATCCAAGGGCATGGCGAAGGCAGCGTAGTCGTTTTTTACTACCCCCGAAAACAGCTCGGAGTGCATCAGCACGCCGTCGTATTTGGCCTTGATGTTGGTGAGGGCGGCGGGGTTCCAGTAGCCGGCGGTGGCATCGTCGGCGAGGCTCACCTGCACCTTGCCCATGCCCAGCGAGCGCGCGCCCGCGCCCAGGTTCAGGAATTCGTTGCTGTATTTGGGCGTGTTGGTTTGGGCGCGGGCGGCGGGCGCGGCAGCCAGCCCCAGCCCGGCGCTTAGCCCCAACAGCCACCAGCGGCGCGTAGTAAAAAGTTGTAGCATAGCGGGATAATAAGCCAAAAACTGAATGAAGCAGCAACGCAAGTTACTGCCCGATAGTGTATAACCCACCGCACGGCGCGACCCCAAAACGTGCAGCCAGTTGACCAGCGGGCAGTTAGCGGGCAGTTGTTGGATTGGCGGCGGGTAGCATTGGACGAAAGGGGTAGGCAACGGGTCAGCGGGCAAAAAATAATTTTGTAACGGGCAAGAAAATATTTTACACCAAGTATTATGCAATACAAAGTACCCGTTGTACATTTGTACCGTTTCTCACCTACTACTAGCCCATACCGCCCATGAAACTCGAGAACACCCAGGTGCAGATGCGCAAAGGCATCCTCGAATTCTGCATCCTGGAAATTATTGGCCGGGGCGAGGCCTACGCCTCCGACATGCTGGAGGAGCTGACTGCCGCCCGCATGATAGTGGTGGAGGGCACCCTCTACCCCCTGCTCACGCGCCTCAAGAATGCCGCCCTGCTGGATTACGTCTGGAAGGAATCGACCTCGGGGCCGCCCCGCAAATACTACACCCTCACCGAGGCCGGCCGCCAGTTTCTGGAAGAGCTGCGCCAGACCTGGGAGGAAATGGCCGTCTCGGTGGGCATCATCCGCCAGCCGCCCCGCACTTCACTTTGAGTTCCTAGTTTCTGATTCCTAGTTATTGGTTTTCAATTGATAACCTTTTCAAACCAGGAACTCACAACTAGCAACCAGGAACCCCAAAACCAGGAACCTTAAAAACTTAACCTGCCGCGCTTCGCGCCTGCGGCCCCCGCCATGAAAAAGAATATCAGCATCAACTTGCAGGGTATCATCTTTCACATCGAAGATGATGGCTACGACGTGCTCAGCCGCTACCTCCAGGAGGTAAAGGCGCACTTCGCCAGCTACCAGGGCCACGAAGAAATCGTGGCTGACATTGAGGGCCGCATTGCCGAGCTGTTTTCGGCGCGCCTCTCCGTCAGCAAGCAAGTTATTACCCTGGCCGACGTAGAGGAGATGACGGCTAAAATGGGCCGCGTCCGCGACTTCCAGTCGGCGGAGGAAGAGGACGAAGACGAGCCAGCTGTGGGCAGCACCGGCCGCGCCGCCGGCCCTACCCCCCCCTTCGGCCAGGCCGCCGACGGCCAGCCCCGCCGCCTGTACCGCGACTTGGCCCACCGCAAGGTGGCGGGCGTGTGCGCCGGCCTGGCGCAGTACTTCATGATTAACCCGCTGGTAATCCGGCTGGCTTTTCTGGCGCTGGTGCTGCTGCCAAACCTATTTCGCCACCGCTTTCCATTTCCGGGGGTAGGGATTTTTGACCGCGACTTCGACCTGCCCGGCCTGGTGGTACTCCTCTACATTATTCTGTGGGTAGCCCTACCCAAGCGCGCCGATGCCCCCGCTCCCATCGACACGCTGGACTTTGGCGGCTCGCTCACCGGGCGCAAGCTCTTCCGCGACACCGACGGTGGCAAGGTGGGCGGCGTGGCGGCGGGCCTGGCGGCCTACTTCCGCACCGACGTGGTGCTCATTCGGGTGCTGTTTCTCATCAGCTTGTTTCTGGGCGGCTCGGGCCTTATCGTGTACCTCATCCTGTGGGTAGTGGTGCCGGAGGCCCGTACGGTATCGGAACGGATGCAGATGCGCGGCGATGCCGTAACGCTCTCGGGCATTGACAACAGCCTGCGCGGCAGTGCGTTGGATGGCGACGTGCCGCCCGCGCCCAACCGCCCGGTGGGAACGTTTCTGGAGGGCGCGGCCCGGCAGGCACGGCCGGCCGTGGGCTTCCTGGGTACACTCATTCGCTGGGCGGCGGGAGTGGTGCTGATTTTCACGGGCGGCTCGTGGCTGCTGACGGTACTGGGCTTTGCCGGCGCGGCGCTGGGCATCATCTCCGCCGATTCGGTTATTCATACGGATAATAATTTTCGCTTTGGCGATGAGAGCTTTAACTCGGTGATGCATAACGCTCAGCCCTGGGGGGTAGTGGCCGCCACGCTGGCTGTGGGCGTGCCGGCACTAGCGCTGATGCTGCTGGGGGTGCGGCTGCTGCTGCGCCGCTCGGTGCTTGGCCGCAGCGGCGGGCTGGTGCTGCTGGCGCTGTGGCTGCTGGGGATAGTAGGCACGGCGGCGGCCGGCGGGCAGATTTTCCGCGATACCCGCACCCGCGCCAGCTACACCACCGTGCGGCGGCTGGCCGCCATGCCGGGCCCCGGCATCGTGCTCGACTCGCGCAACATGGACGACTTTATGGAGCAGGCGCGCCTGCGCCTGGCTCTGGCCGACAGCGGCGCGGCCCCTTACGTGGAGGAGGACTACCAGGCGCGGGGCCGCACCCAAAGCTCGGCCCGCCTCACGGCACAACAATCCATTCTCTATACTATCACGCAGCAGGACTCGACCATCACCTTCGACCAGGGCCTGACACTGCGTGAAAATGCGCCCTATCGCGGCCAGAAGCTGACCCTAACGCTGCACTTGCCCCTGGACAAAACTTACCGCCTGATGCCGCTTTTCCTCGAAAAGCTCGATGACGAAGACTTTACCAACGGCCGGCGGCCCCACGACAACCAGCCTCACCGCGCCCGCTTTACCCGCGCCGGCAAGTTCACCTGCCTCGACTGCCCGCCGACCACGGACGATGAGGAGGACAATGCTGATAACAATAAGGAAGACAGCGACAATGATGGGGTAGTGAATCTGGACCTGAACGGCAACAAGATGCAGGTGCGCGTGAACACCGACGGCGACGAGCCTACCGTGCGCTTCACCACGAAGCCCTTCGGCACCAACCCGGCCACCTACGGCACCGGCCGCAAAACCCTGAACGACCCCGGCACCTTTAGCGAAGTCGAAACCCGCGGGGCGCTGCGCCTGGTGCTGCGCCAGGGCGACACCTATAAAGTAGAAGCCGCCGGCCGCCAGCAGGACCTCGACGACCTGCGCCTGACTACCAGCGGCGACCGCCTGGTGGCGCGCCAGGGGGGTAGGGGCTCGCTCTTCTCGGGCTTCAACTTCAGCGGCCACCCCATCCTGGTCACCGTGACCCTACCCCGCCTCCAGTATCTCAAGCTCAGCGGGGCCTGCCAGGCCGACGTCAGCGGCTTCCACGACGAGGCGCTGCGCCTCGAGGCCACCGGGGCCTCCGTGGCCCGCCTCGACGTGCGGGTGCCCAGCCTCAGCCTCGACCTTGCCGGGGCCTGCCAAGCCGAGCTGCGCGGCACCGCCAATGAGCTGGCCATCGATGCCAGCGGGGCCTGCGAGGTAAAAGCCCTCGGTCTCCAGGCCAAGCGCGCTAATATCGACCTCTCGGGTGCGTCGCAAGCCAACGTACGGGCCAGCGAGGAGCTAAAAGTAGACCTCGGCGGCGGCAGCCAGGTGCGCTATGCCGGCCACCCCGCCCGCATCGAAAAAGACCTCAGTGGCGGCAGCTCGTTGGAGGCAGTAAAGGAGTAATTTGCCGTAGGGTGCGGGGCTTGCTCCCGCCCGTCGTTGAACAAAATTCACGCGAATTGTTCAACGACGGGCGGGGGCAAGCCCCGCACCCTACTTAATTAACTGCCAATCTGCTTGGCCTTGTAGCCTTCTTTGAGCAAGATTTCCAGCACCTTCGCCCGCAGGTCGCCCTGCACCACTATCTCGCCATCCTTGGCGCTACCCCCTACCCCGCACTTGGCTTTCAATAGCTTACCCAAAGTTTGCAGGTCCTCCTCGCGGCCCACGAAGCCCGTTACGAGCGTGACCTGCTTGCCGCCGCGCTGCTTTTTGTCGAGCTGCACGCGCAGCTGCTGCTGGCGGGGGGGTAGGGTTTCGGTTTCAGCCGGCGTATCGGACTGAAAAGAGAAGTCAGGATTCGTAGAATACACTACCCCCTGGCGGCGCGGCTGATCGTTTTTCATCTTCGCTATAAAGCTAGGCTACTGGCTGCGGCTGCGGCAGCGCGGCGGCGATGCCATCCCAGAAGGCCACGCGGGCGGCCATGCCCTGGCGGGCAACCTCGGTGGCCTCGGCCCAGCGGGCGGGGTCCTGGCCGCAGAGGTCGCGCACCATCTGGTGGGCCAGCGGGGCGTGGTGGTCCTCATCCAGCTCAATATGGCGGTTGAGGTAGTAGATAAACGTATCGAGCTGACCCGGAAAGCGCGCCGCCAGGTCATCCACCAGGTTGCGAAACATATCGGGAATCACATCTTCGCGGCCAAAGGTGAAGGCCGCCGCCACGGCGTGCGGCTGCCCGCTGGCCACGACGCTGAACGTATGCGCTACGAACTCCCGCACGCTGGCCGGCGCGTCAGCGGCGGCCAGGGCCGCGGGCACGCTCGCCCCCGCGGCTAAAGCGGCCAGCAGGCGCTCGGCGGGGGCGGTGTCGGCCCCGGCCTCGCGCATGGCGCGCAGGTACAGCTCAAAGTGACTGGTGGGCCGGCCCTCGGGGTCGAGGTCGGTTTCCTCTTCCAGCACAATGTCGTTAATGAGGCGGCGGGTAGTGGGGTTGCCCTTGGGGACCCACGGCAGCTCCACGCACGTCAGCTCGCGCTGCAACGCCTTGAGCAGCGACATAAAATCCCAGACTGCGAACACGTGGTGCTGCATAAATACCCGCAGGTCGGCCAGCGTATCGAGGCGGCGGTACACTGCGTGGTCCACCATACGCTGCCGGTAGGGCTGGAGCTGCGCTTGCAAGTCTTGCACAAAATTCTGGGTCATATTTCTTTTATTAGAAATGGGCGAGGTATCTGTGCAACAAACCAGCCCACTATTTAGCTGCATTTATGCTGCCTGTTTTGCTCAATTAATCGAGCGGAACAGGCAGTGCAAACGCAGGCTATACCGCCACTTCCAGCGCCAGTGGCCGGATGGCCAGCTCGAACTCGGTGGCGTGGCCCAGGTAGTCGCCATCGGCGTGGTAAGCCAGGGGCGTGGCGGCCCGCACGGTGGCCTGCCGCACCTGGCGGTAAGCCGCGCCGCCGGTGCGCGGCAGGGTGCCCAGGGCCAGGCCCAGCATCACGCGTGCGGCGCGCCAGGGGGGTAGGGCATCCAGGAGGCACATATCGAGCAGGCCATCGCGCAGGTTGGCCTGCGGGGCGATATAGACATTATTGCCGTACTGCGAGGCATTGGCAAACGCCAACACGTAGCAGCTGGTGCGCAGGGTCTGGCCCTGCGTCTCAACTTCCACCGGCACCGGCCGAAAGTGGCCGTACTCGCGCAGGGTTACGCGCAAGTACGTGCTCAGCCCCCGCGAGCCCGCCTGCGCAAAGTGCTGGCTCACGTGTGCGTCGAACCCCAGACCAGCCGTGCAAAAAAACGGCTGGTCATTAATAAAGCCCACATCCATGCGGCTGAAGGTGGGCTGGCGCAGCCGGCGCAGCGCGGCGGGCAGGCCCAGTGGCACTCGCAGGTGCCGGGCCAGGCCATTGCCCGAGCCGCGCGGCACAATGCCCAGGGCTGTGCCGGTTTGGTCGAGCAGGCCCCTACCCACCTCATTCACGGTGCCGTCGCCGCCCACCGCCACTACCACCCGGCAGCCCGCTTGCGCGGCGGCGCGGGCCAGCTCGGTGGCGTGGCCCGGCCCCTCGGTGGGCCGCAGCAGGTAGTCGCTCCCCTCCACGCCGCCGAAGTGCTGCCGCAGCAACGCCGGAAAACCATCCCGGCGACCAGTGCCCGCGGTAGGATTGAAAATAAAGCAGGTAGGCAACATGTCTCTTTTAATGAGTAGTGGTCAGTAATTAGGGATTAATGCCGTTCGACAAGCAGGCGCAAGCAGAACGACCCTAATCCCTAATCACTGACCACTGACCACTAAACACTATTTTCTACCCCACCATTTTCTCACCCAGCTTCTGGATGAGGTCGGCGGTGCGGGTCGAGTAACCAAATTCGTTGTCGTACCAGCCTACTACTTTGGCCATCGTGCCATTGTTGGAAGTCAGCTGCGAATCGAAGATGCACGAGTGCGGGTTACCCACAATGTCGGTGCTCACGAGCGGGTCAGTGCTGTATTCCAGAATACCCTTGAGCGCGCCTTCCTCGGCGGCCTTCTTCATGGCGGCGTTGATTTCCTCCTTCGAGGCTTCTTTCTTCAGAATCACCGTCAGGTCGGTCGTCGAGCCATCCGGCACGGGCACGCGCATGGCGATGCCATCGAGCTTACCCTTGAGTTGGGGTAGTACCAGACCCACGGCCTTGGCTGCACCAGTGCTGGTCGGAATGATGTTGAGGGCCGCAGCGCGGGCGCGGCGCAGGTCCTTATGGGGCGCGTCTTGCAGGTTCTGGTCCGAGGTGTAGGCGTGCACCGTGGTGATGTAGCCCTTCTCAATGCCGAAGGCATCGTCGAGCACCTTGGCCATCGGGGCCAGGCAGTTGGTGGTGCAACTGGCGTTCGAGATGATGGTCTCGTCGCCGGTCAGCGTGTCGTCGTTCACGCCCAGCACCACGGTCGGGATGTTACCGGTAGCCGGAGCCGAAATCACGACTTTCTTAGCGCCCGCCGTAATGTGCTGGCCCGCACCGGCCTCGTCCACGAAGCGGCCCGTGCTTTCGAGCACGATATCCACGCCCATGTCTTTCCAGGGCAGCAGCTTGGGGTCGCGCTCAGCCAGGGCGACAATGCGCTGGCCGTTCACGGTCAGGCTATTGTCGTCGTAGCTGACCGTGCCGTTGAAACGGCCGTGCACCGAGTCATACTTGAGCAGGTGAGCCAGCGTCTTGTTGTCAGTTAGGTCATTGATGGCCACAATCTCCACATTCTCGCGCTCGAGCAGCGACTTAAACGTGAGGCGGCCGATACGACCGAAGCCATTAATGGCGACTTTAATTTTTGCCATGATGTTGGAAAAAATAAGAAGGGTAGCGGGCTACTGCCGCAGCCCAGGTGATAACGCCCCGCGAAGGTACGGGCCACGGCGGCTTCGCACCATGCCTACCCCCGCCGAGGGCCGGGCATACGGTTTTCTCAGGCTGCGGATGGCTGAGTTCATCTTTTTTCACCTGAAAATCAGCGCCTATTTCACCCCCAGGCCATTTTTTTCGGCCGCGCGTTTGGATTAAAAGTTCATCGCCTTATCTTTGCACCACCAAAACGGAAAATGGTCCGTTCGTCTAGGGGTTAGGACAGTAGATTTTCATTCTACCAACAGGGGTTCGATTCCCCTACGGACTACAAAAAAGGTCTTCTCAGTATCGAGAAGACCTTTTTTATTTCCTATCGTAGCAGTTTGTGTGGTAGTTTCTACTGAACGGCTCCTCGGCTACGGTCGTCGGCCAGGTTAGTGAGCTCAGTGGCTTTCTCGTTTTCGGCGGCCGTAATAAGTTGCTGAATGCGGCGCTCCGACTCGTCATCGAACAGGCTAGCCTTTAGCTCGCCGATTTTCTTCTCGACCTCCGCCTGCTCCTTGGCCCGCTTGGCGGCGGCATCCGCCAGTTTGTTATCGTAGTCGTTCTGCAGCTGCTGGTCGAGCGCGACGTTTCCCTATGCACACTCAGCGAGCAGGCCCGCATCTGTCTACCCTGCCTGCGCGCCATCCGCCACTACGGCAACTTTACCCTGGCCGAACTGCTGCAATGCCTGGCCCACGCCTTGGGCGTAGCGCTAGCCGCCCTGCTACCCGGCCCAGGCCCTACCGTTCAAATAGGGTCTTTCAACCAGGCCAGCACCGGCAATTGCCAAGAAGTTACCATCAACTGCACCGTGATGCAGGCCACCCCCAGTGGCGGCAACGCCTCCAGCGGGCGGGCCAGCGCTTACCAGCCTGCTGCTCGCGGCCGGCAATGTGCTCTGCCTCCTCAGCCAATACCTTCTCCACCTCGAAGACCCAACGCTGCACGAGCTGGCCGCTCAGCTTCAGGCCACGGTGCCCACCTCGGCATTGCTACTCAGTGCCACGCAAGGGTACCGGACGTATGCGCGGCAAAAGATAGGATAGCTGCGTTACCTTGCTAGTGGGTAGCAATGCTCACCCCCTTCTCTATGGGAAAAGCTTCGCCACTCCCTACCTAGTAAAGCTGCTGCGCGCCAGCGGTAACCGCCCAAATTAATGAAATGTCTGCTAGTCCTTGCCTCTCTCTTGGCACCCGCTACTGGCTGGGCGCAAGGTCAGCCACAGACTCGTATACCCAAATCACATCAACCACCGAGTACAGGACCACTACTAGTAGAGAGTATAAATCCGCACTACTTGACTGTGGGACTTGGTGCTTTTCAGTATAGACATTTGAGTGATACACTTGGTAATCACTATGCTACCTCACTTGCGCCGGGTAACTGGGAACTCACTCTGGTCAGGTTTATCAATGCACATTGGGTAGCTGTCCGTTGGAAGCCAAAATCTACTCAATTTTCGGCTGGTGATACAGCAGTTTTTTACCTCTCAAGAGCTACTAAGCCGCAGGTTGTTATTCAACTTTAACCTAGCCACCTAATGAAAACGCTTCCAACCCTTACCAGCAGCCTCGCACTGTCAGCGCTCCTACTCACGGCCCAGGCCCAAACGCCGGCCACGCCCCACGATAACCCTACCCCCGCCAAGGCGACCAAAATGGCCGACCACCGCGCCGCTACCTACCAAGGCCCCAAAGTGGTCAGGGACAGCAAAGCCCTAGGTAAGGAAATGGTGCAAAAAAGCAAGCCTACTGATATGATGCTCCCGCCTCAAGCGCGACCAGTAAAGAAGTAATTCTGAGCTGCTGTGCACCGGCGGTAACCGCCCAAACTAAATGCAAACAGCTTTCCTATCTGCCTGCTTGGGTTTCTGCTTATTTGCAGGAGCACAGCGCCCCCCAGTACGCGATACTGGGCGCTACGTCATGGCCGGTCGTACTAGGCTCGTCTCAGCCGAGGCCAACCTGAAGCCAAACAGGTATGGCAACGGCCGCGACTGGCTAACCGTGCGCGTGGGGGAGCGGCATCTCGCCGTTGGGGAGGGAACATTTACACTAGATTACGTCAAGCCATCCAGGGCCCCCGAGTCGGCTTACCAGCTCCAGCTGCTCACCTACACCTACCGGCTGAACGACTCCGTTTCGTACAACATCAATTGCGCCCACCACCTAACTGGCACGCTCCACAAACTGCGAAACGGGGGCTACTCAGGCACCTTCGCGGGGACTAGCCAAGCGAAGGAAGGCGAAGAATACCCTGTGCAAGGCGACTTCACCAACGTGTTTAGTCAGTAGCCCAGTACCCAGCTGCTCGGCAGCTACAACCGCCCTCACTAATGAAAACGCTCCCAACCCTTACCAGCAGCCTCGCACTGTCAGCGCTCCTGCTCATCGCCCAGGCCCAAACGCCGGCCACGCCCCACGATAACCCTACCCCTGACGGCACTGCCTCCATCTAGCTCACTATCAGCTGGGAGGGCAACCGCCTGCGCCTGGGTACCGGGGCTGTGGTGCGCCCCGACCGCTGGGACGGCCAGCAGGTGAAGGTGCAGAAGGATACCCCACACGCTCCCCATCAACCCCCGCCTGAACCGCGCCAGCGAAGCCGCCGCCGAAGCCTAGCAGCTGGCCACCAAGCAGGGCCGCCGCTTACCCAAAGAAGAACTCAAGGCCGCCGTGGAGGCCGCCCCGCACCTAGCCCCCGTGGCGGAGGCCGCTCCCGCCCCTACCCCCACCACCGGCTTTGCCCGCCTGTTTACGCGCTGGATAAGCGAGCACAGCCGCCGCCCGCGCACCAACTCGAGCCAGCCGCTCTCTAAACTGGCCGTGGCGGGCCTCGTGGCCACCTAGGCTCGCCCTACCTAGGACGCCACGGCGCGGGGCGCGGAGCTGCTGCCCAAGTAACTGGCCCTGACGTTTTACCAAGACTTTCGCACCTACGTCATCGATGAGCTGGGCCAGAGCGTGAACACCTTCGGCAAGCACGTGGACCGGCTCAAGACCTTTCTAACCTGGCGCGAGGACGAGTTGGACCTACCCGTGCACCGCCATTACCGGCGCTTCGTGGCCCCGCGCAAGCGCAGCTAGGTCGAGGCTCTCACCAAGGCCGAACTGCTGCGCGTGGCCAGCCTCGACTTCTAGGACGCCGACACCCGCGCCCGCCTGCTGGAGCTGCGCGCCGGCGTGCGCGAGTAAACCAACCGCCACGAGGGCTCGAGCGCCGAGCGCTGGGTAGCGCACGTGAAACTGGCCCGCGACAAGTTCTTGGAGTGTTGCTACACCGGCCTGCGCATCTCGGATGCCAACCGCGCCGCCTGGAAGCACGTGCACGGCCAGATGCTGGTGCTCGACGACTCGGCCAAGAACGGCGTCACGGTCTACATCCCCTTCTACGACGATGAGTTCTTCTGGCCGGTGGCCCTGGCCGGGCGCTACGAGTACCGCTCGCCCCTGGACTTGCTGGTGCCCGAGTGCTACCGGGCCAATGAGTTTCTGGCCATCGTGCAGCAGCTCGCCGGCCTCAGCTGCCTCAAGCTTACCACTAAGATTGGGCGCAAGACCTTCGCCACGCTCAAGCTCTACCAGAGCGTGCCGGCCCGGCTCATCGTGCAGGCCACCGGCCACCAGACCGCGGAAGCTTTCACCCACTACGTGGGCATCGACCAGCTGCGGCTATTGGAAGAATTCATGCGCAAGTCGGCCCACCGGCGGGCCGCGTAATCACTGCGCCATTACTGCGGCCTCCTTACTTTTACCGCACTATTTTCTTCTTCTATGAAACAAGTACTGCTTTTGCTGCTGGCACTGCTGGGCGGCAGCTTCGCCAGCTATGGACAAGCTACCCCGGCAGCTACGGCCCCCACCTTAACGCTACCTACCGATAGCGCGAGCGGCAAAATTCTCTACGAGGCGGTGGTCCAAGCCCCAGGGGTTTCTCAAGCCGAACTCTACCGGCGCGCGCGCGAGTGGTTCGTCAGTAATTTCAAGGCTTACAAGGAAGTCGTGGGCGTAGAAGACCCAGTTGGGGGCGAGATTGCCGGTACTTACCACTCCCTGCTCACCAAGGTGCTCACTACCTACGAAGTCTGGCGCACCCTAAAGGTCTACGTCAAGGATGGGCGTTACCGCTACGAGCTAACTGACTTTGGAGCGCGGGACATTAAATACGACCGGCAGGTCTACAACATTAATCCTAAGAACCCGAACAACGTCCGCCGCTTCGGGCTAGAAGTAGAGAAGGAGGCGCAGCACGATATCAGCTCCCTGGCCACGGCTATGGCCAGCCCCACAGGCACGACTGCCAAGGGCAAGAACTGGTGAGAGATGAGGCATTTTGTGCGGCAGTTTTCCCGCCGCGCTAGGTAACGGCAGGTAAGCGGGTGCCGACAAAACTGTTAACCCGCCGAAATTGGGCACTTACGAGCGCTTCCCCTACCCTGGCCTAGCGGTTGATTCATCTCCTACGGACTACAAGAAAGCCGCCCTATAGTACGTAAAGCGGCTTTTTGTTTATTTGGGGCACAGCATAGGGTATAAGTCGGCTTTTTCGATTCTTACCGCTTGCCCGAAGGTCTAAGAGCGTGGGAAGCAATAGACTTGTCAGATGCGGTATTGGGAATCTGTCGCATGTGCCTGCAACCTGCTGGCGTCCTTATTCAACTCATCACAATGGAAGCAGCAGGAGTAAGCAGGTAATACAGCACGCAAATTGACCGTGTAAGCGTACCCTACGAAGCTGTTCGGGCAAACGGTAGACGCCCTATTTGCTGGCGACAATGCCGCTGAAATTAAGGTGCGGACCCGGAAAATGGGCGAGCTGTTTCAGGCCAAAATAGCCATGACCCACGCCAACCGGGGCCTGTCTATTATGTAGTAGGACTTACAGCCCGGCGGCCTTGGCCTTCTTTTTGGCTTGCTTGCGGAAGTAGCCGCGCAGCAGAAAGTTATGCTTCAGGGCTTCCATATTCTGGTTGAAGCCGGCCGTGCCCTGCTCCACGTTGCCAAAAGTTTGGCGCAGCTGCCCGCTCATGGCCGTGTCGGTGAGCAGCGTGTGCAGCGGGCCGGTGCCGGTTTGCACCTGCTGCTGCAGGCTTTCCACAGTGCCGGCCAAGGCATCGGAACTGCGGGCTAGCTGGTGGGTGGCATGGCGCATTTGCCCCGCAAACTCCTTGTCGGTCAATAAGTACCCGGCCGGGCCCCGGCCCTGGCGGATGCCGCGCGTGAGGTGGCTGATGTCGTTGGCCGAGGCCTGAAGCGTGGCGGTGGCACCGGCCACGTGGCGCAGGCTCTGGCGCACGTTGGCGGCCACCTTTTGGTCGCCGAGCAGCTGCCAAAGCGCCCGGCTGCCGTTGAGCTTGCCCGTAATCTGGTGCAAATCTTCGGTGATGCCAACCAGGTTTTTGTTCGACACACTCAGCGTTTTCAGCATCTCGTCGATGGCCGGCGGGGTAGTCGTACGCAGCACGTCGCCTTCGGCAATGAGCGGCGCGGGCGCGGCCGTGGCGGTCAGGTTCACAATGGTGTTGCCCACCAGGCCGTCGGTACCCACCGAGGCCACGGCATTCTGGTGCAGGTAGTGCTGCACGTCGCGCTTGAGATGCATCACCACGCGCACCGTGCTGTCGTTTAAAATGTTAATCTCCTTCACCGTGCCCACGGTAATGCCGGCCAGGCGCACATTATTGCCAGTGAGCAGACCCGAAACATTGCGAAAATCGGCCCGCACCGTCAGCGAGGAGCCGAACAGATTCTGCCGTTGCCCAAGCAGCACGAGCGTGACGGCCAGGCAAGCCAGGCCCGCCAGCACAAACAGGACGAGACGGATATGGTGGCTGGCAGTGGGCATCTTTTTAATTTTGAGTTATGAATTGGGAACCTGGTCGACCGTCATGCTTCCCTGCGGTCTGCATGACGGTCGACCAGGTTCAATCATTCGAAAAAAGCGTGGACGGTGGGGTCGGTGCTGGCCAGCAGCTCGGCGTAGGTACCTTCGACGTAGCTGCGGCCCTCGGCCAGCAAAATGACGCGGTCGGAGGTGAGGCGCACGCAGTTCATGTCGTGCGAGATGATGAGGGAGGAGGCGTGGTATTTCTGCTGCACGTGGCGGATGAGCTGGTCGATTTCGCGGGCCGTTACGGGGTCGAGGCCGGTGGTGGGTTCGTCGTAGAGAATGATTTCGGGGGGGACGATGAGCGTGCGGGCCAGCGCGATGCGCTTACGCTGGCCGCCCGACAGCTCGGCGGGCAGCTGGTCGATGGTTTGGGGTAGGCCCACGTCGTCGAGGGCTTGGTGCACCAGTTTATCTTCCTGGCCCTGATGGCCGGCCAGCCAGTGTCGGCGCAGCGGAAACAGCAGGTTTTCGCGCACCGTCATCGAGTCGTAGAGGGCATTGCTTTGGAAGAGGAAGCCCACCTTGGCCCGCAGCTGGTCAAGGGCCGCGTGGTCGAGGGTCGCGATGTGCTGGCCCAGTACCGTGATAGTGCCCGCATCGGGCGTAAGCAGGCCGATGATGCACTTAATAAGCACCGACTTGCCCGAGCCGGATTTGCCCAGCACCACCACGTTTTCGCCCCGGTGCAGCGTCAGTGAAAAGCCTTTCAGCACGTGGTTATCACCGAATGATTTGCTGATGTTGTCCACCGTCAGCACCACTTCAGCTGCCGGGGCGGGGGTAGGGGGCGCGGCGGCCGGGGCGGGAGAAGTAGCGGGCGACATGAGAATTAAATAAGGCCGAGCGCGGTGCTGACGCCGACCGCCACCAGGTCGAGCAAAAAAATCAGGAGCGAGGACAGCACCACGGCCGAGTTGGCGGCCACGCCCACGCCCTCGGTGCCCTTGTTGGCATTGTAGCCTTTGTAGCAGCCAATGAGGCCGATGGCGAAGCCGAAGAAGAAGGTTTTGACCACCGCTGGCAGCACCTCGCCGAAGGTGAGGCGGCCCAGGATGTTGTTGGTAAACAGCGCCACCGAGGTCACGCCCTGCATGTTGATGCCCAAGTAGCAGGCAAACAGGCCAATGGCATCGGCCAGCAGCGTGAGGATGGGCACCATGAGCGTGGCGGCCAGAATACGCGTGACCACCAGGTACTTAAACGGATTAGTGCCGGAGACTTCCATCGCGTCAATCTGCTCGCTCACGCGCATCGAGCCCAGCTCGGCCCCAATGCTGGAGCCCACCTTGCCGGCCACCATCAGCCCCGTGATGATGGGGCCCAGCTCCTGAATAATGGTGAGCCCGACCATAACCGGAATCCACGACGTGGCCCCAAACTGCACCATCGTGGGCCGCAGCCGCAGCGTGAGCACCAGCCCCATGATGAAGCTGGTGATGCCCACCAGTGGCAGCGACTGATACCCCACAACATAGCACTGATTCACCAATTCCAGCCACTCGTAGCGCGGCCGGAGCCCCTCGCGGAAGAACCGGCCGGCAAAGCCCATCATGGCCCGAAGTTCGGTGAAAAGAGGACCGTTGAACATGGGGTGGCGGGGCTGGTGAGCGGGCGGCGGCAGCTACGCTGGGGCAAACGCCGACGACGCCAATAACCCGTTAAGTATCAAATATTTTATCACGCAAAGGTGGGGCGCTCGCACAGCGGCGGGCATGACGGAAATCAGGTTCCCGCCTGATGGTTGTCAGCCCACCGGCTCCGGTCAGAGGGGAGCTTTGCTACCATTTCCATCCTGTGCGGCTGGGCCGCCAGCACCCCCTTCCTACCCCTTGCTATGTACATGCCCGTTCACATACATACCATCGAAACCCGCCTGGCCGATGCCGATATCCTCACCGCCGTGGCGCGACTCTTCGACCAGCCGAAGGGGGTAGGCGCGGCCCGCATTACCACGGCCTGCCGCGAGGGCATCGTGGCGCTAACGGGCTTCACCGATAGTCTGCTGGCACGGCAGCGAGCCGCCGAGCTGGTCAAGGCTATTCGCGGCGTGCGCGGGGTGCTAAATGAGCTGAGCGTGCGCACCCCCGATGTACCCGACGGCGAACTGCGCCGCCGCGTGCAACAGGCCCTGGCCCAGGACCCGGCCGTAAGTGGCTATGTGCTAGACTGCCGGGCCTACGCCGGGGCCGTGACGGTGGAAGGCACTGTGCAGTCGTGGGCTGAAGCGCAGCTGGTGCTTCAGGTGCTGTTTGGGGTGCCCGGCCTGCGCCAGCTGCACAACCACCTGGTGGTGCGCGGTGGCCCACTCACCAACTCCGATGCGGAAATTACGACGCAAATTCAAGCGTTTCTGACTTGGGATATCCGGGTGCAAAGCACGCGGATAGACGTGCTGACCATCGACGGCGTGGTCTACCTCACGGGGGCCGTGGGCTCGGCTGCCGAGCACGACCAGGTAGTGACCACGGCCTACGTAGCCGGTGCCCGCTGCGTGAAAGCCGATGAGCTGCACGTGGCGTACTGGGCCCAGGACCCGGCCCTGAGCCGCCAGAAATTTGCCCCCAAGGCCGATGCCGACGTGGCCCAGGCCATCCGCGATGCACTTCGCTACGACCCGCGCCTCGACCCGCTGCTACCCACGGTGCAGGTGCGCGCCGGGGTGGTTACACTGCTGGGCACGCTCAGCAACCTGCGGGCCCGGCAGGCCGCCGAGCAGGACGCTCGCAATGTGCTGGGAACCTGGGAAGTACACAACTTGCTGAAGGTGCGCAGCGCCCAGCCCGAACCTGACGCGCACATTCAGGCGCAGGTGCAGGCGGCCCTGCTGCACGACTCCTACGTGCGCCGCCGCTGCTTTGCGGTGCAAGTGACCAATGGATGCGTGCAGCTAGCGGGCGTAGTGCCCGACCACTTCGACCGGGAGCGGGCAGCCGACGTGGCCGCTGGTATCAATGGGGTGGTGGAGGTGCTAAACCACGTGCGGCTGGCGGCGGCCCCCGGCGTCCAGGTAGCCCCCGATACCGGCGAGGCAGTGCCCCCTACCCTGGCCCTACTCAGCCGCGAGGCTATGGATGCCCAACTGGCCCAGCGCCTGCACCAGCACTACCACTGGTCGGCCCTGCTTCACAACCAGCCGATTGACCTGGGCGTGCGGGCCGGCCGCGTTACGCTCAGCGGCACTGTCGGCTCGTGGCTGGCCCGCCAGCAGGCCGTGAGTGAGGCCTACGCCTGCGGGGCAACGGACGTGAATAACCACCTGCGCATAATTGCCTGATAGTTAGCAGGAATTGAGTGCTTAGGAGTAAATCAGGCAAAAAATTACCTACCCTGCTCCGGCAATACCGCCAGCTCCGCCGCTACCCGTGCCTGAGCTAGTAAGTTTAATTACAGGATTTTTGATTATCAGCTAGTAAGACCTAGGCTTGCCGGTCTGCCTCGCTAATCCCACTGCTATGTCCGTCGAAATTCTCGCCCGCATTCAGTTTGCCTTCACCACTGTTTTCTACTACATCTACCCGCCGCTGAGCATCGGGCTGGGCGTGGTGTTGGTCATTATGGAGGGCATGTTTCTGAAGACGCGCAACCCCATGTACGAGCGCCTCACGCGGTTCTGGATTCGCATTTCTGCCCTCATCTTCGGCATCGGGGTAGCCACGGGTATCGTAATGGAGTTCGAGTTTGGCACCAACTGGGCCACCTACGCGCGCTACGTGGGCGACATTTTTGGCTCGGCGCTGGCGGCGGCGGGCATTTTTGCCTTTGTCCTGGAGTCGGGCTTTTTGGGCATTCTGCTCTTTGGTTGGCACCGGGTATCGCCGCGGTTGCACTTCTTTGCCACGGTGATGGTAGCGCTGGGCTCCATGTTTTCGGCCGTCTGGATTGTGGTGGCCAATTCCTGGCAGCAAACCCCGGCCGGCTTTCACCTCGTGGGCTCGGGCCTCACGGCGCGGGCCGAAGTCACCGACTTCTGGGCGATGGTCTTCAACCCAAGCAGTATGGACCGGCTTTCGCACGCCGTTATCGGCGGGTTTTTGTCTGGCTCGTTTCTGGTGCTGAGCGTGAGCGCCTGGTACCTGCTGAAAGGTCGGTTTGTGGTCAGCTCGAAGGCGGCGTTTAAGATTGCGCTGGCCGTGGCCACGGTATCGGGGCTGGGCCAACTCATCACCGGCCACCACTCGGCCAATGGCATGGCCGTAAACCAGCCCGCCAAGCTAGCGGCCTTTGAGGGCCACTACGCCACCTTGGCTGCCCGGCCGGCCGGGGCTCCGGCCCGGCCCGCACCCCGTATCCTGCTCAGGGTATCAGTCTTTTCGCTGCTGTTCGGGGCGCTGGGCCTGGCTTGGTATCACCGCAGCCGGCGACCCCAGCACTGGCACCCGCGGGTGGGCCTGCTGAGCCCCGTGCGGGTACTGCCCTCCGGCGAGTTGAGTCAGCCGGTTACCCGCTACATCTGGCCCTACCACGCCAGGCGAGCTACCCACCCGCGCCTGAGCTAGCACACAGTACCGCAGGGCTATGCCCAAGCCGAACGGGTAACCAATGGTGCTGTGTTGCAGCAGTAATTGATTATCCCAGTCTACGCCGTGTTCCGGCCCACCGCGCCGTTCTGGACGAACCACTCGACCGGGCGGCGCTCGGCCACGGGGGCGGGGTAGGCGTCTACGTAACCGCAGCGCAGCAGAAACTGAATGGGCTCGGCTACGCCCAGGGCCCCATTGACTTGTTGGGCGAAGGGCACCTCTTCCAGTATCTGGCTCATGGGGTGTAGAGCGATGCTGCGGCCCCGCACCTGCACCCAGAGGCGCTGCACCCGCCGGCCAGTGTCGAGCAGCGTAGGGGTGGCGCGGTCAGCACTGGTTAGCACCAGCCAGCCCCCGGACTGGCTCACCTGCTCGGCTACCCTGGCCAGACTGGCTTCCCGAAAGCTGGTTTTCAGTACCGTGGCCGGAGTGTAAAAATGCCGTACCCACCACCCGGCCACCCCGTCGATACCCATGCTGGCGGGCGTGAGGCCGTCGCGGTGCCGGGCGGCCTCCTGGTCCGAAAACCGAACCCAGTGGCTTAGCTCCTGCTCGGCCGCGTCGCGGTAGGTTTGCTGGTGGTTGGCGGCCAGGGTCTGGGCGTCCAGCCACTGGCCCTGGGGCGAGTCGCGGCGGAAGAAGTGGTAGTCGGGCTCGCCCACCGTCAGGGCGCGCACGTCGGCCGGGGCCAGCGGCTAGTTGCGGTAGCCCGTGCGCACCGTGCGGCGGCGCAGGAGGCTCGTGATGTCCACGGTGGGGAGGCCCGCGGTTTTGGTCAGCGTCACATCTATTACGCTGGCCGACTGATTATTATCGTTTAGCAGCTGCCAGCGGCAGGCGTAGCCGAGATGATTGGCGGCAGATTCCAGGTTTTGCAGGAAAGCTCCAATCGACAGCATGGTTTCGCGCTGGGTAGGGTCCACGGCCGGCAGCCAGCGGGTGCGGTCGTTGCCGATGGTCCACTGGAAGGGCGCGTGGCGCGTCACTCGCCAGGGTTGGGCATTATGGCCGCTGGGGGCCAGCGCGGCCAGGCGCAGCATTTCGTGCTCGGCGGGCAGCAGCGGCACCGGGCCGGCGGGTAGGGCCGGGTGTGCAGTGGGTTCAGATGGCTTCGTGGCCAGGTAGGCGAGGCCGCCGGCAGTGAGCAGCACGCCCCCGGCGGCCAGCCAAAATTGTCTCCGATTCATCCTGCGGCGCGTAAAGTGAGCACCTGAGCTGACACGGGCCGCGTGCGGACCCAGGCGTCGTCAAAGGTGCCGGGCGGACGGCGGCGGGGGCATGAGTCAGGTCATCCTTTCCGGGGCATTTTGACATGTGGCCTCTGTAGTTGCCGCAGTCGGGGCTAAGCAGCCGGCGCTGCTGAAGCGCAGATTTTGTCGGTGCAGGTAAGTACCGCCCCTACCAGTGCGCGCGGCGCAGCTTTTCGGGCTCCAGCACCCGGATATTCTTGGGCGTCAGTTCAATCAACCCGCTGTGGTTAAACTCGCTGAGCGTGCGAATCAGCGACTCGGGGGCGGTGCCCACCATCGCTGCCATGTCCTCGCGGGTGAGCTGAATGGTGGCCTCGGGGTCGGCGGCCGTGGGCTCGTAGAGGCGCAGCAGCGTGTCGGCCACGCGGCGGCGGATGGAGCTGTAGGCCATTGCCAGCAGCTGCTGCTCGCGCTCGCCCACGCGGCCCGCCAGCAGGTGAATAAACTGCTGGCTGACCGCCGGATTACGCAGCACGAGCTGCGAAAAATCATCCTGCGGAATGTAGACCAGCTCCGAGTCATCAACGGCCACGGCCGAGTCGGTGTGTGGCGTTTGGCCCAGCAGCGCCAGGTAGCCGAAGAACTCGCCGGGGCCGTAGAAACCGGTAATCAGCTCCTTACCCCCCTCAGTGGTTTTCACGGTTTTGACGCGGCCGGACTGCACGAAATACACCCGCGTGGGCTCGTCGCCTTCCAGGTACACGTCCTGCTTGCGGCGCAGGGGGTGGGCGCGGCGGTCGGCCGAGAGGCCGGCCAGGTTGCCCACGGCCTGGGCGTCGTCCAGAAACTCACTCAGGCCACCGGCTTGCAGGTCGTAGTCGGGCTTGAGGTGCTGGAAGCGGTCGAGGCGGCCGCTCACGGCGCTCAGCAGCTCATTCTCGCTGAAGGGCTTGGTGAGGTAGTCGTCGGCGCCCAGCTCCATGCCGCGGCGCTGGTCGGCGCGCTCGGTTTTGGCGGTGAGGAAGATGAACGGCACGCCCGCCAGCTGCGGGTTCTGGTTGAAGATGTGCAGCACGCCGAAGCCGTCGAGCACCGGCATCATAATGTCGCAGATGACCAAATCGGGCCGGGCGGCCAGGGCCTGTTCCACGCCAATTTTGCCGTTTTCGGCGGTGTGCACGGTGTAGCCGGTGAGCGTGAGCAGCTCGGCCGTGTTTTCCCGGATGAACGTATCGTCCTCAATCAGCAGAATCGTTTTCATAGGGAATGGTGACGGTGACGGTGGTGCCCTGGCCCAGCTTGCTGCGCAGGGCAATGGTGCCCCGCATCATTTCCAGGTACTTGGCAATGATGTAGAGGCCCAGCCCGGTGCCGGGCACGGTGCTGACGTTGCGGGCCCGGAAAAACCGCTCGAACAGGTGCGCCTGGTCGGCCTCCGAAATCCCTACCCCCTGGTCTTCCACGCTCAGCACCAATTGGTTGGCGTGGCAGCTGGCCCGCACCGTCACCACCGCGTTGTCGCCCGAATACTTGAGGGCGTTGGAAAGCAGGTTGACCAGGATTTTGCGTAGCAGCGACGAATCGAGGCGAAACGGGTCGGGGCACTCGACCAGGCGCACGAAGATTTGGCCGGGCTTGCGCAGGCTTTCCACGTCGGCCAGCGTTTCGGTGAGCAGCGTGGTCAGGTTGAGGGTAGTGGGGTGCGCTTCCATCGTGCCTTCCTCGATGCGGCCCACCGAAAGAAACTCTTCCAGAATGGCGTTGAGGTGGTTAACGGAGGCTTCGATGCGCGCCAGGTGGCGCAGGCGCTGGGCCTGCTGGTCGGTGCCGGGGTACTTGCCGATGAGCGTGGCCGAGGTGAGCACGGCCGTGAGCGGGGTGCGAAACTCGTGCGAGGCCATGCTCACGAAGCGCGACTTCAGCTCGCCCAGCTCCTGCTCGGCGGCCAGGGCCAGGGCCAGCTCCCGGCCGCGCTCTTCCAGCTCGGCCAGGGTGCTGAGCAGGGCCTGGGTGCGGTCGGCCACCTTTTGCTCCAGCTCGGCGTTGAGGCGAGCCACGTGCTGATGCTGGGCAACCAGCTCCTGCTCGGCGGCCTGCTTGAGGCTGATGTCGAGGATGTAAGCCACCACGTACAGCTCCTCATCGAGGTAGAAGTAGCTCAGGCTCACTTCTACCGGGAACACCGAGCCATCCTGGCGCTGCCCTTGCAGCACGCGGTGCAAACCCATGCTACGCACCTGCGGGTTTTGGTTGAACGTTTCGCGCAGCTGCTCGTGGTGGCGGCCGGCGGCACCGGGCACCAGCACTTCGATGCGCTGGCCCAGCAGCGCAGCCAGCGAGTAGCCAAACAGCTCCCCGGCCAACTCATTGGCCGACACCATAGTACCGGCTTTATCACAAACGATGATGCCGATGGTGGCATTGGCAAACACGGCCTCGAAGCGGCGCACGCTGTGGGCCAGGTCGCGCTCGGCCCGTTGCAGCGGGCTTTGCTCGGTGAGGCACACGAGGAGCGAGGCCCGGCCCGCGGCCTCAAAATACGTGAGCCGCATATAGGCCAGAAACGGCTCGCCGGTGTGGCGCCGAATGGTGGTTTCCTGCTCGTGGTGGCCTTCGCGCTTGGTAAGCTCGCAGAGGTCGTGCCACTCGGCCACCGTCCAGGGCGGCAAGCGTAGCGAGTGGTCGGGGTCAGTGAGGAAGGCTTCTTCCGAGGCGTAGCCCAGCAGCTGCACGGCCATGGGGTTTACCTGCGTGAACCAGCCCACCTCCACATCATAAATACCCACAAACTCGCGGGAGTGGGTGTAGAGCAGATTGGAGAGAATGGTGGTATAGGCAGCGGAAAGCATGGGCGGGCGCAGGATAAGCAGAAGGCGCAAGGCGGCACTTCATGCCCGTCAAAGGTCGGCGGTAGGCCGGCGGCTACCCATGACGAACGTCAGGTATTTACCGGGTAGCCGTCATGCCGCCCGCCCGCATGGCCCCATAGCTTTGCGACCCTACCAGCCGGAATGGGAAGCTGCTTTCGCATGGCGGGGCCAGCTGGCTAAACTGCTCACCTTTGGTGGATTGGATGCGACTGCTGTTAACCTTGACTCAAATCAATATGCTAAATTTCAGTCATTTAAGCAACCAAAATCATGTTGTTGGGCGTAGTGCGGCACTAGTTTTGCCGTTATCTACGTATTCTGCCGCTACCCTCTTCGCCATGCCCATCCCTACCCCCACTCCAACTGCTGCCCTGGCCGCCGATGCGGCAGTGCTGCTAGTGCTGCTGCCGACGGAGGGCACGGCCCCGCCGGTGCGGGCGGCTACCCTAGCGGCCCTCCAGGCCTTGCAGCAGCGGCTGGGCAGCGCTATCCGGGTGCTGTCGGTGGATGATGCCAGCCATCCGGCGGTGGTGCAGAGCTTCCAAGCAACCAACTTGCCGGCCTTCGTGCTGGTGCGGCGGGGCGTGGAGCTATGGCGGCAGCAGGGCCTGCCCGAAGGCGAGTTTATCGTGGCCCAACTGCTGGCCCAGCTCGCCCTACCCCCTGCCGGGTAGGCAACCCGCCGGGTCGGCGCGCTAGCTCGACTTTAGAAGTGAATTAAAAATTTGGTGGTCACATTTTTAATTTGTGATTTATCATCTTTAATTCACCTCTAAGCAGTAAATTTCCTTAGAAGTCGTCGTAGCCTAAGTAAACCGGGTCCCTTATCGAACGCCGTGCGTAGCTTCACCAATAGTAGGTGCTACGCCGGCCAGGCAGGCTATCCTCCACCAGTGGGTTTTTATTCACTTATTGCCACTATGGGCCTGTTCCACCTCATTTACCACAGCCAGGGCCAGCAGCCTTTTGACACGCCGGCCCTGACGGCCCTGCTGCTGCAGGCCCGCGCCTTCAACCGCGAAAACCACCTCTCGGGCCTGCTGCTGCACGCGCCCGACGACCGGTTTTTTCAGCTTCTGGAGGGCGAGGAAGCCACGGTGCGCACGCTCTACTACGACCACATCGTGCCCGACCCGCGCCACTACAATTGCCGCCTGGTGGGCGCCGGGGCCTGCGCCGAGCGCAGCTTTGCCGACTGGAACATGGGCTTCCGCGTGGCCAACGCCCAGGAGCTGTACGCACTGCTGGCCGCCGGCACGCCCCACTCGCTGGTGCTGTTTGCCCCCCAGCCCCGCGTGCGCCCCGAGCTGCTGAAGCTGCTGCTCGATTTTGTGGGCGACCACGAGCCGGAGTCGCTTAACTATCCGTAATCGTTTGGCTGTTAGACCCGTCGCGTAGGGTGCGGGGCTTGCCCCCGCCCGTCGTTGAACGGAATCGGTGGCTTGACGCGAACATCCGGGCGGGGACAAGCCCCGCACTCTACTTCGTGATGAATACGAATAGAAGCTGCGGTTTGTCACCCTGGGGCCTGATTTCCGTCATGGGAGCCGCTTTAGGGCCGGCGTAATCTTGTGGTGTGCTGCTCGCACCGCGCCCGCTAGGCGGGCAGGGCGGGTTTCTCATGGGTCCCTACCCCCCCTTTTGGAAGCAGCACGGCCCCGGCATCGCTAGTGCCAGGGCCGCCCGTGCGCACCCTCCCCAGCTGCTTTTTAGCGAATTACTACCGATGCCCGACTTCGCCAATTTCTTTCAGGACCAGGCGGAAGCCAGCGCCCACGTTCAGTTCGTGTACGACCTGGCGGCGGGCCGCCTTATCTTCGTCAACGCCGCGTATGAGCAGGTTTTCGGGGGTACTTGCGGGCTGGTGAATGCCGAGCTGCCCGACTTGCTCCAGCGCTTGCACCCCGACGACCGGGCTTACCTGGCGCACTACTGGGCGCGGTGGCAGCAGGGCGCGCCCGCCAACGAAGTGGAAGTGCGCCTGCTGCACGCGGGCCAGCCGCACCAGTGGTTTTGCCTTACCCCCTCCTACCAGCCCGATGCGCAGGGCCGGGTGCTGCTCGGGGGCACCCTGCGCGATACCAGCGTGCTGAAGCGCTACCAGGAAAACGCCGACCTGTTCAACAGCCGCAAAAACGCTACCCTCGAAATTCTATCGCACGACCTGAGCGGTGCCTTTATTTTGGTGCAGCAGATTGCCGAATTTCTGCGGGAGGAAGTGACCGCGCCGCTCCATAGCCGGGTGCCCGAGATGCTGGGCGTGCTGGAAACCACCAGCCGCGACAGCGTAAAAATGATTCGGGACCTTATTAATATAGAGTTCCTGACCTCGGCCAACACCGACCTGAAAGTGGACCGCGTGGACGTGGGGGCCGTGCTGCGCGTGCCCCTCGACCAGCTGCAGACCGGCCAGCGGGTGCTCGGCCACGCCTTCACCTACACGCTGCCCGCCACGCCGATATACGCCAACATCGACGTCAATAAATTCACGCAGGTGCTCATCAACCTGGTCGGCAACGCCTTCAAATTCACCCCCGATGCCGGCCTCGTGGCCGTGCACATCGAGCCGGGCCCCGGCATAGTCCGCATTCGCGTGGTAGACGATGGCATCGGCATTCCGCTGGCCATGCAGCCCTATTTGTTTGAGCGCTTTACCAAGGCCCGCCGGCCGGGCCTGCGCGGCGAAGCCACCACCGGGCTGGGCCTGGCCCTGTGCAAAACCATCGTGGAGTGGCACCACGGCCACATTTCCGTGGCCAGCCAACCGGGCCAGGGCAGCACGTTCACCATCGAGATTCCGCGGGCCGAAACCGTGGACACGCCGGCTTTGGTGGGCGCGGTGGAGGTGGTGGGGTAGGGCTGGGTGTCGCCCTCCGCGTTCACCCAACCCGCCTGCCCACCGCATCCAACCCAAGCTTTCCCCCTTAAAACCAACCCGTTATGCGCAGGAAAATGATTGCCGGCAACTGGAAGATGAACAAGACGCTGCCCGAGGCCACCGCCCTGCTCACGGCCATTGCAGAAGGTCTGCCCGCCGACGCGGCACCCGGCGTGGCGGTGGTAGTGTGCCCGCCGGCGCTGTACCTGGTGCCGGCCCTACCCCTGCTGCGGCCCGGCAGCGCGGTTTTGCTAGGCGCGCAAAACTGCGCGCAGCAGGCCGCGGGGGCCTACACGGGCGAGATTTCGGCGGCCATGCTGCACTCCGTGGGGGTAACCTACGTGGTACTGGGGCACAGCGAGCGGCGCCATTACTTCGGCGAAACCAATGCGCTGGTGGCCGAAAAAGTACGTCTCGCCCTCACCAACAAGCTACTACCTATTTTTTGCTGCGGCGAGTCGGCGGCGGTGCGCGCCCACGGCGACTACCTCGGCTTTGTGAAAACCCAGCTCAGCGAGAGCCTTTTCCATTTGTCGGCCGAAGCGTTCGGGAACGTCGTGGTGGCCTACGAGCCGCTGTGGGCCATCGGCTCGGGGAAGCCGGCCACGGCGGCGCAGGCCCAGCAGGTGCACGCCGCCCTGCGCCAGCACATTGCCCAGCGCTACGGGGCCGCGGTAGCCGCGGCCACGCTCATCCTATACGGCGGCAGCATTACGCCGTCCGATGTTGACCCCTTCCTATGCGAGCCTGATATCGACGGGGCTTTGGTGGGCGGGGCCTCGCTGCACGCCCGCGAGTTTATTGCCTTGGTGCGGGCCGCGCAGCGGGCCGTGGCCGGGCCGGCCGTGGTGGCTGCACCAGTTGCCTAAAACCGGGCAGCACAAACGAGGGTAGCCGGGATGTAGCCTTGGTTAGAAGCCTAGTCCACATGTTACATGGGCTGCTGGGCAGAGCGTATTTCCTGCTTCAGCGTGAGCAACGCGCACAACCCAAAACGTAGGGCCGCGCCCAGTGCCTCGTCGGCGAAATTAAATTTGCCTTTTAGGTTGATGTGGCCCCCGGCTCCTGGCCGTGGGAAGCTGCAAAAAGCCGTGGCCGTTGCTGTGGGCGTGCGGCGAGCTTGCGCCGTTTATCCGGCATGAGAATGCTATTCTTTGCAGGTATGACTCGTAAAATACACGTCTTACTTCTGTGCGCCTAGCCTCCGCCCCAAACGCCCTACTTGGCGGAATGCGCGTTGATAAAGTGCACAATGGGCCCCCAGTAGGGTAGCATATGTGGTTTGTACAGGTCGTTGTGGCCGTAGTGGTCGAACGTGATGAATATTTTAGGCGATTTAATGGCTGCGTAAAGCGCCTGCGCGTCGCTAAACAGATTCACGCGGTCGTTTCGGCTATGCAGCAGTAGAATGGGTTGCGTGACCCGTTGCACGCCAACTGTATTATCGTAATACACAGGGAAAAGGGCCGCCACCAAGGGCGACAATTGGCCGCGCTGCTCGCTCCATTGTTTCATCGAAGCGAAGGCATTGCAAATAATTACCCCTTTGATAAGGGGTGAATCAATCGCGGGGTAGAGTTGGAGCATCACGGCGTTTCCGACGGAGTGCGCCAGCAGAAATACGTTTTCCGTCTTTGGGTGCAGCAGTTGCAGGGTATCCAGGATGGTTTTTACGTCGCCGCCCACCTGGGCCAGGTGGGAGCTTCCTTGCGGGCACAGGGTATCGGCCAGCGGGCCGTAGTCGAAGGAAACCGACGCAATGCCGTTGCTGGCCAGGTACTGCTGAAAACAAAGCCATTCGGACCGGTTGTCCCCCCGCCCGTTAAATAGCACCACGACGGGGTGCGCACGGGACTTGCCGGGCGCTGTTACTATCCAGGCTTTAACAGTTCTGCCGCGCTGGGTAAGGGTCAGTTCGCGGTACTTCAATCCGATGGCGGAAGGGCGGGTAGGCGCCGGAGTTACCTGGAGCGTGATGCGGTCCATCACCTTTTCAGTGTAGCGCTGAAAACCAAGGTACGTTCCGCCTAGTATGGCAAATAAGACAACGAGCACAACCGGTAGTTTTTTCATCTTGAGACGGGAGCTACCTGAAATAAAGGGTTGTTGCACAACCAAGAGAAACCCTGCGAGCCGATAACTACCCATTTTGGTTGCTGGGGCTACAGCACCGTAAAAGCACAAACCAGCGGTCGTATCACTGAGCGAATGTGCCCTGCTAGCCCTGAATGCAGTGTTTTGGAGCGTAGCGGCTGCGTTTGAAAGCGCTTCGCTTAACTTCTGCATCAGGCTTTTAACTGAAGCCAGGGCTACGCCTGTTCGGCCTGCTGCTTCAGGCGCGCCAACCAGCGCTTGATGGAGGAATCCAGCCCTTTTTGAAACACGGGCTGGAGCAGGCTCACCAGCCAGCCTTCCATGCTTTCTTTTACCCGCACCGCGGTGCTGCCATCCGGCTGGGCGGTGAGGGTCCAGTTGTGCACGGCAAACGACCCGAACGCCCGGCCCGACCAGCCCAGAGCGGCGTTGGGCTCGACGGTGTGCAGGGTCGAATGGATGAGCAGCCCGCTGGTTTTCCAGTCGAAGCTCGTGCCCGGCTGCAACGGGCCGTTCAGGTGCGGGCGGCTGATGTCGGGCTGCCAGGCGGCCCACTGGTTTACCCGGCTGAGCACCTGCCAGACCTTCTCGGGCGGGGCGCTGATGCGGATGGTTTGGTCGGTCTGGGCGGGGGCAGCGGGGTTGGGCCGCGCCGCCGCTGGGTACACACTAGTTTTTTCGGCAATAACTACGGCGGCGGCTACGGCCCCGAGGGCCAGGGAAACACACGCGAGCTGTTTCGGATTCTTTTGCATGGCGGAAAGGAAAAGCTGGGGTGAGGGAAGCGACCGCGGGGAGCTCTAAAAACTTAGCGGGCCACCGGCACGGGGTCGCCGGCAAACGCCGGGGCGTAGTCGCGGGCGAAATCGGCGAAATTCCGGGGTGCCCAGCCGGTGGCCTCCTGCACGCCGGTGGCCACGGTGGCGGCCTCGCCGCGGTGGTAGTGGGCGTAGTCCTCGATGAGCCCCTCGGCCTGCCAGGCGGGCAGGTGCATACCCCGCAGCGCCGCGCACATCTCGTCCGGCGACACGTCGATGAACGCGACGGGGTGGCCCAGGGCGGTGCTGAGCTGCGCGGCCATCTCGGCGTGGGTCAGGGCGGCAGGGCCGGTCAGGTCGTAGGTTTTGCGCGCGTGGCCGGGCTGGGTGAGCGCGGCCGCGGCCGCGGCGGCAATGTCGCGCACATCCACGACGCTGATTTTTGCGTCGCCGATGGGGGCAAAGAACTTGCCTTGCTGCGCGATAGCATCCCGAAAGCTCAGCAGGCCCTGCATGAACAGGTTGGGCCGCAGAAACGTGTAGGCCAGGCCGGTGGCCCGGATGGCGGCCTCCACCGCGGCGTGGTAGCGCAGGAAGCGCACCGGCGAACCCGGCGTGGCCGCCCACTGCGACTGCTTGACGAGGTGCCGCACCCCGGCCTGCTGCGCCAGCTGCACGAAGCGCAGCTGCTGCGCCTCGGCCTGTTCGGAAGAGTTGGTGAGCAGAAACGCCCGCTCCATGCCCGCCAGGGCGGCCATCACAGTTTCGGGCTGGTCGAAGTCGCCGACGGCCAGCGTGGCCCCTGGCAGCGCGGCCAGGGCCTGGGTCGCCGGCTCGTGCCGGTGGCGGACCATCGCGCGAAACGGCACGCCCTGGGCGGCCAGCAGCTTGGTCAGCTCGGTGCCGATGCTGCCCGTGGCCCCGGTGATGAGAATGGCGGGCGTAGCGTCGGGGGCCGAATCGGAGGTTGAAGCAGGAGGATAGTTCATGAGCAAAAGAAGCTGAAAGCGGGTTTTTTAAAGCCAGAATACCTTTAGAGCGGTTTTCAAGCCGTTGTTCACTTGCTACTTAACTACCCTTATTTTCCGAAAGGGAAAAGAGGTATTTACTAGGAAAAATGAACGAGAGGCCGGCACCGCCCGGCAAGGGCGGTGCCGGCCTCTCGTCTGCCAAGCGGGCCGCCTAGGCCACCGGGGCGAGGGCTGCTTTTTTCACGCCCGGCCCCTTCGCGGCCGGGGCCGCTTCCAGGCCCAGGCGGAACACGCGGTTGCTGGTCTGCCAGAACACGAGGTCGCGGTCGGCTGGCTTAGGCAGCACGTCTTCCACCACCTGGACGTGCTCCTTGATGCCGTAGGGCACCGCTCCGTAATCGGAGCCGAATACCACGCGGTCCACGCCGCACATTTCCACCGCGGCGCGTACGCCAATGGCGCTGAAGCCCATGCAATCCACCAGGATGTTGGTCTTGAGGTAGTCGGACGGCGGCCGCTTGTTGGTGTAGGGCTTGCCGGCCGGCGGGTTTTGGACCCCGTTGTAGTTGAGGTGCCAGGTGAAGTCGAGGCGGCCCAGCACGGACGTCAGCTCACCGCCCATGTGCACGACCAGCACCTGCAGCTTGGGGTGGCGGTCGAAGACGCCGGAGCCAATCATGCGGGCCGCGTTGACGGTCGAGTCGAAGGGCCGGCCCACCGCCTCGTTGAGGCGGTACTGCATGAGGGCCTCGTGCCCGAGCGACAGCATGGGGGGGTGGATGTGGACCACCAGGTCGTTCGCGGCCGCGAACTCCCACAGCCATTCCGCCTTGGGGCTGTCGAGGAACGCGCGCTGCGCGCCGTCGCCTGGAGGCCACGGCAATGGCCTTGGCCCCGCCCTGGCGAATCATGTCCTCTACGACGGGCCGGCAACCCTCTTCGAGCGCGTGGGCGTTGGCCATCAGCGCGAACTCGCCGGGGTAAGCGTCCCGGATTTCCAGGTATTCGTCGTTCAGGAACTTGAGCGCCTCGTTCGTGCTGACTTTCAGCAAATCCTGCGCAATCCAGGCCACTTCGCCGCCGTTGCTGGCCACGCTGAGGGTGACGCCCTCCGCCCGCTGCTTGGTCATGGCGTAGGCCAGGTCGTAAAACTCCCGGTAGCCGATTAAGTCCAGGGCATTGGTCTGCGGAAAGGGTTGTTTCGGGTCGTAGAAGCCGCTCGCCGCCATCTTGGCGGCGAGCTTGGGGCCGATGGGGTGCCGGTGGGTGTCGACGATGGCCCGGTATTTCGCGCCGTTGGGCGGTATCGGCGAGTGGGCGGGGGCTTTTGCGTGGCTCATGAGAAAAGGGATTAGGGGTGAACGGGATGAGAAAAATTCAAAACTCTAGGCGGCGCTGGCGAGCAGTTTGGGGCTGTTTGGTTCAACTTTCCCGGCTTGGCTTGCGGATTATGGGCCAATATTCTAACTTAAATTAGGCCCCCCGGGAGGTCGTTGGCAGTGCGTGGCGCGAGGGCCAAAATCACTAGCAAAGAACCGAGTGGTAGGCAGCAAACGGCATGCGCAACGTCAGGCCCCGGCATGACTTTCGACAAGGTTTTAGCCTGGTCCGCCCCAGGGCCTTGAACAGGGTTTCCAGGCGCTCATCGCCCAGGCAGAGGCCGTGGCAGTTGGTTTACAGCACCACGCCGTCGGCCTTCAGCACGTCGAAGGCGTAGCGCAGCTCCGCCAGGGCCCCGTCCAGGTCGGGCAGGGGCAGCGAGGCCAACAGCCCGAAGCGGCCGGGGTGCGCCTGCACCAGCTCGCGGCCCGGCTCGTTCACGCGCTGGGCCAGCGGGCGGGCGGCGTGGTCGTCGCCGAAATGCACCCCCGGCGACGAGCTGGACAGCATCGCCGTCTCGCTGCCCAGCTGGTCCATTAGGGCCAGGGCCGCGGCCGGGTTCCACGCCGGAATGGCGGGCATCCCGTCGGGCTGGGCGTGGCCGGCGGCCAGCAGCGCTTCGCGGTACGCGGGGGTGATGTAGTGGGCGTGGACATCGATGCACTAGGTGGGGAGCGAGGGTTGCATGGTCCAAAACTACCGGCCCCCTGCGCCCTTGGCATGACGAAATGGGGCCGGTAGCGTGATTTTCGTCAACCTCTGAGTGAGGGGCTGGCCCGCAGCGCAGGACAAGCAATACCGCTTGCCTGCCGCGCAAGGGGTCAGGCAAAGTGAGGCAATACCGGTATTGACCGACTCAGACGCTTAGCGTGCCTGTGCTCCGGTCAGCACGACTATTCAAATTCAGTTACGAGCCTAACGTGCAAACCTTTGCCCATTTAACAGAAGCGGAAAACGCCCACCGCACCCCGGCCGGCCCCTACCCCCTAACCACGCCCCAGCTAAGGAGGGGCGCTAATACGTACCAGGACTTTCGGCCAGCCCCACTGACTACGCTGTGAACCTGCCATGCCCCAACTTCCTCCAACGGCCGCGCCCGCTTACCGACGCTTTACCCTGAACGACTGGCAGGTACTGGCCCTCTCTGACGGCACCACCACCGCCGACCTGGACCAGGTGCTGCTCGACCACACCGTGCAGCAGGTAGCCCCCCTGCTGGAGGAAGCGGGCCTGGGCAACCCGGTCACCATTTCCATCAACGCCTACCTGCTTGACGATGGCCAGCGGTGCCTGTTGCTCGACACCGGGGCCGGCGACTTGATGGGCGCGCCGGCCGGCCACCTGCTGGCCAGCCTCGCCCAGGCCAGCTACCAGCCCGACCAAATTGATGCGGTGCTGCTCACCCACATCCACGGCGACCACTCGGGGGGCCTGCTGGCCGGCGAGGCACTGGCCTTTCCCCGCGCCCAAGTATATGTGAATGAGCTGGATGCGACCTATTGGCTGCGTGAGGCCAATCAGCCGCTGGCCCCCGCCGCCCGCCAGCGCAGCTTTGCCAACGCCCGGCGCAAGCTGCTGCCCTACCAGGCGGCCGGCCAGCTGCGGCCGTTTGCGGCGGGTGGCGAAGTACTGCCGGGGGTAGCTACCATTGCCCGGCCCGGCCACACGCCCGGCCATACCTACTACGCCCTGGCCGGGGCCGGGCCGCGCCTGGTTTTCTGCGCCGACCTGGCCCACCTCATAACCCTGCAGCTCGCCGACCCCACCATCGCCCTGGCCTACGACGTGGACCCGGCCCAGGCCGTCCGCTCGCGGCAGCTGGCCCTGGCCGAGGCCAGCGCGGCCGGCTACTGGTTGGCGGCGGCCCACGCGCCGTTTCCCGGCATCGGGCACGTTGTGGCTACTGCTACCGGCTACCGGTGGCTACCCATCGACCCGGATACTATTGCGCTGTAAAGGCAGCCTGAATTTAGGGGCGGGCATGATAAACGTCAGGTTTTCCGCAAATTATCGTCAGCGGATGGGCTTTAGGAAACGGCCAACTTTGCCAGGGCCGTCCCGCTGATTGGGGCTACGGCTGATTGCCGAACTACTCGCCTACCCCCATGAGTTCACCGAGCCACTTGCCGGCCGCCGGCGCGGCAGCGGCCCCTACCCCCCCCGTCGCCCGCAACCAGGGCCACGTGGTGGCAGTGCGGGGCACCGTGGTCGATGTCTGGTTTGCGCACGAGCTGCCGGCGATTTACGACGTGCTGCGCACCACCGCCGCGCCCCTGATTACCGTGGAAGTAGCCACTCAGCTCGACGACCACACGGTGCGTGGCATTTCCCTGGACCCCACCCAGGGCCTGGCCAGGGGCATGCAGCTGGAGACTGAGGGCCAGCAGCTTATGGTGCCGGTAGGCAAGGAAATCATCGGCCGGATGTTCGACGTGTTTGGCAACACCATCGACCACGGGCCGGCGCTGCCCCCGCTGCCCCGGCGCAACATTCACCAAGTGCCCCCGCCGCTGGCCCAGCGGCTGACTACCTCCCAGATTTTCCTCACCGGCATCAAGGCCATCGATGTGCTGGTGCCGCTGGAGCAGGGCGGCAAGGCCGGCTTGTTTGGCGGCGCGGGCGTGGGCAAAACCGTGCTGCTCACCGAGTTGATTCACAACATGGTGGGCCACACCAAGGGCATCAGTCTGTTTTGCGGCATCGGCGAGCGGTGCCGCGAGGGCTACGAGCTGTACGACCAGATGAAGGAGGCCGACGTGCTAAAAAATATGGTCATGTTTTTTGGGCAGATGAACGAGCCGCCCGGTGCCCGGTTTCGGGTGGGGCACGCGGCCCTGACCGTGGCCGAGTATTTCCGCGACGATGAGCACCGCGACGTGCTGCTGCTCGTTGACAACCTGTTCCGGTTTATGCAGGCGGGCATGGAAGTGTCGGGGCTGCTGGGCCAGATGCCCTCGCGCCTGGGCTACCAGCCCACGCTGGGCACGGAACTCTCCAAGCTGGAAGAGCGCATTGCCAATACCTCGGCCGGGGCCATTACCGCCATTCAGGCCGTGTACGTGCCGGCCGACGACCTGACCGACCCGGCGGCTGTGCACGCCTTTTCGCACCTGTCGGCCTCCCTGTCGCTGTCGCGCGAGCGGGCAAGCGAGGGCATGTACCCGGCCGTCGACCTGTTGAAGTCAAATTCTAAAATGGCGACCCCCGGCATTATTGGCGACCGGCATTATAAGCTGGCGCAGGAAATAAGGCGGGTGCTCTCGCAGTACGAAGACTTGCAGGACATCATCGCCATGCTGGGCATGGACCAGCTTTCGCCCACCGACCGCAGCCTGGTGGGCCGCGCCCGCCGCCTGGAGCGGTTCCTGACGCAGCCCTTTTTCACCACCGAGCAGTTCACCGGCCTCAAAGGCGTTGATGTGAGCCTGGAAGATGCCCTGAGCGGGTGCGAGCGGATTCTGGCCGACGAGTTTAAGGACCTGCCGGAGAGTGCTTTTTATATGGTAGGCACTATTGACGAAGTGATAAAAAAAGCCGCCGACCAGGCCAAAAAGCCGGGGCCGGACGCGCCGAAACCGGACCCGTCGAAGCCAGACCCGTCGAAACCGGACGCGTCGAAGCCGGACGCGCCAAAGCCGGCCACAGCGGCCCCACCCGCCCCGGCTCCGGCGGCGACCGCCGCGTAGCAACCAGCCTAAAAAAGAACGTCATGCTCATCTGGCGTCCGCTTGTCGAAGCATCTCTACCGCTTCGTTGAACGGCGCGGATGAAGCGGTAGAGATGCTTCGACAAGCGGACGCCAGATGAGCATGACGGACGATTTTTACAAGACAACGATTATCAATTTTTAACCAACTCTCCCCAATGAGCGATGACCTGATGCACCTGAAAGTGCTGCTGCCGTCCGAGGTTTTTCTCGATGTGGCGGAGGTGCGCCGGGTGGTGTTTGAGACGAGCGAAGGCTCGTATGGCCTGCTACCCCACCGCCTCGACTGCGTGGCGGCGCTGGTGCCCGGCATTTTGACCTACCAGACTGCAAGCAGCGCCGAGCAGTACGTGGCCGTGGACGAGGGCGTGCTGACCAAGGCCGGGGCGCAGGTGTCGGTGGCGGTGCGGCAGGCGCTGGGCGGCTCCGATTTGGCGCAGCTCCAGGCGGCGGTTGATAAGCAATTTAAGGCGCAGGAAGCCACCGAGCGCACCAACCGCCGGGTGATGGCGCAGCTGGAAAGCGGCTTCATTGCCCGGCTCGAAAAATACAAATCCACCTAGCCATGAAGCCCCCTACCCCCCCCGAAGCTGCCTTCAGCCGCCTGGTAGGCGACAAGGCCCGCCGCAAGCGCCGGGCCGCGCCCGACGATAGCCCCGTTATCTGGCAGGGCCTGAGTTTGTTTGGCACCGTGGGCTGGACAGTGGTGGTGCCCACGCTGGCCGGCGCGGCCCTGGGCGTGTGGCTCGATAAGCACGCGCCCGCCCCCGCCCCTTTGTCGTGGACCCTGACGCTGCTGCTGGCGGGCCTGGTGCTGGGCTGCGGCATGGCGTGGTTCTGGGTGAAGCAGGAAGATAAAGAAACTCCCCCCTCAAAATCAACGCCCAAAACCGATGACTGAACCCTTCCGAATGGCCCTGGCTCTGGTCACCGGCCTGGCCCTGGGCACCCTGTTTTTCTACGGCCTCTGGCTAACGGTGCGGCTAAGTCTGGCCTCCCGCGTGCCGGCCCTGTGGGTGCTGGGCAGCTTTTGGCTGCGCGCGGGGAGCGTGGGGGCGGGGTTCTACTTCGTGGGGAGCGGGGGCGACTGGCGGGCGCTGCTCGCCTGCCTGGTCGGCTTCGTGGCCGCGCGCTATTTGGTGGCGGCTGGCACCCGGCCGGCAACGCCCCCTACCCCTCCCATCCCTAGCCCCCTACCCCATGCATCTTAGCTCGGATGAAGTTGTCTTCTGGCAGCGCGGTTTTGTGACCATCAACCTCACGCTGGTGACCACCTGGGGCCTGATGCTGCTGATGGTGGGGGCCGCCGCCTGGGGCACCCGCCACCTGAAAACCGGCCTCCACCCGGCTCGCTGGCAGTGCGCGCTCGAGATAATCGTGTCGGGCATCAACACCCAAATCGAGCAGGTGGGCCTACCGCAGCCGGCCCGCTACATCGGCTTCATCGGCACGTTGTTTCTGTTTATCGCCCTGGCCAATTTCGGCATTGTGCTGCCGTACTACCAGGCCCCCACCGGCTCGCTCTCGACCACGGTGGCGCTGGCGCTGGCGGTGTTTATCGCCGTGCCGGCGTTCAGCATTTCGCAAATGGGCCTGCGCCACTACCTGAAAACCTACGTGCAGCCCACCTTTATCATGCTGCCCTTCAACCTCATCACCGACGCTTCGCGCACGCTGGCGCTGGCCGTGCGGCTGTTTGGCAACATCATGAGCGGGGGCCTGATTGTGGCCATTCTATTGAGCATCGCGCCCCTGTTTTTCCCGGTGCTCATGAGTTTGCTGGGGCTGCTCACGGGCATGGTGCAGGCGTACATTTTCGCCATTCTGGCCACGGTTTATATCGCGGCGGCCGTCACTAAAACTCCCGCCGACCAGCCGGCGCCGACGGCTGAGTAGCAGTCGGTACCAATCGCCCTGCGCGTTCACCTCACCCCCTAGCCCCCTCTCCTGCGGAGAGGGGGGACTAGTTTTAGTTTTTAGCTCTAGGCTAGCTTTTTTAGAGCTAGTTCCCCCTCTCCGCAGGAGAGGGGGCTAGGGGGTGAGGTGAACCCGAAGGGCGACTACTAAAGCATTTTCACACAAGCACTTACACACCAAAATTCCATGGACAGCATCACCACTATTGCCATGATTTCCATCATCATGGCGGGCTTCACTACCTCCATTGGCATCATAACGCCGGCCCTGAGCGAGGGCAAGGCCGTGGCGGCGGCCATGAGTGCGCTGGCCCAGCAGCCCGATGCCTCCTCCACCATTACGCGCACCTTGTTCGTGGGCCTGGCCATGATTGAATCGACCGCCATTTACTGCTTCGTGGTGTCGATGATTCTCATTTTCGCCAACCCGTTCTGGAACCACGTCATCGCCGCCCATAAATAACAGCGACGGTCATGAAAATTAACTGGTTCACGGTCATTGCGCAGCTCCTCAATTTCGCCCTGCTGGTGTGGTTGATGCGGCGCTTTTTGTACGCCCCCATCCTGGCCGCGATGGACCAGCGCGAGAAGAAGATTTCGGCGCAGCTCAAAGCTGCCAAAACTCAGAAAGACGAGGCCAAAACCGCCCACGACGAGCTAACGCAGAAAACCGCAGCCTTCGACGCGCAAAAGCAGGCCCTGCTGACGACCGCCACGAACGATGCCGAGGCCCAGCGCCAGAAGCTGCTGGCCGCCGGCCGGCAGGAGGCCGATGACCAGCGCGCCAAGCAGCAAAAAGCCTTGCAGGAAAGCCAGGCTACCCAGCAAGCCGACCTGGCCCGCCAAACCCGGCAAACCGTTTTTGCGGTGGCCAAAAAAGCCCTGGCCGACTTGGCCTCGGCGAGCCTGGAAGCCCAGGCCGTGGACGTATTCGTGCAGCGCCTGCATGAGCTGAGCGACGATGATAAGAAGCCCCTGGTCGCCGCGTTCCAAGCCAACAAAAAGCCGATGCAGGTGCAGAGCGCCTCCGCCCTCACCCCGAAACAGCAGGCGACCATTAAAACAACGCTGGTGGCCCTGCTGGGGGCGGCCCCGGACCTGGAGTTTACGGCCAACCCGGCCCTAATCAGCGGTATCAGCCTGAGCGCCAACGGTTTTAGGTTGGCCTGGGACGTGGCCGACTACCTGGTGGCGCTGGAAAAAGCCACACCAGCCCCCAAGGCAACTCCCGACCCAACTCCCGCGCCGGCCCCCGACCCAGCCGCCAAATCGGCTCCCGACCCAGCCCCCGCGCCGACTCCCGACCCTACCCCTGCCCCGCACCCTAAAGCCAAGCCCCATGTCGTTAAGTAAGCTACCCGAGGCTTTAAGCGACGTTTTTGCCGAGCTGGTGCGGGCCAGCGAGGCGTTTGTGCCCGCGCTGGTGCCCCGCGAGCTGGGCACGGTTATCAGCGTGTCGGCGGGGGTGGTGCGGGTGGCGGGGCTGCCGGGGGCGGGCTTTGAGGAACTGCTGACGTTTCCCAGCGGCCTGTTTGGCATTGCCTACAACCTGGATGCCGACGAAATCGGGGTTATCCTGCTGGGCGAGGATTCGCGGGTGAGCGTGGGCGACGAGGTGGAGCGCACGGGCCGGGTCATGGACGTGCCGGTGGGCGATGCGCTGCTCGGCCGGGTTATCAACCCGCTGGGCGAGCCGCTGGATGAGCGGCCGCCCATCCGCACCGCCACGCGCCTGCCCATCGAGCGGCCGGCCGCGGCCATTATGGACCGGGCCGCGGTTGCCACGCCGCTGCAAACCGGCCTCAAGGTGCTCGATGCCCTCATTCCCATCGGGCGGGGCCAGCGCGAGCTGATTCTGGGCGACCGGCAGACCGGCAAAACCGCCATTGCCCTCGATGCCATTCTTAATCAGCAGGGCAAGAACGTGTTGTGCGTGTACTGTGCCATCGGGCAGCGGGCCTCGGCGGTGGCGAAGCTGATTGCCAACCTCAAGCAGCACCAGGCAATGGCCTACACTGTGGTGCTGGTGGCGGAAGGCAACGACGCGCCGGGCCTCGAATACATCGCGCCCTACGCGGCTACCAGCGTGGCCGAGCACTTTATGGAGCAGGGCCGCGATGTGCTCATCATTTATGATGACCTCACCCACCACGCCCGCGCCTACCGCGAGCTGTCGCTGCTGCTGCGGCGGCCGCCGGGTCGGGAGGCGTTTCCGGGCGATATTTTCTACATTCATTCGCGCCTGCTGGAGCGGGCCACGCACCTGAGCCCGGCGCTGGGCGGCGGCTCGCTCACGGCCCTACCCGTCATCGAAACCGAAGCCCAGAACATCTCGGCCTACATTCCGACCAACCTCATCTCCATCACCGACGGGCAGATATACCTCTCGCCCAAGCTCTTTGAGGCGGGCATTCTGCCGGCCGTCGATGTGGGCAAATCTGTGTCGCGGGTGGGCGGCGTGGCCCAGCTGCCCGCCTACCGCGCCGCCACTGGCTCGCTCAAGCTGGACTACGCGCAGTTTGAGGAGCTGGAAAACTACGCCCGCTTCGGCACCCGGCTCGATGCGCACACGCAAACCGTTATTGAGCACGGCCAGCGTATTCGGCAGTGGCTCAAGCAGTCGGAGCTGCACCCGCTGGCGGTAACCGAGCAGCTGGTGGTGCTGCTGGCCCTCACCAGTGGCTATTTTGACCAGGTGCCCCTGGCGAAAATGCCCGAAGCTCAGGCCCAGCTCATCAAAAGCAGCCAGGCCCTCCCCCCCGACCTTCTCAAGCGCCTGGCCTCCGAAAAGCCCCTGCTCCCGGCCGACCATGACGCCCTGCTGGCCCACGCCAAAACGGTGCTGGCGCCTTTTCAACCCCCGGCCCCGGCGGCTCCCACGCCTGATAAGTAGTCTGCCGAAATTAGGCAAACTATTAGAACGTCATGCTCATCTGGCGTCCGCTTGTCAAAGCATCTCTACCGCTTCGTTGAACGGCGCGGGTGAAGCGGTAGAGATGCTTCGACAAGCGGACGCCAGATGAGCATGACGGCCTTTTTGCAAAATCAATTGCGCTGAACCACCTATGGAAACGCTGCAACAACTGACCCGCAAAATGGCGGGTGCCAAGGATATTAAATCCGTGGTGCGGGCCATGAAGGCGATGGCGGCGGCCAACATCAGCCAGTATGAATTGGCAGTAAGTTCCCTCGGGGAGTATTACCAGACCGTGGCATTGGGCCTGGTGGCCTACTTCGCCTCGGAGCCCCGCGAGCCGGAAGCCCCGAAGCCGGCCCCTCCAAAAGCGCCGCCGCCCCGCATTTGCGCCCTGGTTTTTGGGTCCGACCAAGGCCTGGTGGGTTCCTTCAACAGCGCGCTGGCCAACTTCGTGGGCCAGGCCCTGCGCGCCCTACCCGGCCCGCAGGAAGTATGGGGCGTGGGCGAGCGAGTGCAGCTGCTGCTAGCCGACAAGGGCCTGGTAATCACCTTCAAATTTGCCGTACCAGGCTCGATTAAGACCATTACGCCGCTGGTGGGCAAGCTCCTGCTTCAGGCCCAGCAAAACCTGGCCAAAGGCGAGCTGACGGAGTTCTACGTCTTTCATAATCAGCCCACTGGCGCCGCTGGCTACCAGCCTGTGCAGCAGCGCCTGCTGCCGCTGGATGCCACGTGGCGGGCCGACATCGCGCAGCTCACCTGGCCCACCAAGCTAGTGCCCCAGGTGGCGGGCGGCCGCCCACCCACGCTGGCGGCCTTGCTGCACGAGCTGCTGTTTGTATCCCTGTTCAAGGCCTGCGCCGAATCGTTGGCCAGCGAGAATGCCAGCCGCTTGCAAGCCATGCAGCGGGCCGAAAAAAACATCAACTCCCTGCTCGATGATATGTCGCACCAATATTACCGCCAGCGGCAGAGCGCCATTGACGAAGAGCTTTTTGATGTGGTTTCGGGGTTTGAGGCTTTGAAAAAGGACAAGGGCCGCGAGGGGTAGTAGGGCGGGCGGAGGGCGATTAGCTGCCAATTGTCACCCCCAAGGCTGATTTTCGTCAGGCTAGCCGCGCCGGCCGGGGCGTAATCTTGCCCCGCTCTACCCGCCGGCTCTCGTGGTGGCTCTCCGGCGGCGGTCGCAAACCAAAATCAGGCAATCCTACCCCTCCTTATGCAAATAAGCCCTTTGGCCGGCAAGCCGGCCCCGCCCGATATCCTGGTCAATGTGCCCCGGCTCGTCTCGGCTTATTACACCGATAAGCCCGACCCGGCGGTGCCGGCCCAGCGGGTGGCGTTTGGCACGTCCGGGCACCGCGGCTCCTCCTTTACCCGGTCCTTCAACGAAGACCATATCCTGGCCATCACCCAGAGCATTTGCCTCTACCGGAAAGCCCATCAGATTGACGGCCCGCTGTTTATGGGCCTGGATACCCACGCGCTTTCGGTGCCGGCCCTGAGCACGGCTCTCGAAGTGCTGGCCGCCAATGGGGTAACCGTGATGCTGGCCACCGACGACGAGTACACGCCCACGCCGGTTATTTCGCACGCCATCGTGGGCTACAACCAGGGTAGGAAACACGGCTGGGCCGACGGCATCGTGATTACGCCCTCGCACAACCCGCCCCACGACGGCGGCTTCAAGTACAACCCGCCCCAGGGCGGCGGGGCCGCCACGGCCGTAACGGAGTGGATTCAAAACAAATCTAACGAGCTGCTGAGCAATAACTTAAAAGGAGTAAAGCGTATGTTGCTGGAAAAAGCCCGGCGGGCCGCTACTACGCAGACGCACGACTACCTCCACACCTATATTGCCGACCTGGGCAGCGTGCTCGACATGGACGTTATCCGGGGGGGTAGCCTGCACCTGGGCGTGGACCCGCTGGGCGGGGCCGGGGTGCATTACTGGGGCGCTATTGCGGCGCACTACCGGCTCAACCTCACGGTGGTTAACCAGACCGTGGACCCCACTTTCCGCTTCATGACCGTGGACTGGGACGGGCAGATTCGCATGGACCCGTCCTCGCCCTACGCCATGCAGAGCCTGATTAAGCTCAAAGACAAGTTTGACATCGCCTTTGCCTGCGACACCGACCACGACCGGCACGGCATCGTGACGCGCAGCCACGGCCTGCTACCCCCTAATCATTACCTTACCGTGTGCGTCGACTATCTGTTTCGGCACCGGCCCGACTGGGGCGGCGGGGCGGCCGTGGGCAAGTCGGTGGTGACCAGTCAGCTGCTCGAACGGGCGGCCACCCGGCTGGGCCGCCGGGTGTTTGAAACGCCCGTCGGCTTCAAGTGGTTTGCGGCGGGCCTGCTTGATGGCTCCCTGGGATTCGCGGCCGAGGAAAGCGCCGGGGCCGCGTTTTCGCGGCTTAATGGCCAGGTCTGGACTACCGATAAAGATGGCTTCATCCCGGCCCTGCTGTCGGCCGAAATGACGGCGCGCCTGGGCCACGACCCCGGCGAGCTGTACCAGGCCATCACCCACGAGCTGGGTGACCCGGTAACCAAGCTGGCGGAGGCCCCGGCCACGCCGGCCCAGCAGCAAAAGCTCGCGGCCCTCACGGCCAAGCAGGTGACCAGCACCGAGCTGGCCGGCGAGAAGATAACCGCCATCCTGACCCAGGCCCCCGGCAACCACGCACCCATCGGGGGCCTGAAAGTAACGACGCAGAACGGGTGGTTTGCCGCCCGCCCCTCGGGCACGGAGGCTATTTATAAGATTTACGGTGAGAGCTTTCTGGGCACCGAGCACCTTACTGAGATTATGACGCAGGCCCAGGAAATGGTGGATACCGCCTTGGCGAAATCCTGATTAAGTAGTGATAACTAACGGCGCTGGCGGGCGCTTCACTCCCCACTCCCCCATGACTCCCAACACCCCAACTTTCACCCGCAGCCACGGCTTCCTGCCCACCGAGCTACCCGGCCTTGACACCCTGACCGAGCTGGCCCTCGACCTGCGCTGGTCGTGGAACCACGCGGCCGATACGCTCTGGCAGCAGCTCGACGCCGAGTTGTGGGAGCGCACCCACAACCCCTGGGTGGTGCTGCAAACCGCCTCGCGCGAAGTGCTGGAACAGCGCCTCGCCGACCCGGCCTTCCAAGGCCAGATGGCGGCGCTGGCGGCGCAAAAGCAGCAAGCCACCGACCGCCCCAAGTGGTTTCAGGAGGAGCACCCGAACTCGCCCCTGACCTGCGTGGCCTATTTCAGCATGGAGTATATGCTGAGCGAGGCGCTGCCCATTTACGTGGGCGGGCTGGGCAACGTGGCCGGCGACCAGCTAAAAACGGCCAGCGACCTGGGCGTGCCCGTGGTGGCGGTGGGGCTGCTGTATCAGCAGGGCTACTTCCGACAGGAAATCGACCGCCAGGGGATGCAGCAGGCGCTGTTTCCATACAACGACCCCGGCCAGCTGCCCATTACCCCGCTGCGCCTGCCCAACGGCGAGTGGCTGCGGCTGAAGATTACCCTGTCGGGCTTTCCGGTGTGGCTGCGCATCTGGCAGGCGCAGGTGGGCGACGTGATGCTGTATTTGCTCGATAGCAACGACCCGGCCAACCTGCCGCAGCACCGGGGCGTCACGACCGAGCTGTACGGCGGGGGTATGGAGCAGCGCATTCAGCAGGAAATTATCCTCGGCATCGGCGGTTGGCGGGTATTGCAGGCCCTAGGCATCCGGCCCGACGTGTGCCACCTCAACGAGGGCCACGCGGCCTTCGTGGTGCTAGAGCGGGCGAAAACCCTGATGCGGGAAATCGGCCTCGACTTTGCAGCGGCGCTGGCCGTGACGCGCCCCGGCAACCACTTCACCACCCATACGGCCGTGGCGGCGGGGTTCGACCACTTCAGTCCGGCCCTGATGAACCAGTTTTTGGGCGACTACGCCCGGCAGGAGTTGGGCATCGACCTGGATACCCTGCTGGCGCTGGGCCGCCAGCGCCCCACCGATTCCTCGGAGAGCTTCAACATGGCCTTTCTGGCCATTCGGGGCTGCGGGGGCATCAATGGGGTGAGCAGGCTGCACGGGCAGGTGAGCCGGCAGCTGTTCAGCGGGCTGTTTCCGCGCTGGCCCGTTGAGGAGGTGCCGATTGGCTACGTTACCAACGGCGTGCACATGCCCAGCTGGGACGCCGAAGCCGCCGATGCCATCTGGACCACCGCCTGCGGCAAAGACCGGTGGCGCGGCGACCTGGCCGCGCTGGCCCAGCACATCAGCCAGGTGCCCGACGCCGACTTGTGGCAACTGGCGACCAGCTGCCGCCAGGCGCTGGTGGCCTATACCCGCGAGCGGCTGGCCCGGCAGTTCACCGTAGCGGGCTACCCATCGGAGTTGGTTACTATCGCCGGTAAGGTATTCGACGACAATACGTTGCTGCTGGGCTTTGCCCGCCGCTTCGTGGACTACAAGCGGCCCGACCTGCTGCTGCACGACCCCGAGCGGTTCGTCCGCCTGCTCACCAACCGCGAGCAGCCCGTGCAGTTGGTGCTGGCCGGCAAGGCCCCGCCCTTCGACGAGGGAAGTAAGGTGCTGATTCAGCGGTGGATACAGTTTATTGACCAGCACCAGCTGCATCAGCACGTAGTTTTTCTGAGTGATTATGACATGCTCATGGCCGAGCACCTCGTGCAGGGCGTGGATGTGTGGCTGAACACGCCCCGCCGGCCTTGGGAAGCCAGCGGCACCAGTGGCATGAAGGTGCTCGTGAATGGCGGCCTCAACCTCTCGGAGCTGGACGGCTGGTGGGCCGAAGCCTACACCCCCGCAGTGGGCTGGGCCATCGGCGACGGCCAGGAGCACGGCGACGACCCCGCCTGGGATGCCGCCGAGGCCGATGCGCTCTACACCCTGCTCGAAACCCAGGTGGTGCCCGAGTTCTACGCCCGCGACGCGCACGGCATCTCCGCCCGCTGGGTCGAGCGGATGCGCCAAAGTATGGCCACCCTCACCCCGCAGTTCTCCGCCAATCGCACCGTGCGCGAGTACACGGAAAGCTACTATCTGCCCGCCGCCACCCGCTACGCCCAACTCGCCACCAACAAAGGCGCGGCCGGGGCGGCCATCGTGCAGCAGCGCCAGCAAATTGCTAGTGAGTGGGATAAGCTGGAATTTGGCCAGGTGCAAACGGATACCGTCGCTGGCGGCTACCGGCTTCAGGTGCCGGTTCGGCTCGGCGCGCTCACCCCCGACCAAGTGCTGGTCGAGCTGTACGCGACGGGCCTCAATGGGGCCGCGCCCCAGCGCATCCCACTAAAACCGGACGCGGCCCCCGATGCCGATGGCCACTACCCCTACCAGGCCCTGGTCACCACCACCCGCCCCGCCAGCGATTTCACGGCCCGCATCCTGCCTGCCTATGAGGGCATCTCGGTGCCTTTGGAGGACCAGCACATTCACTGGCAGCACTGAGCCGATTCGGCCCGCGTCATTTTACTTCCCTTTAGCCATTGATTTTTTCACGGGCAGCTCCGCTGCGCCCATTTTCAACTTCCTCATGCAAGCCCCAACTCATCCTGCCGTGCCAGCCACTGCCGGCCAAACTCCTAAACAACTAAAGCTTAAAGGACTGGCCATAAGCGCTACGGCGTTGGGAGCCCTTGCGGTCGGGGCCCTGGCCATCGGCGCGCTGGCCGTGGGCACCCTCGCCATCGGACAGCTGCACCTGAACCGGGGTGCCATCCGCAAGCTGCGCATTGGCCGGCTGGAAGTAGATGAATTAATCGTGCACCAGCAGCGGCCCCCTACGCGGGGGTAGGCTCCCGCTCCTCCAGCTCGGTGCGCCCACCCCTGCCTAGTTGAGCCGCGCCGTCAAGGGCGATTTGTAGGACTTGAGCTGGGGAGGAAGTTATAAACAACGTCATGCTCATCTGATGGTCAGGCAGTAACGTGGTAGCTTGGCAGTTGCCGAGCAAACCCTCCCAGGGCTATTTTAAGCCGCTTGGTAACACCCCCTGAAGCGCCTGTAGATGACCGCCGAGCCCGTGCGTTGGCGCGGCAGCCAGGGCGAAGCCGGCCGCCTCATTTCGACTACGAAATTCCTCGTTTAGCCTACAAGCACCGCCTGGCAGCCGGCGAGCTTTGCAGGGTCATTCACCTAAACGAAAAAACATGGTACAGCAACAGGAACCGCTGCCCGGCAGCGCCGCACCCACTACCGGCACGGCGGGTAGGATTTGGTTTATCACGGGGGCCTCGCGTGGCTTCGGCCGCCTGTGGACCGAGGCCGCCCTGCGGCGGGGCGACCGGGTAGTTGCCACGGCCCGCACGCTGGCCAGCCTGGCCGACCTCCCGCAGACCTACGGGGCCAACGTGCTACCGCTGGAGCTGGACGTGACCAACCCGGAGCAGGTAAAAGCGGTCGTGGCGCAGGCGCACGCGCACTTCGGACGGCTCGACATTGTGCTCAATAATGCCGGCTATAGCTTGGTGGGCACCATTGAGGAGGTCAGCGCGGCGGACTTAAAGGCCCTCTATGACACGAACATCTTCGGGGCGCTGGCCATCATTCAGGCCGCCTTGCCGCTGCTGCGCGCGCAAGGCAGCGGGCACATTATTGGCGTTTCGAGCAGCCTCGGGCTGGTGACCATGCCGCTGATTGGCTCGTACTGCTCGTCCAAGTGGGCCTTTGAGGCCCTGCACGAAAGCTTAGCGACCGAAATTAAGCCCTTTGGCTTGCACGTCACGCTGGTCGAGCCGGGCGCCTACGCCACCGATTTCGGCAGCCCGCAATCCCTGAAATTTGCCCCCGGCCTGGACCTCTACGCCCCCTTGCGGAGTAGTATGCTGGAGCGGATGCGGGGTTCCAAAAGGGGCGACCCGCAGGCAACCCCTGCCGCCTTGTTCGCCCTTGTGGATGCCCCTACCCCGCCGCTGCGCCTATTCCTGGGCAGCCAGTCGCTGCCCCACACGCGCACCGTCTACGCCGAGCGCCTCGCCACCTGGGAAGCCTGGGCCCCCGTGTCGGATGCGGCGCAGGGCCAGCCCAGCTAGCGGAGCCAGCGTGCGGAGCTGGCCGCTACCGCAGCGCCCTGGCCTGCGGGCTTGCATGTTAGCGTACTTATTTTTACCTGGTAAAGCAGCCCGCGGCGACGAGACTCGTCGCCGCGGGCTGCCGAAGGCCCCGCGATGAAAAACCCAGCCAATAGCGTACATAAGTTCGACTCCATCACGGAAGCGCACCGGGCCTTTGGCCTGCCGAAGCCCCTGCATCCGCTCATCAGTCTGGTAGATACCACCGCTACCCCGGTGGAGGTAGGGTCATCATCCGGCTCTCACCTGCTGAGCTTCTACAAAATAGCGTACAAAACGGGGGGTAGCGGTACCATCAAATACGGCCAGGGCTACTACGATTTTACGGAAGGCAGCCTGCTCTGCGCGGCTCCCAACCAGCTTCTGGGCAGCTACGAGGAAGCTGGTACGCAGGCGGGCTATATCTTGCTCATCCACCCCGACCTGCTATTGGGTTACCCACTGGCCCAAAAAATCAAGCACTATAATTTCTTTTCGTATGCGGCCAACGAAGCCCTGCACTTATCTGATAGGGAAAAGACCACCGTTTTCGCGCTCTTCCACAGCCTGGAGAACGAGCTGCACGACCGCATCGATGACTTCAGCCAGGATGTACTGATTGCGCAGTTGGAATTGCTGTTGAGCTACACCCAGCGCTTTTACACGCGGCAGTTTATCACCCGCCGCACGGTGAATCGGGGGCTGCTAGCGCGGGTAGATGCGGTGCTCAGCGAGTATTTCGGCGGGCACCAGGGGCTCCGCCAGGGCCTGCCCACCGTGCAGTACCTGGCGGCGCAGGTGCAGTTGACCCCCAGCTACCTGAGTGATATGCTCCGCTCGCTCACCGGGCTGAGCGCCCAACAGCACATTCACCACAAGCTGATTGAGCAGGCGAAAGAGCGACTTTCGCTGACCGAACTCTCCATCAGTGAGATTGCGTATGAGCTGGGCTTCGAGCATTCTCAATCGTTCAGTAAGTTGTTCAAAACAAAAACGAGCACTTCCCCCCTGGCCTTTCGCCAGTCATTCGCAGCCAAGTCCTAGCGGAGTTCTCGTTACCTCGGGGTAAAAAAGCAAGCTAAGCCCCGGCTGGCTGCTGACTACCGCCCGCCGGGACGCCCAAGTGCAGGAGGTAGTGGTAACTAGTGGCGTGGCCGACGCCGAGGAGCTGGCCAATTTCAGCCACAATTTTGTCCTGCCGTAGGTAGCGGATTTTAGCAGCCTGGGCTTTGGAGAGAGGGCTTCTTCCGAGAAACCTTTGGGCCGCCCGCCCTCCTGGCCACGGGCCCGCGCTACTAGTAATCCGGCCTGGGTCAGTTCACAGATAATGCCGCGCTCAAATTCATATAGTTGAGCACTACTCCAACGCCAGCTCCCCTTGGACGGGAATGCAAGTGAGTTCAACTAGAAGCCAGTAAGCGCAGGCTGCGCGATGGTATTTGGAACATTTTGCGTTCCATCAACGGTCGGTCATAAGGCATTAAAGGCCACAGTCTCAAAGGCTACTTCCCAAGCATTAAAGTACCCCGCTTTATCTTTATGATAAGAACTCAAGTTCCTATAAGCTAGATTCTTAATCATAAAAAACTACTAAAAAGGGTGGTCGGGGACTCTGGCCATTGGCGCGGGGGTAGGGAGAGATGGGATGCGGGTTAGCGAAAAGCCAACTACCGCCTTATAGCAAATAGAAGCCTTCGGGCGCGAGCGGCGCGGGCACGGCGCTTTCGTGCAGCAGCTGGCGCAGGTTGATTTCCACGGTGCGGGCCAGGGCCGTGACCGGCGTATCGGTGGGCTGGTTGCTGAAGGGGTCTTGCAGGTAGCGGGCGGTGCGCTCGAGCAGGAAGAAGGTGGAGGCGGTGGTGAGCAGCACCGGAATTTCCCAGAGCCCGATGGCCTGCACCAGCCCCAGCGAAAGCGTAAATAGAAAGAGGTAGATGAAAAAATGCACCAGCCGCCGGTAGCTGGCCGGAAACACCGTGCTCTTGAGGCGCTCGGCCTGGCCCAGCGCATCGCAGAGGCGCCCCAGCGTGGCATCCAGCTGCACTTGCTGGTAGGCGTTTAGGGCCCCTTGCTCAAACAGCTTTTTGAGCTGCGCCGTGTGCAGGGCCAGCAGCGCCAGGGGCTTGTTATCCTGCTTATGGGTGTACGCCAGCTCGTCGGGGGGTAGGAACTTGGTGAGGGTGGCGGTGGTGTCGAGGCCGCGCAGGGTTTCGCCAAGGCAGTAGCACCAGGCTATCTGGCGGTGGGCCAGGGCGCGCAGCGGCCACGGGGCGGCGGCCAGCACGGCATCGGGCACAAAGCCGCCGGCCTGCAGCACCAGCGCGCGCGAGTCGTTGACGATGGCGCCCCACACCTTGCGGGCCTCCCACCAGCGCTCATACGACTGGTTGGTTTTGAAGGCCAGCAGCAGCGAAATCAGGCTGCCCAGAATGGTGGGCAGCTGCAGCGGCACGGGCGGCAGGAAGGCCCCAATCGAGAGCTTGAGCAGGTGGAAGAAGCTGGAAATCAGCAGCACCCGCACCAGGTCGGGGCGGATGCCCCGAAAGAGGTAGGCAGCCGGGAGCTTGGTATCGAGCAGCATAGCGGGTACGAAAAGAGCAGGGCCGGCCTACGGGGCCAGCAGCATCTGGCGGGCCGCCGCTTCCGAGCTGAAGCCCACGAGCTGGCCGTCGCCGTCTATGCGCGCCAGCACCAGCGCGGTGGCGAGGTGCCCAAAAAAGTCTTCGGCAAACACCACGGCGTGGCGCAGCAGGCCTGCCGCGTGGGCGCGCGGGTACCAGTCGGTGGCCATCCAGGTGGCCAGCTCGTCCCACATCAGGTGCGAAGCGCGGCGGTCGTCGAGCAGGCGGTGGCAGTGCTGGACTGGTAGCACAGTCAGTATCTGCTCGTAGCCGGCCTGGGTCGAAGCCAGCGTTTGGGCCGGGCCCCAGCGGGCGTGCAGCAGGTCGTCTACGGCGTCGTAGTCGAGCACGAGCGTGGGAGATTCAAATAAAAGCCGATGGCGCATACAAAAAAACGGAAAAATCCGGCCAGCCTCTCGGCCAGCCGGCAACTTGCGAAACAATCCCTACCCCCCTGCCGGGCGCTAAAACGGGTCGATGAGGGCACTCACGCGGATGAGCTTTTTGTTGACGAACTCCTCAATGCCCAGCCCGGCCAGCTCGCGGCCGTAGCCCGAGCGCTTGGTGCCGCCGAAGGGCAGGTCGGCCTGCGTCCAGGTGGGGTGGTTGACGAACACCATGCCCGTATCGAGCTGGTCGGCCACGCGCTGGCCCCGCGCCACGTCCCGCGTGAAGACCGAGCCGCCGAGGCCAAACGGCGAGTCGTTGGCCAGGGCAATGGCCGCGGCCTCGTCGGGCACGCGAAAAAAGGCCGCCACCGGCCCAAATAGCTCCTCGCAAAAAACCGGGTTGGCCGGGGTGAGGTCCGTGAGAATGGTCGGTGCCATAAACGCGCCCGGCCGGGCCACCCGCTGGCCCCCCAGCACCACCGTGGCCCCGTTGTGCACGGCCCGCTGCACCTGCTCGACCAGCCCGGCCGCGGCGGCCTCGCTGCTGAGGGGGCCCAGCTCGGCAGCCGGGTCCAGGGGGTCGCCCACGCGCAAGGCCGCCATTTTCGCCGTGAATTTTCGCAGAAACTCGTCGGCCACCGCCTCCACCGCAATAAGGCGCTTGGCGGCCACGCAGCACTCGCCGTTGTTGTTGATGCGCCCCACCACGGCCCAGTCCACGGTCCGGTCAATGTCGGCATCCTCCAGAACGATAAAGGCATCGCTGCCGCCCAGCTCCAGTACCGACTTTTTCAGGCTCTGGCCGGCGGCGGCGGCCACGCTGGCCCCGGCCGCCTCACTACCCGTCAGCGACACGCCCTTGATGCGCAGGTCGGTTACCAGCGCATCGGCCCGGCGGCCCGAAATCAGCAGGTTGGTATAGAGTCCGGCCGGGGCGCCAGCCTCGCGCAGCAGGCGCTCGATGGCGATGCCGCACTGCGGCACGCTGGAGGCGTGCTTCACCAGCACCGCGTTGCCAATCATGAGGTTGGGCGCGGCAAACCGAGCCACTTGGTAGAAGGGAAAATTCCAGGGCTCGACCCCCAGCAGCACCCCTACGGGGCTGTGGCGCACCAGGGCCGTACCGTGGTCGGGGTGCAGGGGCTGGTCGGCCAGAAACGCGGCCCCGTGCTCGGCGTAGTAGTCGACGATATTGGCGCTCAGCTCAATCTCGCCCTCGGCTTGGGCCAGCAGCTTGCCCATTTCCAGGGTAACGAGCCGGGCCAGGGCCGGCTTTTGGGCCCGCAGTTGCGCGGCTACTCGGCGCAGCAGCTTGGCCCGGTGGGGGTAGGTGGTTGTTTTCCAGGCCTCGAAAGCCGTGGCCGCTTGGGCAACTGCCGCGTCAATGGCCGGCTCGGTCATTTCTTCGAACGACTGGACGACTTGGTTAGTGGTGGGATTGATAGTTTGGATGGCCATAGTAGGGTGGGATAAATAGTAGGGTGGGATAAGATGTTGGTAATCAAGTAATCTTTTCCTGCAAAGCCCGAATCAATTCGGCCGCCCCCGCGTCGCTGGACGGGCCGTAGCCGTTCACCAGCGTGCCTTTCAGGTTAAAGTGGAGGGCGGAAATAGCGTACACGATGGCCTCATCATCGGGGTCGGAGTTGCCCTCGAAGCGAAAGTGCTGGTCTACCACAAACTCCTCGGGCGAGAGCTGAATGGCCGAGCGCTGGCCCGCCAGGTAGTTTTTATTGAGATTGAAATCCTCGGTGTAGCCCGCCTTTTTGAGCTGGGCCAGGGTTTCGAAAAGCGTGGGGAGGTGGTGCATAGCGAAGAAAAAATGCCGGGAAATACTGCGAAGTGCACCGGAGCCGCCCCGCTCAGCTTCTGCCGGAAAAGTCCGGCCGCCGCCGATTTTTTGCGGCGTCTTTCAGGTAGTCTGCTACCTGCCGGGGCCACCCGAAGGGATTGGGCTGCGTGCCTCGCAGCGTCGAATCAGAACGCTGAACGTTCTGCGCAGCTGGCCTTTGCTTGTCGAAGCCGCTGCGCAGAACTGAAAATCGACCGTTAGCTAAGGGGCTGGCCAGGCGCTGCGGCCAGCAGCACCAGCACCGGAATGGGGCTTTCACGCAGAATTTGCGCCGTCACACTCTCGTGAAATAGTCTGCCGAACAGGCTATGGGGCCGGGCCACGACTACCAGCATATCGGCCAGCTGGCGGGCAGCCTCCTGCAAAACCCCATCCACCACCGTGGTTTGATATACCTGGTGCAGGTTGCGCCCGGGCAGGAAGTCCACCAGGTTGTTTTCACCCACCGTTTCCAACACGGGGGCCGGGCTATGTTGCGCGGTTTCCTCCAGCACGACGTGCACCACGTCGAGCGTGCCCTGCGTGGCCACCAGCAACCGGCGCAGTAGGTCCTGGTGCGGATGCAGGCGGAACGGCTGCCCATCCACGGCCAGCAGCAGGCGGCGGGGTAGGGTGGCATCCCAGCCGGCGGCTGGCACCAGCAGCAGGGGGTAGGGGGCGTGGCGCAGTAGGTTCATGGCCGTGCTGACAACGAGCTCTGCGGAGGCAACAGCCTGGTCGGGCCGGGCCAGCACTACCAGCAGCGGCGGCTGGTGCTGGCCGGCCTCGCGCACGGCCTGGGCAATGTCGGCATCGGGGCGGGTCGCCAGCTTGTCGCGCCGCAGCTCGTGGCCCAGGGCCCAGTACGCCACAACCAGGTCGCGGATATCAACGCGGCTCGCGCCGGCCTGGTAAGCCGTGGCTTCCACGTGGGCCTTTTCGGCGGCCGTGCCCACGGTGCCGCTCAGGTGCGCCACCCGGTCGTTGACGCGTACTTCGACCAGGGCGGTGTTCACCCGAATATCCCAGGCGAGCAGCTCCCGGATTTGGGTGCTGATTTCCTCGTCCGAGTTCTGAATCTCGCCCCAGCAGACGAGCAGGTCGTCGGCCACCAGGCGGCGCACCCCGCGCACGCCCCGCCCCACGCGCAGCACTAGCTCTTTCTCGGCCCACGTCTGCACCATGCCGGTCAGGGTTAGGACGCCATCGGCGGCGGTCGCCTGCACGTCATAGTCCGTAGTGGCGGGGTCGATGACCAGGGCGCTGGCCACGTGGCACCGCAGCTCATCGTCGGGCACGTCGGGGGTGCTGATGAGGACCTCGTTCACCACGCCGCGCACCCCGCGCAGGTTCAGGGCAATTTCCTCGGCCCGCTCCCGCGAGAGCAGGTTATCCGTGATGCCGGTCAGCCGCACGATGCCCTCGTGGGTCACCACGTCAATCAGGTGCGCGGCCACCCCCTTTTTTAGTTGTAAAAAACAGCTCGATAGCCGTCGTAATGTCGGCATCGGCGACGTGTTCCAGGGTCTGTTCAAAGGTTTTGAGGGTTTGCATGGTACGTGTCCGAAAAAGGAAGAGAAATCAGCGGCGGCGCGCAGCCCGCCACTAGCTAGCGGGCAGGCCACCGCAAAAGTCGCCGCGCCCGCCCACCCCTACCCTGACGATGATTTACTAAAAGCATGACGTTTGTCAAGCCCGCTCGGGCAGCTCAGGCGCCGCCCGGCTCAGGCCCAGACAAACCACTCGCTGGGCAATGGCCGCGCGGGCGCATCTGCCTGGCACCGGGCCGTGCTGGCGGCGGCCTGGTGCCAGGCGTAGTAGCCCAGCAGGCCGGTGCCGGCCCGGCGGCTACTGGCAGAAAGTGGCGAGGGTTCATCCCCACCGGCGATTTACAGCGCGGTTTGCTCGTGGCTGAGGTCGTACACGTCGCCGCCTTCGGCGCGGTGGTCGGGCGCGAGCGGCGTAGGCTCAGCGGACGGGTGGCCGTAGTCACCGTATTGGGGCGTGCCCTCGTGGGCTTTCATGGCCAGCACGGGGGTAGTGGGCAGGTCGGCAGCGGGCAGGGGGGTAGGGACCGGCAAGGGTTTCTTTTTCATGGCAAAAGCTGAAAAGGGAGGCAGTAATGCACTTAGCAAGAAAAGCGGCGGTTCCTCAGGAAGCCGGGCTGAGGCCGGTGAGCACGACGCTGGCATATTGGGCGGCGGTGGCGGCAGGGAAGGTGCTGGCCGGCGCGGCGGCCGGCGTGGCTACGGCGGCGGTGGGCAGCACCAGTACCGGCACGGGGCTATCGGCCAGCAGCCGGGCCGTTACGCTGCGATGAAACAGCTCGCCCAGGTAGCTGCGCTCGCGGGCGAACACCACCACCAGGTCGGCCTGCGCTTCGCGCACGGCGGCCAGCACACCGGCGGCATAATTACCTGCTGTATAGCCTCTTACTTCGGGGGTAGGCAGCCCGTCTACCAGGCCGCTGTTTTGCACGGCGCGCAGGGCCGCCGCGCACCCGCTGTCATCCTCCACCCCACCCGACACGTGGGCCACGAGCAGCGCGGTGCCGGGCAAGGCCAGCAGCTCGCGCAGGGCGGTAGCCGCCGGGGCCAGGGTAAAGGGCTCGCGGTCGGCGGCCAGCAGGATGCGGCGCGGGGGCTGGTCGGCGGGGGCGTGCGCGGGCACCACCAGCAGCGCGTGGTGGCCGGCGCGCAGCAGCTCGGCGCAGTCGGCCACCACGCTGGCGGCCGGGTGGTCGGGGTCGGGCTGGCTGAGCACGAACAGGGCCGGGCGGTACCGGGCGGCCACGTCATTAGCTAGTTCGGGCAGCAGGTCGGTGGTGACCAGCACGGTAGCGGGGGTGCGCAGCGCGGCGGCCTGCCGGTGCAGGGCGGCCGTGGTATCCGTTTCAGTAGCCAGCTCGGCCTGGCGGTAGCGCTCGTCCACTAGCTCATACGGGTCGAAGAGCGAGACGCGGTTGACGTGCAGCAGGAGCAAGTGGCCGTGCAGGGCCTCGCCCAACGTGTCGGCGTAGCGCTCGGCGTGGCGGGCGGCGGCGTAAAAACCAGCGAAAACAACGAGCGTCAGAGGCATAACAAAGCGGCTAAGGTGGCGGGAGTAAGTACTAAAAAGGCGCTAAGCCGGGGCTAGCGCGGCCGGCAGGGGTAGAGGCTGGGCAGCGGGCATGGGCAGCGGGGCCGCCCGCCAGCGGCCGAGGAGCTTCTGGCCTTCCACCGCCCAAAAAACCAGGCTCGACACGGCCACGGTAATCCCCATTTCGCCCCCCGACAACGGCTGGGTGTGAAAGAGCCGGTTGAAAAAAGGCACGTACAGCAGCAGCAGCTGAAGCGCCACGCTGCCCAGCAGAGCCCCCAGCAGCGGCTTGTTGGACAGCAGCCCGAGGCGAAAGAAGGAAGCCCGGCGGGAGCGCACGGCTAGCCCCAGGCCCAGCTGGCTGAATAGCAGCATGGTAAATACCATAGTTTGCCAGTGGGCCAGGCCGCCGCGGATGGCCCAGGCTTGCAGGCCCAGCGTGAGGCTGCCCAGCAGCAGGCCCGCGCCCATAATGAACCAGCCCAGGCCATCGGCGAAGATGGATTGCCGGGGGTCGAGGGGCGGGCGGCGCATACTATCCGCTTCGGCCGGCTCGTAGGCCAGCGCCAGGCTCAGGCCGTCCGTCACGAGGTTAATCCACAGAATCTGGATGGCCAGCACCGGCAGGGGTAGGCCCAGCCAGGGCGCCAGGAAGACGGCCCAGATTTCACCCACGCTCCCGGAGAGGATGTAGCGAATGAATTTCAGGATGTTGTCGTACACCCGCCGGCCGCGCTGCACCGCCTGCACGATGGTGGCAAAATCGTCGTCGAGCAAAATCATGTCGGCCGCCTCTTTGGCCACCTCCGTGCCGCCGTGGCCCATGGCAATGCCAATGTCGGCGTTTTTGAGGGCCGGGGCGTCGTTCACGCCGTCGCCGGTCATGGCCACGCATTGGTGCCGGGCCTGCAGGGCGCGCACGATGCGCACCTTCTGGGCCGGGTCCACGCGGGCATACACCCGCACCTTTTCCACCAGGGCCGCGAAGGCGGCCTCGTCGAGCGCGGCCAGCTCGGGCCCGGTGAGCACCAGCTCGCCGGACCGGGTCAGGATGCCCAGCTTGCGGGCAATGGCCTCGGCGGTCAGCTGGTGGTCGCCGGTAATCATCACCGGGATAATGCCGGCCGCCTGGCAGTCGGCCACGGCCTGGCGGGCTTCCTCGCGGGCCGGGTCGATGAGGCTGGCCAGGCCAATGAAGGCCAGGCCGGTTTCGAGGGTGGCCGCATCGGGCTGCGCCGGCAGGGCGGGCAGCAGCTTGGCAGCGTAGGCCAGCACGCGGTAGCCCTGGGCGGCCTGGGCGTTGGCGTGCTGTTCGAGGTCGGGCAGCTGGGCTTTTTGGTCGGCGGCGAGCTTGGCGAAGAGCACGCCGGGCGCACCTTTGGTGAGCACCAGCACGCCGTGCGGGGTTTGGTGCAGGGTCGTCATGCACTTGCGCTCCGCGTCGAAGGGCAGCTCGGCAAGGCGCGGAAACCGGGCTTCCAGGGCCGGGCGGGGGTAGGCGTGGTCGGCGGCGTAGCGGGCCAGCGCCACCTCGGTCGAGTCGCCCAGCCACTGGCCGTCGGGGCCGGGGCTGGCGTCGGTATTCAGGGCCAGGGCGGTCAGCAGCGCGTCGCGGTCGCCCAGCGCGGGCAGGGCAAACGCCGGGTTGGCATACACTTCCTGCACCGTCATCTGATTGAGGGTCAGGGTTCCCGTCTTGTCGGTGCAGATGTAGGTGACGGACCCCAGCGTTTCCACGGCCGGCAGCTTGCGGACCAGGGCGTGGTTTTGGCTCAGCCACCGGGCACCCAGCGCCAGCGTGATGCTGACCAGCGCGGGCAGGGCTTCGGGAATAGCGGCTACCGCCAGCGAGACGGACACCAGCAACCAGGGCAGCAGCGGCTCGCCCCGCAGCCAACCCGTGCCGAAAAACAGCCCACAAATAACCAGTATCGCCACCGACAGGCCCTTGCTCAGCGTGGCTAGTCGCTGTTGCAGCGGCGTCAGCGTTTCATCGGCTTGAATGAGGGTAGCGATTTTGCCCAGCTCGGTTTTCGGGCCAGTGGCCACCACGTAGGCGGTGGCCCGGCCAGTGGTCACAAACGTGCCCTTGTAGCCCAGGTTCAGGCGGTCGCCGAGGGGGTAGGCGCCGGGGGGCAGCGGGTCGGGGTTTTTTTCCACGTTGACCGATTCGCCGGTCAGCGACGACTCATCAACTTTCAGGGCGTGGGTTTCGAGAAAGCGCACGTCGGCCGGAATGACGTTGCCGGCTTCGAGCAGCACCACGTCGCCGGGCACCAGGTCGGTGGCGTTCACGGCGTGCGGCAGGCCCCCGCGCAGCACCTGGGCCTGCTGGGTTGCCAGCTGCTGCAGGGCCGCCATCGCCTGGTTGGCCTGGTATTCCTGCCCGAATCCAACGAAGGCGTTCAGGACGACGATGGCCAGGATGACATAGGCGGCCTGGACCTCCCCCACCACGGCCGAGAGGACGGCCGCCGCCAGCAGCACCAGTATCATCACGTCCGTGAACTGGTGCAGCAACAGCTGCCACCAGGCTTTTTGCCGGGTGTCGGCCAACTGGTTGGGGCCATACTCGGCCAGGCGTTGCCGGGCCGTGGCGGCGTCGAGGCCGGCGGGCGAGGTGTGCAGCTCCGCGGCTACCTCGGCCACGGGGGTTAAGTAATAATCCATTAAAAGGAACTGATTGTCGCCGTAGGGAAGCAGCACGCGAGACGCAAATCCAATCTTACCTCTTGTAAACCAAATGGTTGTACTTCTATTTGGAAAGCAGTTACGCTGCAAGTTTCCGGCAAATACCCCAACTGGACCATGACAAAAATCAGGTGCTGGCCTGACGATAGTCAGGGCCGCGCGGCGGGCGGCGGCGGCACCTTTGCTAAACCGCCGCCGGCCTGCGCTACTGCTGGCCGGTAGCTTCCTCCCCACTTTTTTAGCTTACTTGCCATGACGTCCGAAACCCCCAAAAACAAAACCGGTAAAGTCTTCCTTACCCTCCTCGCCGGCGCTGGCATTGGGGCCCTCGCCGGGGTCCTGCTCTACTCCGAAAAAGGTATCGAGCGCCGCCGCAAATTCCGCAACCTGCGCGTGGACCACCGCCTGCGCATGCGCGGCGAGTGGAGTATGCTCAAAGGCAAGCTGCAACAAGCCTACCCCCAACTCACGGACGAGGACCTGACTTACGCAGAAGGCAAAGGCCACGAGCTGGTGGGCCGCCTGCAAGCCAAACTAGGTAAGCGCAAGCGCCAAATCGTGAAGATGCTGAACGCGTTGTAAGGCGTTCGTTAGCTACTATATAACGCGCCCCTCGCGGGGCGGCAGTACCGAACCAGCTTGGTCCGGTACTGCCGCCCCGCGAGGGGCGCGTTATATAGTAGTGGGGCTCTTAGTAGGGGCGGTCTGGAGCTGCCGGTAGCAGGCCCCATTGCTGGAGATAGCCCCGGCAATCGCTCACCAGGTCTTTCGTAGCAAACCTGAGCCTGGTGGCCCGCTCGGCGAGGTGATGGCCAGCTTCTTGCCGCTGCTCGCTGGCCAGGCCGGCGTACTTATGCGCCAGGCCTTTCAGGCTTTGGCGCGTAGCCGCCCCGGCAGTGGGGGCCAGCAGTATCCCGCCAAGCACGCCGGCCCCTACCCCCGCCAGCACGGCGAGCAATACGTGACCGGTCTGGGTATTCTCTTTGATAATTTCCATGAGGAAAAGAGGTTAAGAAGGCGTAAATAATATCTTGACTAGCAATAATTTACGAGTCTATTTTAGGCCGCGCCAGCCACCGTGCTACCCACCCCAACCGCCGCGTGGTTGCTACGCACCTGCTCCAGCAGCGCCCGCTGAGCGGCGACAACGTTGGCCGCCTGCCCGGCCCAGATTTCCAGGGCTGGCTGTTGCAGCGCCCGGCCAAATGAAAAGGTGAGCGCCCACGGCAGCCGGCCGGCAAACCGCTCGTGCATGGCGGCCAGGTGGCGCGTGGCGGCTTCGGGCGACTGCCCGCCCGATAAAAAGGCCACGCCCGGCACGGCCGCCGGCACCGTGCGCAGCAGGCAGGCCACGGTAGCGTCGGCGACTTGCGCGGTGGTGGCCTGCTGGGGGCAGTCGGCCCCGGCGAGCACCATGCTGGGCTTTAGCAGCATGCCTTCCAGGGCCACGCCCTGGGTGCGCAATTGATTGAATACTTCGTGCAGCACTTCCTCCGTCACGGCGGCGCACCGGGCCAGGGAATGGGGACCGGTCAGCAGCACTTCGGGCTCCACGATGGGCACCAGGCCGGCCGCTTGGCACAGCGCGGCGTAGCGGGCCAGCGCGTGGGCGTTGGCCGAAATGCCGGCCCGACTGGGCCGGTCGGGACCGATGGTGAGCACCGCCCGCCACTTGGCAAAGCGGGCTCCCAGCTGCACGTATTCGGTCAGGCGCGGGCGCAGGCCGTCGAGCCCTTCGGTTACCTGCTCGCCGGGGAAGCCGGCCAGCTCGTGCGCGCCCAAATCCACCTTGATGCCGGGGATGATGCCCGCCTGTTGCAAGATTTTCACGAAGGAAACGCCCGCCGTGGTGTGCTGCCGGATGGTTTCATCGAACAGAATAGCCCCGCTGATGCCCTCAGCCAGGCCCGGCGTGGCCACCAACAGCTCGCGGTAGGCGCGGCGGGCCTCCACAGTTTGCGGGATGCCCGTCGCGGCGAAGCGGGCGTTGCAGGTGCCGGTGCTTTCGTCCATCGCCAGCAAGCCCTTGCCGGGCGCCATCAGAGCATGAGCGGTGGCAGTTAAAGTGTTTAGGTTCATAAGATTAGGGTTATAAAAGCGAGGCTGTTTAAAGAATCGAAATAAGCCCGTCATGCAGACCGTAGGGAAGCATCTCGCTCGCATCGTTGCTGACGATTGAGATTACTACCCCACGCGAGATGCTTCCCTACGGTCTGCATGACGGGCTTTTGGCCAGTAGCGCGCGGGCTACTTCAGCTCGCGGCGCAGCAGCTGCGCGTTCAGGGCCACGATGACGGTGCTCGCGCTCATGAGCACCGCGCCCATAGCCGGGCTGAGCACAAAATGCGGGTAGAGCACCCCCGCCGCCAGCGGGATGGCCACCACGTTGTAGCCCGTGGCCCAGAACAGGTTCTGCCGCATCTTCGCGTAGGTGGCCTTACCGAATTCGACCAGGTTGGTGATGTCGGTGGGCTTGCTGTTGACCAGGATGATGTCGGCGGTTTCGGCCGCGATGTCGGTGCCCGAGCCCACGGCGATGCCCACGTTGGCCTGGGCCAGGGCGGGCGCGTCGTTCACGCCGTCGCCGGTCATGGCTACAAACTGACCTTTGGCCTGCAAGTCCTTGATAATCTTTACTTTCTGGTCGGGCAGCACTTCGGCGTACACACCATTGAGGCCCAGGGTTTTGGCCACGGCGTCGGCCACCTGCTGGTTGTCGCCGGTGGCCATGTACACCTTAATGCCCTGCTGTTGCAGGCGCTGCACGGCATCCTGGGAATCGGGGCGGATGCGGTCGGCCAGGGCGATGTAGCCGGCCATCTTATCATCAATCAGTACAAACACCACCGTTTCGGCCCCATTGCTGCTGGCGTCGGGGGGTAGGGAGATATTTTTTTCCTTCAAATAGCCGGGGCTGGCCACTACGACCGCCTTGCCGTTCACGGTGGCCGCTACCCCCTTGCCGGTCTGTGACTTGAAATCCTGAATGGCCGGCAATGTCAGGCTGCGCTTCTTGGCTTCGGCCACGATGCCCTGGGCAATGGGGTGCTGCGACTGCTGCTCCAGGGCGGCGGCGGTGCCCAGCAGGGTGGCCTCGTCGGGGCCGACGGCCAGCACCTGCACGCGCGTTACGCCGAAGGTGCCTTCGGTGAGGGTGCCGGTTTTGTCGAACACCATCGCCGTAATCTTGCGGGCTTCCTCGAAGGCCGTGCGGTTGCGGATGAGCAGGCCCTTGCGAGCCGAAATGGAGGTAGAAATGGCCACCACCAGCGGAATGGCCATGCCCAGCGCGTGCGGGCAGGCCGTAACCATCACCGTCACCATGCGCTCGATGGCGAAGGCCGCACCCTTGCCCAGCCAGAGCCACGTGGCCAGCGTGCCCAGGCCGGCCACCAGCGAGATACCCGTGAGCCAGGCGGCGGCGCGGTCGGCCAGGGTCTGGGTTTTGGACTTGGTTTGCTGGGCCTCGGCCACCATCTTCACTACCTTGCTCAGGTAACTATCGGCCCCTTGGTGCGTGACGCGCACCGTGAGCGCGCCCGTGCCATTTAGCGAGCCGGCAATGACCTTGGCGCCCGTCTGCTTGGGGGCCGGCGTGCTCTCACCGGTCAGCATGCTTTCGTTTACGGCGCTGCTGCCGTCCGTCACCTCGCCATCGGCCGGAATACGCTCGCCGGGCTTCACCAGCACCACGTCGCCCACCACCAACGCGCTCACTTGCACGTCGTTGAGGACGTCGCCTTTCTTCTGATGGGCCTCGGCGGGTAGCAGCTGCACCAGCAGCTCCAGCGCCCGCGAGGCCCCGGCCACCGACTTCATTTCGAGGTAGTGGCCCAACAGCATAATGTCAATCAGCGTAGCCAATTCCAGCAGCAGGTCGGTGCCCCGCAGCCAGCCCAGCAGCACCACCACGCTGTAGCCATAGGCCACCGTGATGGCCACCGCTACCAGCGACATCATGCCCGGCTGCCGGCTACGCAGCTCCCGCACCATCCCGCTGAAGAAGGGCCAGCCGCCATACACGTAAATGACCGTGGCCAGCACCAACACCAGGGGCGTGCCATAAGGCAGCACCAAGTGGTAGCCCACCAGCTGCTGGAACATCCCCGACAAGCCCACCACGGGCACCGACAGCGCCATGCATATCCAGAAGCGGCGCAGGAAGTCGGCCAGCATGGCCCCGTGGACGGGGCCGCCCATGGCGCCGTGGTCCATCTGGCAATGGTCCATCTGGCTGTGGTTCATGGGTTTAGGCGGAGGCGTTGCTGGAACTGGAGTGGGCTTCGGCGGGGCGGTTGTCGGTTCGGGTAGCATGTGGTTATCCATTTGTTAAGCAGATGCTGGTTGTCGGGCAGGCCGCAGGAAGGCCGCGTCCTGCCTAACGTTCAATTACATAGCCTCCACTAAGCACCCCATTTCCACTCGCGTATCTCGGGCAGGTCCTCGCCGTGAATGTCGATGTAGCGCTTGTGCTCGATGAGTTTGTCGCGCATCAGCTGCTGAAGGTAGGCTCCCTTGCTGCCGGGGTTGGGTAGGTAATCCAGCACGCTCTGCACCAGGTGGTAGCGGTCGATTCTGTTCTGCACGCGCATGTCGAAGGGCGTGGTGATGGTGCCTTCTTCGATGTAGCCCCGCACGTGCAGGTGGCGGTTGGTGCGGCGGTAGGTGAGCTGGTGCACCAGCGTGGGGTAGCCGTGGAAGCCGAAAATGATGGGGCTTTCCTTCGTGAAAAGCGAGTCGTACTCGGCTTCGTTGAGGCCGTGCGGGTGCTCGCTGGCCGATTGCAGCTTCATCAAATCGACTACGTTGATAACCCTGATTTTCAGCTCGGGCAGGTGCTCGCGCAGGATGGAGGTGGCGGCCAGCACCTCCAGCATGGGCGTGTCGCCGCAGCCGGCCAGCACCACGTCGGGCTCCGGCACCTCCTGGTCGTTGCTGGCCCACTGCCAGATGCCGATGCCGGTCGTGCAATGCACCACGGCATCATCCATCGTCAGCCACTGGGGTAGGGGGTGCTTGCCGGCCACCACCACGTTCACGTAGTTGCGCGAGCGCAGGCAGTGGTCCATCACCGAGAGCAGGCAGTTGGCATCGGGCGGCAGGTACACCCGCACGATGTCGGCTTTTTTGTTGATGACGTGGTTGAGAAAGCCGGGGTCCTGGTGCGTGAAGCCGTTGTGGTCCTGCTGCCACACATGCGAGGCCAGGATGTAGTTGAGCGAGGCAATGGGCCGCCGCCAGGGCAGCTCGCGCGTGACTTTCAGCCACTTGGCGTGCTGGCTGAACATGGAGTCCACGATGCGCACGAAGGCTTCGTAGCAGTTGAAGACCCCGTGCCGGCCCGTGAGCAGGTAGCCTTCGAGCCAGCCCTCGCACTGGTGCTCGCTCAGCATCCCGTCGAACACGTTGCCGACGGGGGCCAGAAACTCGTCGCCGGGCACCGTGCGGGCATCCCACTGCCGATTAGTCACGTCGAACACCGCCCCCAGCAGGTTGGAAATGGTTTCATCGGGCCCGAAAACCCGGAAATTGGGCCGCTCCTGGTTGAGCCGGATAACATCGCGCAGGAAAGGCCCGAGCACCTCCGTGTCGTGGGCCTCCACGGCCCCCGGCTTGGGCACCTGCACGGCGTAGTCGCAGAAATCGGGCATTAACAGGTCGCGCAGAAACAGGCCGCCGTTGGCGTGGGGGTTGGCTCCCATGCGGTGGAGGCCCGTGGGGGCCAGCGCGGCCAGCTCGGGCCGCAGGCGGCCGGTTTCATCAAAAAGCTCCTCGGGATGGTAGCTTTTCATCCAGGATTCCAGCTGCGCCACGTGGTCCGGGTGCTGGGCATCGACGAGCAGCGGCACCTGGTGCGAGCGAAAAGTGCCCTCTACACGCAGGCCGTCCACTATTTTGGGGCCCGTCCAGCCCTTGGGCGAGCGCAGCACAATCATCGGCCAGCGCGGGCGGGGGGCATCGTCGTGCAGCTGGGCCTCTTCGCGGATGCGCTGGATGTCGGCCACTACCTGGTCCATCGTGGCGGCCATGAGCTGGTGCATGGTGGCCGGGTCGTCGCCCTCCACGAAGTAGGGCACCCAGCCGCAGCCCCGCAGAAACTGGTCCAGCTCGTCGGGCTCGATGCGGGCCAGCACGGTGGGGTTGGAAATCTTGTAGCCGTTGAGGTGCAGAATGGGCAGCACCGTACCATCGGTGCGGGCATTAAGAAACTTATTGGACTGCCAGGACGTGGCCAGCGGGCCGGTTTCGGCCTCGCCGTCCCCAATCACGCAGGCCACAATCAGCCCCGGATTATCGAACACCGCCCCGAAGGCGTGGCTGAGCGAATAGCCCAACTCGCCGCCCTCGTGAATGGAGCCCGGCGTGGTGGGGGCCACGTGGCTGGAGATACCCCCCGGCCACGAAAATTGGGTAAAAAACTTCTTCAGCCCGGCCTCGTCCTGCGTTATTTCGGGATACACCTCGGTCCAGGTGCCCTCCATATATACGTTGCCCACGATGGCCGCGCCGCCGTGCCCCGGCCCGGCCACGTAGAACATATTCAGGTCGTGCGCCTTAATAACGCGGTTCAGGTGGGCATAGATGAAGTTCTGGCCCGGCGTGGTACCCCAGTGGCCTACCACTAGCGGCTTCACGTGCGCCAGCTTCAGCGGCTCCTTCAGCAGCGGGTTGTCGTAGAGGTATATCTGGCCCACCGACAGGTAGTTGGCGGCCCGCCAGTAGGCGTTGATGAGGTCGGCTTCGGCCGCGGGCAGCGGCGTGGCCGCCGGGCGCACGGCCGGCGGGGCGAGGGTGTTGGTTTCCATAAGTGGTTGTTTTAAAAGGTTCTGACTTCCCCAGTCAGCAAAAGCTGCTGGACGAGTTGCGCCATCTGGCGCTCCTCATTGGTAGGGATAATGCGGACAGTAATGCGGCTGGTAGCCGCCGAAATCATGGCGGCACAGGTAGCACTGTGGGCCCTAATGGCTTTCTTTCATAAAACGGTTTGACAGGGCCAGCTTCAGCCCGCGAAACGGTATCAAACTGATACCCAAGGCAAGTAGCTTGTTTTTCCAGCCTGGTATCACGTTTACCTTACCCTGCTGCATGGCCAGGTAGCCGGCCTGGGCAACGGCGGCGGCGCTCAGCAGCTTGCCCTGCGCCTGCGACCACTTGCCCATGCCGGCCCGCGCCACAAAACCGGTGGCCGTGACGCCGGGGCTCAGCACCGTGGCCGTTACCCCGGTACCTTCCAGTTCGGCGTGCAGGGCCTCGGTGAAGTGCATCACGTAGCTCTTCGATGCGCCATACACCGCCATGTGCGGCACCGGCTGAAAGGCGGAAGTCGAGCCCACGTTCAGGATGCGGCCCGCCCGGCGGCGAACCATATCCTTGGCTGCCAGGGTGGAGAGGATAGTAACCGCCAGCACATTGAGGGTCAGCATACTTTCGTAGGTCGTCACGTCCTCTTGCACCACGTCTTTATAGGCACCAAAGCCGGCGTTGTTGACCAGGTAATCCAGCTCCAGGCCCTGGGTCTGACACTGCTGATACAAGGCGGCGGCCTGGCCGGCTACGCCCAGGTCGGCCGCCAGGCAGGTGACCCGAATGCGGTATTGCTGCTCGAAGTCCGCCTTGATTTCGGCGAGCTTCACCTGGCCACGGGCCACCAGCACCAGGTCGATACCGTCCTGCGCGAAGAGCTTGGCCAGCTCGTAGCCAATGCCACTGGTAGCCCCGGTAACCAGAGCCGTTTGGGAAGCAGGAGACGCCATAAAAAGCTGACTAAAAGAGAGATAAATTTCTGACGGAATGTTATTCCGCCAACAAGTGGCTGACCAGCTGCGCAATCTGGCGCTCCTCATCGGTCGGAATAATGCGGACGGTGACGCGGCTGGCGACGCTGGAAATCACGGCGGCGTGGGTGGCGTTAAGGGCTGCGTCGAGCTCCACGCCCAGAAGCCCCAGCCCCGCGCAGATGCGGGCGCGCACCTCGGCCGCGTGTTCCCCTACCCCCCCCGCAAACACCAGCGTATCGAGGCCGCCGAGCACGGCCGCGTAGGCCCCTACCCACTTGCGAGCCTGGTAGCAAAACAGCGCCACCGCATCGGCAGCCCGCGCGTCGGTGGCCTGGGCGGCCAGCAAATCGCGCATGTCGGAGCTGGTTTCCGACACGCCCAGCAGGCCGCTTTCGTGGTTGATGAGGTGGTTGAACTGCTGGGGCGTGAGGTGGTCGGCTTGCAGCAGGTAGGCGGCCACGCCGGGGTCGAGGTCGCCGGTGCGGGTACCCATCACCAGGCCGGCGGCGGGCGTGAAGCCCATGCTCGTATCCTGGCTCTGGCCCCCCAGCACGGCGGCCAGACTGGCCCCGCTGCCCAAGTGCGCCAGAATCACCCGGCCCCGCGCCGCCACCGGCCCCGCCTGCCGGCCCAGCTCCTCCAGCAGGTAGGCGTAGGAAATACCGTGAAACCCGTAGCGCCGCAGCCCCTGCGCCGCAAAGCGGCGCGGTAGCGGCAGCAGCTGGGCCACGCGGGGCATGTGCTGGTGAAAGGCCGTGTCGAAGCACGCCACTTGCCGCAGTTGCGGCTGGCGCGCGTGCACCGCCTCCATCAGGGCAATTTCGCCGGGCAGGTGGTCGGGGTCGTAATTCGTCAACTGGCGCAGGTCGGCCAGCAGCGCGGGGGTCACCAGCTCGGGGGACTGGTGCGCCGGGCCGCCGTGCACTACCCGGTGCCCCACCGCCGCCAGGGTAGCAAATACGCCGTGGTGGGCCAGCCAGTCGAGTAAGAAGGTGGTGGCCGCCGCCGGGGCGGCCGCGGCCGCCGGGCTGGTGATGGGTGCCGCCGGCCCTTCGCTAAACGTGAGCTGGGTGCCGGGCAGGCCGATGCGGTCGAGGTGGCCGTGCAGCCGGCAATGCGGGGTTTCGCCCGGCTCATACACGGCAAACTTGATGCTGGACGAGCCGCCGTTGAGGACTAGAATGAGGTCAGCGGCGGCCATATGGGAGGGGTGTTAGAAGTAGGGTGTGGGGCTTGCCCCCGCCCGTCGTTATAGTTCAAACGCGCCGTTCAACGACGGGCGGGGGCAAGCCCCGCACCCTACACCGGCAGGCCAAAAGCGGCCAGCTTGGTACAGGTAGAGGGATAATCGACGTGGCAAATGCCCTGGATGCCCACGCCCGCCGCCACGTCGATGAACAGCGGCTGGTCGTCCAAGTACAGCACTTGTTGAGCCGGCACCTGCGCCAAGTCAAGTGCCAGGCGGAAGATGTCAACATCAGGCTTGCTGAGGCCAACGAAGGACGAGGACACGAAAAAATCCACGAATCCGACCAGCCCGAACGTGTGAATCCGATGCGCGTTCAGCTCGCGGCCCTCATTGCTGACCACGGCGATTTTGAGGTGGTAGCGGGCTTTGAGCTGTGGTATCAGCGCCAGCATCTCGGGGAAGGGCTGCGATTGGGCAAACATAAATTCCCGAAAATCAGCCTCGCTAAACGACCGCACCTGGTAGAAAACCACCTGCCGGAGGTAGTCGGCCAGGCTGAGCCGGCCCAGCTCGTAGGTGCTGAAAAACAGGTGGTGGCGCAGCTCCATTTCGGCCGCCTCCAGCCCGAAGGTGGTGGCCGCCAACTGCCGCGAGGCATGGCCCCAACCGGGGCCGAGTAGCACGCCCCCAATATCCACGAAGAGCGTGGTGATGGGCAGCGCGCGCGCCGGGGAAGGTGAAGAATCAGTCATGGAGCGGGGCGCGGGCTAGCTGCTGGCGGTGGCACGGGCTTTCGGGCGGGTGGCTGGCCTAGGGGCGTGCTTGCCCACGCTGCGGGCGGTGGCTTTGTGGAGTACCGGTGGAACGGTACTGGGGGTAGTCACTTTATCGGCCTTGGGCTGTTTGGCCAGGAGCTTGGCAAACTTCCGGGCTATTTTTTTGGCGGCGCGGGCCACGGTTTTATGCATTCTTTTCCTGTGCTGCTCGTTCAAGCCCAGCAGGTTGGCCTGTAGGTTTTCAATCAGGATGGTTTGCAGGTGGGATTCGGATTTTTTCATTGGAAAAGGAGGTTGGAAAAGAAGGAAGGGGTAGGGGGCGCTTATTTAGCCAGGTAGCCGCCATCGACGGGGTAGTAAGCACCGGTGACGAACGAGGCTTTGTCGGTGCTGAGCCAGATGACCAGCTCGGCCACCTCCTCGGAGCGGCCCAGGCGGCCGATGGGATGCATCGCCACCAGCGCCTCCTTGGTTTCGGCCGAAAAATCCCCGAGCAGCGGGGTGTCGATGTAGCCGGGACCCACGGCGTTGATGCGGATGCCCTGCGCCGCGTATTCGATGGCGGCCGTCTGGGTGAGGCCCACGATGCCGTGCTTGCCCGCCACGTAGCCCGCCAGCTTGGGCGTGCCCACCTGCCCCAGAATGGACGACATGTTGATAATCGCGCCGTGGCCCTGCTTCAGCATCACTTCCAGCTCGTATTTGAGGCAGTAGAATATGCTGTTCAGATTCACATTAATAATGTGTTGCCAGCCTTCGACCGAGTAGTCGGCGGTCAGACTCAGCTCGCCGATGATGCCGGCGTTGTTGCAGGCCACGTCGAGGGTGCCGAAGGCGGCCAAGGTGGCCTGCATCAGCTGGTGGCACTGGGCTGCGTCGCCCACGTCGGCCTTGTAGAACCGGGCGTTGGCCCCGGCAACTTGCAGCTCGGCCACTACCTGCTGGCCCTGTTTTTCGTCGATGTCCGACATCATGACGTTGGCCCCATGCTGCCCGTAGAGCAGCGCCACCGCCCGGCCGATGCCTGAGGCCGCCCCGGTAACCAGAGCCGTTTTTCCTTGCAAATCCTTGTCCATGAGGCAGGTATTTTAAGCTGCGAGAGCCCCCACTGGCCCAGTTAGGGGCAGGTGGTAAGCTGGGCATAAAGGTCCGGGGCAGGGCTTAGCAAGGCCCTGACAACAATTGGCTGATTAGCTGATTTTTGTCAGGGCAGGGCAAGCGCTGTCCAGCGCCGGGGAGCCCAGTTCACCAGAATGGCGCGTAGTGGCCGGCCGCTCTACTTGGCAAAGCAGGTACCGCGCGGGGCTGGCTAACCCCGCAAAAAACCCGGTTGCCTCCGGCCCTGGTTTTCCCGGCCAGAGGCCCGGCGGCCGGCTACCCAGGGGGCAGCTCTGGCCTGGACGCCGGGGCGGGGCGGGAAACCGCCACTTTCAGTAAGTCATTGATTATAAAGGAACAGAAGGCAGCGTAGGCAATTACCACCGCAGACTGCGTGAGGGGAATGGCCTGGAACCCCAGCAGCCCGAAAGTGGCCAGCGCAAGGCCCAGCACCATGTCGGCCAGCAGCAGCAGCAGCAGGGTGCGGCTCGGGGCCGAGTGCCAGAAATGGCTTTTTTCGCGGACCACAAAGATGGAAAACAGCGCAAAAAAGAGCAGCAGCTCGAAACAAAAGGTGCTGAGCGCCGCGCTGCCCGCGCCCAGCCGGAAGTAGCGCAGGCCCAGGTACAGCAGCCCGAAGGCTTCCAGCGTCATCGCCAGGCCAATGACGATGCCCGTTTTGGCCAGGCCGCGGATGTTCCAGCGGGCCGGCTGCGGGGCCCACTGCACGTGGTCGGTGGCCAGGGAGATTTTCACGAAGTCGGTCATGAAAATCATCAGCAGCATGGCCGCGGCGGAAATCACGAACTTGCCCAGCACCAGGAAGGCCCCGACCACGAAGCAGGTTTTGAGAATGGTGCGGGCCAGCTTGTTGAGTATCCAGGTGTTGATGCGCTCGAACATCATGCGGCCCACTTTGATGGGCTCCAGGATGCTGACCAGCCCGTCCTGGGTGAGCACGATGCTGGCCGCCCCCTTGGCCACGTCGGTGGCGCTGCGCACGGCAATGCCCACTTCGGCCTGCTTCAGGGCGGGGGCGTCGTTCACACCGTCGCCGGTCATGCCCACGATGTGGCCGCCCGCCTGCAAAGCCTTGACAATGTCGTATTTATCCTCGGGGTAAACGCCGGCTACCCCGTCGTTTTTCTCCAGCAGGGCCGCCACCTGGGCCGGGTCCGCCTTTTTGAGGTCGGCGGCCTGAATGATTACCCCGCCCACGCCCACGGCCGTGGCAATCTGGATGGCAATGGGCCGGGCATCGCCGGTGAGCATCTTAACGGCCACGCCCAGGCTTTTCAACTCCTGCACGAGCTGCCGGGAGTCAGGCCGGGGCGCGTCGTGCAGGTCGGCCAGCCCCACCAGGCGGGGCGGGGCCGCCCCCGTGGCCGTGGCCACGGCCAGCGTGCGGTAGCCTTGCCGGGCCGCCACGGCCACCTTGGCGGCCCACGCGGCCGTGGCCGCCGCGTCGAGCCTGCACGCCGTTGCCAGGCTGTCAAACGCGCCTTTCAGCACCAAAAACGTGGCCGGGCCGTGCTGAATCTGGGCTTCGGTGCGGCGGGTCTGGGGGTCGAAGGGCTCGAACGTTTTCTGCACGAACGTGCTATCCAGCAGGTTTTTCTGACGGGCCGCGGCGATGAAGGCCAGGTTGATGGCGTCGTGGTCGGCTTCCTGCGAGGCCAGGGCACCCAGGCGCAGCACGTCGTCGGCGCTGAAGCCGTCGGCCGGGTGCACGGTGCCCACGGTGAGCTGGTTCAAGGTCAGGGTGCCCGTTTTGTCCACGCACAGCACGTCCATGCTGGCCGCGTCGTCGGGCGCGCTGAGCCGGGTAACCAGCACCCCCTTGGCCACCAGCTGCCGGGAAGCCAGCGCCATACTGACCGTGAACAGGGCCCCCAGGGCCACCGGCACGGCCCCGAGCAGCAACACCAGCAGCAGGGGCATTAGCTGGAGCACATTGAGGCCCTTGGTAACTATAGCCACGAGCGCCACGGCCAGCAACGTGCCCGCAATGGCCAGCAGCCACCGGGTTACGCCACCGACTACCGCTTCGATATGTGACTTTGGCTGGGCGATGTTGACCAGCGCGATGGTCTTGCCGTAGTAAGTGCGGGTGCCGGTCAGGATGACGGTGCCCGTCGCCTCGCCTTTGGTGATGACGGAGCCGGAGTACAGGGTGTCGTCCACCTTTTTGGCGACATCGCCCGATTCGCCGGTCAGCGCCGCCTGGTCGAGGCGAACCGCGCCCTGCGTGAGCTGCGCGTCGGCCGGCACGAAGTCGCCGATGCGCACGCGGATAACGTCGCCGGGCAGCAGCTCGCGGGCGGCCAGGGTAGTCCAGGCCCCATCCCGCAGGAGCTTGACGTTGATTTGCAGCTTTTTTTTCAGCGCTGCCACGGCCTTGGCGGCATTGTGTTCCTGAATAAAGCCAATGACCGCGTTGAAAACCAGTAGCCCCAGCACGATGTAAACGTCGACAAACTTGTGCAAAAACCAGGAAAATACGATTATCACCTCCAGCAGCCACGCCGTGAGGCCCCAGAACTTTTTGGCAAACAATAACACCGGATTGGGCTTCTTCCCCAGCACCTCATTGTAACCGAACTGCGCCCGCAAGCCTGCTAAGTCAGCTTGGACCAGACCCTTAGCCAGCGGCGATGCGGGTGTTGGTGCGGCCGGAGCGGCCAGGGGTTTAGGACTCATAGCGGAATGGGCTGATTTTGTTAACTCGCCCCCGGTGGTTTCCGGGCAGCGGCGAGGGGTGCAAGCGGCGTAGCATCGGGGCCACGCGCGCCGCAAAACGTCACCCTCCTGCCTGCTTTTCGTCATGACGGCATGGGCGAAGAGCGGCAGGTTTAAACTGGCATTTACCTGGCTTGCACTATTTTATAACCATTCGAATATTAATGTTTTATGCGGCAAGAGTCGTTATAGCGGGCGGAAGTAGCCAAAAAACCCCGGCTTCCGTTGCGGGGAAGCCGGGGTTTTGGCAGCCGGCTGGGGCGGCTTACTTAGTGCCGTGGTCTTCGGCGTGGCTCTTGCGGGCGTGGGTGGCGTGCTCGGCGGCGTGCTCGGTGTGGGCGGCGGCCGTGTGGGCGTGGTGAGCCGCTTTTTCGTGGCTACCGGCCTCGTGGTGGGTGGCGGCTTCGGTGTGGTGCTTGGCAGCCTCGGTGTGGTGGGTGGCGGCCTTTTTGTGGCTGTCAACTGCTTTCTTCTACATGGGATTGGGGGAATAGCGCACCAGAATTGATGCGTCAGGAAGGGTGAAGGGAGTAGTAATTAAGGTATTCTGGTAGCAAACCCTTGCTTGGCGCAAGGTCTTACACGTAGGTTTCGGCCAGGTAAAACTCCGGCTGCTCCACCGAGTCATCGGCCAGGCGCGCATCGAGTTGGGCGAGGGTGACGGGGGCCGGCAGCAGCACTTTCTGGCCCAGCTGCCAGTTCAGGGGTAGCGACACGTGGTGCTCGTCCACGTATTGCAGGGCCTGGAGGGCGCGCAGCAGCTCGTCGAGGTTGCGGCCCACGCTCATGGGGTAGTACAGCACGAGGCGGACTTTGTGGCTGGGGTCGATGAAGAACACGGCCCGCACGGCGGCGGTGTCGCTCTCGGCGGGCTGGAGCATGCCGTAGAGGCGCGCCACTTTCATATCGATATCGGCAATGATGGGGAAGCGGAAGTACACGCCGCTCTTTTCGCGCACGTCGTTGACCCAGGCAATGTGCGCGTGAATGCTGTCGATGCTCAAACCCAGCAGCGCCGTATTGAGGGCCGTAAACTCGTCCTCGCGCTTGGCAAAGCCCGTCAACTCGGTGGTGCAAACGGGCGTAAAATCGGCCGGGTGCGAGAAGAACAGCACCCACTTGCCGGGCGCAAAATCGGCAAACTTGATGAGGCCGGTGGTGGTGATAGCCTCAAAATCGGGGGCTTGCGCGCCAATACCGGGCGGGCAATGAGCAGGTTGGGTAGTATCCATTTTATAGAAGAGAAAGCTGAAAAGAAGAAACTGGCGGGGCCCTACCCCCTACCCCGCCGCCGGCAGCAGCAGCACCGGCACCGGGGTATGGCGCAGCACGGCGGCCGTGACGCTGCGGTGAAACAGCGCCCCCAAAAAGCTGCGCGGCCGGGTAATGAGCACCAGCATATCGGCCCGCGTGTCGTCAATGGCCTGCAGGATGCCGGCGGCCGGGGCCGCGTCGGCTACTTCGTATAGCTCCAAAGGCGTGGCGGGCGGCAGTAGCTTACTGGCCCGCACATCGGCCAGGGCGCGCTGGCCCCTGGTGCCCGGCAGCTCGCCGGCTAAGTCGATGTGGGCCACGGTGTAGGCGGCTGCCCACGAGCCCAGTAGCTCGCCCAGGTTGCGGGAAGCCGCCGCCAGGCCGAAGGGCTCGCCGTCCACGGCTACCAGCACCCGGCGCGGGGCCACCGGCACCGCTGGCGTAGCGGCGGGCACCAGCAGCACCGGCCGCCCGGTGGCCCGCAGCACGGGCAGCACCTGGCGGCGCAGCAGCTCGTCGAGCAGGCTCTGGTCGGGGCCCAGGCCCATGGCCAGCAGCAGCGGCTGGTAGCGCCTGATGGCGGTGGCCACGTCTTCATCCAGCAGCCCGCCCGCTTCCATTACCTCAGCGGGCACGGACAGGCGGCCGGCCAGGGCGCGCAAGGCGGTCATGGTTTCGGCCTCGTTGTAGTCGGAATGCGCTATTTCTTCTTCCACCAGCGCGGGCGTGAGCAAGGTGGGGTGGAGGTAGCAGTGCAGCAGGGCCAGATGCAGGCCCAGCGGCTGGCCCAGGGCAGCGGCGTAGCGCGCCGTGTGGGCGGCGGCCTCCGGCAAATTGGCCAGCACGAGCAGGGAAGGATTCATAACTCAGAGAGGGGTAGGGAGTTGAATGAACTGCGCCTAGGCAGTAGGTGCTACCTGGGCAGCGGATAAGACAGGGCTGGCTGCCGGCGCTGCGGCCAGCAGGTCCGGCGGGGAGTAGTCGGCCTCCCAGCTGTCGGGCGACATGGTGGCGTCGGCCTCCTGGGCAATGCGCAGGGCGGCCGGGCTCACGGTGCCGGGCTCGTGGCGACTGGCCGCCCGTGGCAGGCCAGTCGCGCTGGTGCGAGAAAAAGAACGCATGATGCTGACCTATAGTCCACTAGCAGTGGATAGCAGTAAGTCGTTGTCTACCACCAGCGCGCCGGCTTCGTAGGCGTCGAAGGCAGCCTGCTCGCGGTCGAGCCAGGTATCAACGGTGCCCGTGAGGGTAGCGCGGCCGTTCTCCACCAGCACTTCCACGTCCTGGTTGTGCAGGCTGGCCGACCAGAAGTACAGCGTGCGAATGCGCTCGGCCAGGGCGAAGTCGGTGCGGGGGTAGGCGGCCGGGCGCAGGGCACCAGGGTAGCAGCCGGCCTGACCAGCGCTAGGCAGTACGCGCACGTCATTTTCGATTTCGGCCACGCCATTTACACCGCCGGCCACCTCGGCAGCCTGGGCCTGCTCAAAGTGGCTGTTAACCAGCCCATCGAGGTGGGCGCGGCCATTGGTCACCCGCACCCGAAAATCGAAGATGCTCACGTAGGGGTCCCGCGCCAGCGCATCGAGAATGGCCTGGCCCACCTCCACATCGGGCGTGAACCAGCGGGTGCGCACCTTCAGCAGGTTGTGCACGTCCCACACGCCCACCACGTGGCGGGCGTCGCGCTCGGCGCTGTGCTTGGCGCGCAGGCTGCTCACCTGGCCGGTCAGGGTCACCACGCCATTGTGCACCACCACCACGGGCTGGTAGGACAGCACGCGCGGGTCGTAGCGAAAAGTGTCGAGCACGGCCTGGGCAATGTCCTCGTCGCTGCGGTTGGCAAATTTCTCGCGCCGCAGGTCGCCGCTGATGGCCCAGTAGGCCACGAACAGGTCGAGGGCATCGACGCGGGTAGCGCCGGCCTGGTAGGCCACGGCCACCACCTGCGCCCGCTCGGCGGCGGTGCCCACCGTGCCGCTCAGGTGCACCACCCGGTTGGTGGTGCGCACCACTAGCTCGTTGCTGAACACGCGGATGTCCCACGCCAGCAGCTCACGGATTTGGGTGCTGATTTCCTCGTCCGAATTCTGGATTTCGCCCAAGCGGATGGTCAGCTCATCAGTGACGAGGCGACGCACCCCGCGCACGCCCCGCAGTACGCGCAGCACCAGCTGCTGCTCGGCCCACGACTGCACCACGCCAGTGGGCGTCACCACGCCATCGGCCACGGTGCAGGCCACGTTATAGTCAGTGGTGGCGGGGTCGGCACTCAGGGCCTGCGTTACGGCGTGGTATAGCTCGTCATTTGCTCTATCGGAAGTACTGATTACTAGGTTATTAACTACTCCCCGCACGCCGCGCACGGCCAGGGCTATTTCCTCAGCCCGCTCGCTGGCCAGCAGGTTGTCGGTGATGCCGGTCAGCCGTACAATTCCATCGTGAGTCGCCACGTCAATCAGGTGTGCGGGCACGCCTTTTTTGGTTAGGAAAAACAGCTCGATGGCGGCCGTAATATCGGTATCCGATAGGTGCTCGGCCGTGGCGGACGGCGCGAAGGTTTCCAGGGTTTGCATGGGAAAAGGAATAAGAGCTGGCCGCTGCCCGGCCGGGATGAGGACGTAAGCAGACCACAAAATTCCGCCCCACCGCCTGGCAATACCTTGACGATTATCGCTTTCCCATCTGACATTTGTCAGGTAGCCCCTAGCCAGTCCTTGGCCAGCCAGCGCACCAAAAAACGCAGCAGGCAAAGTGGCTGTCCCCGGCTATTCAGGGCGGGGTATTTTCCGGCCGTCAGCCGTCAGCGTGACGGTGCGGCTGACGGCGGTTTCGCAGGTGGCCATCTCGTAGGTGAGGCCCCCGGTTCGAGCATTAGTCACCTCAATGGCGCGGCAGAAAGTGCGGGTGGGGTAGTACGTGGTCAGGGTATGCTTTATGGGAATTGACAGCGCACTGAGTGCCATATCCTGGCCCGTGGCCTCCACATCGCCGTTGCTGTTGAACCTGACCAGCCGATAGGTCTGGCTCTGAGTATAGCTGGCCTGGTACCAGTCCTCAAACCGGCGCCAGGTTATCTGCCGGGCCTGCGGATATTGCTGAAACATCGCCCCAAAAGCCAGCGGCGGCACGTCGGCCGTTGCCATAGCCTGCGCCTGGGCAGCGTGGCCCGGCACCAGGGCCATCCAGAGCAACAGGAAGGCCACTTTAAGGGAACAAAACATTGCTGAAGGCGGAAACGGGCCACCCAAAAGTAGGCGCGCCTACCCCCTCTTTTTATGACAAAACTCATTCGTAAGGGATGATTTTTATCAAGTGCCGCCACAGCAGTCCAGGTTACCGACCAGCTGGGTATTGGCCCGAGCTGCCTACCTAGTGGGGGCTCGCCGGCGAGCAGCTGCTTTAGCAAGCGAACTATTTAACGACTGACAATCACTGCATAACCGATTTGGCTGCCCTGGTCAGGCGCACGAGCAGGGGCCCCAGCTGGGCCAGCGGCACGAGGTAATCGGGCACTACAACCTCCAGGGCGTGCGTGGGCATAGCGGGCTGCTCGGCATCAAGCGGGTCCTGCACAATAGTTAGGCCGCCCAGCTGCTGCACCCACCACAGCCCCAGGGCCCCGTCGTTGAGGTAGCCCGTGAGCACCACCCCAATCACACGGGGACCATACGTGCGGGCCGCCGAGCGAAACAGCGCATCAATGGAGGGTCGGAACCGTTTTTCCTTCGGGCCTTGCGTCACCAATATCCGGTCGCCTTCCAACAGCAAATGGTGGTCGGGCGGGGCCACGTATAGCACTCCTGGCTCGATAAGCTCCCCGTTTTGCGGGTGCCGGGCCGGCAGCTTCGATACGGAACTAAGTAACTGCGGCAAAATACTGGGCAATGTGGCCCCCACGTGCAGCACAATGAAAATAGGAGCCGAAAAATCAGCCGGCAGCGCTTTGGCCAGCGCCAGCAAAGCGGTAACGCCCCCCGCCGAAGCCCCGATAACGACAATGTCGCGCGGGTGGCCGGGGGCCTTTTGAAGTGCGGGCGTCGCCATAGTGGTTGCTTGCCGGCCTTGGTGCCAGGCTCATTGCAGGTGCGAAAAAGTGCGCTGTTTCAGGGTAGGCTGGCCGGCGGCCTGCAGAAAAAACCGCCCGACCACCTGGCGCAGCTCCCAGCTTATCTACTTGCCTGCTAAAGCGTTGTACCAAATAAGCCCCGACGTATCGTTTCGTCGCGGTGATAGAGGTCGGGCAAAAAGCGCAAGTGGCCGCCCTCGGCCGTGCAGGTGGCGTAGCGCACGAACAGCGGCATGGGGCGGCGCAGCGGCACGTTGCGGGGGCGGGGCTGGCGGGCGCACGCGGCTTCGCTGGGCAGCTGCACCGGCTGGCCGCCGCGCCGCAGCAGGTAGGCGGCCAGCGCAAAGGGGTTTTCCAGGCGGATGCAGCCGTGGCTCAAAGCGCGGTAGGGCTGGGCAAATACCTGGCGCTCTGGCGTGTCGTGCACGTACACCGAATACGGGTTAGCGAAGCGAAACACGATGTTGCCCAGCGCATTATCACAGCCGGCCGACTGGCGAATGGTGTAAGGAAAATGCTGGGCCGTCACCTTCGCCCAGTTGATGCTACGCGGGTCGAGCAGGCGGCCGCGCGCATCGTAAAGCGCGTAATTGCCCTGGGCAAGGTAGCCGGCATCGCGCTGGAGATGGGGTAGCATTTCGCGGGTGGCAATGGAGCGGGGCACGTGCCAGTCGGGGGCCAGCGTGAAGTGGTCGATGCTACTGCTGAGGGTGGGGGTAGGCGTGGCGGGCTTGCCCACTACCACCCGGTGGCGGCGCAGCACCGAGTCGCGAGCCACCACCAGCAGCTCGCAGGCCGCGATGTTAATCAGCACGTAGTCAGGTGTGGGCGGCAGCGCGTCCCAGCGCCAGCGCTCCAGGTTGGCGGCCGCCTGCTCGTAACGGGCTTGGTGCTGCGCCGCCGAATCCGGGGCGCTGGGCAGCACCAGCCACTGCGCCAGGGCCCGCTGCAGCTGGCGGTACTCGCGGTTGGCGGGCTGGCCGGCCAGCATGGCGGCAGGCACCGCGTGCCGGCTCAGCGCCGCGCGCAGCTGCACCACCGGCTGGCCACTCGGGCCGGCGGCCTTTTCCCTCAGTGAAGCCGTGTAGCGGTGCAGCCGGCCACGGTCGATGTCGCGCATAAAGCTGAGCACCGCATCGCTGAGATATACATCGAAGCGCGCTTGCTGGCGCGCGCGCCGCACTGGGTCGCCGGGCTGGGCCAGCGAATCGCGCAGGAGCACCAGGCGCTCGCTGCCGTAGTCCGTGGGGCGCAAGCCGTGGGCGGGGGCCTGCGCCAGCAGCGCCAGGGCCGCCGTTGCATCGGGGCTGAGGCTGCCGGCCACCAGCCAGGCGAGCGCACCGGTAGTGCCATAAAAAGCCCGCACCGCCGCGCCGGCTTGCAAGCCCAGGCGCTCATCGGCGCGGCCAGTACTACCCGCCGTGGTCGTATCCAGCAGCGCCCGGATTATAGCGTCTACTGGCCTGTCAGCTTGCGTTTTCACCGCCACCAGCCGGGTGGCCGGCGGCCCCGACTGCGGGGGCGTAGAGCCGCACTGCGTGGCCAGTAGCAAGCCAGTACAGCAGCCTAGCAGGTGAATGTGAGCGAAGCGTGCCACGAGTGAAGCGGGGACTAATGGTGGCGGGTGGGCTGGCTATCCAACGCATGCTCCTGCCCCGTTTCGACGGGGCCTTGCGCCACGAAGTTCTCCAGCAGCGCCAGCAGCTGGGAGCGGGGGTAAGGCCGGTGGGTAAGTCCCAGGTCATCGGCCGGCGCTTCGCCCAGCAGCGTGCGCAGGTCGGCGGGGCGGGCCAGGCGGCAGCCCATCGCCCAGCCGGCAAAGCTGCGCTGCGCGCACGGCCCCTCGCTTATCACCTGGCAGTGAAAATGACGGGTATCGGACAGGATAACGTGGTAGTAGAGGTGGCGCACGGCCGTTTTGGGGCCTTCCAGCACTTGCAGGAAGCGCCCGTCGGCCGTGTGCAGCAGCACGCCCGTGATATTATGGGCCTGGTTGTGCGCCCGGCCCCGCCGCAGTAGGGCGGCGAGCGCAGCCTCGTCGAATTCGCCCAGCGCCTGGCTCTGGTAAAGGAGGTGGTAAAGGTCCACGGGTAAGAAATTAAGGATGAAGAAAACAGCCCGCTACCGGTAGGGGGGTAGGGGGCGGGGCACAGAATTTCCAGGGCCGTGGCCCACCACCGGCAGCAGCACGAGGCGGCCAGGCTGGCGGCGGAGGCCGGGGCATGGTCGGCGGCCGGGAAAAATCGGTGAGCGCGAGCAGGACGGGGGCTTTCATGGAGCAGCAAAAAAATGGGCGGGCCAGCCAGCCGGCGCGAACGATAGCCGGGCGCGTCACTGCCGCTGACCAGCCGGGACCACCAGCTTCGGGGGCAAAGTTGGGACCCGGCCGGGCTAGCCAGCATGAGCGAAATCAGCTGATTTGATGACTGTTGTCAAGTCCCCGTGCGGATTATCGGGCCACCTTTACGGCGTTGGCTTTTCTCGCTTGCTACCCACCAACGCGCCCGCTTTTCTACCCGCCACGGGCTGGCCCGCCGGGGCCCATGCCTGCCTGCGGCCCTGACTAATATCAGGCAACCGCTAGGCGCTGGTCGTGGGGCCGCGGCGGGCGGCGGCCAAACTTTTGCACTGGCCAGCACCTGCGGTAGTCCCCCTGCCGACCCTTTTCCTCATTTTTCCCTACCCCCTCTATGCAAACTCTCGGCATTAATGCGCCGCTCACCGACTACCTGGCCGATGGCGACATCACCACCGCCCTTGAGCTGCTGTACCTCACCCAAAAAGGGGTACCCGCTCATTTAATTAACGTAACTACCCACGAGGGTATCGTTATGCTGACTGGCATTACCGACAACCTGCTGGCGCGGGAGCGGGCCGAGGACATCGCTCTGGCGCTGCGCGGCGTGCGCGGGGTTGTCAACGAAGTGCTCATCAGCACGCCCGCCGTGCCCGATGCCGAGCTGCAAGCCTCGGTAACCAGCGCGCTGGCCACTGACCCCGCCACGAGCTTCTACGGGGTGCACGTCGCCGCCGCCGAGGGGGTCGTTACCCTGACTGGCACCGTGCAGACCTGGGCCGAAAAAGAGCTGGTGCTGCGCGTGGGCCGGGGCGTGCGCGGCGTGCGCCGCCTGGTGGCCGACCAGCTGACCATTAGCTGGGACAACCTGCAGAATTCCGACCATGAAATCACCAGCCAAATCCGGGAGTCGCTGGCGTGGGATATTCGCGTGAACGCCGCCCTAGTAGATGTGCGCACCCACGACCGGACGGTGTACCTGTCGGGCACCGTGGGCACGGCCACCGAGCTGGCCCAGGTAGAAACCACGGCCTACCAGGCCGGCGCAACCCACGTTGACATCCGCGACCTGAACGTGCAGTACTGGGCCACCAACCGCGACCTGCGGGGCGATAAGTACGCGCCGCGCCCCGACGAGGCCATTGCCGAGGCCGTGCGCGCGGCCTTTCGCTGCGACCCCCGCGTGCTGGCCTATCAGCCGCTGATAATGGTCCACAACGGCATCGTTACCTTGAGCGGCACGGTGAGCAACCTGCTCGCCAAGCAGCACGCCGAGCGCGACGCCCGCCACGTGGTGGGCGTTGCAGATGTGCTCAATCTGCTGAAAGTGCGCACGTCCTGGTTCATTCCCGACCTCTACATCGGGCATACCATCCGCGCGGCGCTGGCCCGCGACCCCTACGTGGGCCAGGACGAGTTTAGCGTATACGTGCGCAACGGCAAGGCCCAGCTCTACGGGCAGGTTAGCAGTTACTTCGAGCAGGACCAGGCCGGCCGGGTGGCCGCCGGGGTCAAGGGAGTTACCGAAGTCGATAACTGGGTAACCATACCCGGTAGCCTGCACTTCGACGCGTATCAGACCTATTCCTGGAAACCCGGCTTGGCGCGCCCCAACCCGGACTTCGCGCTGGCCGAGCGCATCCGCAGCCGGCTGTTCTGGTCGCCGAGCCTGCACCGCCAGGCTATTGAGGTGGCGGTGAAGAAGGGCCGGGCTACCCTCACGGGCACCGTCGAATCCTGGTTCGACCGCGACCAGGCCGGCGGCGCGGCCTACGCGGCCGGTGCCTGGGACGTGCGCAACGACCTGGTTGTTGACCTGGACGCTGGGGAGCTGTATGAGTAAACCCCGGCCCTCCCGGCGGCGCGGCCGGTACGCAGAACGCCCCAACTCAAAAATTCAATTCGCCTAACGTCAAAAAAGGCTCCCCAGAGTTGGGGAGCCTTTTTTGACGTTAGGCAGCCGGGCCGTATCAGCCGCGCCGCAACTCGCCCGTGTCCAGTAGCTGCTTGTGCTCCTGGTACTGCTCGGGAGTGATTTGCCCCGATGCGAGACGCATCCGCAGCACGTCGAGCGCGGAGCTGGGCTGGTGGCGCTGGCCGGGGATGCGGAAGGGGGTAGCGAAAATCCAGACCAGTAGCATAATCCACATGAACCACCAAACGAAGTTCATACCCCAGAAATAATTACCGTACATCATGACTTTTGTGGTTGAGAGTGAAGGAAAAGGGAAAAGTAATTGAGTTGGCGAAACGGGGCGGCTAACGTCCGCGCCGCGCCTGTTTAGGCACTTGGCTACCCCGCCGCTTGGGCGGCGGCAGGGCAGAACCGGACCGGACGTGGCCAGCTTCACCGGCTAAGCTTCTTGCCTACAAAGGTGCCAGCCGCCCGGCCGCCCGGCCATGACGACCGTCAGGCCGATGCCTGATAGTCGTCATGGCCGGCCCCGGCGCGGCGCGTTGCGGGCTGTTCCGTTTCTTTTCCTCCCCACCGGCAGACCAGCCCGAAGCTATCAGTCAGGTGCCTAGCGTTGGCGCTAAGCTGGCTTGCGGCGGCCCTAGAGCTCGTGGACGGCGGGGACGCTGCTGGCCCACTCATCGAGGCTAGCCACTACAGCCGTAGCGAGGCTGGTCAGGGCCTCGCGGGTGAGGTAGCCCTGGTGCGCGGTCACGCGCACATTGGCATACGTGAGTAGCCGCGCAAACGTGGCGTCGCGCAACTGGTCATGGGTGTGGTCGGCAAAAAACAGTCCTTTTTCGGCCTCGTACACGTCGAGGCCCAGGTAGCCGAGCCGGCCGCTGTCGAGGGCACGCAGCGCGGCGGCCGTATCGAGCACGCCGCCCCGGCCGGTATTGATGAGCATGGCGCCGGGCTTCAGCTGGCCCAGCACCTGGTCGTCGAACAGGTGCCGGGTGCGGGCCGTCAGGGGCGTGTGCAGGCTGATGATATCGGCCTGGGCGCACAGCTCGGGCAGCGTCACGTACTCCAGGTCGTAGCGCCGGCGCAGCTCGTCGTTGGGACGCACGTCTTCGCCCAGCAGCCGGCAGCCGAAACCGTGCAGGATGCCGGCCAGCACCGCCCCAATGTGCCCTACCCCCACGATACCCACCGTTTTGCCGTGCAGCTCAAAGCCAATGAGTTTATCCAGGCAAAAGTCGTTGGCGCGCAGCTGCTGGTCGGCCTGGCGCAGGTGGCGGGCCAGGGCCAGCATCAGGGCCACGGCATGCTCGGCAATGGCGTGGGGCGAATAGTCGGGCACGTTGGCCACGCGCAGGTCCAGCCGGTGGGCGGCGGGCAGGTCTACCTGGTCGGTGCCGGTGCCGCGCACTAGCACGTAGCGCACGCCGTGCGCCGCCAGCTGCGTCAGGATAAGGGCCGACAGGTCATCGTCGGCCGACACGCTGATGGCCAGCGACCCCTGGGCCAGCGGCACGGTCTGGTCCGCTACGCCCGCCTCGTAAAAATGCAGCTGGTGCCGGCCCGCATTTGCCCGCTCTAAAAAGGGGCGTTCAAAGTGCATGGTGCTAAAAACGGTCACGTTCATAATTGACAGGAGGGGTAGGAACAGGTATATGCGGGGTTGTCTCAGCACCTAGCGGTGCATGGTTTGCAGGGCCTCGTAGAGCACCTTCGGGTTGTGCTGCCCTTTGTAAATTGCCGGGGGCTGCTTGTCGAGCTTCAATAACTCGTACACCGCCAGCTGTGCCGAGCGCACGGAATACTCTACGGTAAACACCACGTCGTCAGGCATTTCGGTAAACTGACCCAGAAAGGCGAAGTTGGTCGAGCCCGCGGGCACCACCTGCGGCCGGTCGCCGGGAGCGCGGGTCAGAAACTGGCTGGTGATGTAGGGCAGCAGCGCCGGAATGCAGTTGGCTTCGGCAATAATGGCCGGCAGCTGCTCGGTAAAGTGCAGGTGATTAAGCAACTCCGTCATAATTTCCTCGCCCGAGCAGTCGCTCATCTTCTTGGGCACGTAGTCCCCTACCCTATCCGGAAACAGCCCGTAGCCCCAGAATACCGTCACGCCGGCCGGCTGGTTGATAAAGTGCGGCTGGTAGGCCAGCACCACCGACAGCAGCCAATTAGAATCCTTGAGCGTGACCAGCGCCCCGGTACCGGCCTTGTTGCCCGAGAATTTCTCCATCAAATCGAAAAACAGCGTGCCGTGGCTGGTCACCGTGAACGACTCCCAGGTGGACTCCTCCAGCCGCTGGTCGAAGACGTAGGGCCGGCCGAAATCGGAGTATTTCTGGGCCAGGGTTTCCCACAAGGCCCAGGCCCCATCACCGGGCGCAGCGTTGAGCACCGGCGCGGTGCTCATGGTGCCCAGCGTCGAGTTGGCCGTCATCGAGCCATTGGTGACCAGCACCAAATCGTGGGGCTGCACGTCCTGGGTCTGCGACGACTGGTCGCGGGTGTAGTGCAGGCGCTCCACGGTTTTGGTAGCGGCGTGGGGCGCAAAATCCAGGTCCGTTACCTGGCTGCCCAGCCGGAAGTCTACCCCCTGCCCTTGCAGCCACGTCAGGATGGGCAACACCATAGAGTCGAACTGGTTGTACGGCGTGCGGTCAACGCCCGCCAGCGTGTCGATGCGCGGAAACTCCTGCAAAAAGCGCAGCAGATACCGCTTAAATTCCACCAAGCTGTGCCAGGGCTGGAAGGCAAACATGGTGGCCCACATAAACCAGAAATTCGTCTCAAAAAAGCTGGGCCTAAACCACTCGTCCACGCGCTTGGTGCCGAGCAGGTGCTCGGGCATGGCCAGCAGCTCCACGAGGGCGAGCCGGTCGGGCTCGGCAAAACCCATCGAGCTTACGTCCACAATGTGGCCGTCGCGGTCCACCACCCGCGCCAGGGCGTGGGTTTTGAGCTGCTCGTTGAAGGCGATAATATCGTCGTGCACCGACTTACCCGCGTGCTCCAGCGACGGGATGGAATCCAGCAGCTCGTAGGTGCAGCGGTAGCTGAAGTTCAGCATCCGGCCCCCGCGCATCACGTAGCCCTGGTCGGCCTGCCCGGCCGCGTCGAGGCTACCGCCAATCAGCTCCGCTTCTTCAAAAATATGAATATTTACTCCCGGCAACTGCCCGTCGCGAAGGAGAAGAGCCGCCGCGGCCAGCGAGGCAATGCCGCCACCCACCAGGTAGGCGTGGCGGGAAGCAGGCGAAATTGACTGGACCATAAAGCTGAGGGATAAAAAAGCTTCCCGCCCTGGCTCTTTACTCATCAAGCGCCGGGTAGTAAGCTTAGGAGGCTGCAAGATTCCGTTAGCAGCCCGGCCGGGCTCATGATTAAAATCAGGTGGCGGGGCTGATAATAAACATAGCCGGGGGCCAGCCGCGCCCGGTTCTTTACCAGCGTTCCCTACCCCCCACAAAATGGCGCTCTCACTGCTGGTGCTTACCGATTTTTTCCAACCCGCCGACCACGCCCTGGCCTACGCCGACGCGCTGGCCGGGGCCATCGGCGCGCAGCTGGTACTGTTGCACGTGCGCCGCGACTCGCTCCTGGACCCCGAGCACCTCACCGGCCAAGTAGATACGCTCAACCAGGAAGCTATCGCCCTCGCGCTGGAAAGCCTGACGCGGGAGCTGGTCACGCCCGTAGTGGCCGAAGTGGCGCACGGCCGGGTAGCCGAGGCGGTGGCCGACGCCCTGCGCCGCCACCAGCCTGCGCTGGTAGTATTCGGCCACCGCAATACCGACGCCATGCCCGACGCGCTGGTATCGACCGCCGCGCTGGATATGCTGCGCACCGCTCCGCAGCCCATGCTGGTGGTACCCGTCCACACTAGCCCCCTCATCCCGCATCGCCTACTCTTGGCTCTCGATGCCGAAGCGTTTAGCCTGGGAGAACACGCGGGCCTCGTCCGGCACCTGTTTGATGCGCTGCCCGCAGAGCTGACCGTGCTGCACGTAGGGCCCGATGAGGCGAGCGCGGCGGCCGGCACGGCCGCCGCCGCCGAGGCGCTGGAGCGCACGGGCCTCGCCCTCGACCTGACTACCGGCCTGCGCACCCAAAGCCTGGTGCACGGCACGCCAGCGGGCGGCATTTTGCAGGTAATAGCAAGCGGCGAGTTTGACTTAGTGGTGCTAGTGGCGCGTCCGCGTAGCTTCCTGGGCAAGCTGTTTCACCGCAGCGTAACGGCGCACGTGCTGCTGCACAGCCCGATACCCGTGTTGGTGCTGCCGGCCGCGTAGCTACGTGCGGGGCAGCGGCAACTTATTAACAAAGCACAGAGGTAGTCGCGTTTTGCGTTAAAGCGCTTTGATTTAGCGTCTATTATATGAGGTAGTCGCCGTCGCCGCCACGGTCGAGCTTTGAAGGCTAATATCCTGCTGCTAATTGGCCCAGTAAATCGGAGGAGGCTACCGGGCAACAATTATTCAAGAGCTTATAAAGTACAGATGCAAATAGGCATCTGCCCGGATTGCTGCTAGCAGCGACGCTTTCTGCGCGCCAGTGCTCCTTATTACTTTCGCTGAGTACCGCACCAGTACGGATGACGATGTTTAGGGAGGCTTTTTTTCGGCACTTTGCGGATAATAACTTCGGCAGCACCGGCAGCAGTCTTATCGGTGCCCGCCTACCGCGTAGTTGCTATGGCAAACTTCGTTTTTGAGGCTGCATCGACTGAGATGCGCCAGCACCGGTAAGCGATTACGGCGAGCGATTGCGGGTAATTCTCCTAACTCACTATCTTGCAGCGCGCTTCGGGCCGCGGCCAGTGCCAAATCTACTTTTCACCATCCCACCCTACCCCCCTATGACTTCTCGAAGAGAATTTCTGACTTCGGCGGCCCTGCTCTCGGCGGGCCTGCTGGTAGCTCCTTCCCTACTCGCCTACGATAAGCACTACATTGGCATTCAGCTGTATACAGTGCGTGAGGCAATGGAAAAGGACCCTGCCGGCACGCTGGCCAAGCTGGCTCAGATTGGGTACAACTCGGTGGAAGGCGCTACCTACACGGGCAGCCAGAAATTTTACGGCATGACGCCGGCCGTCTTCGCGGCCCTACTCAAGCAGCAGGGCCTGATAATGCCCAGCAGCCACCACCGCCTGGGCGAGGAGCTAGCCAACGGCGCGCCGGTACCGGGTACCATTCTGCACGACTGGGACCGCGCCGTGGATGATGCTGCCGCCGTGGGGGTCAAGTATATGGTGTGCGCCTACTTATCGGAGGCTGAGCGCGGCGGCCTCGACCACTACCAGCGCGTGGCCGAGGAGCTGAACAAGGCTGGCGAGCGCTGCAAAAAAGCCGGCATCCAGCTTTGCTACCACAACCACGATTTTGAGTTTCCGGCCCAGGCCGGCGGCAAGCGGCCCTACGACATCCTGCTGAACAGCACCGATAAGGAGTTGGTAAAGATGGAGTTGGACCTCTATTGGATTACCAAAGCCGGCCAGGACCCGCTGGCGCTCTTCAAACAGTACCCCGGCCGCTTCCCGCTGTGGCACGTCAAGGATATGGCCAAGGAAGCGCCGCACTCCTTCGCCGAAGTAGGCAGCGGCTCCATCGATTTCAAGAAAATATTCGCGCACGCCAACGAGGCCGGCCTGAAATACTTCTTCGTGGAGCAGGACGCTACCCCCGGCTCGCCCTTTGATAGCGTAGCCAAAAGCATCGCCTATATCAAGAAAAACCTGGTGTAGCGTCCACCCACTGGGTTTAGCCCTAAAAAGAGGGAGCAGCGAGCCACTAGCCGGCTTGCTGCTCCCTCTTGCTGTTTGACGGCTACTCACTGCCCGGCTGCCGGCAACTCACGCAGCCAGATATTGCGGTAGCTGAGCGGCTCGCTTTTGTCGCCGTGGGCCTGGAGCTTGATGGGAGCCGGGCCGTGGCGCTGGTACTCGGGCTTGCCGATGTAGCGCGTGGCCCCAAGCAGGGTAGCATTGTTTTGGACGAGCACGCCATTAAAGAGCACCGTGACGCGGGCGGGGGTAGCCACGGTGCCGTCGGCCGCAAAGGTGGGGGCCGTCCACACCACGTCGTAGGTCTGCCACTGGCCGGGCGGGCGGGCGGGGTTCACCAGCGGTGGCAGCTGCTTATAGATGCTGCCCGCCATGCCATTGACGTAAGTTTGGTTGTTGTAAGCATCCAGAATTTGTAATTCGTAGCCCGCGTCGCCCTCGCCAAGCGAGGCCAAAAACACGCCGCTGTTCCCGCGTGCCTGCCCGGTACCAGTAATATTGGCCGGCACGCGCCACTCAAGGTGCAGCTGGTAATTGGTGAAGCTGCGCTTGGTTTCGATGTTGCCCGAAGCCTTGTTTACCGTCAGAATATCGCCCTTCACCAGCCAGTCGGCCGCTTTGGCGTGGTCGCTGGTCAGGGTCCACTGGTCGAGGTTTTTGCCATCAAACAGCACCAGCGCGTCCGAAGGAGCTTCCCCGCTGATTTTGCCGGGCGTTACCACCTTCGGCACCGGCGACCACACTTCCGTGTCTTCGGGCTTGCCGGCCTGCTGGGCGCGGCCTACCCCCACGCTGCCGAGCAAAGCCAGAGAAAAAAGAATAGCAAGCTTCATGGGCGGGATTTTTTAAGGTGAGAAAGGATGAGTGTATTCAGTTTGACAGGGCGCAAGCCCAAGTATCTATCATGGCTTGAGGCGCAACCTGCTCGCAATACAATAATAGCCGGTTTACACGTCGCACAACTGCACCGCCTGGCGAAGCGAGGCAATTTTATCGGTGTGCGTCGGAATAAATTCCTGCGCCACAAAGCCCTTAAAACCAGTGGCTTTGATAGCCCGCATAATGGCCGGATAATTTAATTCCTGGGTGTCATCAATTTCGTGGCGGCCCGGCACGCCGGCCGTGTGATAATGTGCGATGTAAGGGTGAAAATCGGTGATATTCCGAATAATATCGCCCTCGTCAATCTGCATATGATAAATATCAAACAGCAGCTTGAAATTTTCCGAATTTAATTTTTTAGCCAGTTCCACGCCCCACGAAGTGCGGTCGCATTGATAGTCCTTATGGTCAATCTTGCTGTTTAGCAACTCCATGACCAGCACCACCTTATGCTTGGCAGCTAGCGCCAGCAGCGGCGTTAATCCTTGCACGCAGTTGGCCCAGCCCTGCTCATCGGTTTTACCCCGGCGGCTGCCGCTAAAACAAATTAAATTGGTGTAGCCCGCCTGCGCCACCAGCGGAATCATTTCGGCATAATTCTTTTGCAGCGCCGCGTGAAATTGCGGGTCGTTAAAACCGTCAGTCAGATTTAATTCGGCCCCGTTACACATGGGCGAGTGCAGGCCGTATTTTTTGAGCGTCGGCCATTCTTTAGGCCCCACTAAATCAATACCTTGCAACCCGATACTTTTGGCCGTGGCGCAGAGCTGGTCCAAGGATAAATCGCCGTAGCACCAGCGGCAAACCGATTGCTTGATATTATTTTTCAAAGGCGGGTTTTGCGAAGGTGTGGCCGCGGCCGCCGGCAGGGCTCCCGCCGCCCCAATGGCTACCGTGCTGGCCAGCAGGTTTTTGAGTACCGTGCGGCGGGTGGGGCGGGTAGGCATAGCGGCTTAGTTAGGGAGGTGGATTGTGGTTCTAACGAGCGCCTCCGCCAGCAACCGCAAGCAAATGCGGCCGGGTAGGGAGGCGCTCGTCAGCACGACTTACTTCAGGCTCAGAATATACTTGGTCATTTCTTTGGCATCGGCCAGCGAAAGCTGGGGATGCGCCGACATAGGAATAGCGCCCCAATGGCCGCTACCACCCTTTATTACCCGGTTGGCGAGCATGGTAATGTTGGCCTCCGTATCGGGATATTTTTCAGCCACCGCGATGTAGGCCGGGCCCACCAGCTTCACGTCTTCCTTGTGGCAGCCCAGGCAGTCGGAACCCTTGATGAGCTGCGCACCCTTGGACACTAGGCCGCCCGTGTGCTCGGTGCCGATTTTATTCACGCTGGTATCGACCTGCGGCTGGCGCGCCACAGCGGCCAGGTTGGTGCCCACGGTCGTGTCGCGCATGGTAGCGTTGCCGTCGCCGGGGGTAGGGCCGGCAGCACTTTTACGGTCGGCCTCGTCGGGCTTGTAGCCCGAGTCGCAGGCGGCCAGCAGGGCGCAGGCGCTTAGGAAAAGGAGGACTTTTTTCATGAGAAAGTAGAATTAGAGGCCTAGCAAGGCCCGGTTGAACGCGGCGTCGGTGGCGGTGCCAGCGAAGTCGTCGAAGGCTTTATTGGTTATGCGAATAAGGTGATTTTTGATGAATTCGGCCCCTTCGCGAGCCCCATCTTCCTGGTTTTTGAGGGCGCATTCCCACTCCAGCACGGCCCAGCCGGGGAAGTCGTATTGCGCCATTTTACTGAAAACGGCCTTAAAATCGACCTGCCCATCGCCTAGCGAGCGGAAGCGACCGGCGCGGTTCAGCCAGCTTTGGTAGCCGCCGTACACGCCCTGCCGGCCGGTAGGGTTAAACTCAGCATCCTTGACGTGAAACATCTTGATGCGCTCGTGGTAGATGTCGATATATTCCAGGTAATCTAGGCATTGCAGCACGAAGTGCGAGGGGTCGTAGAGCAGGCAGGCGCGCGGATGGTCGTTGACTTCGGTCAGGAACATTTCGTAGCTGATGCCATCGTGCAGGTCTTCGCCGGCATGAATCTCGTAGCACAGGTCAACCCCCTCGTTGTCAAACTCATCCAGGATGGGCAGCCAGCGTCGGCCCAGCTCCGCGAAGCCTTCCTCCACCAGGCCGGCCGGGCGCTGCGGCCAGGGGTAGACCATCGGCCAGAGCAGCGCGCCGCTGAACGTAGCGTGCGCTTTCAGCCCCAACCGGCGCGACGCCTTGGCCGCGTAGATGAGCTGTTGCACGGCCCACTGCTGCCGGGCCACCGGGTTGCCGCGCACCGCCTCGGGCGCAAAGCCGTCGAACAGCTTATCATAAGCCGGATTCACGGCTACCAGCTGGCCCTGCAAGTGCGTGGATAACTCGGTGATTTCCAGGCCAGCGGCCCGCACCTTGCCCGTTAGCTCATCGGCGTAGGTCTGGCTTTCGGCCGCCAGTTGCAAGTCAATGAAGCGCTTATCCAGGGTGGGCAGTTGAATGCCTTTGAAGCCCAAGTCCTTGGCCCAGGCGCAGATGCTTTCGAGGCTGTTGTAGGGCGCTTGGTCGCTGATGAACTGGGCCAGGAAAATGGCGGGGCCTTGGATGGTCGTCATGGTTTTTGAGATGCTAACTTTTATTACTAAACGTCATGCTGAGCTTGTCGAAGCATCTCTACCGCACCGTTGAGCGGCTAGGGTGAAGCGGTAGAGATGCTGCGACAAGCTCAGCATGACGTTCTATTAAATTCATAAACAAACTCCTTATCAAACCCTAAACTCCGTCCATTTCTCGCTTGACTTCCCCGAGGCAATCACGTTTTCGATAAAAGCCATGCCGCGCACGCCGTCCTCGATGCCGGGGTAGTCGAGGGCTTCGGGGGGGGGTAGGGTGCCAGCGGCGCGGGCTTGCAGGGTCAGGGCAAAGTTGCGGTAGAGGTTGGCAAAGGCTTCGAGGTAGCCTTCGGGGTGGCCGGCGGGCACGCGGGTGTTGTGCCGGGCGAAGGAGCCGACGTAGCCGGTGCCGGTGCGCCGGATTTCGGTGGGCTGGTCGAGGCGGCTCACCAGCAGCGTATTGGCGTCGGCCTGTTGCCACTGCACGCCGCCCTGCTCGCCGTAGACCCGGATTTTAACGTTGTTCTCCTCCCCCGCCGCGATTTGCGAGGCCATGAGCACCGCGCTGGCCCCGTTGCTGAGTTTGAGCAGCACCGCGCCGTCGTCGTCGAGCTGGCGGCCCGCCACCACGGTGTTGATGTCGGCGCAGAGTTTGGTGACTTGCAGGCCGGTCACGTATTCGAGCAAATTAAAGGCGTGAGTGCCGATGTCGCCCATTGCGCCGGCTACACCGCTGCGGGCGGGGTCGGTGCGCCAGGCGGCCTGCTTGTTGTTGCCGCCCTCCTCAAACTTACTGAGCCAGCCCTGCGGGTACTCCACGTAAGCCTTACGAATGGGTCCCAACTCGTTGGTGGCCAGCAGCTGGCGCGCTTCCTTCACCATCGGGTAGCCGGTGTAGGTGTGGGTGAGGCAGAGCAGGCAGCCGCTGGCCTTTACAATTTCTTGTAGCTGCTTAGCTTCGGCCAATGAGAAGGTCAGCGGCTTATCAAGAATAACGTGAAAGCCGTTTTCCAGCGCCATCTTGGCCGGCGCGAAATGCAGGTAATTAGGCGTCACGATGCTGATAACCTGCACCCGCTCGGCTTCGGGGAGCTGCTTTTCACCTTCGATTAACTGCTGATACGAGCCGTATACGCGGGCCGGGTCCAGGCCTAGCAGCACGCCGGTGGCGGCCGATTTTTCGGCATCGCTGCTGAAAGCGCCGGCTACCAACTCATACTGCCCATCAAGGTTGGCGGCCAGGCGGTGCACAGCCCCGATAAAGGCCCCCACCCCCCCGCCAATCATTGCAAGTCGTAGTTTCATATTTGGTGAATGGTGCTAGCGGCGCGAGGGGTAACCTCACGCCGCAAAGGGCAAAATCAAACTTCCAACCGCGCCTTCGTTTCCAAATAGCTCATCTCCTCCACCGGCTCGCTCATGCGCTGGTCCTTAAAAAAGAGCAGGAAGGCCGCCAGCACTACCGCCGCGATGGCCGCCGGAATGAGCCAGATGGCGTGCCAGTTATGCGCGTCGCCGGTCAGCTTATAGGCATCCACAATGCGACCCGAGAGCAGCGAGCCAATCAGCATGCCCACCCCATAAGTAGCCAGGGTGATAAAGCCCTGGGCGGCGCTCTTCGACTGCTCACCGGCCAGGTTATCGGTGTAAATCTGGCCCGTTACGAAGAAGAAATCGTAGCAGATGCCGTGCAGCACAATGCCCACGATGAGCATCCAGTAGGCCGTGTCGCCATTGCCGTAGGCGAAGAACAGGTAGCGCACCACCCAGGCCAGCATCCCGATAGCCAGCATTTTCTTAACGCCCAGCCGCACGAAAAACACCGGAATCAGCAGCATAAACAGCACCTCCGATACCTGACCCAGCGTCTGCACGCCGGCCGCGCCTTTCATACCCACCTCGTTGAGGAAGGGATTAGTGAAGCCATAGTAGAATGACAGCGGCACGCAGATGGCAATCGAAGCCAGGAAAAAAATCAGGTACGAGCGGTTTTTGAGCAGGCCGATAGCCCCAAGGCCCAGTAGGTCGCTGAGGGCCACGGGGCCTTCGCGCTTCACGGGGGGGGTAGGCGGCAGCGTGAAACTGAAGATACCTAGTATGGCCGACGCGCCGGCGGCCATCTGGAAGGTAAGGCCTAGCGCCCCGCGCTGCTCCCAGTTGAGCCAGCCGATGGTGAGGCCGGCCACAATCCAGCCCAGCGTGCCCAGCACCCGCACCGAAGCAAATTCCTTCTGCGGATTTTTCATCTGCCTGAACGAGATGGAGTTGACCAGCGCCAGCGTGGGCATGTACACTATCATGTACAGCAAAATGCTGGGGTAGAAGCTGCCGAAATCGGTGGCCCCGGCGGCCCGCCACAACAGCAGCGCCCCGATGAGGTGCAGCACGCCCAGGATTTTCTGGGCCGAAAAAAAGCGGTCGGCAATCAGCCCGATGATGAACGGCGCGATAATGGCCCCGATGGACTGCGTGAGAACAGCCGCTCCCACTTCGAGGCCGCTGGTACGCAGGTTTTGCAGCAGGTAGGTGCCCAGCGTCACAAACCACGCGCCCCAGATGAAAAACTCCAGGAACATCATCAGGGACAGCTTAAAGCGGACGATTGGGGTCATAATGTTCTTAAGCTGATAGCTAGTAGCTAATGGCTGATAGCTTTTTTGGTTATGGTTTTTCTGGTCATTCTGGCGCACGCCAAAACGGCCCTACCCCCTACTTTCAGCAGAGTACTCGGCTTTCTTGTTGAAAGCTAACGGCTATCAGCTAGTAGCCAACAGTTCATAAAATTAAGTAGTGGCCCAGGCGCGGTCGCCTTTCTTATACGGCACGTTGCCGTCGTAGCGGCCGGGCACGGGCAGGTAGCGCAGGGCCTTAGTAGCGCCCGGCTCGGAGGTGAAGAAGCCGAGCAGCGTCAGCTCCTTCATCATGCGGAAATAGTGGGCGGGGTCGTCCTTGCGCTGGTTTTTAGTGAATTCCTTCTGCTGCGTGTCCAGGGCCGTGAGGAAGGCCCGGCGCTGCACGACATCGCAGGCCAGGAAGGCTTTACCCTGCATTTTCTGGCAGTCCTGGTCGAGCTGGGTGAGGCCGGTGAGGAAGACCTTCTGGTCTTCCGGCTTGTAGCAGTCGCGCACCATTACTTCCATAAAGCCACCCACGTTGGCAGCCTTAGCCCCCGGCGTGGCGGTGGCGGGCAAAATGGTTTCCCCCACCTCATTGAGCAGGCCCACCTGGGCGGGGGTGAAGGCTACCTTGGTGGCGGCGTCTCCCGCCTCCTTGCTGGTGGGCGCAGAGCAGCTGGTCAGGAAATAATCGGCTCCGATAACGGTGCCACCCATCAGGAGGGCCACGCGGGCCAGGGCATCACGGCGGTTCATCATGGGGGTAGGAATTAAAGGTTTTGCTTTTTCAGCTCGCCCACGGCGTGGTCCACGGCGCGGGCCGTGAGGGCCATGTAGGTGAGCGAGGGGTTCTGGCAGGCGGTTGAAACCATCGCGGAGCCGTCGGTCACGTATACGTTGGGGGCGTCCCAGACCTGGTTGTGGGCGTTCAGAACCGATGTTTTGGGGTCCCTACCCATGCGGGCGGTGCCCATCTCGTGGATGCCGCCGCCCAGGGTGTAGCCGTTGTTGTAGGGCTTCACGTCCTTCAACCCCGCTTTTTCGAGCATTTCCTGCGCATCGTTCATCATGTCGATGCGCATTTTCTGCTCGTTATCGCGGATGGTGGCATCTATCGCCAGCACGGGCAGGCCCCACTTGTCCTTCTTGGTTTTGTCGAGGTAGGTGCGGTTGTCATGGTAGGGTAGGGTTTCGCCAAAGCCCGTCATGCCCATCGTCCACTGGCCGGGCTCGCTGAGCGCATCCTTGAAATCGCCGCCCATGCCCATCTCCGGAATTTCGCGGCTCCAGCCTTCGCGGCCGGCGCTGCCCTGGTAGCCAAAGCCGCGGATGTAGTCGCGCTTATCGCCAAACAGGTTGCGGTAGCGCGGCACGTAAATGCCGTTGGCGCGGCGGCCGAACACGTACTTGTCTTCGTAGCCGGGCATGGTACCGTGCGCGCCGGCCCGGAAGTGGTGGTCCATCAGGTTGTGGCCCAGCTCGCCGCTGCTGCTGCCCAGGCCCTCGGGCCACACGTCGGTGGCCGAGTTCATCAGCACCCAGGCCGAGTTCAGGGTCGAGGCGTTGAGGAAGATAACCTTGGCGTAGTACTCCACCGTCTGGTTGGTTTCGGCATCGAGCACCTCTACCCCCTTGGCCCGCTTGGTATCCTTGTCGTAGAGGATTTTGGTGACGATGGAAAACGGCCGCAGCGTGAGATTGCCGGTGGCCACGGCGGCGGGCAGCGTGGCCGACTGCGTGCTGAAATACGCCCCGAATGGGCAGCCCAGCCAGCACTTGTTGCGGTACTGGCAGCTGATGCGGTCGTGGTGGTTCTGAGTGATGTTGGCCGTGCGGCCGATAATCATGCGCCGGTGCTCGTAATTCTTTTTGATGCGGGCGGCTACGTCTTTTTCCACCACGTTCATCTCCATCGCGGGCATGTAGTCGCCGTCGGGCAGTTGCGCCAGGCCGTCGCGGTTGCCGCTGATGCCCGCAAATTTTTCGGCGTGGCTGTACCAAGGCGCGAGGTCTTTGTAGCGAATGGGCCAGTCTACGGCGATGCCATCCTTGGCGTTGGCCTCGAAGTCGTAGTCGCTGAGGCGGTAGCTCTGCCGGCCCCACATCAGCGAGCGCCCGCCCACCTGGTAGCCCCGAAACCAGTCGAAGGGCTTCTTCTCCACGTAGGGACTCTGCTTTTCGTTGACCCAGAAATCGAGGTTGGTTTCGTTGAGCGTGTAGTCGCGGCTCAGCACGGGGTAGTCGGCAATCATCTGCTGGGTTTTGCCGCCGCGGTGCGGAAACTCCCAGGGAGCTTTGTTGGCATTCACGTAGTCCTTGATGTGCTCGACGTTGCGGCCCCGCTCCAGCATAATGGTTTTTAAGCCCTTCTCCGTCAGTTCTTTTGCGGCCCAGCCGCCCGAGATGCCCGAGCCAATGACAATGGCATCATACGTATTTTTATCCATATAGCTGCTGCTAAGAAAGGGGTGGGAATTTAAAGACTAGAAGCGAGAAAACAGCAACCCCGGCGGCGAGCGCGGCGGCCGGGCCAGGTAGTAGCCCGCCCAACTAGCTGGCAATGTAGCAAGACAAAACCGATAAGCTAGTCTGGGGCCGGAGGCCAACCCCTACCCCCTACCCGGTGGCAGAGGGGGCAGTAAGTGCAGGAATGGGCTGCTACGAGCCAAACTTAAAGTAGAAAAGGCGGTTGCGCGCCATTTTTTTCATGGACTCGCAGCCGGTCCCCAGGTTGCACGCTATACATCCACTTACTTGTAATTTCCTATTGCTTTACCAGCATCTACTGGTACATTTACCACACTTTACGCTAAGCTTTTGTTCCCACCCCTACTCTTCTAGTCCCGTGAGTTCGCCAACGTTACGTGCGTACACTTCCTGGTCCGACGAGGCGCTGCTAACGGCGCTACTCGCCGACGACCGCGCGGCCTTCGCTGAAATTTATGAGCGGCACTGGTACCGCGTGTTTGCCCTAGCCTACCGCAAGCTCAAAGTCAGGGAAACGGCCGAAGAGCTGGTGCAGGACCTGTTTGCCACGCTGTGGCAAAAGCGCCGGGAGCAGGGCATTGAGCAACTGGAACACTACTTGCTTTCCGCCATCAATAGGCGCGTTATCAGCTACTTGCGAGGCAGTAAAGTGCGCATGGCCTACGCCGACTACTGCCGCTGGACGCAAACCGCAGCCACCCAGGAAACCGAGTACGCCCTGGCCGCCGCTGACTTGTCCGAAGCTTTCGACAAGGCACTGCTACGTCTGCCCGCCCAGTCGCGCGAAGTATTTCGGCTGAGCCGGCTGGAACATTTTTCAGTACGCGAAATTTCCTTGCAGCTCAACCTGTCGGCCAAAGCCGTGGAGTATCACCTCACCAAATCGATGCGGCTGCTGCGCGGCCACTTGCGCGATTTTGTGGTGCTAGCCCTCGTTTTTTTGGTGACGCAGTAGGGCCTTTGGAGTGGTCCACACGTTTTTTTGAGAAAAAAGTTGCTTTATTTTCAAAAAAATAAGGCGGGCTTTTAGGGGTAGCTGGTCGTGGCGCGTCTTTCCCTTTAGACGCCCCGCTCCATGATGACCCAAGCCGAATTTGACGCCATGCTTCAGCGCTACCTCGACGGCCAAAGCCGCCCTGGCGAGCAGCACCTAGTGGAGCAGTGGAGCGCGCAGTTGGGCCGCGCCGGGTACCAGCCCCTACCCCCCCCTTTGCGGGCGGAGGTGCGCCAAGCCATGTGGCAGCGTATAGCCGTGCTCACAGCCGACGCCGAAACGACGACTCCGGTCCCCGCCGTGCGGCCCCTGTGGCCCGCGGTGTGGCGCGAGCCGGCCCTGCGCTGGGCCGCCGCTGCGCTGCTCACGCTGGGAGCCGGGGCCCTGAGCTGGTGGCTACCCCGCCACCAGCCGGCCGGCACCGCCGCGCAGGCCGCCCCGCGCTGGGAGCAGCACACCAACCCCAGTGCGCAGCCTATGGCATTGCGCTTGGCCGATGGCAGCCGGGTAAATCTTTACCCGCATAGCACCCTGCGCTACCGCACCGGCCTGACGGGCCAGCGCCGGGAAGTGTACCTCGCGGGCCAGGCCTGCTTTAAGGTTACTAAAGACCCGGCCCACCCGTTTCTGGTATATACCGATAAGCTGGTGACAACTGTGCTAGGCACCAGCTTTATGGTAACGGCCTACCCCAACCAGAAAAATACCGTGGCCGTGCGCGAGGGCCGCGTGGCCGTGCAGCGCCGCGAGGGTGCCGAGCTGGCCGCTACCCCCGCCCACCCGGCTGCCACTGGCCTGCTGCTGCTGCCCAACCAGCAGGCTACTTACTCGGCTTCGACCAAGGAGCTAGCCAAAAATCTGGTGCGGGAGCCGGTTCAGCTGACTACCGAGCCGCTTGACTTTCACAACCGGCCGGTGGCCGAAGTGCTGGCCGCTTTGGAGCACGTCTACGGCGTGAGTATCGTGTACGACCCGGCCAAGCTGCGCGACTGTACCATCACGATAAGCTTCGGGGATGAGTCGCTGTTTGAGCAGCTTGATACGCTTTGCAAAGCCTTGGATGCCAAGTATAAGCTGGCCAACAACGCCCAGATTTTATTTGAGAGCCACGGCTGTAAGGCCAGCTGATAGCTGCATACCCCCCCTTTCTGCCTCGCACGCCCGGCCTCGCAACCGGCTGCCCAGGCTCCTCTTCTGCCACGCAGCCGCCCCGCGTGCTGGTTCATACTTTCCTTTAATTCCCACCACAAACGATTCCGGCGAATGAAAAACAGCCTACCCTCTCAGCGAAGCTACTGGCGCCCCACTGGGGTGCTTGCGCTTCACCTCTGCCTAGCCTACCCCCTTAGCGGGATGGCTACGGCACACGCCTCGGTCAAGACGGAGATTGTACTGGACCAGAAAATAAGCGTGCGCGTTGATTATCAAACTATTGAATCGGTGCTCACGCAGCTGGAGCAGCAGCTGCACGTGCGGTTCGTGTACAGCCCTACCCTCATTGGGGCCAACCGCCGGGTGACCCTAAAGGTGGCCGACAAGCCTCTGACGCAGGTGCTCGACGAGCTGCTGGCCCCGCGCAGAATTCAGTACGAGGTGCGCAAAAACCGCATCGTGCTGAGCAAACTAAAGCTAGCCAACGTACCCGTATCGGGCCGCGTAACGCAGGCCAACGGCGACGGCCTACCCGGCGTGACGGTGCTGGTGAAGGGTACCAACATTGGCACCTCGACCGATGCCGGCGGCAATTTTACCCTGAGCGTGCCGGAAGGTGGTACGCTGGTATTCAGCACCGTGGGCTATACCGGCAAGGAGGTAGCCATTACCGGGGCTGATGCCAACCTGGCGGTGACGCTTCAAGAAAACGCGCAGGCGCTGAGCGAGATTGTGGTGGTGGGCTACGGCACCCAGGAGCGCCAGAGCGTGACCGGGGCCGTGGCCTCGGTATCGGGCCGCGAAATTGCCGCGCAGCCAGTGGCCGACCCGGCGCAAGCCTTGCAGGGCCGCGCCGCGGGCGTGACGGTGGTGTCCAACTCGGGTTCGCCGGGCGGGCAGGGCGGCACGTCCATCCGGGTGCGGGGCATTACCTCGGCCGGCAACAACTCGCCGCTGTACGTGGTGGACGGCTTTCCGCTGCCTGCCGCGACGGATGGCAACGGCAACCCGACTGGCACCGAAATCAACAACATCAACCCCAATGATATTGAGACGATTGACGTGCTGAAGGACGCCTCAGCCACCGCCATTTATGGGGTGCGGGCTGCCAACGGGGTAGTGCTCATCACGACCAAGCACGGCAAGGCAGGTACTTCCAATATCAACGTGGACGTGTATGCGGGCGTGCAAAACGTGTGGCGCAAGCCGAGCGTGCTCAACGCGCAGCAGTATGCGGTGCTCAACAACGAGGCCCGCAACAACTACAATGCGGAAACCAAGGTGCTGAATATCGGGGACCCGGTAGCGCTGAACCCGCTCTTCGACACGCCGGAGAAAATAGCGGCCCTACCCAATACCAACTGGATAAACTCGATTTTCCGGCCGGCCCGCATCCAGAGCTATAGCGTGGGAGCCAACGGGGGTAGCGAAAAAGCGCGCTACGCCATCAGTGCGGGTTATTTCCAGCAGGATGGCACCATCATTGGCTCCAATTTCCGGCGCTATACGCTACGCTCGAACGGAGAGATTCAGCTGACCAAGATTCTCAAAATCGGCAATAACCTTTCCTTGAGCCACCAGGAAGAGAACCCGCTGAACGGGGAGAATGATGAAATCGGCGGTCCTATTCAGCTGGCGTTGCAGGACCCGCCCTTCCGGCCCGTCTACAATGCCGATGGGAGCTTTTATGAGTTCGGAAGCCTGCCTAACGATAACTTCGGCGAGGAAAACGCGGTGACGAAGGCTTTGCGCGCGAAAAACCACAACAACCGCAACCGGGTCACGACGACCTTCTACGCTGAGATAGAGCCGTTGAAGAACCTGCGCATCCGCACCAACATCGGAGCCGACCTGCAATTCAACCAGAACGACCAGTTCTACCCCTCCATTCCGGGCTCGGCGAAGTACACGACCCAGAACGCCTCGGCCAACAGCAGCAGCAACTACAACCCGAGCTACCTGATTGAGAACACGGCCACCTACAGCACCGTGTTTGGCGGCAAGCACTCCGTGACGGCCCTGGTGGGGCAGTCGGCGCAGCAGTTCGACTACTTCTACCTGAGCGGTAGCCGCACCAGCTACACCAATAACACGCTCACCATTCTGGACCGGGGCCCGATAAACCCCCTGATTACGAACGGCGGCGGCAACGGCCAGAGCCGCCTGCAAAGCTTCTTCGGCCGCTTGAATTACGAGTTCTCGGGCAAGTATCTGCTGTCGGCCACGGCCCGCTACGACGGCTCGTCGGCCTTCGCGCCCGGCAGCCAGTACGGCTTCTTCCCCGGCGTGTCGGCAGGCTGGCGCATCTCGGAGGAAGAATTTCTGAAGAATAACACCTCGATTAGCAACCTAAAGCTGCGGGTCGGCTACGGCAAGGTGGGTAACCCGCTGAACGCGGGCACGTTTGGCTACCTGCCTACCATCAACGCCGACCCTACCTACGGCTACGTGCTGGGCACGGGCAGCCAGAATATTGCCAACGGCGGCGTGCCTACCCGCCTGCCCAACAGCAACCTGCGCTGGGAAAACAACATTCAGTATAACGTGGGCGTGGACGTAGGCTTCCTGCAAAACCGCCTCACGGGCTCGATAGACTTGTATACCCGCACCTCGCCTAACCTGCTGGTGAACGTGCCGGTGTCCACCGTGTCGGGCACCACCGACCCGATTGCGACCAACGCCATCGCGTCGCGCAACCGTGGCATCGACCTGTCGGTGACGACCAATAACTTCATCAGCGCGGGCGACGGCTTCACCTGGTCCACGACGCTGAACGTGTCGGCTTATCGCAACCTGATTACTGACCTGGGCGTGGGCAAGCCCTTCAACGGGCAGGGCATTCGAGGCGGGGCCAACATCACCCGCTACGACAAAGGCGTGCCGTTTGGCTCGTTCTACGGCTATGTGGCCGACGGCCTCATCCAGACCCCCGACGAACTGGCCAAGCTGAACGCGGGCTCACCGAACGGCTTCTACCAGACGTCGGGCACGGCCCCCGGCGACATCAAGTACCGGGACCTCAACGGCGACGGGGTAGTGAACGACCAGGACCGGGCGTTTATCGGCAACCCGAACCCGAAATTCACTTACGGCCTGAATAACACGCTGGGCTACAAGGGCTTCGATTTGAACATCTTCGTGCAGGGCTCGCAGGGCAACGACGTGTATAACCTGAACCGCTACTACCTGGAAGGCGGCCTGGCGGCGGCTACCAACGCCGGCACCATCGCCCTGGACCGCTGGACCGGGCCGGGCACGAGCAACTTTGTACCCCGCGCCGTGTACAACGACCCCAACCAGAACATTCGCGCGTCGAGCCACTACATCGAGAACGGCTCTTACCTGCGCATCAAGCTCCTGACGCTGGGCTACACCCTGCCCAAGGAACTCACCAGCGCTCTGCAAGGCAAGCGCATCCGCATATACGTCAGCTCGCAGAACCTGGTCACCGCCACCAAGTACACGGGCTTTGACCCGGAGCTGGGCAACAACGGCAACAGCCTTGGGGTAGACCGCGGGGTGTATCCGCAGGCCCGCTCGTTCCTGGCCGGAGTTAACGTGGGCTTCTAAGTCGGCGGGCCCTACCCCTCTCATCTCCCACCCTCTTGTATTCTACTTCTATGTATTTACCTAAAAAAGCCATTGGCTTCAGCCTGCTCACGCTGGGGCTGCTGGGGAGCTGCGGCAAAAGCTACCTGGAGCTGCAACCGCGCAATGCCCTCTCGACCGACCAGTTCTACCAGACCCAGGACGACGCCATTCAGGCCACTAACTCGACCTACGCGCAGCTGCGCGGGTACGGCATGTATGGGGAAGGACTGTGGTCAATGGACATCATGGCCGATAACTCGTTCGTGGGCGGCGGCGGCGCGGCCGACGGCATCGAGCTTCAGCAGCTCGATACCTACACCATTCCGTCGAGTAACCCCATCACCACGGTCTTGTTCCAACGCCCATTCCTGGGCATTGGGGCTTGCAACCAAGTGCTGGCGAATGTGCCCGGCATCAAGAACATTGACCCCGCCATCCAAAACCGCTGCCTGGGCGAGGCCGAGTTTATGCGGGCCTTCTACTACTTCAGCCTGACCCGTCTATTCGGCGACGTGCCGATTGTTCTGACTCCGCCCACTAGTGCCGGGGCAGTGGCCAACGTGAGCCGCGACCCTTCCGCAATGGTGTACGCGCAGGTGGAGAAAGACCTGCTAGATGCCATCACCAAGCTCCCGGCCACCAACTACACCGGCGACGACGTGGGCCGCGCCAATAAGTGGTCGGCCACGGCGCTGCTGGCCAAGGTGTACCTCACCGAGGGCAAGATGGCCGAAGCCGCCACCCAGGCCCAGGCTGTTATCAGCGGCTCGGGTAAGAGCCTGTGGCCCAACTACGGCGACAATTTCAACCTGGCGACCGAGAACGGCCAGGAGTCGCTGTTTGAGGTGCAGTATAAGAGTGGCCTGAACCAGTACACGCTCGACGGGCCCGGCTCGGCCATTAACGAGTTTTGGGGTGCGCGCTTCTTCGGCAATCCCTACGTGGTGAGCGGCGGCGGCTACGGCTTCAACATCCCCGAAAAGGAGTTTGTGGACGGCTACGAACCCGGCGACTTGCGCAAGGCCGTGACCCTTTTCGTGCCCGGCGACAAATATCCCGACGGGCAGGTGCAGCCCGCCAGCCTGCAAGGCGACCCCAACGGCTACAACGTGCGCAAGTTCTATGCCGGCGCGGCCTCCACCATCTGGGACTCGCCGCTGAACGTGCCCGTGCTACGCCTGGCCGAGATGTACCTCATTCTGGCCGAGGCCGATATGAACACCGGCAAAATGGCCGACGGCCTGACGGCCCTGAACGTGGTGCGCAAACGGGCCGGCCTACCCAACGCTACCACCCTCAGCATAGACGTGGTGCTGAAGGAGCGCCGCTACGAGCTAGCCTTTGAGATGGACCGCTGGTACGACCTGAAGCGCACGAAAACGCTGGTCAACAACCCCAACCTGATACCCAAGGGCATAAAGCCGTTTAACGACCTGCTGCCCATTCCGCAGGTAGAGCGTGACGTGAACCCGAACCTGGGGCAGAACCCCGGCTACTAACCGCCCGCTGCCGCCTATCTTTTGCTACCGAACGTCATGCTCACCCTCGGGAAGCATGACGTTCGGTTTTCGGGCTGCCGCTTTGGCGGGCCAGGCCGGGCAGCCCTACCCCTCCGCTCGCGCCCAACGCGGCTTCCTACCCCTCCTCCTGCTTCCTGTTATGAACAAAGAAACAGCTACTTCAACGGCCCGGTGGGCCGTGGCCGCGCTTGGTTTGCTCGGCGCTACCGCCTGCTCGCCAGCAGGCAAAACAGAGGCGGGCCAGGCTGGCTCCTCCCTACCCCAGCTCGGCAAGGCCAGCCTGCAAGCCGTGCTGGCCGCCCTCACCACCGAGGAAAAGGTGAAGCTGGTGGTGGGCATGGGCTTCTACCCTTCCGGCTTTCCGGCGGGAATGCTGCCGCCCGGCGACCCTGGCGACCGCGAAGTGCCCGAAAAAGTGCCCGGCGCGGCCGGCCGCACCCACGCCATTGCGCGGCTGGGCATCCCGTCGCTCACGCTCTCGGACGGCCCGGCGGGCGTGCGCATCGACCCCAAGCGGAGCGCCGACACCACCAAAACCTACTACGCCACGGCCTTTCCAGTGGCCACGCTGTTGGCTTCGAGCTGGGACACCACGCTGGTGCGGCAGGTGGGGGTAGCGTTTGGCAGCGAAGTGCGCGACTTTGGTATTGACGTGCTGCTGGCACCGGGCATGAATATTCACCGCAACCCGCTGGGCGGGCGCAACTTCGAGTATTATTCCGAAGACCCGCTCATTGCCGGCAGCATGGCGGCGGCCTTGGTGGGCGGCGTGCAAAGCAACGGCGTGGGCACCAGCATCAAGCACTTCGCGGTTAATAATCAGGAGTTCAACCGGATGCAGCTCAACTCGCACGTGAGCGAGCGGGCCCTGCGCGAGATTTATTTGAAAGGCTTCAAGATAGCCGTGCAGCGCGCCCAGCCCTGGACGGTGATGTCATCCTATAACAAAGTAAACGGCACCTACACCTCCGAAAGCCCCGAGCTGCTGACCGAGCTGCTGCGCAAGGAATGGGGCTTCCGGGGCCTGGTGATGACCGACTGGTACGGCGGCCACGACGCCGTGGCCCAGCTCAAAGCCGGCAACGACCTGCTGGAGCCCGGCACCCACGCCCAGACCGAGGCCATCTTGGCGGGCCTGAAAAGCGGCCAGCTCACGGCCGCCCAGCTCGACACCAACGCCATTCGGGTGCTGCGGCTGGTGCTGAAATCGCCCACCTTCAAGGGCGTGAAATACACCAGCCAGCCCGCGCTAAAAGCCGACGCCGCCGTGGCCCGCCGGGCCGCCGCCGACGGCATGGTACTGCTGCGTAACGAGGGTGCCGCCCTACCCCTACCCGCCGGCCGCAAGGTGGCGCTGTTTGGCAATACTTCCTACAACCTGATTGCGGGCGGCACGGGCAGCGGCAACGTGAACCGCGCCTACACCATCTCCATTGCCCAGGGCCTGGGCAGCGCTGGCTACGCCGTGAATACGCCGCTGAGCCAGGCGTATGGCAGTTATCTGAAGGCCGAGAAAGCCAAGCTACCCCCGACGAAGAACCCGTTTGCCCCGGCCCCGGTGATTGCCGAAATGGCCCCGCCCGCCGCACTGGTGCGGCAGCTGGCCCACGCCAGCGACGTGGCCGTGCTCACGCTGGGCCGTAGCGCCGGCGAGGGCGGTGACCGTCAGGTAGCCAACGACTTCACCCTCACCACCGCCGAGCAGGCGCTACTAAAGCAGGTGGCCGCAGCCTTCCACGGCGCGGGCAAGCGCGTGGTGGTAGTGCTGAACGTGGGCGGCGTGACCGAGGTAGCCAGCTGGCGCGCCCAGGCCGATGCCATCCTGCTGGCCTGGCAGCCGGGCCAGGAAGGCGGCTACGCCGTGGCCGACGTGCTGAGCGGCAAAATAAATCCCTCAGGCAAGCTGGCCACTACCTTCCCGATGAGTTACGCCGATATTCCCTACGGGGCCGATTTTCCGGGTAAGCTGCTGGCCGGCGGGGCCAAGCCGGCGAACGCGCTCATGGGCCAGCCGTCGGAAAATACCTACTCGGAGGGCATTTACGTGGGCTACCGCTACTACAATACCTTTAAGAAACAGCCAGCGTATGCGTTTGGCTACGGCCTGAGCTACACCACGTTTGGCTACGGGGCGCTGAGGCTGAGCGCGGCCTCGTTTAGTGGCTCGCTCACGGCCAGCCTGACGGTGACGAACACTGGCAAAGTGGCTGGCAAGGAAGTGGTGCAGCTGTACCTGAGTGCCCCGGCCGGCCCGCTCGACAAGCCCGCCAGCGAGCTAAAAGCCTTCGCCAAAACCAAGCTCCTACCCCCCGGCCAGTCGCAGACGCTGACTTTCACCCTGAAGCCCGCCGACCTGGCTTCGTTCAACACGGCGTCATCGGCGTGGGTGGCCGATGCGGGCACCTACTCGGTACAGGCCGGCGCGTCGTCTTTGAACATTAAGCAGCGCGCCACTTTCCAGCTACCCGCCGCGCTGATGGTGGAGAAAAGTCGGCCGCTGCTGGCGCCGCCAGCGCCCGTTAACGAGTTGAAAGTTGCCAAAAGATAGTCCGCCAGCCAAGCTTAAAAGAACGGTCATGCTGAGCTTGTCGAAGCATCTCTACCGCATAAGTAATCTCAACGATTGGCGTTAGTCACGCGGTAGAGATGCTTCGACAAGCTCAGCATGACCGCCTGATAAAACTTCAAGACCGCTCCATGAAAACCTTTCGTATTTTGGCATTGGTCGCCGCGCTGGGGGTAGGGCTACGTAGCGCTCAGGCACAAACCCGCGCCGAGTGGGTAGCCACCACGGCCACCGCTGGGTGGGTAGCCCAGCCCGCCCCCAACGTGACCGCCAGCGCTGGCCCGGCCGATGCCGAAATTGTGCTCACGCAGCCGCTGCAAGTCATCCAGGGCTTCGGGGCATGCTTTAATGAGCTGGGCTGGACGTCGCTGAGCGCCCTACCCCCCGCCGACCGGGCGAAGGTGTTGCGCGAGCTGTTTGCACCGGGCGTGGGGGCTAATTTCACTATTTGCCGGATGCCGATTGGGGCCAATGACTTCTCGCGCGACTGGTATTCGTATGATGAGACGCCCGACGACTTTGCCATGACGCACTTCAACATTGCCAATGATGAGCAGACGCTGATACCGTTCATCAAGCAGGCCCGGCAGTATAATCCGAAGCTGGCGCTGTGGGCCTCGCCCTGGAGCCCGCCCACCTGGATGAAGTACAACCACCACTACGCCGCCGCGGCCGTGCGGCCCGAGCAGCGCCAGGCGTTCCCGCTGGCTGAAAACGGCCTGCCGGCAGACCGCCAGGGCCAGGAGGGCCACAACCTGTTCATTCAGGAAGACAAGTACTTCGCGGCCTACGCTTTGTACTTCGCCAAATTTATTGAAGCGTATAAGCAGCAAGGCATTCCGGTGGGCATGGTGATGCCGCAGAACGAGTTCAATTCGGCGCAGATATTTCCGAGCTGCCCCTGGACGGCTGCCGGGCTGGCGCGCTTCGTGGGCTACCTGGGCCCGCAGATGCGGCAGCACCAGACGCGCATTTTTTTCGGCACGATGGAGCGGGCCAACGAGGCGCTGGTGGACACCGTGCTGCGCGACCCGCGCAGTGCGCCCTTTATCGAGGGGGTAGGGTTTCAGTGGGCCGGCAAGGGCGCGATTGCGGGCATTCACCAGCGCTACCCGGCCCTCACGCTCTACCAGAGTGAGCAGGAATGCGGCGACGGTAAGAACGACTGGAAATACTGCGAATACACTTGGACGCTGCTGAAACACTACATTGGTAGCGGCGCTAACGCGTATATGTACTGGAATATCTCGCTGAAAAAAGGTGGTATCAGCCGCTGGGGCTGGAGCCAGAACTCGCTGGTGACCGTGGACGAGGCCGCCCACACCTATCACTACAATCATGAGTATTACCTCCTGAAACACCTGAGCCACTACGTGCAGCCCGGCGCGCGGCGGCTGGCTACCACCGGCGCGTTTACCAACCTGCTGGCCTTCCAGAACCCCGATAAAAGCGTGGTGCTGGTGGCTCAGAACGACCACGACACCGACCAGGCCGTGCGCTTTCGGGTGGGCGGCCGCACGGTAGCGCCGGTGCTGCGGGCACATTCGTTTAATACGCTGCTTTTGAAGTAAATTGTTTTCAACTAGCTATACCAGAACGTCATGCTGAACGCAGTGAAGCATCTTGGCCGCTTTATAGGACGATGTAGCAGAAGCGGCCAAGATGCTTCACTGCGTTCAGCATGACAAACGATTTTTAACGCGTTTCCTGACGGCCTTTTTTCCTAAAAATACATCCCTATCCTCTCTTTTTCTCCCATCTCATGCCCTACCCCTTTTCCCGCTTCGCTACCGTGCTGGGCACGGCCCTGTGCTGCGCCGCCGTCAGCCCCGCCCTGGCCCAAACCAAATCGACCAAACCGATGAAAACTGCGGCCGGTGCCAACCGCCAAGCCCTGCTTACTACCCACGATGCGCAGGTGAATGCCCTGCTCCAGCAAATGACGCTGGAGGAAAAGGTGCATATGCTGCACGCCAACTCGGCCTTCGCGGCGGGCGGCATTCCCCGCCTGGGCATTCCGGAAATCATGACCTCGGACGGCCCTCACGGCGTGCGCCCCGAGCAGGGCCGCGACTGGCGCGGCGTGAAGGATGCCCAGGATGCGGGCACCTACATGCCCACCAACAACGCCCTGGCCTCGACCTGGAACCGCAGCCTGGGCTACACCGCCGGCACGGTGCTGGGTAGCGAGGCCAATGCGCGCGGCAAGGATATCATCCTGGGGCCGGGCATCAACATCATCCGCGCCCCGCTGAATGGACGCAACTTCGAGTATTTCAGCGAGGACCCTTACTTGGTGACGCAGATGGTGACGGGCTACATTCAAGGGGTGCAGAGCCAGGGCGTATCAGCCTGCGTGAAGCACTACGCCCTCAACAACCAGGAAACCCACCGCGACGACATCGACGTGGAGGTGAGCGAGCGGGCGCTGCGTGAAATCTACCTGCCGGGCTTCAAGGCGGCCGTGGAGCAGGGCGGCGTGTACTCGCTGATGGGCTCGTACAACAAGTTTCGGGGCACTTACGCTACGGAGAATCCGTACTTGATGAACACCATTCTGAAGGGCGAATGGGGCTTCAAGGGCCTGGTAATCAGTGACTGGGGTTCGGTGCATAATACCAATGAAGCGCTGCGCAATGGCACTGACCTGGAGATGGGTACCGACCTGGTGCTGATGAGCCAGGGCGTGGACCAGAGCGCCGTGGCCTCGGGCGTGACCGGCCAGCCCGACCTAGTGAACGGCAGCAAAAAGAGCCTCTACGACCGCTTTTTCCTGGCTAACCCGCTGCTCGACGACCTGAAAAAAGACCCGAGCCTGGTGCCGATGGTGGACGAGAAAGTGCGGCGCATTTTGCGCGTCATGTACGCCACCCACCAGCTCGGCGACACCAAGCGCCAGCCCGGCGCTTACAATACCAAGGAGCACCAGGCTACCGCCCTGAAGGTAGCCGAGGAGGGCATTGTGCTGCTCAAAAACGAAGGTAGCCTCCTACCCCTCCAAAAGGCGGTGAAGACCGTAGCCGTGATTGGGGCCAACGCCGAGCGCCCGAACGCGATGGGCGGCGGCAGCGGGCAGGTGAAGGCCAAGTATGAGATTAGCGCTTTGCAAGGCATTAAGGATGAGCTAGGTAGCGGCGTGAGCGTAACCTACGCGCCGGGCTACACCATTGCCCGCGACCAGAAGGCTGACCCGGCCCTCATTGCGGCCGCCGTGGCCGCCGCCAAGGCCGCCGACCAGGTTATTTTCGTGGGCGGCTCCATCCACGGCTACGACTACGGCAAGTGGAGCGACAACGCCTACGACGCCGAGGGCACCGACAAGCCCGATATGAAGATGCCCTTCGGCCAGGATGAGCTGGTGCGGGCCGTGCTGGCCGCCAACCCCAAAACCGTGATAGTGCTGCTGGGCGGCGGGCCGATTGACGTGGCCGCCTGGGCCGGCCAGGCCCCGGCCATTGTGGAAGCCTGGTACCCCGGCATGGAGGGCGGCCACGCGCTGGCCCACCTGCTGTACGGCGACGTAAATCCCTCGGGCAAGTTGCCCATCACCTTCCCCAAGCAGCTCGAAGACGCGCCCGCCATGAAGCTGGGCGAGTACCCCAGCACCCCCGGCAACCCGCTGAAACAGACCTACAAGGACGATATTTTCGTGGGCTACCGCTACTACGACACGTATAAAGTGGCCCCGCAGTTTGCCTTCGGCCACGGCCTCAGCTACACCACCTTCGACTATGGCAAGCTGACCGTGACGCCCGGCAAGCAGAGCGCCACCGTGAAGCTGACCGTGCGCAACACCGGCAAAATGGCCGGTGCCGAGATAGTGCAGCTGTACGTGCACGACGTGAAATCCAGCGTGAAGCGCCCCGATAAGGAGCTGAAAGGCTTTGAGAAAATCATGCTGAACCCCGGCGAAAGTAAGACTGTGACTATGCAGCTGCCCGCCGAGGCTTTTCAATATTACGACGAGGCCAAAAAGCAGTGGGTGCTGGAGCCCGGCCAGTTTGAGGTGCTCGTCGGCAGCGCCTCGGATGATATCCGCCAAAAGGGTAGCCTGACGCTGTAGGGCAAGTTTAGGGTAGGGGGTAGGGGCTATTTGTCCTTGCGAGCGCAGCGCTGCGCTCGCAAGGACAAATAGCCCCTACCCCCTCAATATCTCACCCTACTCCCATCCCAACCAATAATCAAAAACTCGCCGCTACTCACTCATGCCCTTTCCCCTTCGCCTGCCCCCCCTTTTACTGCTAAGCCTAGCGGCTTTGCCGGCCGCTGCCCAGCAGGCCCCGCGCATCGAAAAAACCGCCGACGGCGTGGTGCTGCACCTGGCCCCACGCAACGACCAGGAAACGCGCACGCTGCGCCTCACGGTAGTTTCGGACCACATTATCCACGTGCAGGCTAGCCCGCTGGATACGCTTTCGACCACCAAAAGCCTGATGGTGGTGCCCCAGACCGGGCCGGCGGTCCACTGGCAATACCGCGAAAAGAAGGGGGTAGGAATGCTGACCACGCCCACCCTCACGGCCACCGTGGCGCTGGCCACAGGCGCGGTCAGCTTCGCCGATGCGCAGGGGCGGCCCATTTTGCAGGAGCGGGCGGGCGGCGGCAAAGTCTTCCGGCCCGTGGTGGCCGATGGGCAGCCGCTGTACGAGGTAACGCAGGTGTTCGAATCGCCCGCCGATGAGGGGCTTTATGGCCTGGGCCAGCACCAGAATGGCGTGATGAACTACCGCGGCCAGCCGGTGGAGCTGGCCCAGAACAACACCGACGTGGCGGTGCCGTTCCTGCTTTCGAGCCGGAATTACGGCATTTTGTGGGATAATTATTCCATTACTAAGGCCAGCGACACGCGCGACTACGAGCCGCTTTCTACGCTCAAATTGTACTCGAAGGAAGGCACGCCGAGCTGGCTCACAGCCACTTACGCGAGCAAGAAAAATCCGGGGCAAGTGCTGACGCAGCGGCCCGAGTCGGTGATAAGCTACGAGTACCTGGAAGACCAGAAGAATTTTCCGGCCGGCCTGAAGCTCGGCGATGTGCGGGCGAGCTGGGAGGGTAGCGTGGCGTCGGGCACGACGGGGCTGCACCATTTTTTGCTCAAGAATGCGGGCTACGCCAAGCTGTATATCGATGGCAAAGAGGTAGTTAATAAGTGGCGGCAAGCCTGGAATCCCGGTACGTCGGTGGTGCCGGTGCTGATGGAGAAGGGCCGCAAATACACTATTAAGCTGGAGTGGGACCCCGACGGCAGCGAGTCGTACCTGGGGCTGAAGTGGCTGAGCCCGCTGGTGGGCCAGGCCGCGCAGGAGTACGGCTTCCGCTCGGAGGCAGGCGCTGATTTGAACTACTATTTCGTGCAGGGGCAGTCGGCTGATGAGGTGATTGCCGGCTACCGGCAGCTGACGGGCGCGGCCCCGGTGAGCCCGCGCTGGTCGATGGGCCTGTGGCAGAGCCGGGAGCGCTACAAGACCCAGACGGAATTGCTGGATGTGGCCGCCGAATTTCGCAAGCGCCAGATTCCGGTCGATAATATCGTGCTGGACTGGTCGTATTGGAAGCCCGCCGAGTGGGGCAGCCAGGAATTCGACCCCAGCCGCTTCTCCGACCCCGACGCGATGATAAAGACCCTGCACGAGCAGGACCACCTGCACTTCATGATTTCGGTGTGGGCCAAGATTTACGAGGGCACTTCGGTGTACCGAGACTTCAAGGCCAAGGGCTACGTGTACCCCCGCAACATTGCCGATGGCACCAAGGACTGGATTGCGCCGGGCTACACGTCCACGTTTTACGACCCTTTCAACCCACAGGCGCGCCAGGCTTTTTGGAACCTGATGAATACCAAGCTCTTTACCAAGGGCGTGGATGCCTGGTGGATGGATGCCTCGGAGCCCGACATCTACTCAAACACCAACGTGACGACCCGCAAGGGCCTGATGGCGCCGGCCATTGGCTCCAGCACGCAGTATTTCAACGCGTTCCCGCTGCAAAATGCCAAGGGTATTTACGAAGGGCAGCGCGGCACTGCACCCGACCAGCGGGTGTTTTTGCTCACGCGCTCGGGCTACGCGGGGTCGCAGCGCTACGCGGCAGCCATTTGGAGCGGCGACATTGGCGCGCGCTGGGAGGACTTTAAGAACCAGATTCCGGCGGGGTTGAACTTCTCCATGTCGGGCATTCCGTACTGGACCAGCGACATCGGCGGCTTCGCGGTGGAGCGCCGCTACGAGCACCCGAACGCTACCGACCAGGCCGAATGGCGCGAATTGCAGGCCCGTTGGTACCAGTTTGGGGCCTTTTGCCCGCTGTTTCGGGTGCACGGGCAGTTTCCGTTCCGGGAGATTTACAACATCGCGCCCGCCGGCCACCCGGCCTACGAGAGCATGCTGTATTACGACAAGCTGCGCTACCGCTTGATGCCTTATATCTACTCGCTGGCCGGGCAGGTGCACTTCCAAAGCGTCACCATTATGCGCGGGCTGGTGATGGATTTTGGGAGTGACCCGGCCGTGCGCAACATCGCCGACCAGTACCTCTTTGGCCCCAGCCTGCTGGTGAACCCGGTGACCGATTACCAGGCGCGCAGCCGCAAGGTGTACCTGCCGGCCGGCACCGGCTGGTACGACTTTTACAGCGGTCGCCACTACCCCGGCGGCCAAACCCTGACCGCCGACGCGCCCCTGGAGCGCCTGCCGCTCTACGTGCGGGCGGGGGCCATCGTGCCCTTCGGCCCCGACTTGCAGTACGCCGCCGAGAAGCCCGCCGACCCCATCACGCTCTACGTGTATACGGGCCAGGACGGCAAATTCTCGCTCTATGAGGATGAGAACGTGAACTATAACTACGAGAAGGGCGCGTCGGCCACCATCCCGCTGAGCTACGTTGAGCGGAGCAAGACGCTGACCATCGGGGCGCGCCAGGGCTCGTTTCCGGGCATGGCGGCCAGCCGCACGTTTAATATCGTGTGGGTGAGCCCCGACCGCCCTACCCCCGTTGATTTTGCCAAAGCCCCGGCGCAAAGCGTGACGTATGCGGGCCAGGCGCTGACGGTGGGGCTGAAATAGGCTGATTCGCTTTGATAGCGCGGCTCTATCCTTTGTTGTTCCTGAGTTACCGCGGCCGTTTTTGCCGCCCGCCCTGTTTTCTCCGCCGTGCCCCACCTTTTCTTTTCTCAGCCCTTCCGCCTGCAAACCCTGCGCGAGCAGCTCCGCAGCACTGAGGCGGTGCGTATCAGCGCTACCACGCCGATGCCCGCGGCGAGCGAGCCGCCAGCGCCGGGCGCGTTAGCCTACCCGGCTGCCCACTGGCTACTGGCCTACGCCTGCGGCACCGGCCCCGAAGTGCCGCCCGAGCTGGTGCGCCGCCTGCTGCTGCTCAAGGCCCACAACCTGAGCTTAGCGGCCTCCCCTAATTCGCTCCTTCTCAAGCGGCTGCTTGATTTTTATAACCGCGACGTGTGGCCGGTCATCTATGAGCAGGGCACGCCCGCAACGCCACTGGCGCACCTGGCCCTACCCCTGCTGGGGCTAGGCGAGGTCAACTACCAAGGCTACCGCCTGGCGGCGGCCGACGTGCTGGGCCTCTTCGGCTGGGAGCCGCTGGCGCTGACCCTGCCGGAAGGCCAAGCGCTGCTGGCGGGGGCTGAATTTGCGCTAGCCTACGCCACGGAGGCGCTGGAGCGCGCCGAGCTGGTGCTGCGCGCCGACGTGGCCATCGCGGCGCTAAGCGCTTCAGCGCCGGCACCAGGCCCTACCCCCGCCTCGCTGGCCGAAGCCGCCCGCGTGGTCGAAGCGGCCTGCAATGCGCCCGAGTCGGCCGCCGGCCTACCCGGCGCTTTCAGCCAGGTGGCTGTTGCGCTGGCCGCCGTGGGCGAGGCATCGGCGCGGCGCACGGGCCAGCTGCTGGCCGCGCCGCCGACTGTTGGCGCGATGGATTTTGTGGGCTTGGTGGCCCTGCCGGCCGTGGCGGCCAGCCTGGCCGCCGCGAGCCAGCGGCTGGCCGGGTTAGCCGAGCCGCACCCGACCGACGTGCGCTGGGTAGCGGAAAATACTGAGCAGCTGCTGGGCCTGGAACTGCTGGCCGCCGCGCAGGCGCTCGACGAGCGGCGGGCGGCCTCCGGTGAGCCGGTACCGGCGGTGGTAGCCGCGTTGCGCGAGGTGGTTACCTTCGTGGCGCACGACCGGCTGCTGGCCCCCGACCTGCACCGCGCCGCCCGCTTCGTGCGGGAATACGAGTGGGCGTAATTACGTCGTTGGCTACTAGCTATTGGCTGTTAGCTTTTGTTCTAACCAACAAGACTTTGGAACGGGTAGTTAAAGGCATGAATTCGTTTTTTCTCCTTGCGCGGCTGCTGGTGCTGGGGTGGCTGCTGGCCGGGGCTGGGTCGGCGGCGGCGCAGTGTACTCTTACCCCCCTACCCACGGGCTGCACTACCCCCTTCGTGGCCGTAGACGTGGCCACCGGGCAGCCGGTGGACGCCCTGTGCGTGGGCCGCGCCGTGCGCTTCGAGCCGGGCTGCGGCCGTTCAGTAGCAACCAATCTGTTGTATTACAATGCCCTGCCGGGTACCAACGCTACGCCCCCTAACTGCGACTTCGTGCCGGGCCAGCTGGCGGTCAATACCTTTCTGCCCACCGCGGCGGGGCCCATCAGCGTTTCCGAGCTGGCCAACCCCAGCGTGGCGGGCGGCACGGGCACGGTGTTCGTGCGCAATTTTCAGGTGTATGCCAGTCCGGCTCCCATCACTACTCTCATACCCTGCTTGCACAATGCGGTGGGCCTAACTATTACGACCAGCGGCTACGACCAATATTTTGCCCAGGTAGATGCCGGGGCGCTGGTGGGGCCGCTGGGGCCAGGCACGATTACGCTGCCGGCCGCCCCCGGCAGCAGCATTACCGTCATCGGCCGCTACCTCAGCAATGGCCTTTGCGAGGGCCGGACCACCAAAATCGTTCCGACTCCCACTCCGGCGCAAACTCCGGTGCTCAGCCGCCTGACTACGCAGGGGCCGTTGCCCACTAGCAATATAGTTCTAGCAGTCAGTAATTTACCTAATGACTACTACTATCGTGTGGAGCGCATTGATGCCAGCGGCCCGCACCTGGTATTGCTACTGTCGCCTAATAGCACGTCGGGGGTAGTAATTAATCCGAATTCCTTACCCGGTCAATACCGCATCGGCCGGGTTGATTACTGCCGCACCGACTCGGCCTTTTCGGCCCTGGTGCCGACCATTGAGCTGGCCGGCACTTCGACCAACAACGTCAATAACCTGAGCTGGCAAACGGCCGGGCCGGTAGACGGCTACACCCTGCTGCGCGATGGCAAAACCCTAGCCACCCTACCCCCCTCGGCCACTACCTACGCCGATGCGGCCGTGAGCTGCGGCACCAGCTACGTCTACCAGCTGCAAGCCGCCGTGGCAGGTAGCCAGAGTATTTCCAATGAGGTAGCCGTACTAGCTACCTCTACCCTACCCCCCGACCCGCCGCTGCTCAACGCCAGCTTCGACCTGCTGGGCCGGCTCACGCTCACGGCCAGCGGGCCGGGCGGCGCGGCGCTGCCGGCGGGTGGGCAGCTGCTGTACAGCCGCCAGGGCGGGCCGGGCGCGCTCGATTTTGCGGCCGTTCCCACCGCCACCGACACCCTGCGCGACCCCGCCAACCTGGCCGCGCTGCTGGCCGCCGCGCCCTGCTACCGCGTGCGCCTGCAAGATGTGTGCGGCAACTCTTCGGCCCCTACCCCCCCCACCTGCCCCAGCCTGCTGACCGTAACGGCCGCCGACCCCGAGGGCCTCACGGCGCAGCTGAATTGGTCGGCCTTTCAGGGGCCGGGCAGCCCAGCCGCGCCGGCCAGCTACCGGGTGCTCACCCTGGCCCCCGATGGCACGGTGCTGGCCGCTTCGGCCCCCACCGCCGGCCTGAGCTACCTCGACCCTACCCCCCCCCCCGACCGCCAGGTGCTGCGCTACCGGCTGGAAGTGAGCGGCGCGGGCCTGCCGCCCGGCACCGTGAGCTACTCCAACGTGGCCACCCTGGCGCGCCGCCCGCGCCTGCTAGTGCCCAATGCTTTCACGCCCAACGGCGACGGCCTCAACGACGTGCTGGAACTGAAGGGCCGTTACCTAAATAATTTTTCCTTCGTAATAATTGATAAGAATGGCCAGGAAGTATTCCGCGCCACCGACCGCGCCCAAACCTGGGACGGCACCATCCGGGGCCACGCGCCGGTGAACGCGGCCTACGTCTGGCACCTCCAGATGCTGGACGAAACCGGTCAGGATTTCAGCCAGACCGGTACCGTTACTATTTTAAAATAGATTTTCTTTAAACGTTTGTCATTGCCGCGCTGCGCTCGCCATGACAACGTTTTCTAACCACCCAAAACATCATGCCCGACAACTCTTTTGCCACCACCTACCACCTGGGCCAGTACCAGGTCGAGATTGACGCTAAAACCAAGGCACTCAACGACCAGGGTTTCACCACCCGCTTCTGGCAAAAAGACGCTACCCTGTGGACCCAGGACGCGGAGGCGCAGAAAAGCATTCGCACTTATATGGACTGGCTCACCACGCCCGACGTGATGGCCGGCAACGTGGCGGAGATTCAGCAGTTTGTGCAGGATGCCAAGCAGGACGGCTTTCAGCACGCGGTGGTGATGGGCATGGGCGGCAGCTCGATGGCCCCCATTGTGTTTGAGCGCTGCTTCCGGCGCGGCGCGGCGGCCCTGCCGCTGTCCATCCTCGACACCACCGACCCCGGCACCATTGCGCAGCTGGAAGCCAGCCTGTCACTGCGCGAGACGCTGTTTATGGTGTCCAGCAAGTCGGGCACTACGGCCGAGCCGCTGGCTTTTAATGACTATTTTTTCGCCAAGCTCAAGGCCCTGAAAGGCGATAAGGCGGGCGAGAATTTCGTGGCCTGTACCGACCCTGGCTCGCACATGGTGGACCAGGCGAAGAAGGAAGGTTTCCGATACACGTTCGAGAATTTTGCGGGGGTAGGCGGCCGGTTTTCGGCCCTCACCTACTTCGGGCTGGTGCCGGCGGCCCTGCACGGCGTGGACGTGGGCGCGCTGCTGGCCGGCGCGCAGGCCATGATGCGCGCCTGCGGCAGCCAGGGCGCGGTGGCCGATAACCCCGGCCTGGCGCTGGGCACGGCGCTGGGCGTGCTGGCCCAGCAGGGCCGCGATAAGCTTACGCTCATCACCCCCGAGTCGCTCAGCAGCCTGGGCTTGTGGCTGGAGCAGCTTTTTGCCGAAAGCACCGGCAAGCAGGGCAAAGGCATTTTGCCGGTGGCCGGCGAGCCGCTGGGCCGCCCCGACGAGTACGGCCACGACCGGGTGTTCGTGTACGTGGGCTACGAGAACGAGACGGACCAGGCCAACCAGGACAAGCTGACGGCCCTGGAGGCGGCCGGCCACCCGGTTATCAGCATCCGCCTGAAGGAACCGCTGGACCTGGGCCGCGAGTTTTACCGCTGGGAAATCGCGGTGGCCGTGGTGGGCATTGTGCTGCAAATCAATCCCTTCGACCAGCCCGACGTACAGGCCGCCAAAACGGCTACTGACAAGCTGATGAAGGAAGTAACGGAAAAGGGTAAGCTGCCCAGCGCCGGCCAGCCCACCGCTACCCAGGCTGGCATCAGCTACTACGCCGAGGTGGCCGGCTCCGACGCGGCCGGGGTGCTAAAGGCATTTTTTGCGCAGGCCGCGCCCGGCAATTTTGTGACGCTGCAAGCCTACCTGCACGAAACCGATAAGCTCAACCAGCAGCTCGCCGACTTCCGCCAGTTGGTGCAGGATAAGCTGCGCCTGGCCACTACTTCGGGCTACGGCCCGCGCTTTTTACACTCGACCGGCCAGTACCACAAGGGCGGTCCCAACACGGGCTTGTTCGTGCAATTTACCGCCGACCACCCGCAGGACCTGCCGCTGCCCGGCCGCACCTACACCTTCGGCACCTTCGAGAACGCCCAGGCCCAGGGCGACCTGCAAGCCCTGCGCGACAAAGGCCGCCGCGCCATTCATATCCACCTCGGCCCCGACCCCGAACAAAGTATGGGCACCGTGCTAGCCGCCTTGAAGCAGGCGCTGGGGTAGGCCGCCACTTTTTGCCCCGGCTTTGAGTTATACAAGCAGCCGCCCGGTTTTGACCGGGCGGCTGCCCTTTTTTCATTTTCACAACTTCTTCCAGCGACTTGGAAGCTAATACGTTACGACTATGGCATTTGATATGACCGGCATGATGGGCAAGGTGAAAGAGCTGCAAGACAAGATGCAGCAGGCCCAGGCGCAGCTTCAGCACCTGAGCGCCACCGGCGAAGCCGGCGGCGGCCTGGTAAAAGCCACCGCCAACGGCCACCGCACCCTCACCAAGCTCGAAATTGACCCCTCGCTGCTCACCCCCGAAGACCGCGAAATGCTCCCCGACCTCGTAGTAGCGGCCGTCAACAAAGCCCTGGAAGCCGCCGGCGAGCTGGCTAAAAGCGAGCTGCAACGCCAAACCAGCGGGTTAATGCCTAATTTGCCTGGTTTGGATTTGAATAATTTTGGGCTATAAGAGTTTGCTTAAAAAATAGGGATAGTTGCTCACCAGGCAAATTTAGTTAACTGGGTAAAATGGAATTTTTAAATTGATAGCGCAGAGAGTTATTTTTTGCTTATTTCTGAAAATAATTCATTAACATAACAAGAGTTATAAACCCACTCTTGGAATTGTGGTGGTTTTAGCCCCCACTGCCCCCATCTTCCGATTGTGGTACTTTAGCGAGGCAGTGCTTCGTTAGTCAAACGACTGGCAATAGTCCTCATAAGTGCGGAGAGAATCACCGCTTAACGTTTGAGCACGGGTTCGGTCTTCTTCCGCTGCTGGCTTTTGACCCAGCATATATTTTGCCGCGCCGCGCCCATAAAATGCTTCACTTAAGTGCTGATAATTAGGGGGTAAGCTAAGCTCTTTGTTGAAGTCTTGCAGCGCCAATCCGAAGTGCGCTTGTTCCAACCGGGCAGCAGCGCGCCGGCACCAAAATTCCTGGTCGGTGGGGTAGCGCGCCAATCCCCGCGAAAGCGCCATTTCTACTGCGAGCCCATCGTGAGAATACGCGTAGCACCAGTATAAATTCTGAAACACGTCGCGCGAATGATACCCTTTGCTGAGGGCTAGCTCAAAATAGCGAGCGGCTTCTTTGATGGCCACTGGACGGAGAACATCCGTGCCCATGCCTTCTTCTTTCTCGACCATCCCGCGTTCATACAAGGTCTTAGCTGGCGTGAAGAAAAAGGGATGAGACCACAGATACCCAAGCAAGCCAAGGCCACTGGCCAGCAGAACCAAGAGCAAGCGGTGAGGTGAAGTCATGGGGCTGTAATACGAAATTATCTCTGTACCTCGCTTAAACAAGTTAGCAAGCCGTTTTACGTATTGTAAACGGTCGTGGCTGTTGCAGAAGTAGGTGACTGGCCAGCAGTAACTTGGTCCTATGCAGGGCCACAAGCAGTTCGTTGATAAAGTCGTCTTGCGCTTCCGCCTCTCGGAACGCGTGCCGAAGCATAATTTCTACCGCCGCTTGGGCGAGTTGTTAGATTGGGAGTTTCTGCGCGAGCAGACGCGCTCCGTCTACAGCCATACCGGGCAGCCCTCGCTGGACCCCGTTGTCTTCTTCAAGTTGGTGCTCGTGGGCCGGCTGGAAAATATCGTCAGCGACCGCCGCTTAATCGAGCAGTGCGCCCTGCGGCTGGATATTCTCTTTTTTCTGGGCTACGAAGTGGATGAGGACTTGCCCTGGCACTCGACCATCAGTCGCACCCGCCAACTCTATCCAGCTGCCGTCTTCGAGCACCTGTTCGACCAGGTGTTCACCCAGTGCGTGCGCGCCGGGCTAGTGGCGGGCGATACGCAGGTGGTGGACTCGGCGCCCGTCAAAGCGGCGGCTTCCCTCGATAGCCTGCGCGAGAAACAAGCGCCTGCGGCCTCCTCGTTAACGATAGCAGGTAAGCCGGTGACTCCGGCACCAGCGGCGGCCGTGCACTCCGCACCCGCTCACCAGCTGCGCCGCGAGGCTACCCGGCGGGCGAAGCGGCAAGCCGCGCCGGGGGGCTAGGCGCCCGCCACCCCAAAGCCCAGTTATTGAGCAATAAAACGCACTACAGTCCTACCGACCCCGAGGCCCGCATCTCGGTAAAGCCGGGCAAAGCGCGAGCCCTCAACTACCTCTGTAGCGTGGCTGTGGACACGGCCGCTGGCCTCATCAGCCACATCCAGGCGGACTTTGCCGACCGGCGCGACAGCACACATGTGCCTGACCTAGTGCCCCGGCTGCAAACTCGCTTAGTAGCCAACGAGCTGACTTTGCGCGACTTTGTAGCCGATACGGGCTACTCCAACGGCTTCAACTATGCCTTTCTAGAACAGCGGAGTGTTACGCCCTGGATTCCGGTTTTTGGGGCCTACAAACCAGCCCCCGAAGGCTTTACCTATGAGGCGGAGGTCGATGCGTTTCGCTGCCCGGCCGGCAAGCTGCTCCCTTTTCGCAACTATGCTACTAGCAAAGACGGAAACTGGGCCAAGAACTACCGGGCCGCTTATCAGGACTGCCAGCAGTGCCCCTTGAAAATGAGTTGTACGCCGGCCGCGCCCCAGCAGAAGTTCGTGCGCTCGGCCTTTGCCGCGGCCTATCGCCGCGCTTGGCACCGCCAACACAGTCGGGCGGGGCAGCAGATGCGCCGGGTCCGGCAACGCACCGTCGAGCCGGTTTTTGGCAGTTTACTGCACCACTATGGGCTCCGACGGGTCGGCACCAAGGGCCGGGCGGCAGCTCATAAGGCCATGCTGCTCAGTGCGATTGCCTACAACTTGAAAAAGCTGCTCAAATACCAGTCGAAGCCGACCGCCAGGGTGGCAATTGCCCTCTACCCGATGCAACAAGGGTCCTATAGCTCGCTTTTTAGCGCTTGGTTGACTACTTCTAACTCTCTTCAAGTCAATTCTCTAACTGAGTGCCTACCCATCTAGAGTTCTGCAACAGCCACGGTCGTTTACAATACGTAAAACTACGGCTTCAAAATCCACGGCGTGAGCTTCAACGTGCTGTATCTTCCGTTCTTTGAAGCGAGCCCCCATAAAAGTTAAGGCGTAACCATTCTTTGTAAACTCTTACTCCAACTCCATTTCCCCTTTGACCTGCGCCGACGTTGCCATTGTTATTCTCAATTACAACGGCGAACATTTTTTGCGGCAATTCCTACCCGGTGTGCTGGCCCACGCGGCCGGCGCGCGGGTAGTGGTGGCCGACAATGCCTCGACCGATGACTCGGTGCCGCTGTTGCGTCACGGCTTCTCGCAGGTGGAGGTGCTGGTTTTTACCGAGAACCTGGGGTTTTGCGAGGGCTATAATGAGGCGTTAGCCCAGCTCGACAGCCCGTATTTCGTGCTGCTCAACTCCGACGTGGCCGTGCAGCCGGGCTGGCTGCCGCCGCTACGGGCGCTGCTGGCCAGTAACCCGCGCATCGCCGCTGCGCAGCCTAAGCTGCTCATGCACAACGACCCTACCCTCTTCGAGTACGCCGGCGGCGGCGGCGGCTACCTCGACCGCCTGGCCTACCCCTTCTGCCGCGGCCGGCTCTTCGACACGCTGGAAGCTGACTGCGGGCAATATGACGACGCGCGGCCCGTGGCCTGGGCCAGCGGCGCGTGCTGCCTGGTGCGGGCCAGCGCCTGGCACGAGTTGGGCGGCCTGGAGCCCGCCTTTTTTGCCCATATGGAGGAGATTGATTTCTGTTGGCGGGCCCAGAACGCGGGCTACGAAATCTGGTACGCGGGCGGCGCGAGCGTGGTGCACCACGTGGGCGGCGGCACCCTGCCCAAAAGCAGCCCCCGCAAAACCTACCTCAACTTCCGCAACGGCTTGGCTTTATTATACAAAAACGCGGCCCCCGGCGAGCTGGCGGGTGCGTTCGCGCTACGCCTGCTGCTGGACTGGGTGGCCGGGCTGCGCTTTTTGCTGGCCGGTAACTGGGCTGAGGCCCAGGCGGTGGGTAGGGCGCACTGGCATTTTTTGCAGAAACTCAGCTACTGGCGGCAGCGCCGCCGTTTGGCCCGGCCGCATTTGCGGGTAGATGAGCGCGCCGGCACCTACGCGGGCAGTATTGTATGGGCATATTTTGCCAGGGGTAAAAAGCGGTTTAGCGAGTTGGATTGAAAGCGGGCAGGATGTACTTACTCATTAGCTCGTCGGCTGGCGACTGTTGATTATAGCAACCAGCCGTCATCACGACTACCAAGTGCTGCTGCGGAAATAAGGCGATTCGCTGGCCACCATTTCCCTGAGCCATCATCCCGTCGTAACGAACCCCATTCGCGTTGAGGTGCTTCAGCCACCATAGGTAGCCGTAGCTCACGCCCTGCACCACCGAATGCGGCGCGAGGGAGGCCGTGACCCAGGCGGCCGGTACTATCGCCCGCTGCTGCCAGCATCCCTGGTCGAGATACAGCAGGCCAAATTTAGCCATATCGCGGGGACGCAGGGAAAGCTGACAATATGTTTCGGCGCTGGTCGAGTCGGGCACGAAGCGCCAATTGAAGTGCTTGATACGCAATGGCGCGAACAAATAGCGCTTGGCGAATTTGGGCAGCGGCTGGCGCGCCTGCTCTTCAATGAGGCGGCCCAGCGTAATCGGATTACCTGAGCAGTAGCGCCCCGTAGTGCCGGGCGCGTCAAGCATCGGCAGGTCCAGGGTAAACTTCACCCAATCAGCTGAATAGTCCATCTTGGTTTCGTTGCCTACCGACTTTTCATCGCTAATATCGCAATCGAGACCGGTCTGGTTGGTGAGCAGGTTTTCGATGGTAATCTGCTGCTTAGCCGGCGAATTATGCTGAATTTTATATTCAGGAAACAGCGCGGCTACCGGCTGCTGCACGCTGCTGAGCACGCCCCGGCTGAGCGCAATGCCCGTGAGTGCCGAGATGAAGCTCTTGCTAGCCGACCGCAGTGAGTGCAGGCTATCGCGGTTATACTGGTAAAAATATTCCTCAAAAACCAGCTTATTATCCTTGATAATCAATACGCTGTGCACATCAGGATAACTCCTGTCTACGATTTTGGTCACCATTGTGGCCAGCAGCTTGGGGTCGAGGCCGGTGCCCTGGAGGGTGCCCACGGGCAGGCCATCGCCGGTAGCGGCCGGAGCTGTATAAATGTATTTGAAAGGCTGTGCCTCTGCCGGGCGTGGAAACCACAGCTGGCGCGAAAAAACTATCCCGCGCTTAAGCTGGCGAAATTGCTGGCGGTGCATAACGTAAGATGTTACGAAGCCGGCCGCATTGCGCTGAAAACGCACGGTATCGCCACTATTGCTTCGAAAAGCATCGGGTTCGATAAAAGTAAGTGGGTAGCGGGCGTCCGTGATAAACGCATAGAGGCGCAGGTCGCGGGGTGAGGCCATCATTTGCAGCGTCATACCGTTAGTGTAGCCATACTGCCCTTCGTATTGTTGCAGTTGGGCCAGCGTGAGAGCAGCCGGAGCCTGCGCCTGACTAGCGAGCGCGAAGAATAGCCCCATAAGGAGCAGACACCATTTTTTCATACCGGGGACGAGCAAGTTAGCGTGACTACCAGCATATTGCGACGCGATATCCAAAGGTGAGCACTGCGGCTACTCACTCCGGCCGCCAGGTCTGCGTCATTTGCCCGCCATTCTTATGACATTTAGTGTAAATACCTTTCCATCAGTATTTTATATTTCGCCTGCACTCCTCTAAAAGAGGCGCAAACCCATCGGGTAGCTGCCGTAACGACCCTGGCGCGCCCGGTGTGCACCTATTAGTAGCAGCGGGGCGTGCGCAAGATTCAGGCTAAATAGAAAGACCAGCGGAGTCATTACCAGCACAATGTGGAAGTACAGGATAAGCCCGATTTGAGCAGCCAGCAGCAGTAGATAGCCCCCGTAGGTTACGAGCGTCCACACCAACTCAAAGTTGAGTAATTGACTACCCGCTTTCTGAATTTCGAGGTTGTGCCGCTTGCGGTAGCGCAGCCACAGCGGCAAGACTATATTAGCCCCCGGCAGAAACACATAGCTAAAACAGGACAGGTACATTAGCGCCACGTAGGCGGACACCTCCTCCGGCGCGTCGACCACTCCAACTGGCGCAGGCTCTACTGCGGCTACTTGGGAAGATGCGGCAGTCAGGTCCTCTACCGATAGCTGAAGCGCGGCGGCCAAGGCCTGTAGGGTAAAGCCGCGCGGCAGCGTTTCGTTTTTTTCGATGCGCTGCACCGTGCGCAGACTCAGGTTAGATGCCTCGGCCAGATTTTCCTGCGAAAGACCCAGCCGCTGGCGATGAGCAACAATTTTTTCGGCTAAAGCAGACCCCTCTTTCATGCTGCAAGCTAGAGCTTGCTCCTTACAGAGAGGACATACGAAGTGATTGGCGTTCAAAAATCTCGTACCGAGAGGTCATGCCGCTTAACAACCCTCTACAAATCCCACACCGTGCTGCGCTGCTGGCGCCAAGCGCGGCGGATATTCATCCAGAACACTCCGGCGAAATAAAGTACTACCGGCGAGCCAAACGTGAAGAACGAGGCGTAGACAAATGAGAGCCGGATACTGCGCGTGCTGAAGCCCCAGCGCTGCCCCAGGGCCGAGCACAGCCCGAAAGACTGCGTTTCGATAAAGTCAGTGAGGCGGTGCATGAGATGAAGTTTTGGGCGATGCGGTGCAACTTTGCCGGGCTAATATACAACCTAATTCGCGGTCAACGTTACTGTTGAACATACGTTTAGGTGCGGACCGGGTTACCGGGTCGCTTTTTTTTCGCTGCCAACTTCCTTTTCGTTTGCCTTCATTCTCAACTCGTAAGCGCTTCTTCCTGGCTGGCTTACCCAGCTTGCTGCTAGCCCTGCTCACGGGCTGCTCGCCCCTGCCCGCCATGCTGAAAACGGCCGAAGCCGGCCGGCGCGTGCGCGTGGAGCCGGCCCCGCTCACGGCCGTGGGCGAGTCGGTGCCCTTCGAGGCCACGGCCAAAGCCGCCGCCAAACACCTGCATAAAGGGGCCGTGTACGAGGTGCTGCTCACCTATCGCTACGACCACGACCTGCGCCTCGACACGGTGGGCAGGCTCTCATTTGCGCCGGGCGAGTTTACCTACGACGACTCCGTGAAGGGCCGGCTGGTGAGCCGCCGCCGCTTCACCATTCCCAACACGCCGCAGCGCTCGCCCGGCCAACTCCTGGCCCGCGGCCAGGTGCGCGAGTTAAAGCCCCGCGGCAAAGTGCTAACCGCCACCACCGAAACCCTGGTGGCGCGCGGCATCGCCGACCCCGCCCGCCAGGTAGTGCTGGAAGATACGCTGCTGGCGCTGCTGCCCGAAACGGTGAGTAACGTGACGAGCGGCACGCGCATCTTACCCCTGTATTTTGACCAGGGCCAGTGGTTTATCCGCTCGCACCTGGGCACCAACATCGCGGCTCTGGAAGACTTAATTGATGAAAACCAGCACACCCAGCGGGTGCTCATCGCGGCCGGCCACTCGCCCGATTCGCTCGATGCCCACCAGCCGGCGCTAGCCAGCAAGCGCGTTAAAATGCTACTTTACTACTACAAACAACGGGTGAAAGGCTTTTCGTATCTGAATGACGTGGAAAGTATTAAGTTCGATACGCTGTCCTACCACCGAAGTTGGGAGCTGTTTCTCAACCAGGTGCAGCACTCTGTGCTAAAGCCCACGCAGCAGGACTCGGTAGTGAGCATTATCAATGATATGCCCGGCACATTTGCCCAAAAGGAGAAGGCGTTGCACCAGCTCAGCTATTTCGATTATCTGGAAGACTACATCTACCCGGTGCTGCGCTGGGGCACAGTGGCTGTCACCTACACCGCGCCGCCGCGCTACGACTCGGAGGTGTACATTTTGAGCAAAAAAATCCTGGCCAAGGAAGCCGACGTGGACGCCCTCACGCCCGAAGAGTTGCGCTATTCGGCGCAGCTTACCCCTTTGCTGGCCGAGAAGCAGCGCATCTATGAGCTGGCCGCCGCCAGCACCGCCCGCTGGGAGGCGTTTTATAACCTGGGCACGGTGCTGGCCCTGCGCGCCGCAAAGGAGCCGAGCCCGCGCGTAGTGCAGAGCTACTACCACCGGGCGGCCGTCAACTTCACGCTGGCCGCCCACCGCCACCCCACGGCCGAGCTGTTTTACCGCGCCGCTTCGGCCCACCACCACGCCGGCGAGCGCCTCGAAGCCTTGCAAGACTACGACTACGCCATTAAGCTGGGCGGCGACCGCGATATCCTGCGCAAGGTCTTTTCGGATAAGGCCGCCCTGGAAATTCAGGTGGGCCAACCCGACCAGGCCCTCACCAGCCTGCGCCTGGCTGGCCCCAGCTACCAGAACTATATGAACCAGGCCCTGCTGCTGACGCAGCGCGGGGCCTACGACGCGGCCGCCGCTCAGTACCAATTGGCCCTCGACTTGCGCCCGCAGGCCGCCGCCCCGCACTACGGCCTGGCCGTGGCCGCCGCCCGCCGCCACGACGAAGCTACCCTCACCACCGAGCTGCGTCAGGCCGTGCGCCTCAACCATGACCTCGCCACCCAGGCCACTGAGGACCTGGAGTTTCAGGACTACGTGCAGCGCCCCGCCTTCCGCGAAGCGCTAAAATTGTAGGGTAGGCTTTAGCCTGCCGGTCCCACAGCTCTATTTTCGCCGCACTCGCGTTCGGTATGTCCCCCAGCCAACGGCTACTCTGGTAAAAAAGAGAAGCCCTAGTTGCTAGAACAACCAGGGCTTCGAGAAGTGTGGGGGTTTCGGTAGAACCCTTTTACTTCCAACCAGATGAAAAAGGACAGCGCGAAGAAACTACTTAAAACTTGGTGTAAGCCGGTTTTTTTGGAGGTTTTGAAAGGATTAGCTAAAGGCTTCGGCCTCTACTTAATCGCTTATTACCTTCAGTAGCTGGGATTGGGAGCCGGGCCTAGGGTCGGGCTCCCTTTCTTTTTCGGGTTAAGAACGTGGTAAAGCTAGAACAGGTTCGGCTAAGTTGCGCCCCGACTGCCCGGTAGCATCAGAAGCTAGCTGCCACGCAAATTTCCTGCCCCGTTACCCGCGCCCGTGCCGTAACTTTACTCCGCTAATTTATTCTAACAGATGCGTACCATTCAATTCCGCGAGGCCCTGCGTGAGGCCATGAACGAAGAAATGCGCCGCGACCCGTCGGTTTTCCTGATGGGCGAGGAAGTGGCCGAATACAACGGGGCCTACAAGGTCAGCCAGGGAATGCTGGATGAGTTTGGCACTGAACGCGTGATTGATACGCCAATTGCCGAACTGGGCTTCGCTGGCATTGGGGTCGGCGCGGCGATTAATGGCCTCAAGCCGATTATCGAGTTCATGACCTTCAATTTCTCGCTGGTCGCCATTGACCAGGTGATTAACTCGGCGGCCAAAATCTACTCCATGTCGGGCGGGCAGTACTCGTGCCCCATCGTGTTTCGCGGGCCCACCGGCAACGCCGGGATGCTGTCGTCGCAGCACTCCCAGAACTTCGAGAACTGGTACGCTAACTGCCCCGGCCTCAAAGTTGTAGTGCCCAGCAATCCCTACGATGCCAAGGGCCTGCTGAAGGCCGCCATCCGCGACCCCGACCCCGTAATTTTCATGGAGTCGGAGTTGATGTACGGCGACAAGGGCGAGGTACCGGAAGAAGAATACGTGCTCGAAATCGGCAAGGCCAACGTGGTGCGCGAGGGTAAGGACGTGACGCTGGTGAGCTTTGGCAAGATGATGAAGCTGCTCTATACTGCCGCCGACGAGCTGGCCCAGGTTGGCATCAGCGCCGAAGTAATTGACCTGCGCTCAGTGCGCCCCATTGACTACGACACGCTCGTTAACTCGGTGAAAAAGACGAACCGTTTGGTGGTGGTGGAAGAAGCTTGGCCGCTAGCCAGCATCTCGGGCGAGCTGGCCTACATGGTACAACGCCGCGCCTTCGACTACCTCGACGCGCCGGTTATCCGCATCACCTGCGCCGACGTGCCCCTGCCCTACGCCCCTACCCTCATCGAAGCTTCGCTGCCCAACGTGGCCCGCATCGTGAAAGCGGTGAAGGAAGTTACCTACACGGCGGCGTAAGAAAAGCTTGTTTCCAACTAAAAAGCCCCCTTGCTACGTGCGTAGCAAGGGGGCTTTTTAGTTGGAAACCCGACGGGACAGTTGGCGCGGCCGGGTCACCTACTTACTACCCCCACTTTCGCCCGTAGCCGCGGCAGCTTTCTTGGCCGCGCCTGCCTTCGCGGCGGCCGAGCGCTGGGCGGTGGTGGCGGCGGCGCTCACCTTCGCGGCGGCCTTTTTTACGGTGCCAGCAGCCTGGGCGGCGGCGCTGGTGGCCAGCTTTTTGGCAGCTGGGGCTTTCGCGGCGGGCTTAGCGGCGGCTTTGGGCTTGGCGGGGGGGGTAGGCTTTTTCTTCGCGTCGGGGCTCAGGCCCACGCGGGTGCGCAGGTCATCGGTGAGGGTTTTGAATTGCTTTTCGAAGTCATTGCGCTTGGTTTCGCTGCTTTTCAGCAGGTCGTCCACGATTTTCTTGCCCTCGTGCTCCGAGATTTTACTCTCCTTCACGAGCTTCTCAATGGCGGTTTGCATGGCCTTGTTACCCTGCGAAACCAGGCCCACGCCGGTGTTAATGAATTTCTTAAACAGGTCATCCATGAGTAAAAAGAGGGAGAGTTTAAAGAAGTGAAAGTGAGTACTTTGGTGGCAAACTTACGCCCGCCGCGCCAGATACCCGACCAAGGTACTACCGTTTGCATAACTGCGCCTACCGTGGAGGTTAGAGTCGGCGCACGCGGCCGTGAAAACAGCCCGCCTCACGCGCTGGCCGCGGCCCTACCCCGCTGCTGCTGGCCCAGCCGGTGGCCCCGGTAGCCCTTAATGGCCAGCGGCAGCCAGCCCAGCACCGGAATGAAGTAGGCCAGCACCAGCGGATTGCGCCAGAGCATTTTCCAGAATGTGCCGGGCCGGTCAAGGTGCATATCGAAGTCGCGCTCGCCATTTTTGACGTAGCGGCGCTCGAACTCGGTGAAGGCCAGCGGCCAGGCGAAGGGCAGGAAAAACGGGAAGTAGCGGCGGTTTTCCTTGATGCGCTGCCACAGCTCGCGCCAGCGGTAGGGGTGGCGGCCGTGGGCGCGCACGGCGGCATCCAACTCGGTTTGCATTTGCCGACGCACCTGCTCGCTCAGGGCCAGGTACTCGGGGCGGGTCAGCTCGTCGTATTTCTTATCGGTCAGCTCGGAGGGGCGGATGCGGGTGCCCATTACGAAGGTAAGCTGGGCGGGTAGGGCCAAGTAAAATGCCCAGGGCTGGATAATAACCAGCAGTAGCAGCAGCGTGATGGGCAAAAACGGAATGCCGATTTTTTTAGTCAGCCGGTTTATCCACTCAAAGCTGTACGCATACGGATTTAAATATTCGCCATTAATGCAATAGAAGGGCATGATATCGGTGCCGTGCTGCAAGCTCAGGCGCAACATGCTGGTGGCCAAGCGCTGCAGCTCGTACTTGCGATTGAAACCCTTGCCGATGCCCGGCACACCCTCGGGGTAAAGCATGAGGTTGTTCTCCTGGTAGAACATCATGGTCTCAAAGTTGAGCGTGGTGGCATCCACACTGCCGCACTGCTTCCAGAAATCCCGGATGAGGTAGGGATTCATCAGGGTAGTTTGCGAGAGCATCGGGGCCGAGAGCGGCCGGGGCAAATCGCGCAGGGAGCCGCGGGTGCGCAGCAGGTAGCGCCAAAAGTGCGAGAGCGAAATAATGGCATCCCAGGGGAAGGCCATGCCCGAATGGTTGGAGGCAAAAATCAGCGGCCGGTTGGGGTTGTTGGGCTGCGGCCACGGTTCAAAGCCCACCAGCCGGGTCCGAAACCACACCCGGTCGAGCAGCTGCAGGATATTCTCATCCAGCGTTTGAGTAAATTCCTCGTGAAAATGCTCGCGGTAGATGTGTTGATTGGCCCGAATGGCGGGGGCGGGCGGGGGTAGAGAATCGGGCGTAGCGGCAGGCATGGGTGGCAAATGTAGGGGCCGGTGGTCATTGCGAGCTTGCGCCGCAAGCGCATCAAAATAACACCCGCACGAGTCGTGCGGGTGTCATTTTGATGCGCTTGCGGTGCCGAATGCCAGCTTGCCAGGACCACCGGCCCCTACCCCCTCCTAAATCTGCCGCCGCAGGCGGACGTTGGCCGTGTGCAGCTCGCCATCGGGGCGGCGTAGCAGCAGCAGCAGCACGCGGCCATCCTGCGAGTGCAGCATTCGGCTCAGGTCGGTGAGCGAGAAAACGTTAATGGGCAAGAGGTTGATGCTCACCAGCTCCTCGCCTTCGGCAATGCCAGCGGCGGCGGCGGGCGAGCCCGGCACCACGCGCTGCACCAGGTAGCGGCGGTAGTTGGGGCCAGTAGCCAGCAGGTCGAGGCCGCACATATCGTGCTCAAACGGCTCGCGCAGGGCCGGCGTGGACCGCAGCAGCAGCTGGCAGTGGGGGTAGTCGATGACGGTGATAAAGCGCTTGAGCACCTCGTAGCCCACGCTGCCGTTGCGCAGGCGCTCGGTACCCACCAGTCGGTCGTGCACCTGCGATGAGTCGGGGAAAGAGGTGAGCACCTGCGGCAGGTGGTAGCACCCGAGCTGCACGCCCGCCACCCGCCCCAGCCAGCCGCTAATGAGCCCCGTGAGGCCGCGGCCCAGGTCGGTGCGCAGGTGCTGGGGGGGTAGGCGCAGGCGCTGGTCAGAGGTCGTTTCGAGGCTCAGGGCGTGGCCCGCGCCGGTGTCGAGCAGCAGGCGCAGCGGCAGCCCGGCTGCGCCGGGCACGGCCGGCAGCTGCTGTACCTCGGCCGTGAGGTAGGCCTTGTCGCGGTCGAGTACCAGGGGGATGCGAGCCCAGCGCCGGCTGCGCGGCGCGCGGTAGGTAGTGGGGTCGTGGAGCACCAGCTGGCGTTCGTCGGGCCGAATGGTAACTACGAACGAGCGAAATAAATCGGACCCGATGATGCCGTGAATGGGCATTCCCACGTAGCCCGACAGGTCGAGCACATCGCTGTTGAGCACGAGCCAGGTCATGCCGGGGGCTATTACTCCACCGTCCATATCCACGCGCACGTTGGTGGTTTCGTAGGCCCGCAGGCCGCTGTCGGTGCCGCCCACGCCCAACAGCCGGTACTCGGAGCCACGCAGCAGGCCTAGCGAAGCCGAAAGCGCGGGGTCGGTAAGCAAGCTAGTCCCCACGCCCGTATCAAGCAGAAAATTATACGGCCCGCGCCCATTGAGCAGGGCCGTAACTACTATCAGATTGCGCTGCGCAAGAAAGGATATCCGCCCCTGGTGCCGCCCGGCCCGGCTAAACTGGAAGGCAGCCGTGGGCGTTTGGGCGTGCCCTACCCCCCCGCTCAGCAGCAGCGCTGCCAGCAGCCAGCAGGCCCAGCGAGCCCGCATCCAACCGAACAACGCGTGAATCTGCACGATATTCTGCACTTTAACCTAGTGAAAGGCTAAATATACAACAAGTTAGCAGGCTACGCAAGGCCGGCACGGGCTAGGCTTTAGCCCACCTGGCTATGTGCAATAAGCAGTAGCTTGCCGGGCACGAGGCGGTTTGCTATCCAACTAATTTGGCAAGCTAAAGCTTCCCCTGCTTTGCTCCCGGCGAGCTGCACCTTGCCGCACATTTACCGGCAGGCGGAGGCCTAGCCTACGTTTTCCCAGGTGCCGGCGGGGTCGTAGTGCAGAGTGCCCGCGTCGATGCGCAGGGGGGCGGCCAAGTTATTGTCGTAGAGCTGGCCGGTGCCCAGGCCCTGGGCAAAATCGCCGACCGCGTACTCGCCCGTGAGCTGAGCCACGGCGTTGAGGCCGACGTTGGATTCGAGGGCCGAGGTTATCCACCAGCCAATGCCGCGGGCTTGGGCCAGGGCTATCCAGCGGCGGGTGGCGGCGTGGCCGCCCAGCAGCGTGGGCTTGAGCACGAGGTAGGGCGGGCGCACTTCCTCCAGCAAAGCTTCCTGCCGGGCGGGGTCGGTGAGGCCGATTAACTCCTCATCGAGCGCCACCGGAATGGGCGACGTGCGGCACAGTACCGCCAGCGCCGGCCACTGCCCGGCCGCAATGGGCTGCTCGATGGAGTGAATGTTAAACCGCGCCAGCGCCGCCAGCCGGGCCGGGGCTTCTGCGGGAGAAAAGGCCCCGTTGGCATCGACGCGCAGCATGAGTTGGGAGGCATCGGCCTCGGCCCGGATTTCGGCCAGCAAAGCCAGCTCGGTAGCAGAGTCGAGGCTGCCGATTTTTACTTTCAGGCAAGCGTAGCCGGCGGCCAGCTTCTGCCGGATTTGGGCGCGCATGAAGGGCGCGTCGCCCATCCACACGAGGCCGTTGATGGGCAGGCCGGCGCGGCCCTGGCTAAAGGTATTGGTATAAAGCTGATGCTGACCGCCACCGTCCAGGTCGAGCACGGCCGTTTCGAGAGCGAAGCGCAGGGCGGGCAGGGTAGGCGGCACTAGGTCGGCGGCCTCGGCTACCGTCAGGGCTGCGTGCCCTTCCTGGTTGAACTGCCGGCAGAAATCCGCCACAGTTTTTTCAAAACCAGGGCTATAGTCGAGGCTAAGCCCTGCCAGCGGTGCGGCTTCGCCCCAGCCAGTGAGGGTAGGCCGGCTGGTATCACGCAGGCCCACGTAATAAGCTACGTGCTCAGTGAGCGCCCCGCGCGAAGTGCGGGCCGGGAAGTTGAAGCGCAGCGCCCGCCGCTGGTACGTGAGAGTCAGCATGAGCGCGCAAGGTAAGGAGGTAGGGGGGTAAGAGAGTATTAATGCTTCGCTTTGCTCGCAATAACAACCTCCTACCCTAACGCTACTTACTTTTAGTGGGTCCCCGGCGGCTGATGCTACCGCCTTTGCGGCCAGCTTCGCGGGCTTCTTCGGAGGAGAAGCGGTGGCCGCGGCCACTCTCGTGCGAGGCGCGGCCGCCTTCGCTGGCGATGCGGCGCTGCTGCTCGGGCGACATGGCCGCGAAGCCACGGCGGCTTTTTTCACCCACCCGGCGGGCCGGGCGTTTGGGCGGGGTAGGCTGCATACTAAGGGGGATGATGGAATCAACGCCAAACGTATTCATAGAAGAAAACTAACGAGCTAAAAAAACACCAAAGTCGGCTGAAGCAGACCATCCTATTACCGGCTCTTGCAAACTGTATTAGTAAGCGGTAAATTCCTTTTGCTAATAAATTTCTCCCCTATTTTTAGCTGGTGGTCCCGAAGTTTGGGCCGGCGCAGCGCGGGCGCAACCCTACCCCGGCCGGCGCGGTTACAGCAGCCAGTTAGTCCGCTGGTTTTCTTCTCGTTTTTATGTCGTCAACTTTTGCTTCCTTATCTGCACCGGCCGTGGCCGAAGCTGCCGCGCTCCCGGCGCACTACCAGGCCGTGCGCGCCCAGTCGGTGGCGTTGGTGCAGCCCCTGCTGCCCGAAGACACCGTGGTGCAGCCCTCGCTCGACGTGAGCCCGCCCAAGTGGCACCTGGCCCACACCACCTGGTTTTGGGAAACGATGCTGCTCCAACGCTTTTTACCTGACTACCAGCTCTTTCACCCCGACTACGCCTTTCTGTTCAACTCGTACTACAACTCACTGGGCTCCAGAGTGAACCGGGCCGACCGCGGCACGCTCTCGCGCCCGCCGCTGGCCGACGTGTACCGCTACCGCACCTACGTGGATGAGCACATGGCCTGCCTCCTAAGTCAGCTAGCCGACCTACCCACCGCCGCCACCGAGCTGGTCGAGCTGGGCCTGCACCACGAGCAGCAGCACCAAGAATTACTGGCCACCGATATCAAATACATCCTCAGTACCAACCCACTGGCTCCCGGCTATTTAAGTGAGGAACAGTTAGCAGGGAGCAGGGAGCAATTTTCAAGTGATAATTACTCCCTGCCGGCAGCGACTTGGTTGGCGGTACCGGGCGGCATTTACGCGGTGGGGCACCAGGCAGAAGGTTTTTCGTTTGATAATGAACTGCCGGTGCACGAGGTATTAATCGCGCCGTTTGAGCTGCAAAACCGGCTCGTGACGAACGGCGATTTTCTGCAGTTTATCGAGGCGGGGGGCTACCGGCAGTTTCAGTTCTGGCTGGGCGAGGGCTGGGACCTGGCCAGCCGCGAGGGCTGGGCGGCCCCGCTCTACTGGTCGCCCACCGCTAACGGCCAGTGGCAGCGCTACGGCCCCACCGGCCTGGTACCGCTGGATTTGGCCGCGCCCGTTTCGCACGTCAGCTTTTACGAGGCCGATGCCTACGCGCAGTGGGCCGGGGCGCGCCTGCCCACCGAGGCCGAGTGGGAGGTGGCCGCCCGCCACTTCGGGGTCACGCCCGCCGGCGGCAACTGGCTCGAAACCGGCCACTTCGACCCCCTACCCCTCCCCGCCGATGCCGACCCCACCCAGTGCCACCAGCTGCTGGGCGACTGCTGGGAATGGACCTACTCGGCCTACCATCCCTACCCCGGCTACCAGCGCGCGGCCGGCGCGCTGGGCGAGTACAACGGCAAATTTATGGTTAACCAACTCGTGCTGCGCGGCGGCTCGTGCGCCACGCCTGAGAGCCACATTCGGCTCAGCTACCGCAATTTTTTTCACGCTGATAAGCGCTGGCAATTTACCGGGTTGCGGCTGGCGCGGTAAGAAGACGCTGGGGAGAAAAGACCGGTCATGCTAAGCTTGTCGAAGCATCTCTACCGCGTAAGTAATCCCTAACGTTAAGAGTTACTTGCGCGGTCGAGATGCTTCCTGCGTCAGCATGACCGTTCTTTTTACGTCGTACGCGGGGTCAGCCACTTCTCCACGCTGGCGGGCTGGTACTCCGCCATCGCATCCAGCAGCGCGGCGGCATCGGCGTGGTGCAGCAGCTGCGCCTGGTTTTCAGGGCGCAAAAACGCCTCAGCACGCATGTGGTCGAGCAGAGCCAGCAGCTTATCGTAGAAGCCCAGCGTGTTGAGCAGGGCTACCGGCTTGCCGTGCAGGCCGAGCTGGCCCCAGGTGAGGACTTCAAATAGCTCTTCGAGGGTGCCGAAACCGCCGGGCATAGCCACGAAGCCGTCGGCCAGGTCGGCCATAAGCAGCTTGCGCTGGTGCATGGTGTCTACCACGTGCAGCTCGGTGCAGCCCCGGTGCGCCAGCTCCTTATCGGCCAGGAAACGAGGGATGACGCCGATAACCCTACCCCCCGCGGCCAGCACGGCGTCGGCGATGATGCCCATCAGGCCCACCCGGCCGCCGCCGTATACCAGCGTGAGGCCGCGCCGGGCCAGCTCACGGCCCATTGCCTGGGCCTGCTGCGTGTACATTTCCTGGTTGCCGCTGCTGGAGCCGCAGTAGACTGCTACGCTTTTCATAAAGTCAATTACTTCGATTTTCAATAAAAAGACCGTCATGCTCATCTGGCGTCCGCTTGCTGAAGCATCTCTATCGCGTAGCTAACTCTCAATTTTAAAGCTATTTGCGCGGTAGAGATGCTTCGGCAAGCGGACGCCAGATGAGCATGACGGTCTTACTTTATTTCTCAACCCCCTACATGCGCTCAGGCACGTCAATGCCGAGCAGGCCGAGAATAGTTTTAAGGGTTTCGGCCGTTTTAGCCGAAAGGGCCACGCGGAAGGCTTTCTTCAGCGGGTCGGTTTCAGCGAAAATGGGTACTTCGGTGTAGAAGCGGTTGTAGCTTTTGGCCACGTCGTAGGCATACTGCGCCACCACGGCGGGCGAGAGCGCGCGGGCGGCTTCGGCTACTACCCCTGCGTAGCCGGCCAGCTGCTGAATTAGCTCTTGCTCCGTGGGTTGCAGCTCGGTGAGCGAGCTGAAATCGGTGGTTTCTTCTACCCCCTGCGCCAGCACCTTGCGCCGGATGGAGGCGATGCGGGCGTAAGAATACTGAATGAATGGCCCGGTGTCGCCTTCGAGCCGCACCGACTCGGCGGGGTTGAAGAGCATCCGCTTCTTGGGGTCCACTTTCAGCAGGTAGTATTTGAGCGCGCCCAGGCCCAGGGTGTGATAAAGCTGCTGCAATTCCTCGTCGCTGAGGCCCTCGGTTTTGCCTTTTTCGAGGGTGGCAGCCTCCGCGGCTTCTTCTACTTCCCGCACCAGCTCGTCGGCATCGACCACGGTGCCTTCGCGGGTTTTCATTTTACCAGTAGGCAGGTCCACCATGCCGTAGCTGAGGTGGTGGATGGCGGCGGCGTAGGGCTTGCCCAGCTTGCGCAGGGTGGCTTGCAGCACCTGCATGTGGTAGTTCTGCTCGTCGGCGATGACGTAGATGCTGCTGTCGTAGCCAAAATCCTCGTACTTCAACTCGGCCGTGCCCAGGTCCTGCGTGATGTATACGCTGGTACCATCGCCGCGCAGCAGCAATTTTTCGTCGAGGCCTTCAGCCTGTAAATCAACCCAAACCGAGCCATTCTCCTTCGTAGAGAATGCACCTTTGCTTAGACCTTCCGCTACCCGCTTCTTGCCTAACAAGTAGGTACCTGACTCGTAGTAGAACTTGTCAAAATCAACGCCAATAGCCTCATAAGTCGCATTGTGACCTTCGTACACCCAGCCGTTCATCTGCCGCCAAAGAGCCACTACCTCCGCGTCGTCGGCTTCCCACTGTTGCAGCATCTGCTGAGCATCCAGCATCAGTGGGGCTTGGCGCTTGGCGATGTCAGCGGCTACGCCTTCAGCCTCTAGCTGCCGCACTTCCTCGCGGTAGTGCTTCTCGAAGAGCACGTAGTACTTGCCCACCAGGTGGTCGCCCTTAATGCCCGCGCTCTGCGGCGTTTCTCCGTGGCCAAAGCGCTGGTAGCCTAACATCGACTTGCAGATATGGATACCACGGTCGTTTACCAGATTCACTTTGGAAACCGTAGCGCCGGTGGCTTTCAGAATCTCAGCCACGCTGTAACCCAGGAAGTTATTGCGTAAATGGCCCAGGTGCAGGGGCTTGTTGGTATTGGGCGAAGAGTACTCCACTACCACGTTGCGGGGGCCGTCGAAGGGCACGGGCGCGCCGGCCGGCTGCGCGACCAGCTCGCCAAAGAGCTTCAGCCACTCGGCATCGGCAATTTCGAGGTTCAGGAAGCCTTTCACCACGTTGAAGCCGCGCACGGCGGGCGCGTGGGCCGTCAGCCACTCGCCCAGGCCCTGACCGATGGCCTCGGGGCCTTTGCCGAAGGCTTTGGTGAGCGGAAACGTGACGAGGGTAAAGCTGCCCGCAAAGTCTTTGCGCGTGGGCTGCAGCACGAGGCTGGCGGCGGGGATTTCCTGCCCGAATACGGCCTGGGCGGCCGCTTGCAGGGCAGTGAGGAGGGTTTGTTCTAGCTGTTGCACGAGGGCAAAGGTACGGCGGGGCCTTACGCGCCCTACGCGGCCGGCCGGGAACGCCGCCGGGCGCGTAGGGCGTTAGGGCGCTGGTTATTCTCCTTACCCAGCTCTTTCCGCGTGCCTACCCCCCGTTTTTCTGCCTTACCTCTGCTCTGGATTTTCGCGCTCTTGCTGGCCGTGCCGGCTTGCAAAAGCAACTCGCCCGGCCCCGGCCCGGCAGCCCCTACCCCCCCCACCGAGACGGTACTCACGGGTAGCACGCTCATCGGCGAGTACAGCGCCGCCACGCTGGGGGCGCGGGTGCCGGCGGTGCCAGTAGCGGCGGCGCTGGCGCGCTATCCGGTGCGGGTGTACCGCCTCACCTACCATACCAGCACGCCCGCGGGCCAGCAAACTACCGCCTCGGGCGCGGTGCTGGTGCCGGTGGCCCCGAGTCCGCTGCCGGTGCTCAGCTACCAGCACGGCACGCTGCTGCCCGGCAGCGAGGGCCAGGCTCCGTCGTATTACGCCGCGGGCAGCGACGTGTGGTCGGTGGTGTCGGTGCTGGCCGCTTCAGGCTACGTGGTGGCGGCCCCCGACTACCTGGGCTACGGGGCCAGCAAGGCCCTACCCCACCCCTACGAGCACGCCGCCTCGCTGGCCTCGGCTGCGGCCGATATGCTGCGGGCCACCCGCGAATTCTGCCAGCAGCAGGCCATCAGCGTTAACCAGAAAAACTTCCTGCTTGGCTACTCGGAGGGCGGCTACGCCACGATGGCCTTGCACAAATTATTGGAAGCGAAATACGCCGCTACCCTGCCCGTGACGGCCAGCGCGCCGGGCGCGGGGGCGTACCACAAAACGGCCTTCGCCCGCTATATTTTGAACGCGACCCAGCCGCTCAGTTTCCTCAGTACCTACGTGTGGGTGCTGCGCACCTACGACCGAGTGTACGCCCTGAACCGGCCGTATTCCTTCTATTACCAGGAGCCCTACGCCACCCAGCTGCAAGCCGACCCCTTCGGCGCGGTGCCCGGCCGGGCGGACCAGCTGTTTGCGGCCAGCTTCCGGCAGGCGGTGCTAACCAACTCGGACGCGGCGCTCAATGATGCACTGGCCGACAACGACATCTACGACTGGAAGCCGGCCGCGCCGCTGGCCCTCTTCCACGGCACGGCCGACGACTACGTGCCCTTTTTCAACTCGCAGGATGCCTACGACGCCATGCAAAAGCGCGGGGCCACGCAGGTCGAGCTGCACCCCATTCCGGGGGGCGACCACTTTTCGTCGGCCACGGCTTATACGCTGGGGGCGTATGCGTTTATCAGCAAGTATTAGCGCGCTTCCCCTGGGGCTTTTTTGCCCCATGCGTACCTTGCTGAAAACTACGTGAACGTATGCGATTTTCAGTACTGTCTGGTTTAAAGCCGCCGTTTTGTGCCTGGCTGCTGGCTTTTTTGGTCATAGGTTTGGGCTGGCTGCGGCCCGAGGCGGCGCGGGCCTCGCACCTGCGGGCCGGCGACATTCAGGCCAGGGTAGACAGCGTGACGGGCAACCCGAACCACATTTTTTTCCGGCTCACGATTTATCGTAATTCGACTCCGGGGGCGGCCCTGCAAGACACGTCGACCATCTTTTTTGGCGATGGCACGCGCCAGGATAATATTCCGAAGGTGAGCGAAACGCCGCTGAACGGGGAGACGAACGTAATCATTTTCAACTTCGACCACTTCTACGCGGGGGCCGGGCAGTACCGGGTGAGCTTCGTGGGCGAAAACCGGGTGGCCGGGGTAGTGAACATGCGGTCGTCGGACCAGCAGACGTTCTACATCAGCTCCAGCATCACTATTAACCCGGCCTACGGGCGCAACCACTCGCCGGTGCTACGCGCTCCGGCCATCGACCGTGGGGCCGTTGGGCAGGTGTTTTTGCACAACCCGGCCGGCTACGATGCCGACGGCGACTCGCTCTCCTACCACCTCAGCCCCAGCCGCCAGGTGCAGGGCGGCATTGCCGCGGCCATACACAACGGCAACACGCCCGACTCGGTGACCTGCGCGGGCTATTTCTACCCCAATAATACTTCGCCCAAGGGCGTGCAGGTGCCCTACCCCGGCGTGCCGACCGGCCAGGCCGGCAACCCGGCCATCATCGTGCAAGACCCCCAAACCGGCCAGATTACCTGGAACGCGCCCAGCCTGGCCGGCACCTACAACATCGCCTTCACGGTGGAGGAATGGCGACGCACGGCCAACGGCTTCCGCCTGATTGGCACCGTTATCCGGGACATGCAGATTATCGTGACGGCCACCGATAACTTACCGCCGGTTATCACGGTGCCGCCCGACCTGTGCGTGGTGGCGGGCACGCCCGTCACGCTCACCGTGTCGGCCACCGACGGCACGGCCCCCGGCGCGCTGGCCCCGAGCCCCATTACGCTATTTGCCTACAGCGGCATTTTGCCGCCGGCCACGTTCGTCCAGACTTCCACGGGAACCTCCGTGACGGGTACTTTCCGCTGGACGCCCCAGTGCAACAACGTTTCCAACCAGCCCTACGTGGTGGTGTTTAAGGCCCAGGACAGCCCGCCCGCCAGCAGCAACGCGCCGACGCTGATTGACGAGCGGCCGGTGCGCATTACGGTGGTGGGGCCGCCGCCCCAGAACCTGCGCGCTGCGCCCGTGCCCAACATCAGCCCCCTCACCAGCCTGCTGAGCTGGGACCCCTACACCTGCCAGAACGCCAGCCAGCTGCTGATTTTTCGGCGCGAAGGGTGCTACAACTACTCGCCCGGCCCCTGCAACACGGGCCTGCCCGCGGGCTCGGGCTACGTGCAGGTGGGCGCGGTGCCGCCCACCGCCACCACCTTTGCCGACAACAACGGCGGGGCCGGTCTGATGCGGGGTAAAACGTACAGCTACCGCATCTATGCGGTGTTTCCGCTGCCTTCGGGCGGAGCCAGCCTCGTCTCGAACGAGGCGTGCCTGACCTTTACTGGCCGCTCGGCGCGGCTCACCAACGTGGACGTGAACACGACCGACGCTATCACCGGCCAGATTACGGTGCGCTGGACCCAGCCGCGGCCCAATGTCGGCACGTTTGGGGCACCGCTGGGCTACCGCCTGGGCCGGGCAGTGGCCGGCTCGGCGGCCTTCACGCCGGTGGCTACCATTACTACCCTGGCCGATACCGTGTACGTGGACCGCAACCTGAACACGGCGGCCAACCAGTACACCTACCAGCTCACGTTCTTCAACACCGACAATGCCAGCGGCGCGCCCGTGGAGCAGGCCGAAACCGCGCCCACCGCCAGCAGCGTGCGCACCAGCCTGGTGCCCGACGGCCTGGGCAGCCGCGTGGCCGTGAGCTGGGCCTACTCCGTGCCCTGGGACAATACCAAGCAGCCGGCCACCATTTACCGCCAAGACCCCGGCAGCACCACGTTTGCGGCCATCGGCACGGCCCCCACCGGCGCGGCCGGCGGCACCTACACTGATGCCGACCCCAAGCTTCAGCGCGGCCAGCAGTATTGCTACTACGTGCTCACCAATGGCCAGTACCCGGACGTTAGTTTTTTGACTAACCTGCTGAACAACAGCCAGCAAGCCTGCACCGTGCTACAAGCTGTGCCTTGTACGCCGGTGCTCAGCCTACGCCCTCCCAACTGCGATAGCCTGGCCAACCTGCCCACCTACCCCGCCGACAACCAGCGCTACCAGAACGACCTGCGCTGGACCGTAGGCAACGCGCCCACCGGGTGCAGCGTGGCCGCGGCCTACTACCGCATCCTGCGCAGCAGCTCCCAAACCGGCATCTACGTGGCCATCGACTCCACTACCAGCCTCACTTACGCCGACCGGTTTTTGCTGAAATCGGCCTACTGCTACCAGGTACAGGCGGTGAGCGCCCAGGGCATCCGCAGCGCGCTCAGCAACTCGGCCTGCCAGGATGAGTGCGCGTTCTTCCTGCTACCCAACATCTTCACGCCCAACGGCGACGGCAAAAACGACGTGTTCCGGCCCAAAACGGCCAGTACCATCCTGCGCACCCGCATCCAGATTTTCAACCGCTGGGGCCGCAAGGTGTACGAGAGCGACCAGGACCCCTACATAAACTGGACCGGCGCGGCCACCGGCGACGGCAACACCAGCGGCCTGGTTTCCAACGGCATCTACTACTACCTGGCCGAAGTACAGTTTGCCGACGCGGCCAACACCAAGCGCAGCTATAAGGGGTGGGTAGAGATTGTGCGATAAGCAAAATTGTCCATCATCGGCTCACTACCTCATCCAGCCGCAGCCGCTTTTCGATGGCGGCGGTGGCTTTTTCCAGAATAATAAAGGCGTTGTTCGCCATCGTATTCTCGTTGTCGAGGGTCGGGTTAATTTCGACCATCTCGAAGCACACGGCGCGGTCGTTTTCCAGCAGGTCCTGGCACAGGTTTTCGGCTTCTGATAAAAACAGGCCCTTTTCTACCGGCGTGCCGGTGCCCTTACTGAACTCCGAATCGAGGCTATCCACGTCGAAGGAGATATACACCATATCGCAGAAGCGCAGGTGCTCGTAAATCTCGCGGCTGAGCTGGCGCGAGCCTTTGACTTGAATTTCGGGCAGCTTTATCCACTTGATATTCAGGAGCTCGATGAGCGCCTCTTCCTCGGCTTCGGTGTCGCGCACGGCCACGTACACGAGGTGCTCGGGGCGCAGCTTGGGGCCGGGCTCGGCCAGGTTCTGGAGCCGCCGCCAGAAAAACTCGGTGTCGGCATCGGGCTCGTTGCGCTGGCAGGGCCGGTTATCCTCGCCCAACGACGCGGCCAGCGGCATGCCGTGCACGTTGCCGCTGGGCGTGGTGTAGGGCGAGTGGATGTCGGCGTGCGCATCTATCCAGATGACCCCCAGCGTTTTGTGGGGGTAGGCCGCCTTAATGCCGGCAATGGTGGCGTTGGCGCTGCTGTGGTCGCCGGCCAGCACCAACGGAAACTCGCCGAAGCGCAGCGTCTGCTCCACGGCGCTGGCAATACCCTTCTGCACGGTGTAAATCGCGTCGATGTGCTTGGCGAAGCGGAAGGGCGTTTTATCGAACAGCACGTGGTTCAAGTCCGACGTCACCACGGCATTGTAACGCCGGAAGTAGTCGGAGCCCTGGTTTAGGCAGGCCACGCGCAGGGCATCGGGCCCCATGCTGGCCCCGCGGGTGCCGGCCCCGAGTTCGGAGCGGACTTCAATGAGCTTAATGCGTTTCATCAGGTGGGGGGGGGGGTAGGGACATGGGGGCACGGCATCGGGCCGCCTACCCCCCGGCGGGGGGGTAGGCGAGCGCTGCCTTGCGGCGCGGGCGCGCCGTAGCCATGTCGCTTCCTTCCATCGGAAACCGATGCGCAGGGCCGAATTCTTTCCGGCCCCCGGCGGTACTTTTGGTACGCTGCCCGCAAAGGTCGGGCTTTTTTTCGAGTTCTCGAAAACGTCCGTCATTGCGAGCGAAGCGCGGCAATCGCCCCCGAACGATACCCGCCCGATTTCGTTCTGATGCGGTTGCCGCGCTTCGCTCGCCATGACGGACGTTTTTAACAATCAGCAATCAGCTACTCATTTAATGGACACCTATCAGGACCTGATTACCCAAACCTTCGATTTTCCAAACGCCGATTTTCAGGTGCGCGAAAATGAGCTATTCTTCCACGACATTGACCTGATGGCCCTGGTGCAGAAGCACGGCACCCCACTGCGCCTCACGTACTTACCCAAAATCAGCTCCCAGATTCAGCGGGCTAAAAAGTGGTTTGCCGATGGCATTATCGAAACGGGCTACCAGGGCTCATATTCCTACGCCTACTGCACCAAGTCGTCGCACTTCCGCTTTGTGCTGGAGGAGGCGCTCAAGAACGACGTGCACTTGGAAACGTCCAGCTGGTTCGATATCAGCATCATCCGCTCGCTGTTTGAGCAGGGTAAGCTCGATAAGCAGAAGTATATTATCTGCAACGGCTTCAAGAACGAGGAGTACAAGCGCGACATTTCGGCGCTGCTCAACGATGGGTTCGTGAACTGCCTACCCATCCTGGATTCGCCCAACGAGATTGACTACTACGCCGCGCACGTCAACGCCGGCACCAAGGTCAAGATGGGCCTGCGCCTGGCTTCCGATGAGGAGCCGCGCTTCCAGTTCTACACCTCGCGCCTGGGCGTGCGCTACGCCGATGCGGTGCCGCTATACGAGGAAAATATCCAGAACGACCCGCGCTTTGAGCTCACCATGCTGCATTATTTCATCAGCAGCGGCATCAAGGACACGTCGTATTACTGGACCGAGCTATCGCGCTTCATCCACAAATACTGCGAGCTGCGCAAGCTTTGCCCTACCCTCCAGACAATTGACATCGGCGGCGGGCTGCCCATTCAGACCAGCATTCAGCTCGAATACGACTATCCGTACATGATTGCTGAGATTCTGCGCACCATCCAGCGCATTTGCGCCGAGGAGGGCGTGCCGGAGCCTAATATCTTCACCGAGTTCGGCATCTTCACGGTGGGCGAGAGCGGGGCCACGATTTACTCCATTCTGGATGAGAAGTTACAGAACGACAAGGAGTTATGGTACATGATTGATGGCTCCTTCATCACTAATCTACCCGACACCTGGGCCCTGAACCAGCGCTTCATCATGCTGGCCCTCAATGGCTGGAACCGGCCCTACCGCAAAATCCAGCTCGGCGGCCTCACCTGCGACTCGCAGGATTACTATAACTCCGAGAAGCACATCTACCAGACGTTCCTGCCGCAGCTGCAACCCGCTCGCCACCAGCCCGCTACCGACGAGCCCATCTACGTGGGCTTCTTCCACACCGGCGCTTACCAGGAAAGCCTGAGCGGCTACGGCGGCATCAAGCACTGCCTCATTCCCGCACCCAAACACGTCATCTTGGACCGCGCCCCCAACGGCACCCTCACCGACACCGTGTTCGCGCCCAAGCAGGAGGCGGCCAGCATGCTAAAAATCCTGGGCTATACGGAATAGCCCACGCGGACCGTTAGGCTGGGGGTAGGAGGCAATAAAGTTGGCGCGGCACTATTCCCAGAAACTCATCTAACTACGCACGCTCTCAACCACCTAACCACTCTCTGGCCCTATCTTTGGAGCCTACTCGCGTTCCTCCTCATTTTTACTGTTTTATGAAAAAGCTCCTTATCCTCGCCGTTGGGGCCGCTACCCTCGGCCTCGGGGCCTGCAACCGCGGCTCCTGCCCCGCTTACTCCTCAGCCAAAACAACGGCTGCGCCGGTTACGGCCAGCACTGCCACGGCCATCGAGCGCCAGTAAGCCCGTTTGAATTTTACCAGAAGCGCCCGGTCTGCACGCATGTGCGGGCCGGGCACTTTTTGGTTGAAACTCCTATAAATTCCGAAAAATGACTGACCTCAACTCGATTTTCGACCAATTAGTAAAATCTACTTTGTGGCCTAAATTCAAAGCGTTAGGCTATAAAAAATCTGGTAATAATTTTCGATATTATAGTCCAGAAGGGTGGGGAAGAATTATTCAGTTTCAAAAGTCTCAGTACAATTCTGCTGATAGCCTTTCATTCACAGTTAATGTCAGTCTATATTTGGAAGATTTTGAATACTATTTAAGCAACCAAAAGTCAGGACTAAAATTTCAGGAGGTTTCTTGTGCAGTTCGCAAACGATACGGTCATCTTAGAAACAGCCCATCCGATAGCTGGATTGAACTCACTGTCACATCGGACATAGCAAAAATTAGCCAGCAGCTAATCAATGATTTTGACCAGTATGTTCATTCCTATTTAGTCAGCATAAAAAGCCGGGAGGACATTTATGCGTTTCTACTTAACGGCCACCATTCTCACTATCCGTCTGCACAAATCCAAACTATGTTTCACGCGGGTTATCAGCAGGAAGCGCTGAAATTATTTACCAGTGAATTTATAAGGTCAAAAAATATTAATTCCTATCGCAATACTTTAAATTCTATTGCTCGTGAATTAGAATTTCCAGCATAATTATGGACAGAATGATTCTTGTCCCTAGCGCACGCTATCCCTACCCCCCTGGTTCAGCTGTTCCAGCAGGTTATCGGCCGATAACGTGTCAATGACTTCGGCGCGGCGGCGCGGCGGCTCGTACTCGGTGTAGCACACGTACTTGCGCTTGAGGCCGGTGGGCGCTTTGGGGAAGGGGCCGTAGTCGTAGCTCAGCTTTTTATCCTTGTAGATGCTCTCCATGTAGCGGCCGAAGATGGGTAGGGCCATGCGGCCGCCCTCGCCCTGCTGCGAGCGGTAGAAGTGGATGCTGCGGTCCTCACCGCCCACCCAGATGCCGGAAACCAGGTCCTTGGTGAGGCCCATGTACCAACCGTCGGAGTAGTTGGAGGTAGTGCCGGTTTTGCCGCCAATCTGGTTGTTTTTGCGCCACAGGTCCTGAAAATCCCACAGCCCTTGCGAGGTGCCGCCGGGCTCCTCCATACCGCCGCGCAGCATGTACACCATGAGCCAGGCCGTTTCGGGCGAGATGGCGCGCTTCTGCACCGGGTCGAACTGCTGAATCACGTTGCCGTTGCGGTCCTCGATGCGGGTGATGAGGCGCGGGGCCGACCGGAAGCCGTTGTTGAGAAAAGTCGAGTACGCATCCACCATCTCGTACACGCTCACGTCGCCGGCCGAGCCCAGGCCGATGCTCGGTACCGGCAGTAAGGGGCTGGTTATGCCCACTTTATGCGCGTAGTCGGCCACTTTGGCCCAGCCTACTTTCTCGGTCAGCTGCGCCGTAACGGAGTTGACCGAGCGCGCCATCGCCGAGCGCAGCGTCATATTGATGCCCGTGTATTCGCGGGTCACGTTGTCGGGCTGCCACTCCATCGGCTTGCCGTTTTCGACGTACTTAATCGTCACCCGCTGGTCGCGGATGCGGTCGCAGGGCGAGTAGCCGTTGGCCAGCGCCGTGAGGTATACGAAGGGCTTGAACGTAGAGCCGGCCTGGCGCTGCGCCTGCTTCACGTGGTCGTACTTGAAGAAGCGGTAGTCCAAGCCGCCCACCCAGGCTTTGATAGAGCCCGTGAAGGGGTCCATCGTCATCATGCCGGCTTGTAAAAAGTGCTTGTAATAGGCCAGCGAATCGAGCGGCGACATGACCAGCGTGGTATCGCCGTCCTGCTTTTTCCAGGTAAACACCTTCATCGGGCGCTTGGCGTGCAGGGCCGAATCGAGGCGGGCGGGCTGGCCCCGGTAGCGGGCGGCCAGGCTGTGGTAGCTCTGCGTGCGCTTCATCTGGGTTTCGATGAAGTTGGGAATTTCGTGGCCGTCTTCGTCCACCCAAGGGTTTTGGCCCTTATTGCGCCAGAAGCTGTCGAAGGTTTGTTGCAGCAGTTTCATGCGCTGGTGCACGGCCTGCTCGGCGTGGTCCTGCATCCGCGAATCGAGGCTGGTGTAGATGCGCAGGCCGTCGCGGTACATATCGTAGCCGTGCTCCTCACACCAGTGGTTCACCGTCTGGCTAATGGCGCTGCGGAAGTAGTTATCCGGTCCGTCAATGTGTTTTTCTACCTGGTAATCGAGCACAATCGGCTCGGCTTGCAGGGCCTTGACTTCAGCTAATTTGAGGTCGCCCGCTTGGCCCATCCGCTGCAACACCACGTTGCGGCGGCGGCGCGAGGCGGCTGGGTGAAAGCGCGGGTTGAAGGCCGTGGGGTTGTTCAGCAGCCCCACGAGGGTAGCGGCCTGCACGGCGTTGAGGCTATCGGGCGAGGTGCTGAAAAACGTTTTGGCCGCCACCTTGATGCCGAACGCATTGGAGCCGTACTCCACGGTATTCAGGTACATGCGCAGAATTTCGCGCTTGGTGTAGTGGCGCTCCAGCTCCACGGCCGTGAGCCACTCCTTGGTTTTGGCAATAATGACCCCTACCCCCGGCACTTGGCTCAGCGCGCCCCGGTTTTCGGCCCGCCGGGTTTTGTATAAGTTCTTGGCCAGCTGCTGGCTGAGGGTAGAGCCGCCCCGCTTATCGCCCCGCAGGCCGTAGTAGATGGAGCCCGCCAGCGAGGGCGCATCAATACCCGAATGGTCATAAAACCGCGCATCCTCGGTAGCAATCAGCGCTTTAACTAACCAGGGTGACATTTCGCTGAGGCGCACTGGCGAGCGGTTTTCGCGGAAGTAGCGGCCCATCAGCACCCCATCGGCAGTGAATACCTGCGAGGCTTGTTCCACCTTCGGATTTTCTAATTCCTCTAGGCTCGGCGATTTACCGAAGAGGAATAAAAAATTACTGCGCACCAGCAGCGGATACGCCAGAAAAAAGCCTACCCCCACAAAAAAGAGCGTCCAGGCAATACGCACCAGGCGGCGGGTGCCCCGGCCGGGCCGCTTCTGGCTCGGGCGCGAAGCGGCAGCGGGGCGGGCGGGCGTGGAATCGGGAGCCGCGGGCGGCAGGTTTTCTTCGGCCATAAATGGCAAATCAGAGGCGGGGAAGGGCAAAGATACCCACCAACCCCGGCGCTAGGCCGCTCGCAGCAGCGCCCGGCGCAACGTGCGCCCCTCGCGCAGGCGCTGGTAGCAGATTTCGGCCAGCGCCAGCAACGTCAGCGTCAGCCCGATGCTCACGCTCCACTTGAGGTAGTGCAGCTGCCGGGCGGTGGGCTCGTCGTAGGCGTAGTGAAATAGGGCCAGGCCCCACAGCTCATCCAGCAACGTAAAAATCCAGAGCGTAACCGCCACCCGCCGCCGCAGCCGGCCCAGCACCAGCACCCAGCGAAACAGGTAGAGTACCACGCCCGGCAGCGCCGCCGGGGCCAGCACCGGCTGCGCCAGCAGCAGCGGCACGCCCAGCAGCACAATAGTCAGGGTTTCCTTGGCCAGCTGCAAGCCCGCCAGCACCTGGCCCAGGCGCGAGAGGCGCTTGGGGGCGTGGCGCACCAGCGGGCGCGGGCGGAGGCGCGGCACAGAGTGGGGTAGGGCTTGGGTCATACGTACTTAGGCCGGCTGGGAGGTGGAGGAGCGCACGGTGCTACCCCGCTGGCCGCGCCAGGTGAGTACTACGATAAGTAAGCCTTTTAGGGTATCGAGCAACAGGTTGTCGGACTTGCCAAATACCACGAAAATGCCGATGCCAATCCCAATCCACCAGCCGCCCAGCAGGTAGCACAGGCCCGCCGCGCCCGCGTGGCGCTGCCGCACCCACGCCCAGGCTAGGGCCGCCGCCAGCGTTATGAACAGTAAAAACCAGCCCGTGAGGTAAGCCAGAAACTTCGTCTCCGGGCCGTAGGTCACCCCAAACTGCGCCAGCGTAAATATGGGAAAGAAAAACGCGCCAACCGTGAGTGCCAGCTCCAACAAAACGGCGATGGCCAGCACGAAAAGAAGTAGGATTCTGGTCATTTAGGGTGGGGAAGATTTTTGCTACGCGCCTCTAAGCTACTGCCTTACCAACCAAAACCTGCTTCTGTGCAATTCACGGCGCGGCGCGCAGCTGCTGGCCCGGCCACTGCCACGCCCCTACCGGCCCCACCGCGGCCGGTGCGACTGGCTGCCCGCCCCGCACCGCGATAAGGCCATCCTGCTGCATCCGCTCCACGCGGGCGTACTCGGCTACAATGGCCGCCCCGAAGCTCAGCAGCCCGTAGCCACCGGCCCGGAAGGTGGCACGGCTGGTGGCGTAGGCGGCCAGCGCCGCGCCGGCCATGAGGGCGCGGTAGGCCAGCCGGCGTAGCCAAGCCCCTACCCCCCCGCGCCCGGCCGAGAGGTGCCGCAGGGTGAAGCACTGAAAGTTGAGGTGCATTTCCTCATCGAGCATGATGCGGCGGCAAATCTGCTGAAGCAGCCCCGAATACGTGGCGCTGAACAGCACCCGGTAGTACACGGCCGCCACCACCTCGGCCGTGAGCAGCACCCGCAGCGTGTGCTCCAGCCCCAGTACCCGGCGCAGGCCCCGAAACGCGGCATCGAGCCAGTGCCCGCGCAGGCGTGGAATCCCCTGCTGGTCCATAAAACGCCCCAGTACCGCCGCGTGCCTCTGCTCTTCCTTGATGAACAGGCGCATAGCGGCCAGATACTCGGCATCGCCGAGCTGTTTGGCGCGGGCGTAGAGGTAGTGCCCCTCCGAGCTTTCGCCCCGCTGAAAGGTTTGCAGCGAGGCCCGCACGGCGCGCAGCTCGTGAGCCGTGAGTTGGTGCGGGTCGTCCCAGGCGAGGTCGGTGTAGTGGCCCTGGTTAGCCTGGAAATAGGTCTTGAAGTCGGTGAAAGTCATTTTATTCAATTTAGAATGTTGAATTAGAAATGATGAATTAGCGAGCTGGCGAGTTCGTGCTCACCGCTCTAAAGGCTTGCTCGTTTACGCCCGTCCGGCTCTGCCAGTCGCGGAGGGGGTAGGCGGCCCGGAACGCGGCCAGGCGCTGGCTTAGTCGCTGGCGCGCCGCCGCGGGGCTAAGGCGCTCGTACTCGCCGTACTCGTTTTCGGCCACCAGCTGGGGCACCTGGGTTAGCACGGCTTCGTGGGCGGCCAGCACGGGCAGCACGCGGGGCGGCATGGCCAGCAGAAAGCCGATGTCAAGGCGCGGGAAGCGGGGTTGGAGGTTGTATTCGGCCATCCAGATTTCCCAATTGCCGGCCGCCAGTGCCAGCAGCACCGCGTAGGCCGCCCACGAATTGAGCCGCACCAGACCGAAAGATGAGCGCCGCTGCCAGATTTTGAGCAGCACCGTGCCCAGCCCGAACAGCGTCAACAGCAGGAAAGCGTACACCCCGATACGCTTGTAAGCCAGGCCAGTATAGGTGATGTAATAGTAATTGCGCAGCCCGACGCTCGCGGCCAGCACCGCGTTTTGCGCCACCCAGAGCGTGGCACCCCAGCGCAGCAGGGGTAGGCCGGACTGGTAGAAATTGAGGTTGCGCCGAAAAAACCACAGCATGATGCCCGCCGCCAGCAGAATACTGAAAATCAGCACGTAAGTACCTTCGTGCACAAACTGCGTGAGGTCGAAATCGGGCGCGGGCCGGAAGCCGAACCACAGCCAGCGGATATCCACCGCGTTCACCAATAGCAGCAGTGCGTTCAGCAGCCCAAACGAGGCCACCGCCGCCAGCCACTCCTTGCGCAAATCGAGCAGGCGGCGGCTGGTGAGCGCAAAGTTGGGCCGCCGCACGCTGAAGCTGGCCACGCCATCGCGCTGCCGCCGCACAAATTCCCCAAAGCGCCCCTCGTAGTCCGTAAAAAAATGCACCGGCACCACCACCAGCGCGCCCGCCGCCCCTACCCCGCACAAAACCAGAAAGAGCAGATGCGGCACCGAAATAGCCTCGAACAGCCGCCCCAGCCACTCGCCCAGCCCCGCCCAGGCTCGCGCGCTCAGCTCGCCGTATTTCGGGTTGGCCACCGCGAACAGCCCCTGGAAAACCACCAGCCCCAGCAGCGGCAGCCCCAGCAGCCGGCCGTAAAACCAGCCCCGCCGCAGCCGGCCGCCTACCCCCCGCGGCACGCGTAAGCCACTAAGCACCAGCGCTACAGACGGCAGCACGCCCGCCACCGCCGTGCCCACCGCCGAACTCACCAGCCGTAGTCCCGCCTGGTTCACCAGTCCCAGCAGCAGCAGTCCCGAGGCCAGCGCCGCCCACTGCGCCGCCGCCGAGCCGTACCAGGCCACCAGCCCACCGCTGAGCAGGCAGCCCGCCCCCGCCACCCAGAAGCCAGCCGTGCGCCGCACCGGCGCGTGGCGCGGCAGCAGCCACAAGTGTGCGCCTACCAGAAACAGCATGTAAATCAGCCCGTTCAGCCCTACCCCTTGGTGCCAGAAGAGGTAGTCGCTCAGGGCCGTGGCCGTTACCAACAGGGTCGCCAGCCGGGTGGAGATGCGGTGCGCGGGCGCGGTGGCCGACTTAGCCGGCCAGAAAGAAATTGCTTGCATTTTTAAAGAACTTTGTAATTCAAAGCATTAACACAAAAAAAAGAGTTTGAAATCCGTTTATTAGTATGGTTAATCGTTTGTCCTTACGAGCGTAACGCGGCAATCTTTCCTGCACGTTAGGGGTAGTAACTCAACGATTAGGAAATATTACCGCGCTGCGCTCGCAAGGACAAACGTCTACTCACGCTACTCTTTCCTTACCCCCGCAGTAGCTTTTCCAGCGCGGTTAGGTGTCCCTGAAACGCGGCTTTGCCCGCGGCGGAAGCCTGGTAGGTAGTATTCGGTTTTTTACCGATGAACTGCTTGCTAACCAGCACGTAGCCAGCTTTTTCGAGGGCGGCTACGTGGCTGGCCAGGTTGCCATCGGTGAGGTCGAGGCTTTCCTTTAAGTCGTTGAAGCTCACCGACTCATTGGCCAGTAGCACGGCCATTACACCGAGGCGCACGCGGTGGTCGAAGGCCTTATTGAGGGTGTGGATGGCGTACTTCACGGGGCAAAGTTCGCCTTGGCCGCTTTAGCCGGCGCGGGGCGTTCGTAGCGGTTGTACATGAGCAGGCCGTAGCCGATGTGCCCCACCCCAAAGCCCGCCCCGAACAGCAGCAGGCCGTAGCCAGGCAGCAGCAGCCCCACCAGCCCTAGTACCACCTGCGTGATACCCAGGTATTTAATCTCATCCAGGGTATACTTGCTACCGTTGAGCAAGGCCAGGCCGTAGAACAGCAGCAGGCCCGGCACCACCAGCGCCACCGCACCGCTCACATATAGCTTCAGGCAAAATAGCCCGCCCGCCACCAGCGGCACGGCCAGCGCCGCCAGCAGCCGCCGCGCCGGGGCCGTCCAGAGCGAGCGTAAACCCTCGCGCCGGGTGCGGCGCAACGTGAAAAACGCCGCAGCCAGCAGCGCCAGCGCTATCATGCTCACCGCTAGCCCGAGCAGGGGTAGGAACCAGCTTTCGCGCGCCGCCGCATTGCGCTCCAGCAAAGCGGCGAAGCTGTTGAAGTCCGCGATTCCTTCATAGGCCGAGCCGGCCGGCAGCATTCGCTCCAGCAACAGTACGCCCGCCAGCGCCACTACGCCCGCCCCTACCCCACTCAGTCCGCTGAGCGAGAGGAAGCGCGAGCTACGCTCCATAATGGCGCGGATTTCCGTGAGTTGGGCCAGGGGGTCTTGGGCGGCAGGCTTCATGCGGGGCGGTGAAGTACTTTGTACTGCAAAGTTAGTGTAAACAGGGGTAGAAGTGTTACTTAGGGAAGAATTTTTTATATGTCCTCGTCTCTCTCCCCCGCCACCCTGGCTAATCGCCATCTTTTCCTCACCGTAACGGGGGGCTTGGTGTTCGCTATTTCGCTGGCAGTGGGCGCGAGCTGGCTCACGTATCGCGGCCCCTACCAGCTCCGGGAGGTATGAGGCGAGTGGTTCGACTTCTACTTGTTTTTGGCTGGCACAGGCATTGTGCCGGCTCTGCTGGTGGCTTATATCCGGTTGCCGCTCATGCGTTGGCTGTTCCGGCAGTGCCTGGCGCAGGGCAGCGCTGGTGTCGGTCGGGGGCGGGTGGTAGCGGGCACCCTGCTCATTTTTGAAGGGGTGCTGGCGGCGATTGCCTTGCTGGGTTTTGCGTGGGGACGCGGCTACATTCCCCTTACCGGGTGCCTGACGCTATGCCAGGCATTCGGGCTGCCGTGGTTGCTGGCGGCGCTAGGGGCCAGCTGGCACAGGCTGCGGCGGCTGGTGCCCGCGGCTGGCAGCGGAGCCCGGCAATCTACCAACGCCCGTTTTTAGCGCCGTACCGCCCGCTCGCGCCCGACGAGCGGCGCCATTCTATCGACGTGCCCACCGCTTAGGGCCGCCCAAAGCGGGCTGTTTTGGTACGAGCTTTGGCTAACGTTCAGTCCGCGGCCGGAAATTGCGCGTCGCCAAGCTGTTCTCCCATTGTTGCGCCAGTAGCATTCGTCATGAAAAATTACCTGCTTTCCACTGCCCTACTGGCGTTGGCCGCTGTCCTGCCCGCCCACGCTCAATTCCGCCTACCCAGCCTCGGCCAGGTGAAGGAGGTAATCACCAAAACCAGTACCAGTACGAAGACTACCCCAACGACCGGGGCCGTGGGCGGCCTCACCAATACCGAGGCCGCCAATGGCCTCAAGGAGGCGCTCATCCAGGGTATTTCGAAGGGCTCGGACCAGGCTTCGCAAACCGATGGCTTCTACCTGAATAAGCTCATCCGCATCCCGTTTCCGCCCGATGCGCAGCGCGTGGCCACTACCCTGCGCAGCATCGGGCTGGGCAGCCAGGTCGATAAGTTTGAGCTGTCGCTGAACCGGGGCGCGGAGGACGCGGCCAAGAGCGCCAAGCCCATTTTCCTGAACGCCATCAAGCAGCTGACCTTCACCGATGTGTGGAATATCCTGACCGGCCAGAAAGACGCGGCTACCCAGTATCTGAAGCGCACCACTACCACGCAGCTGACCACGGCCTTCATGCCCATTATGCAGCAAAGCCTGGCTAAAGTGGACGCTACCAAATATTATTCGACCCTCACCACCACCTACAACCAGCTGCCGCTGGTGCGGCCCGTGCAAACGGACCTTAACCAGTATGCTACCGGCAAGGCCATCGACGGGCTGTTCACGCTCATTGCTCAGGAGGAGGCCGACATTCGGCAAAATCCGGTGGCCCGCACTACTTCGCTGCTGAAAAAAGTATTTGGCATCGGTGGTAACTGACGGTAGCGTGAGCTGGCCGGCGGCCGGCGGCTTTTTTCCGTAAGCGGCAAGCCAACGCCTACCCCCCTACCCCGCCGTGAAGCTTCGCCTGCGCTTATTTGAGTTTGAGGACCTGCCGTGGTTTCCGGCCGTTATCCGGGCCGGGATGATGGACTATCTGCGGTTTATGATTACCCGGCTGGGGATTTACCGGCCCGTGGGGCCGCTGCTGGCCGCCGCCCTGCGCCGCACCGGCCAGACGCACTTGCTGGAGCTGGGCGCGGGCGCGGGCGGCGGCACCGAAACCGTGCTGGCCACCCTGCGCGCCCACGCGGTGCCGGCCGCCACCATCACCCTCACCGACCTCTACCCCCAGCCCGCCGCCTGGGCCGACGTGGCGCGGCGCACCAGCGGGGCCATTCGCGGCCTGCCTACCCCCGTGAATGCGCTATGCGTGCCGGCCGACCAGCCGGGGTTTCGGGTTATTTTTTCGGCCTTTCACCACTTTGCACCGTCGCAGGCCGCCGCGCTGCTGCGCGATGCCGTAGCGGGCGGCGTGGGCGTGGGCGTGTTTGAGGGTGCGGCCAAGAGCTGGCTCGAAATCGGGCTGGCGCTCACGGTACTGCCCGTGGCGCAGCTGCTGCTCACGCCGTTCTTTCGGCCTTTTCAGGGTAGTCGATTAGTTTTCACGTATTTACTACCCGTTATTCCGCTGGCGACTATGTGGGACGGTACGGTATCCATCCTACGCATGTACCCGCCCGCGCAGCTGTTGGCCCTGGCTGCACTGGCCGACCCGGCCGGCCATTACCACTGGCAGGCCGGGCAGCTACGCCGCTGGTGGGGCCCGCGGGTGACGTATCTGATTGGGGTTCCTGTTTAGTACTTGGAGGCTAATTGATTGGAGGCTTATTAGCTTTTGATTTTCAAGCTGAATTATGTCTTTTCAATTCGTTTTTAGCTTCCTTTGGTAGTCGCTTAATAAATCACTTCCCCTTGCCAACGAATAGCCAAGCGGCCGGTACTCAGAGCACCGCTGTCCGAGCACCAAGTCCCTACCGCCAAGCCTTTGTGCTACTACGGCTGCCGTTTTCGCTGTTTCTGATGCCCGTGTTCTGGTTCGGGCTCAGCGCCCTGCGCGAGCCGTTTAGCTGGGGGCGGGCGCTGGGGGCCTTTGCCGTGCTGCACCTGCTGGTGTACCCGGCTTCCAACGGCTACAACTCGTACTACGACCGCGACGAGGGCAGCATCGGGGGGCTGGCCGCGCCGCCTAAAGTCACGCCCGAGCTGCTGACGCTGGTGCGGCTTTTTGATGCGCTGGCGCTGGGCGGGGCGCTGCTGCTGGGCTGGCGCTTCGCAGTGCTGGTGGTGGTTTATCTACTGGTTTCCAAGGCGTACAGCTACGAGGGCATTCGGCTCAAAAAGTACCCGCTGCTGAGCACGGCCGTGGTGGTGGTGTTTCAGGGCGCATTTACCTTCCTCATGGCGCAGGTGGGGGTAGGGGCCGGGCCGGGGGCGCTGTTTGAGAAAACCAATTTGCTGCTGGCGCTGGTCAGCTCGCTGTTTTTGTGCGGCTCCTACCCCCTCACCCAAATCTATCAGCACCAGGAAGATGCGCGGCGCGGTGACCGCACGCTGAGCTTGCGGCTGGGCATTCGGGGCACGTTCATATTCGCGGCGGGCGGGCTGCTGGCGGGCACGCTGCTCATGGGATTCACCTACTGGCAACGCGGGGAAGTGCAAAACCTGTTGATTTTTTTGCTGGCGACCGGGCCGGTGGTGGCGCTGTTTTCGCGCTGGGCCTGGCTGGCCTGGCACGACCCGGCGCTAGCCAACTTCACCTGGACCATGCGGATGAATCAGGTGTCGTCGGTGTGCCTGAGCGTGGCGTTTATCGGGATGCTGGCGTTGGGTCAGCGATGAGTGGCGAAGATGAATCAGTGAATTTTTGTAGTCACAACAGCAATGCCATTAACACCTTGGTAGCCATAAAGTGCTGTGGCGGTTCGCCCGCTCACCAAGTCGAGGGTTTTAACGGATTGCACCGTTACTAAATGCAGAAATTGGGCGGTAGAATCATGGGCAATTACCTGTCCGTCTACCACGTAAAGCAGCGTTACGCCTTCTGGGCGCGGGTCGGTATCCCAGTGCAGGTGAGTTGGAGTTATTCGGTCGCCAATTGGCCTCATCCCGCGCGTTCTGGCATCGCAGGTAAAACGTTGGCGTACCAGCAATACCTGTTGCTGCAGCGGCCGATGTTTCAAAGCAGTTATCCAGGTATCTGAGCTAGCGGCGGTGTATAGAGCGCACGGCGGCGCAGCTTGGGCCGCTATCAAAGAAACTGTGAAACAGGCAACTAGCGTGAAAATAATTTTCATGTGAGTTATAATTGCATGCTGCATTTTTATCTCCTACGGTAAATATAAAATGCTTCACCAAATTAAATTTGGTGAGGCATTTTACAAGCTGATTCCGACGGCGTTACCCGTTCATCGCCAGCAGGAATTCTTCGTTGTCCTTGGTGCCTTTCATGCGGTCCTTGAGGAATTCCATTGCCTCGGTGGCGCTCATGTCGGTCATGAATTTGCGGAGCACCCACACGCGGCTCAGCTCGTCGCGGCTCATCAGCAGGTCTTCGCGGCGGGTGCCGGAAGCCGGGATGTCAATGGCCGGAAACACGCGCTTGTTGGCCAGCTTGCGGTCGAGCTGGAGTTCCATGTTGCCGGTGCCTTTGAATTCTTCGAAGATAACCTCGTCCATCTTGGAACCGGTTTCGATGAGGGCGGTGGCGATAATTGTCAGGGAACCAGGGCCTTCGATATTACGGGCCGCACCGAAGAAACGCTTGGGCTTTTGCAGCGCGCCGGCATCAATACCACCCGAAAGGATGCGCGATGAGCTGGGCTGCACCGTGTTGTAGGCCCGCGCCAGGCGGGTAATTGAATCGAGCAGAATCACCACGTCGTGGCCGCACTCTACTAGCCGGCGGGCTTTGTCTAGGGCCAGTTCGGCGATTTTTACGTGGCGGTCGGCCATCTCGTCGAAGGTAGAAGACAGCACCTCGGCCTTCACCGAGCGCGACATGTCGGTCACTTCCTCCGGGCGCTCATCTATCAGCAAAATAATGAGGTAGACCTCGGGGTGATTCTCCGAAATCGCGTTGGCGATTTCCTGCAAAAGTACCGTCTTACCCGTCTTGGGCTGGGCCACGATAAGGCCGCGCTGCCCCTTGCCGATGGGCGCAAACAGGTCGAGCACGCGGGTGCTAATCTGGGTCGGCTTGGTACTGAGCTTGAGCTTCTCGTCGGCAAAAAGCGGGGTTAAGTGACTGAACGGCACGCGGTCGCGTACTTCCTCCACCGTGCGGCCGTTCATACTCTCCACGTTTACCAGGGCAAAGTATTTCTCGTTTTCGCGGGGCGGGCGCATGGTGCACTGCACCGTATCGCCGGCCTTGAGGCCAAACTGCCGCACCTGCTGCGGCGACACGTAGATGTCGTCGGGCGAGGATAAGTAATTGTAATACGGCGAGCGCAGGAAGCCGTAGCCACCATCGGCCATCAGCTCCATCGTGCCCGAGCCGGGTACTACCAAGTCTAACTCGGGGGTGCGGGCCGGGCGCGGAGCCTGCTGCGGCTGGCGCTGGTTATCGTCGCGGCGCTCTGGCTGCGGCTGCCTAGCCGTATTCTGCTGGCTATCATCTACTTGTTCAGTAGCAGCTGCCTGGTCATCGCCGCCGGTGCGCTGGCGCTCTTCGCGGCGCTGCTGGCGCTGGGCTTCGCGCTGGGCATAGCGCTCCTCGCGGCTAAGGCGGGGCTGGTCGGTGGCCCCTACCCCATTGGCGGGGCGCGGCTCGCGGGGCTGGCCGTTGTTGCCGTTGCTACCGTTGTTATTATCGCGTGGTTCGCGGTTTTCACGCGGCTCGCGTGGTTCACGCGGCTCGCGGAACTCGTTGCGGGGCTGGTCGTTGCGACGTTGGTTCTGGTCGCGGCCATCCCGGTTTTCGCGCGGCTCGCGGCCATCGCGGTTTTCCCGCTCGAAGCGCTGCTCGCGGGTTTCGCGGCGGTCGGCGTAAGGGTCGGGAGTAGGAACTTCGGCGGTGGCGGCCTCAGCGGCGGCGGCCGGAGCGGGCTGGCCGGGCTCGCGGCGTGGCAGGGGCCGGCCGGCGCGGTCCACGCGCTCGCGGCGCTCGCGGCGGGGCTGGGAGTCGTCCATCGTCACCGTGTTCTCATCGGCTGAATGGGTTTCGGCCGTGGGGTTGGTTTCGGTAGGCGGCGCGGTTTGCTCCTCCTCGGCTACCGGGGTGGTGGCCAGGGCCTGCTCGTCGGCTTCTACCCGTTCGAGGCGGGTAGGCTGCGGCGCTTCGGCCTCAACTGCTTGACTAACTTCTTGCGGCTCAGTATTTTTTACCGGCTCGGCCACGTCAGAAAAGGGCTGGTCGGCCGTGTCGGCGGCCGGGCGGCGGCGGCCGGCCCCGCCCCGCGTACCGCGAGCAGCCGGGGCTTCAGCTTCGGCGGGGGGGGTAGGCGCGGCGGCAGAAGCGGGCTTTTTAGCGGCGGGCGAACCATCGGGCTGCGCGGCCTGGTGGTCCAAGATTTTATAAATCAAATCCTGCTTGCTCAAGCGCTTGAAGTTCCCGACATTTAGCTGCTCGGCAACTTCCTTGAGTTCAGACAAAAGACGGTCTTTCAGCTCGTTAAGAGTATACATAAAAGGGGTAGGAAGGAGAATCGAAACGGAGCCCAGCCAAGGCCAGTGGGCGGGCAGATGCGGCCGTTGCCGGGCCGCGCCCCGCCAGTCCGGTCCCACGGACCAGAAACCAACGACACGAAGCGCAAAAGCGCCACTCAACCAACAACGCGGCGGGCAATAAACAGGAATGAGTGAGGTGTGAGAAGGATAGCCGGCAGCTCCACCAAAAGCAACCTGATTGAGCCGGCTACGCAGCAGGCCGGCCCGGTAGGCTAGCCCGGCCGGCCCCGCGGGCCGGCTTGCTGCTGCAATATTAAGTCATTACGCGCAAACGGCCAACGGGTTCGGGAAAATCAGCGGGCGAGTACCGGAGCCCCGCTGCCCGCGGGCGCGGGCGCAAACAGCTCCAGCAGCTGAAAGCCGTTCATGCCTACGTCGCCCTGCCGCAACACGGCTTCGGCATCCTGATTGGGGTAGTAATGCAGCAGCAGAGCAAAATAAGCGGCATTGCGCACACCTTCCAGGTGGCCGCCGTTGCTGGCGAAGTACGGAAATGTGTCGGGGTGCAGGGTCCAGGCGGCCGCCCGGTCGAAGGCGGCTTGCAGCAATTGCCCGCCGGGGGTGCGCCACACGGGCTGCTGCTGGTCGGCAAAAATTTTGGCGGCCAGGCTAGCTGGCAGCAGGGCGTAGTGCGTGTAGGCCAGGCCCTTGAAGCCTTTGTCGGGGCCGCTGCGCCAGTTGGTGGTGCCACTGCGCTGCATTTCCTCCGGTAGGCTGCTATCGGCGGCCACTTCGCCGCGCATCAAGATTTGCCAACGCTCACGGGCCGTGCGCAGCCGCGGGGCGTCGCCCAGGTAAGCGGCGGCGCTGGCATCCAGCAGCACGCCCCACAGGCCGTGGTTGCGCGGGTTAGCGGCCTGCGATACGGGCAGCACCGTGGTGCGCAGAAACTGGTCAAATGGCGCGCTGTGCCAGCCGCCTACCCCCCGCACCCAACTGGCCGCCATAATCATATAGGGCAGATTAAAATTCACGTCGGCCTTGCCCTGCGGCGTAGCCACCTGCCGGAGCGTCCCGGCCCAGGCATCCAGGATGCGCTGGGCGGTGGCGGCAAAGCGCGGGTCGGCGGTGAGCAGTTAGCACAGCCCGGCCCGGTACGCCACCTGGGCATCGGTGGCTAGTTGCTTAACCGTGTTGCCACTTTCGTTGACGCCATCGGCGGTATAGTGCGGGTCGGGGGCCAGCACCGCCACGGGTTGGGGCACGTAAGCCAGCTGCACCGTGCCCGCCCGGATGAACGCGGCGTAGGCGTCTTTATTACGACGCAAATTACTGATTTCTTCGGCATTGAGCAGAACCGTTGCCCCCGGCTGGTCCGCGGTGGGCTCCGCTTTGCCAGTGGGGGTAGGGACTTGGATGGGCATAGCCGGGGCCGGATTGGTGCTGCACAAGGCGCACAGCATCAAGAGCAAGTAAGGCCATGTGAGTTGCATTTTGGTGGTCTGAAAGTCGAACTAGAGGAATAAAAACGGGTAGGGCTTGAACGTGCTTTTTTCGGGAGTAGCTATTTCGGGGGTTTGCTGCGCGCTGCCCTACCATTTACCGGCCCGCTTCTTTCTTAAAAAACTACCTTTGCCGCACTATGCTGCAAATCCAAGTTTTGAAAGAGCAAACCGACCGCGTGCTGGCCGGCCTTGCCAAACGCAATTTCCTGACAGCCGAAGCGGATGTGCGCGCTATCCTGGACCTCGACCAGCGCCGCCGCGCCATCCAGACCCAGCACGACGCCGCTCAGGCCGAAGCCAATGAACTGGCCCGCCGCATCGGGGGCCTGCTGAAAAGCGGCGACCGCGCCGCGGCCGACGACCTTAAGACCCACACCACCGCCCTCAAAGCCCAAATTAAAACCCAGGCCGACGAGCTGACGGCCACCGAGCAGCAGCAAACCCAGCTGCTCTACAAGCTGCCCAACGTGCCGCACGCGAGCGTGCCTGCCGGCCGCTCGGCCCAGGATAATGAGGTGGTGCGCGAGCACGGCACCAAGCCCACGCTGCCCGTCGGCTCCCTACCCCATTGGGACTTGATTAAGCAGTACGATATCATTGATTTTGAGCTGGGTATCAAGATTACCGGCGCAGGCTTTCCAGTGTATAAGGGGCAGGGCGCGCGCTTGCAACGGGCACTGATTAATTTCTTTCTGGACGAGGCGCGCGACGCGGGCTACACCGAGGTGCAGCCGCCTATCCTGGTGAACGAGGCCAGCGGCTACGGTACTGGTAATCTGCCTGATAAGGAGGGCCAGATGTACTACGACGCGGCCGATAACCTCTACCTCATCCCGACCGCGGAGGTGCCGATTACTAACCTCTACCGCGACGAGATTATCGCGGCCGATAAGCTGCCCGTGCGTAATACCGGTTACACGCCCTGCTTCCGGCGCGAGGCTGGCTCGTGGGGAGCCGATGTGCGCGGCCTGAACCGCCTGCACCAATTTGACAAAGTGGAGATAGTACAAATTACGCAACCCGAAAACTCCTACGCCGCCCACGAAGTAATGGTAAGTTACGTAGAGAGCCTGCTCCAGAAACTGGAGCTTCCCTACCGCGTATTGCGCCTATGCGGTGGGGATATGGGTTTTACCTCAGCCCTGACCTACGACCTGGAAGTGTGGAGTGCAGCCCAGGGTCGCTGGCTGGAAGTCTCGTCGGTGTCCAATTTTGAGACCTTTCAGGCTAATCGCCTCAAGTGCCGCTACCGGGCCGAGGGTGGCAAGATGCAGCTGCTACACACGCTTAACGGCTCGGCCCTGGCCCTACCCCGCATTGTAGCCGCGCTACTCGAAAATAATCAGTCGCCCGAAGGCATCAGACTGCCGCAAGCGCTGCATAGCTACTGTGGCTTCGAAACTATCAGCTAAGAAACTGCCCTTTTAATAGTATTTTTAAAAGAAAGTTTGGATTTGTATAATAGAGATAGTTGACGCAATTGTTTCTTTTTTTTATACAATCTTGTTGAAGAGAAAAGTCCTAAAAAACGCCATTTTTTGCTTTAATGAAGGATAATTTATAAACTTTCTTCTTATTTAAGGTTAAAGTGAGCTAGTAAAATTTTCCGGTAGTAGTTTGGAATCGTTAAAGATTAAAAGCTCACCACTATGAAAATTCTCACCTTCCTCCGCTTCGCCACTTATGCCTTTATCAGCTGCTTGCTGGCAGCTGCTACGGCTCAGGCCCAGGATAACCATTTCGTAGCTAGCTCAGAACCTAGCCACAAACAACAGAACACCGAAATCACCTTTGCTGGCGCGCCGACGACGGATATCAGTGATATCCTCGTGGTGCAGCCCGTGAACTTAAGCGCGGTGCCAACTCCCGAAGAAGGCGCTTCTTTCTACGACGACTCGCGCAAGGACCTGAGCCAGTCGCTGGCCTGGATACTCGACCTTAATGCTGTGTCCCCCACTTACTGGAACCTCTATACGGAGTCGCGTATTCGCCTGAAAATGAAAGACTACACTGGTGCCAAGGCGGCCGCCGAAAAGTCTTACCAACTGGCTTTGAAAGGAATGCCGGCCAGCCGGGAGTACATTATGCTCAGCGCCGATGTGATAAGCAAGGTGCACGCGCTAACCAAGCCCTAGGACCGGCCTGCACCTAGCACCCACGCGAAACAAAACTAGCTAAAGCCCGCCCTACCCGGCGGGCTTTGCTACTTTTGGGGGTGGCAACCAGTTGCCGCCCTATTTTTTCGCGTTTTATGAAAAATTTTGCTACGCACCTCGGGGCTCCCGTGGTGCTCGCCGCTATGCTGCTGGCCGCGCCGGTCGCCCAGGCCCAGATTATAACGCCCCAGCCCAGCCCCAAAAGCACGGTGATGCAGCGCGTGGGCCTCTCCGACGTGACTATTACCTACTCGCGGCCCGGCGTGAAGGGCCGTACTATTTTTGGGGCCGACAACTCGGTAGTACCCAACGGTAAGCGCTGGCGTACAGGGGCTAACGCTACCACGAGCATCAAGTTTTCGGACGAAGTAACCATTGAGGGCCACAAGATTCCGGCTGGCGAGTACGGCATGTATACCGTGCCGCAGGCTACTGAATGGACCTTGGTACTCAACAAAAGTCTCAAGCAAGGGGCCGACGTGGACGGCTTCAAGGATGACCAGGACGTGCTACGCTTCACCCTGAAGCCCTACAAGCTGCCGGCCAAAGTCGAGACCTTCACCATCAACTTCGCCGACCTGACGCCCGCTACCGCCTCCGTGGTGATGGAGTGGGAAAATACCGGCGTTAAGTTTCGGATTCTGAGCGACGTGGACAGCAAGGTGATGGCGCAGATTGACGAGAAAGTAGTCAAAAACCCGAACCCTACGGCCAACGACCTAGCCGGGGCCGCCGTGTACTACAACGATAATAACAAGGACCCCAAGCAGGCCCTGGCCTGGATGGAGAAGGCCAACGCTACCCAGCCCAAGTACTGGAACGTGAATACGGAAGCCAAAATCCGCCTGAAAATGAAAGATTATAAAGGAGCCATCGCCGCCGCCGAAAAGTCGAAAAAACTGGCTATGGAGGCGCTGCCACCCAATGGCGATTACGTGAAAATGGACGATGAGCTGATTGCTGAAGCCAAGAAGGGAGGTAAGAAGTAGGCGTCCGTCCTTGCGAGCGCAACGAAGTGAAGCGCGGCAATCTTTCCTAATCGTTGGAGTTAGTATCTCAACGCTTAGGAAAGATTGCCGCGCTTCACTTCGTTGCGCTCGCAAGGACGGACAGTTTTACTACGGCAACACCTTCACTATCAGCTGCGAAGCGTGCGCGGGATTATGGTACAGCCGGTGCGTTTCGGCCTTAAAGTCGCCGGCACTGGCCTCGAAGATATTAGGCACGTAGGTTTGGGGGTTCAGGTCCACGAGCGGAAACCAGGTGCTTTGGATTTGCACCATCAAGCGGTGGCCTTTTTTGAACGTGTGCAGCAGGTCCTGCACGGTGAAGGGCACGGCAGTTACCGCATTGGCCACGAAGGGCTGGGGCGTGGTGAAGCTGTCGCGGAAGCGGCCGCGCATCACCTCTGAGCGCACCAGCTGCTGATAGCCGGCCAGGTGCTGACCGGGGGCGGTATGAGCATTGTCGGGGGTGTCGTCGGGGTAAACATCAATAATTTTCACCACCCAGTCGGCATCGGTGCCGGTGGTGGCTACTTGCAGCCGCGCTTCGATGGGTCCGGCCAATGTCAGGGCTTCGGCCAGCGGCTCGGTTTGGTAGGTGAGCACGTCGGGGCGACGGCTGGCAAAGCGCTGGTCGTCAGTCATATATTGTTTGGTCATGCCGGGGGCGATGGCCTCGGTGTAGGGCACAGGATGAGCGGGGTCGCTCACGAACTGGTCAAACTCGAAGTTGATGCCGGCCATGCGGCGTTCGTTGTCGCCGCTGGTGGGCGGGCTGAAGCTGAGGCCGCCGGCCTGCCGGAAGTACAGCGTCTTTGCCTGGGCCTGCCGGGGTGGCCAGGCATCGAAGGCGCGCCAACGGTTGCTACCCCCCTCAAAAACAGTAGCTTCGGGCAGGCCCGCGAGGGCTGCGCCAGGATTAGCATCTTTCAGATACGACTTAAAAAAGGGTGCCTCGATGTATTGCTGGTACCAAAGCGACGGCGAGGGGCCGTACTCCACGTTGCCCACGTACTCGCCGCTGGTGTTGCTCCAGCCGCCGTGCACCCACGGCCCCCACACGAAGCGGTTGCTGAGGCCGGGGTTTTGCTCTTCGATGGCCTGGTAGGTGTGCAGGGTGCCAAAAAGGTCCTCGGCATCGTTGAAACCACCCACTACCAGCACGGCCGCTTTCAGGTCGTGCAGGTGCGGGCGCGGGTCGCGGGCCTGCCAGAAGGCATCGTAGTTGGGGTGGGCCACCAAGTCGCTCCAGTGCTGATACTGGCCGTGGAAGTAGCGCTCATTCACGTTTTTGAGCGGGCCCAGGTTCTGGTAAAAAGCGTAGCCGTCGGGTGTTTTCATGGGCGGGCCGTCGGGGTAGTGGGCCTGCGGCTGAGGGCGGGGCTGGCCAAAGGTGGCCCAGAAGCTCATCACGTTCGTCAGGAAAAACGCGCCGTTGTGGTGGTCATCGTCCCAAAACCAGTTCATGACCGGCGCTTGCGGGCTGGAAGCCTTCAGGGCGGGATGGCGGCTCAGCAGGCCCACCGTGGTGTAAAAGCCGGGGTAAGAAATACCCAACTGCCCCACGCGGCCGTTGTTCTTAGGGCCTTTTTTAGTCAGAAACTCAATGGTATCGTAGGTGTCGGTGCTTTCGTCCACGGCTTTTTTGCCAGCGTGCGGGCCGTCCTCGGGCCGAATATCCTCAAAAGCACCTTCCGATAAATAGCGCCCCCGCACGTCCTGAATGGCGAAAATATAGCCCTCGCGCAGCAAAAAACCGTCGGGGTTTACGCGCAGGCGGTACTGGCCCGGCCCGTAGGGACCCGCCGAGTAGGGCGTGCGGGTGAGTAGGATGGGGTAGCGCACGCGGTCGGCATCCTTGGGCACGTAGAGCACGGTGTAGAGCTTCACCCCGTCGCGCATCGGTATCTGAATTTCGCGCTTATCGTAGTGCTCGCGGGTGTAGAGCGTATCGGCGAAAACGCGGGCCAGGCCCTGCGTATCGCTCACGCGCTGGGTATCGGGGGGTAGGACCAGCGACTGCGCGCGGGCGGCGGGGGTATCCAGGGCAAGCAGGCAGGCGGCAAGTAAGAGCTGTTTCATCGCCGCAAAGTAGCGCGAACTTTCCAGTTCGTGCGCGAGCAAAGCGAGTATGGTCATTCGCGCCGTTCGGTCCCGCCTGCTCGCTACGCTTGCGCACGAATTGGAAAGTTCGCGCTACTCCAGCGCTTTATTCAACGCAACGATGGCCGACTCATAATCCTCGCGGGCCAGAATAAATTGAATATTAACCTTACGCAGCGCGAAGCCGGCGCTGCGGATATTGACGCCAGCTTCGGCCAGCGCGCCGGCAGCGCGGGCCAGCAGGCCGGGCTGGTCGATGTTGGAGCCGATGAGACAGACCATCGACACGTTTTCTACGGCTACTTTCTCGTAGCGCGCTTCCAGGGCGGGCACCAGTTCGGGCTTGAGGTCTTTTTGCCAGATAACCAGCGAGATACTGTTGGCGCTGGTGGCCTTGAAAATATAGCTTACGTCGAGGTCGTAAAACGCCTGCATCAGGTGCAAATCGAAGCCGGCGGTGCCCACCATCAGCGGGTCGTAGATGTCGATTATCACCACTTTATCGGTGCCCGTGATGACTTCGACGTGCTTGTGGGCGGCCACGTAGTCGCGGGTGATGAGGGTGCCGGGATGGTCGGGCTCGAAGGTATTTTTGATGCGCAGGTCGATGGCGTTGATTTCGAGCGGCTTCGAGGCTTTGGGGTGAATGGCCTCCATGCCCACGTCGGCGAGCTGGTCGGCCACGTCGTAGTTGGTGAAGCCCACCGGCCGGCACTGGTCCACGCCCACCAGGTTGGGGTCGGCGGAGCAGAGGTGGTATTCTTTGTGAATAATGGCCTCCTGCGGCCGCACGGCCACGGCTATCTTGCTGAACGTGACCTCCGAATAGCCCCGGTCGAATTCCCGCATAATGCCCTCCGTACCCTTGCAGTAGCCGGTGGCGATGCAGATGGTTTGGCTGAAGTCAATGCCCGCGAACGCCTGCCGGATGCGCTCATCAATGGTAAGCGCGCGCGCATCGTCGAAGCCGCTCAGGTCCACGAGCGTGGCCCCTACCCCCCGGTTTTGGAGGATATTGACCGAGTTGAAGGCCGAGTGCGCCTCCCCGATGCTGGCCAGGATTTCGCGGGCCGCCTGCAAGATGTTGGTGCTGTTGACGTAGCCCGAAGCCAGCACGTTGGTGAGGCTGGCGAGGTAGGTTTGGGCCAGCCCGATGCGGCCTTCAATAAAGGCATCGGCGGCGGCCAGGTCCAGGCCCAGCGGCGCGTAGGTCTGGTTCAGGCCCTTGAGCTGGGCCAGCACCTCTTGCAGGGCAGCGGCAAAATCCTGGTGCTGCGTGATGTGGTGGTACACGCCGGGCGCGCCGGTTTTTTTGTTCTCCAGCAGCCAGTTGGTGACGCCCGCGTAGGCGGACACCACGAATATGCGGTTGTATAATGCCTCGCCCTGGCGGTGGTGGAAGATGATGTTCTGGAGGACATCGGCGAAGGCGGTCATGGAAGTGCCGCCGATTTTTTCTACTGTGAGCACGGGCATCGCAAAAAGAAAATAGTGCTAGGCGCTGATTTAAGTAGGGTGCGGGGCTTGCCCCCGCCCGCCGTCGAACGATTCGTTTCTGTTTCGTTCAACGACGGGCGGGGGCAAGCCCCGCACCCTACTTCGATTCCACCAAATTAGCTAGTATCCGAAACGCGCCCGGCACGCCCGCCGGCAGCTCCCGGAACAGCGACAAGCCGGTGTAGATGTACCGCCCTTTGCCGTAGGGCGCAACCAGGATGGCGCTTTTTCGGTCTGGCTCGCCGGGGTCGTGGCTGGCGATGACGGGCTGGTAGTGCGCATCCCAGGCCGAGGGGTAGTAGAGGCCCTGCTCCTGCACCCAGCCCTGCTCGAAGTCGGCGGGCGTGAGCTTATTAGGCTCGTTGAGGACCGACGCGGCGGGGTTTAGAAAAGTAACCGCAGTGCCCTCCACCGTCACGCGGTCGCGGCTGAGGGTGAGGGGGTATGGGCCGATTTGGGGGATGACGGTGCCGCCGTTCACCACGTACTGCACCAGCAGGGTGCCGCCGTTTTCGACGTAGCGCAGCAGCTCGGGCTGCTTGGTTTTGAGTTGGTCGAGCACGTTGTAGGCGCGCACGCCCAGCACCACGGCATCGTAGCGGGCCAGGCGGTCGGCGCTGAGGTCGGTGGCGGGGTCGAGCAGCGTCACGAGGTAGCCGAGCTGGCGCAGGGCCTCGGGCACCTCGTCGCCGGCCCCCATCAGGTAGCCGATGGTGCTGGTGTGGCCGCGCGCCACGCGCAGGCGCACCAGCGGCGCGGTGGCCTCGGGAAACAGCGTCTGGGTCGGAATGTGGGGGTAGGCAATCTGGTGGATGCCGCGGCTGTAGGCCACGCCGCCCACGGTGGCTACGGCGCGCAGCTCCGTTTTACCCTCGGCCGCGCCGGACAGCGGGCGCAGCGTGAAGGTGATGGTCTGCTCCTCGTCCTTGTCTTTCAAATCGAAGGGCACCGCCGCCGGCTCGGCCTGCCAGCCGGCGGGCACCTGCAAGGCCAGCGACCCGCTCACGCCGGCCGCGCCCGCCCGCAGCGTCACGGGCACGGCCTTGGGCTGCTGGTCGGCAAAGACGTAGGCGCGGGCGGCGGGAATATTCACCAGCACCGGCGGCACCACCACCAGCGGCTGGTACAGCTCGCCGAGGGTCGGGTCGGTGTGCTTGTGTTGGACGGGGACGGTGATATTAAGACCTTCAACACCAGAGGTAAAAAGCGTTACAAAAGCTAGTGGTCCATTCTCCGCTGCGCCGATATAATTTCGGCTTTCACTAAGAATATTCTGTTCAGGCATCCGCGAGGAACCATCAGATGCACTAAGCGGAGGATATAAAGTAGTTCGGCCAGCTAAATAATACGGGGCCAGAGCATACATCCCAATACTACCTGGAACTTGCAGCCAATAAGGCTGCGAAACAATTGTTGAATAATCTTTTCCAGCTACGGGCTTATTATTTCGAGTACTTCCAGGAAGACGCAGTTCGCTCGTTCTCAACTGGCTTACTAATCCTTTTAAGGATAGGCGAAGCGATTTACCTGGTTCGACTACAATAGGCGTTTGTGAAACAGTATCCACTGCTACTAAACCGAAGCTAGAAATATTGTTTATTTTCAATAAATTGCTTGAACGGTTAACTATTTCTAATGTAATATCTTCCTTTTGACCAGCCGTCACCGTAGGGCTAGCTGCAACTGCCTCCACGTAGATTCCTGAAGCAGCCTGAAGTAGTTGTACTGCTTCAGAGCGCTTTTCATCAGCCCAGAAATAAGTATCAGATTTAATTCCGCTGCCTCCATTACTAAAAGCAGAGCTAACCATCTTGCTTAATTCTTTGCTAAGAAAGCCAAGTCCCGCCACGCTCGCGCTTGGATTCCCTGCATCATACTTCTTAATAACTTCCCCCACCAGCTTGCCGACCGCCGCGCCGCCGGGCACGCGGCCCCAGGTCTGGTCAATGCCCTCGAATAAATCCGTTTTGGCGGGGGTGCCTTTTACGAACTGGAAGTACTCGATGGCCTCGCCGCGCTGGGCGGCTGCGCCGAAGCCCTGCGAGCGGTGGCTGGAGCGCGAGCGAGCCGCGATTTCGCCGTAGCTCTGGCCCAGCAGCGGGTTGTAGCCGCCCGCGTCGAGCTTCAGGTAGCCGCTCATATCCTCGCCGGGCTTCACGAAAAAGCTGCCGGTATTCCAGTACAGGCGCTTGGGCTGCCAGGGCTGCACGTATTTCAGCTGCTCGGGGAAGCGCTTGGGGTCGCCGGCGGCGTCGAAGGCTTCGGCGGCCAGGATGGCGCTGGCCTGGTGGTGGCCGTGGCCGGCGCGGGCATCGGGCGGGAAGCGGGTGATGAGCACGTCGGGCCGCTGCTGCCGAATCACCCACACCACGTCGCTCAGCACCTGCTCGTGGTCCCAGATGCTGAGCGCTTCGGCCGAAGTTTTGCTGAAGCCGAAGTCGTTGGCGCGGGTGAAAAACTGCTTGGCCCCGTCAATGCGCCGCGCCGCCAGCAGCTCCTGGGTGCGAATGACGCCGAGGCCCTCGCGCAGTTCGGGGCCGATGAGGTCCTGGCCGCCATCGCCGCGGGTGAGGCTGAGGTAGCTGGTTTCGAGGTGGCGGCCGTTGGCCAGGTAGGCCAGCAGGCGGGTATTCTCATCGTCGGGGTGGGCGGCGATGTACATGACCGAGCCCAGCACGTCGAGCTTTTGCAGGCCCAGCAGAATTTCCGAGGAAGAGTATGTTTTGGGGGCCTGCGCTTTTGCAAGGAGCAGTGAGCAATTAACCAGGAGCACTGTTAAGAGCAGGCGGGCAGCGTTGCGGAACGTGTGGGGCATGGGCGGTAAACCGGTTCGGGCCGTGAAGTTACCGGGCGGGGGCGCGCCGAGCTGTGCTGACCCACCCCAACCTACCCGCCCTACCCCCGGCGCTTGGGCGGGGGCGTGGCAGCCAGGAGCGGGCAGTTGGGCGGGGGCTGTTGCGCGTTGTGGGGGTCATAGCGGGCGCAGTAGCCCGCAGCCCAGCATCGAGGGCAGCCTCCAATGGGAGCCGATGGCGCGGCGGGCGGTGGGCGTTTGCCGGGTAGCGATTTCATCAGTAAGAGGTGAGTAATAATAAAATAAAAGACAGAGAAGCGGGCGGTTTTAGGTTATTGAATAGGATATATCAAAGCCTGGGCCAGCCTTGCGGTCTATCAAGCAAACTAGACGAACACCCGTTTTGGCTAGCCCAACGCCCGGCCGGGGCTAGCCATTGGCCGGGCTGGGCAGCCGTATCTTTGGCTACCATGCTGCCCTCCCCTATTCTGGCCGCGCCGCCGCGGGCGATGCCGGCCCCTACCCCCTCCTTTTTGGCCGAGGTGGCCGCCGAGCTGCTGGCCACCCACGACGCCGAGGCCCTGGCCGACCTGGTGGTGGTGGTGCCCACCCGCCGCGCCGTGGTGTACCTGCAAAACGAGCTGGCCCTGGCCACGCCCGAGGGCGAGGCGCTGTGGGCCCCGCGCATCGCGGCAATGGAGGACTATATAGTGGACCGCGCCGGGGTGCAGGTCGAGGAGCCGATTGCTTTACAGCTGCTGCTGTTTGACATCTTCAAGGGCATTGACCCCGACTTGCAGTTCGACCACTTTGTGGGCTGGGGCGGGCTGCTGCTGCAAGACTTCTCGACCCTCGACCAGCACCTGGCCGATACCAAATCCCTGTTTGCCTACCTGGCCGAGGCCAAGGCCCTGGAGCGCTGGCAGCTGGACCCGGAGCTGAAAACGACGGGGCTGGACCGCTACTTTGGCTTCTGGGGGCAGCTGCACAAGGTGTACCTGCGCTTCAAGGCCCGGCTCAAAAAGGAACACCTCGCCTACCCCGGCCTGGCCTACCGGCGCGCCGTGCAGCGCCTGCGCCGCGAGCTGGCCAACCCCAAATTGGCCCTGCCCGCGCACCACGTCTTCGTGGGCCTGGGCGGGCTGAGTAAGGCCGAGGAAACGTTTATCAACCTGCTGCGCAAGGTGGGCCGGGCCACGATTTACCTCGATGGCGACCCATTTTACCTCGAAGAAACCGCGCCCAACCGCGCCGGGCAGGCCCTGCGCCGCTACTGGAAAGACTGGGACTTGCCCCGCGATGATTTCACCTACCAGGAGCACCTGCGCGGTCGGCCCCACCACGTGCGCCTGCTGGGCGTGGCCAACGCCAGTATGCAAGGCAAGCTGGCTGGCCAGCTGCTGGCCGAGGCCCGCCAGCGCAACCCCGCCGCCACCGTGGCCGTGGTGCTGCCCGATGAAACCCTGCTGCTACCCGTGCTCCACGGCCTACCCCCCAAAGAGCTGGTGCCCGACTTCAACGTGACGATGGGCCTGAGCTTCCAGAGCACGGCGTTGTTCAACCTGGTGGATTTGCTGTTTGAAGTGCATTTGACCGGCATTCGGGAGGGCGAAGAAGGCAAAGATTTTGGCGTGCCGAAATACCACCACCTGGCCGTGACCAAGCTGCTGGCGCACCCCTTCTTGCGCCGTTATCAGCAGTGGCAGGACGCGCAGGCCGATGCCCCGCAGTACCACGGCCTGCTCAACGGCATTTGCCGCGAAATCGTGCAGCGCCACCTGGTGCTGCTACCCGCCACCGAGCTGCTGCGCCTGGGCCACGGCCACCCGCTCATTGAGGCGCTATTCAAGACCTGGAACAACTGCGACGACATCATCCGGGCCTGCTACGCGCTCATCGACCTGCTCAAGCGCGTGTACGACCACGCCCATGAGGGCATGGAAACCGAGTACCTGTACCTGTTTTACACCCTGGTGCGGCAGCTCGATACGGCCTTCGACTGTCGCCAGCAGCGCCTGAGCGTGCGCTCGTTCCGGCGCTTTCTATATGACCAGATGCGGCGCACGCGCCTGCCCTTTGCCGGCGAGCCGCTGGCGCAGGTCCAGATAATGGGCCTGCTCGAAACGCGGGCCCTGGACTTCGACCACGTGATTATTCTGAGCTGCAACGAGAACTCCCTACCCCCCCCCAAGCGGCAGAACTCGCTGTTTCCCTACGACGTGCTGGCCGAGTTCAAGCTCCCCACCTACGCCGACGCGGAGGCCAACGCGGCCTATAATTTCTGGCGGCTGCTGCAACGCGCCGGCCGCGTGGATTTGGTGCACGTGCTGCCCGGCGCAGAAGGCGTGCGAACCGGCGAGCGGAGCCGGTTTTTGCGGCAATTAGAGTTTGATTTGGCGGCGCAGAACCCGGAACTGGTGCTGGAGGATAGAACGGTGGGGGTGGTTGCACCTGGCACCTCACCCCCCCTACCCCCCTCTCCAAAAAAGAGGGGGGAGCCGGACGTAAATGGTCAGGATAGCATGACCGGTGCCCCCTCTCTTTTGGAGAGGGGGTCAGGGGGTGAGGTGCCGTTGGGCGACCTTACCCTCCACAAAGACGGCCCCATGCTGGCCGCCCTGCGCGGCGTGCTCGAACGCGGCCTCTCGCCCTCGGCGCTGAACGAATACCTCGGCTGCTCGCTCAAATTCTACTTCTCGCGCATTGCCCGCTTCCAGGAGAATGAGGAGGTGGAAGAAGCGCTGGGGGCCGATGGCTTCGGCACGGTGGTCCACGACGCGCTGGAAATGCTGCTCAAGGTTTTTGAGGAGGAAAACCGGCCCCTCACCGCCGCCGACCTGCCCGCCGTACTGGCCGCCGTACCGGCCGAGGTAACGCGCCAGCTGCGCCAGGAAAGTCCTGACCGCCAGGCCCGGCCCGATGATGGCCTCAACCACGTGCTGGGCCAGGTGGCGGTGCGCCTCATCCGCAAGTACCTGGAAAGCCTGCCGGCGCAGCCCGGAATACTGCCGCTGCACATCGTGGGCCAGGAAAAGCCGATGGCCGCCACCGTATTCGTGGACCTGCCCGGCGAGGCTACCCCCCTGCCAGTGCGCCTCTTCGGGCGGGCCGACCGCATTGATGGGCTGCCCGACGGCCGCCGCCGGGTGGTGGACTACAAAACCGGCCTCGTGGAGCGCCGCGAGCTAAACCTGCGCGGCACCCAAAAGCCCCTACCCCCCGCCGAAACCGTGGAGCGCCTGCTCAAGGAGTCGAGCAGCGGGGCCGACAAGGTGCGGCAGCTCTGGCTCTACCGCTTCCTGCTGGAAAGCGACGAAACCCACCCCGCGCCGCCCGGCTCGGAGGCGGCGATTATGTCGTTGCGCAAGATTGACGAGGGCCTGCTCTCCGCCCCGCTCGAATTTCTGCTCGAAGGCACCGGCGAGCCCGACTTCCTCCGCGCCAGCGCCGTGCTGGTGGGCCGCCTGGCCCGCCGCATCCTGGACCCCGCCGAGCCCATCCGCAAAACCGACGATTTGGCCAAGTGCGCGTATTGTCCTTACAGCGGCATTTGCGCGCGGTAAGGTTTTTGTAGTTTCTAGTTAAAGCAATTTGTCCTTGCGAGCGCAACGAAGTGGAGCGCGGCAATCTTTCCTTGTCGTTCACATCGTTGGATTTACTAACCCAGGCGTGAAGGAAAGATTGCCGCGCTGCGCTCGCAAGGACAACGATTTAGCCCGCCCTATTGAAAAAGCTCTTCTTCCGCCTACTCAATCCCCTACTGCTCTGGCGCTTGCGCCACGTCAGTGAGCGGGTGTACGTGGTGTGGCTGGCGGTGCTGGTGGGCGTGCTGGCGGGCCTGGCGGCGGTGGCCCTCAAAACGGCGGTGCACTGGCAGCAGGCCCGCCTGGCCGATGCCGTGACCGAGCCCAACCGGGTGTTTGCGCTCTCGCTCTACCCCCTCATTGGCATCACGCTCACGGCGCTTTTTACCAAGTATTGGCTCAATGGTAACCTGGGCCGGGGCATTGGGCCGATTATCTACAGCGCGGCCCGCGAGAATGCGCGGGTGCCTAATTCCAAGCTCTATTCGCAGCTCATCACGGCTTTTCTCACGGTGTCGTTTGGCGGCTCGGCGGGCACAGAGGCCCCGATTTCAGTGACGGGCGCGGCGCTGGGCTCCAACGTGGCGCGGGTGCTGCGGGCGGGCCGACGGCGGCGGCGGCTGCTCACTGGCTGCGGGGTAGCGGGCGGCATCGCGGCCATTTTCAACGCGCCCATCGCGGGGGTACTGTTCGCGGTCGAGGCCATTTTATTGGAGCTGCCGGCGCAGTATTTTATTCCGCTGCTCATCTCCTCGGCCACGGCCACGGCGGTGTCGAAGTGGCTATATGCGGGGCAGCCGTTCGCGCTCATCACCCACTCGTGGGTGCTGCACACGGTGCCGTTTTATCTGCTGCTGGGGCTGCTCACCGCGGCCTTATCGGTGTACATGATTCGGACTTATTACTGGTTCGATAACTTTTGGGGGCGCTGGCCGGGGCTACGCTGGCAGAAGGTGCTGCTGGGCGGCACGGCGCTGGGCGCGCTGATATTCCTTTTTCCGCCGCTCTACGGCGAGGGCTACAACGTGGTGGAAGAGCTGCTGGCCGGCCGCGCCGCCAACCTCACCGACGGCAGCCTTTTCTCGGTATATGGCGATAATAACGTGTGGCTGCTACTGGCACTGGCCTTTTTTACTATTTTAATGAAGGTGGTGGCCACCAGCGTGACGGTGGGCGCGGGCGGCAACGGCGGCATGTTTGGCTCGTCGCTGGTATCGGGGGCGCTGCTGGGATTTTTATTTGCCCGGCTCGTGAACATGACCGGGCTGGTGGCGTTGCCCGAGGTGCATTTTGTGGTGCTGGGCATGGCCGGCACGCTGGCGGGCGTGGTGCACGTGCCGCTCACGGCCATGTTTCTGATTGCCGAAATAACGGGCGGCTACGCCCTGTTCGTGCCCCTGATGTTCGTCACCAGCCTTTCCTACCTCATTACCAAGCACTTCGAGCCGTACTCGGTGTATACCCGCAAGCTCACGCAGAAGGGCGTGGACGTGTACGCCGACCGCGACCACGACCTGCTGGCCCGCCTCGACCTGCACCGCCTCATCGATACCGACTTCGTGCCCCTGCGTCCCGGCACTACCCTCGGCGAACTGGTAGACGTGTTCCGCCACGCGCATCGCAACGTGTTTCCGGTGGTGAGCAAAAATGGCAAGCTGCGCGGTATCATCGCCCTCGATATGGTGCGCGATGCCCTCTTCGATGAGGAGCACTACGATACCATCAAGGTGAGCCACCTCATGCAGCCGCCGGTCGCCGTGGTCAGCCCCACCGATACCGTGGAGCACACCCTGGACCTGCTGGAGCGCACCGCCAGCCCTACCCTCCCCGTGTGCGACGAAGACGACCACTACCTGGGCTTCGTGCAGACGGCTGCCATCCTGGCCCGCTACCGCCGCGAGCTGATGGAAGAGGGCAACGGGTAGAAACCGCCGCAGGCAGTGCTACTGCGCCAGCTTGGCGGCCTCGGCCTGGGCCAGCGCGATGCTTTTCTGGTAATGACCCACCAGAAAAGCCAGCTGCTCGTCGCTCAGACTCTGGTAGAGCGCGCCCGCCGCCTGGGCCATGGAGGCGTATACCGCCTCGGCTTGCCGCATTTTTTCCGGTACCAACTCAATCACCACCTTGCGCCGGTCGGTGGGGTGCGCCACCCGCCGCACAAAGCCGGCCCGCGCTACCCGGTCAATAACGTTGGTAACGGCTCCACTCGTAAAATTCAGACTATCAGCTAGTTGTCCGGCCGTGAGCGGCCCGGCCGCCAGGAGCAGCGAGAGCGTTTTTGTGTCCGTTAAGCTCAGTTGGAGCTTGGTGGCAACGGCCTGCTGAAAGAGCGCCGTTTCGGTACTCAGTGCCTGGGCCAGCTTGAGCACCTGGGCCATTAGTACCGGCTTATTGGAAGAGTCAGTCATATAAAGCGCCGGGCCAAAAGCCGTCTTTTTTATCTTTATTGTTAAGATTCTTTTTTATTAAGACAAAATCTGCTAGCTTTGCGTAAGGTTTATCACTCCCCTCCCCGGCTTTACGTCAGCACTCATGCCAGTTTCTCAGCCAGCTCCTCCCCGGCTTCATGTGCTCATTATTGGCGGCGGCATTGGGGGGCCAGCGTTGGGGCTGTTCCTGAAAAAAGCGGGTATTTCCTGCGCCGTGTACGAGACGCACCCCTTCACCGAGCAGGTAGGGGGCGGGTTGAACGTTGCCTCGAATGGCATGAATGTCTTGGCTGAGTTAGGGTTGGCCGATACGCTGCTTTCCCAGGGCACGCCGGCTCGGCATTTTATCTTCAAAAGTAGCCAGGGCCGCCGCTTGGCCCGCGTGCGGTACGGCGACCCAGCCCGCTACGGCCAGCCCTGCGTGAGCATGACGCGCGCCACGCTGTTTGCAACGCTCACGGCCGAGCTGCGCGCCCAGGGCATCCCGGTGCATTACCAAAAGCAGCTAACGGCCCTCACCGAGCGGCCGACCGGCCTAACGGCCCATTTTGCCGACGGCACCGCGGCCGAGGGCGACTTGCTGGTGGGGGCCGATGGCCTGCATTCGCGCACCCGCCAGCTGCTGCTGCCTACCGGCCCCGGCCCGGCCTACGTGGGCATCATCGGCATCGGAGGAATGCCCACGCTGGCCCAAGTGCCGGAAGCTGGAGCCGAGGATAGCCAGAATCTGGTGTACACATTTGGCCCCAACGGTTTTTTTGGCTACGGCGGCAGCGATGCCGGCCGCCTGATGTGGTGGGCCAACCTCCCGCAGCCCCGCGAGCTGAGCCCCCAGGAGCTGCGCGACCTCGACCCGGCCGCAGTGCAACAGGCCATGCTGGACCGCTACCAGCACTACCCGGCCCCTATTCCGGCGCTCATTCGGCGCACGCCGCTCCCTTTCAGCGGCAACGTGTACGATGTGCCTACCCTGCCAACCTGGCACCAGGGCCGGGTAGCGCTGCTGGGCGATGCCGCCCACGCCGTGAGCCCAAACGCGGGCCAGGGCGTTTCGCAAGCCCTGGAAGATGCCCTGTACCTGGCCCGAACGCTGCGCGACTGCCAGGGCGACTACGCCTGGGCCTTCAGGCAATACGAGCGCGAGCGCAAGCCCCGCGCCGAAAAAGTGGTGGCCGAAGGCCGCGCCCGCGCCGCCGACAAGGAGCTGCTGAGCCCGTTTGCTTCCGCGCTGCGCAACTTGCTGATGGCGCTGTTCATCCCTTTATTCGGCAAAAAAAGCACCGACTGGATGCTGTCCTACCGCCTCGACTGGGCGAGTAGCCAGTACCCGGAGAGCCCGCCGGAAAGCTTTCGCTAATATCTGGAAGCTAGACAAGGTAAGCAAAGCGCCCTTCGTATTATTGCCTCTCAAACAAAGCAACCTACTGCATGTCAGCTTTTCTACGCCGGGTAGTATCAGTAGGAGCAGTGTGGCTGGCCCTGGCTGCCCCGCGCAGTAGCCACGCCCAAACGCCCCTTACCAGCCCGCAGCTCGATAGCCTGGTGGGGCGGGCCATGCGCACGTTTGACGTGCCGGGGCTGGCGCTGGCCATCGTCAAAGATGGGCAGGTAGTGTGCGCCAAGGGCTACGGGGTGCGCGTGGCCGGCACCCGGCCGGCCGTGGATGCCAACACGCTGTTTGCCATTGCTTCCAACAGTAAGGCGTTCACGGCGGCGGCGCTGGGCATGCTCGTCGATGAAGGCAAGTTGGGCTGGGACGATAAAGTAATCGACTACCTGCCCGAGTTTCGGCTCTACGACCCCTACGCGACGGCCGACTGCACCATCCGCGACCTACTCACGCACCGCAGCGGCCTGGGGCCGGGCGCGGGCGACCTCATGCGCTCGCCCGACTCTACCCGGTTCACCATCCCCGACGTTATTCATAATCTGCGCTACCTCAAGCCAATAGCGCCGTTTCGGAGCCACTACGCCTACGACAATATTCTGTACCTGGTGGCCGGCGAGCTGGTGGCGCGGGTGAGCGGATTGAGTTGGGATGAGTTTATGGAGCGGCGCATCCTGGCCCCCTTGCAAATGCGGGCCAGCCGCGCCGCCTACGACCGCATCGACCACCGCAAAAACCCCAACGTAGTGTTGGGGCACTACGAAGTAGCCGGCCACCCGCAAGCCATCGCCACCAGTACCACCGAGCTGGATGTGGGGGCCGGCGGCATCTACAGCAGCGCCGCCGACATGAGCCGCTGGATGCTGACGCAGCTGGCCGGGGGCCGCTACGGCGCGGGCCAGCGGCTATTCAGCGATGCCGTGGCCAAGGAGATGTGGACGCCCCAAACCATCATTCCGACTTCTAAAAATGGGGACTACAACACCCACTTCGGCGCGTATGGCCTGGGCTGGTTTCTGGTGGATGAAAAGGGCTATAAAGTGGTCTTTCACACTGGGGGCGACGAGGGCCAGATATCCGAAATAACGCTGGTACCCGAGCTGAACCTGGGCATTACGGTGCTCACCAACCAGGAGGGCGGCGGGGCCGTGCGCGCCCTCCTGGACCAGCTGGTGGATGGCTACCTGGGCCTGCGCAGCACCGACCTCGTGCAGTACTGGGCCGACCGGGTGAAGGCCCGCGCCCAGGCCGCCGACACCACGGCCGCCGCCGTGTGGCGCGAAGTAGACCGCCACCCGGCGACTACAGCCGCCGAGGCCCAAACCTACGCCGGCACCTACCGCGACCCGTGGCTGGGCGAGGTGCGCATTTCGCAACGCGCTGGCGGCTTGTGGTTTCAGGCACTGAAATCGCCGCAGCTGCGCGGGCCGCTGCGGCCGTACCGGGGCAATACGTTCGCCGTGCGCTGGGCAAATCCACTGCTCCGAAGTGCCGATGCCTTCGTAGTGTTTGCGCTCAATACCCAAGGCCAAGCCAAGGCCATGACCATGCAGGGTATCTCGCCGAATACCTCACCGGCCTACGATTTCCAAGACCTGGATTTCAAGCGGGTAGTAAAGTAGCGCGAACTGGGCTGCCCGCCCTACCCCCTCAAAACTCAATGGCGGCCGTTTGGCGCTGATGACTGACTACCAGGCCGGCCATCATCAAAATGCTAGTGAGCAGGATAACCACGAACAGGATATTCTCGCTCACATCGCCGAGCAGGTGCTGGGCCGGGATACTGTAAAATAAGAGCACCGTGATGAGGCCCTTGGGGGCGATGAACAGCTCGGGCAGGAGGTCCGTTTTGGCGATGTAGCGCAGGTACACGTAGCGGATGGCCGTGAGCACGCCCACTATCAGCAGGCCCTGGCCCAGCAGCTGCCAGCTCATGAGGCTGGGCAGGGTGATGGAATAGCCGAAGAGCAGAAAGAAAAACGTGCGAATAAGAAAGGCCGACTCGGCGGTGATGTTCTTGAGCTGGTGCAGGTCGGGGGCCAGGTCTTCGGCCGTGAAGCCGCGCCAGCCGGTGCGCAGGCGCAGCCAGCCCAGCAGCAGGTCGGCATTGTTCACGGCCAGGCCGAAGGCCAGCACCAGCAGCAACGACGAGAGGTGCAGCTGCTTGGCCAGGCTATAAATCAGAATCAGAAATGAGAAGAGCAGGAAAAACTTGACGTGCTCGCGCAGGCGGCCCAGCAAAAAGCTCAGCAGCACGGTGCTCACGATGGCCACCACGATAACCAGCACTACCCCCCGCCCGAAGGTGAGCAGGCCCTGGCCCTGGTAAAAGTCTTCCTGGTCCACAAAGTTGAAGAGCATGATGCCCAGGATGTCGGAAAACGTGCTTTCGTACACGATAAACTCCTGCTTTTCGCCCGTGAGGCTGGCCACGCTCGGGATGGCGATGGCGCTGCTGATAACCACCAGCGGCACGGCATTGAGCAGACAGGTTTGCCAGCTGGCCCCCAGCCACCAGTGCAGCAGCCCACCAATAGCGGCGGCCTGGGCCACCAGCATGAGCGCCGCCGCGAAGAACGAGCTGCGGATGAGCGCCACCTTGTCGCGGCTCAGACGCAGGTCGAGCGCGCCCTCCAAGACTATCATTATCAGCCCGATAATACCAAATATTTCGAGTACCGTTTTGGGAACGTGGAGGTCGATACCCTGGTACTCGGCCCACTGCCGCAGGCCGATACCGGTGAGCAGCAGCAGCAGCACCGACGGGATGCGCGTGGCCCGCGAGGCCAGGTTGAAGACATAAGAAAGAATGACGGCCAGGCTCAGGCCAATCAGGATGCTGTAAGAACTCATAGGGCCCTAGGGTACGGGCTAGAACGGGCCGCGTTGGCGGGCAGCCGGTATTTGTGCTGCCCGCCCCAGTCCCTACCCCACCTTTTTACCCGTTGCCGCGCTACTTAGGGCCGTAATTGGGCGGCTACGCGCCGGCCGGGCGCGGCAGCCAGCGCTGCAGCCACGCCAGCACGGCGGCGCGGCCGGCGGCATCGGCCCGCGCCACCACGGCGGCGTAGGCATCGGGGCGCACCAGCACCAGCGCCGGGCCACGGCCAAAAGCATCGGTAAATGGCCCGGCATCTTCGGCGGCGGCAGCGATAATTTGCACGGCCAGCCAGGGCTGCCAGGGTTGCAGCTGGGCCAGCCAGCTGGCGGGCAGCGGCGCGGGGCCGACGCACAATAGCGTCAGGCGCGAAGGGCTGAGCAGCGAGTAAAGCGGCACGCTCCCAGAGGCAGCGGTGGGCTGCACGTCGGGGTCGGGGAGGCGGTCGCCGCCGCGCAGCTGCCCGCCCGCGTGGAACGTCTGCGACAAGGCGCTGGCGCGGTAGTCGGCCGCCACCTGGCTCAGCACGGCCGCCCCTTTGTGCTGCACGAAGCTGGAGCTGAGCAGCAGGGGTAGGGCGTGGGTGAGCAGGGTGTGCACCAGCGGGTTGGTCGAATTAAAGGCGTCGGTGGCTTTCTCGGTGGTGTTCACTACCCCCCTGATAACGGGCAGCCGGTCTTGCGCGTAGGTATCCAGTAGCGCGGCCGGGGCCTGGCCGTGCCAGACCAGGGCTAGCTTCCAGCCCAGATTCACCATGTCCTGGATGCCGGTATTCATGCCCTGCCCGCCGGCCGGCGAGTGCAGGTGGGCCGCGTCGCCGCCCAGCAGCACCCGGCCCACCCGCAGCTGGTCTACCATCCGGCTGTTGATGTGAAAGCGCGAGCTCCACACCAGGTCGCGCAGGCGGGCCGGGTGGCAGGCCCCGGCATCGTAGAGGCGCTGGAGCTCGGGCAGCGTGGGCGGAGCCGTGCTGGTAACTTCGGGGTCGGTGGCAATAAGCCGAAACCGCCGGTCGCTCATCGGAAAAACCGCCACCAGCCCGTGCTCAGCCAGGAAAATGGATAGCTCATCGTCGGGCAGGTCGCCATCGAGGTGCAGGTCGGCCAGGGCGTAGTGCTGGGGGAGGGAGGTGCCCGGAAAGGCTAGCCCCAGCGTGTGGCGCACCAGGCTGTGCGCCCCCTCGGCGCTGAGGAGGTAGGCGGCGGCCAGCTCCTCCAGCTGCCCGCCCGGCCCGCGCAGCACAGCCCGCACGCCGGCCTCGGTCTGGGCCAGCGCCACCAGCTCGGTGCCCCACTCCACGGCCACGCCCTGCCGCGCCACCTGCTCGCGCAGGAGGCGCTCGGTTTCGGACTGCGCCAGCAGCAGAATAAAGTTGTAGCGGCTCGGAATATCGCGCAGATTCACCTGCGCCAGCTGCTTTTCCGAATCGTAAATAGTGGCGGCCCAGGCCCGGTTGCCCAGCGCCAGCATGGGGGCGGCCACGCCGCGCGGGGCCAGCAGCTCCAGCGTGCGGGCCTGCACGGCCAGCGCCCGCGAGGTGGTAGCCGGCTCGGTGCGCTGCTCGATGAGGCGCACCGGCACGCCCAGCCGCGACAGCTCCAGCGCGGCGGTGAGGCCGGTGGGGCCGGCACCCACAATCAGGATGGGGTTGGTTTCGGGCACCAGCGCAACCGGGGCATCAGGTAGCTTGCTCATGAGTGAGAAGGGATAAGATGAAAAAATTAACCAGTTGGTTAAGAAATAGGCAAAAAAATATCAGGGCGTAATTGCCTGAATCACAAACTCGGCCACCGCGTGCTGCCGCTTGGCCAGCTCGGCCTGCATCTCGGCCGCCGACAGCCCCAGCACCGCCTGAAACAGCGGGCGGCCCAGAAACGGAAATATCAGCATCGACACGATATTGAGCAGCAGCTGCGCCGTGCCAACGGGCCGGATGTGGCCCTGCGCCTCCGCGGCTTCCACCTGCCGCCGGAAGCTGGCCAGCCGCCCGCCCGGCTCATTGCCCGCTACCAACCCGGCAAAAAAACGCGGGTTGCGGTTCAGCTCATTCACGATGAACAATGGCAGCAGCGGATGCGCCTGCAAAAATTCCACGTACTCCTGCGCCAGCCGGCGAATTTTCCCGAATAATTCCTCCTCGGCCTCCAGCACCAGCCACAAGCGCGGCACCAGCAGCCCCAGTGTCTGGTGCACCACCGTTTCGGAAAGCTTCTCTTTGCTGCGGAAATAGTAGTGCAGCAGCGCTTTATTAATACCGGCCCGGTCAGCAATTTCCTGCATCCGCGCCCCAGCCAAGCCCTTTTCCAGAAAAACAGCTTGCGCAGCTTCCAGGATTAGCTGTTCGGTCGAAAGCTTGGATGTATCAGTCATGTCGAGGCAAAGTTAACCATTTGGTTAACTACTGACAGACTGCGCAAAAAGTTTCGTTCTTGGTTTGCACTACCAGGACTATTATACTTATTCGACGACTTTTTGAGCAGCTTCCTAATTTTGTTTCCCGCCCATGCCCCCGCCTCCCGCCCCGCTACCCATTTCCGCCCCGCTTGTAGCCGTTGTCGGCGGCGGGCCGGCCGGCCTGCTGGCTGCCCAGCGCCTGGCCGAGCAGGGTTTTCGGGTGCGGGTGTTTGAGCAGAAGGCCACCGTGGGGCGCAAGTTTCTGGTGGCGGGCCACGGCGGCTTCAACCTGACCAACGGCGAGGGGGTAGGACCGATGGCGGCGCACTACGGCGCGCAGGCCGCTTTTTTTGGGAAGCTGCTGGCCTACTTCTCCCCCACCGATTTGCGCGCCTGGGCCGCCAACTTGGGCATTGCCACCTTCGTGGGTAGCAGCGGGCGCGTATTCCCAGAGGCGCAGCACAAGCCCGCCGACCTGCTGCGCGCCTGGTTGCGCCGTCTGAGCGAGCTGGGCGTCGAAATCCACGTGCGCCACCGCTGGCTGGGCTTTTCGGGCGAAACCGGCCTGCGCTTTTTAGACGAAAAAACCGGCGCGGAATTTACCCTCACGCCCACTGCCACGGTGTTGGCCCTGGGCGGCGCAAGCTGGCCCCAAACCGGCTCCGATGGCCACTGGACGCGCCTGCTGGCCGATATTGGGGTGGCGTGCCGGCCCTGGCAACCCGCCAACTGCGGGGCCGAGGTGGCGTGGTCGGCTTATTTTAAGGAGAAAGTGGGCCGCGCCCCGCTCAAAAACATTGCTCTGAGCTGCGGCGGCCACACCGTGCGCGGCGAAATATTACTCACCGACTACGGCCTGGAGGGCACGCCCGTGTACGCCCTCACGCCGCAGGTGCGGGCCGCGCTGGCGGCGGGCGGCCCTACCCCCCTACTGCACCTCCACCTAAAGCCCGACCTGCCGCCCGCCGAGCTGCGGGCGCGGCTGGCGCAGCGGCGGCCCAGCACCTCCCTACCCCACTTTCTGGCCGAAGCCTTTAAGTTCAAACACCCGGTGCCCACGCTGCTGCGCGAGCTGGCCGGCCCTACCCCCCTAGATTTGGTGGAAGCCCTCACGGCGCTGCCCGTGCCGGTGGCGGGCCTGCGGCCGCTGGCCGAGGCTATCTCGTCGGCGGGCGGCGTACCGTTTACGGAAGTGGATGAAAACCTGATGCTGCGCCGCCGCCCCGGCACCTACCTGGCCGGTGAGATGCTGGACTGGGAAGCGCCCACCGGCGGCTACCTGCTGCAAGGCTGCTTCAGCACCGGCGCGTGGGTGGCGAAATCAGTCATTAGTCAGCAAGTCCAGCAATCAGGGTTTGATAGCTGACAATTAAAATTCAGCTATTGATGGATTTTTTTTCCGATTCTTTCAGAATCTGGCGGGCTTCGCGCAGCAGCTGGCGGCCGGGGTCTAGCTCATCGCGGGCGATGAGGGCGAAGAGCAGCAGAAACGACACGATGGGCAAGAGCCAGCCCAGGGCAAACCAAACCCAGAATGAGCGCCCGCGCGAGGCGGCGCAGTAACCCGTCACGATGGGGATGAAGGAGATTCCCGCCGCCATCATCAGAATTATGTCAAGAAGGGGCATAAGCGGATGGAGGCTACGGGGTGAGGGCCGGGCGGCGGAGCGTCTGCCCGAAGTTACAACAACTGGCGGTAAAAAAAAGCGCTGGGTTGGGCATTACTATTTTCGGTTTTTTTACGTAAGCCCGCACAGGCCCTGGCGGACACTGCCCCCTCGCCCCACCCCGACGACCACTTATGTGGGAACACCAAAGCTTGTTTCGCGTTTCGGCTCAGCTCTTTGCCGAAGGTATTTTTAATTTGCTCGACCGCAACCTGCGGCCTGAGGTTTTTCTGCTGGGCCTGGCCTCAGGCCGCGAGGAAGACGACCCCGAGAGCGTGGTGGTGGAGCCCACCAGCCTACGCTACGGCCCGGCCGATTTTGGGGGTATCAAGACGCTGGCAGTGACTTTCGAGGCGGCCGACCTAAGCCCGCGCGACAACGTGTACCACCTGCACCCGCAGGACCACGACCGGATGGAAAAGCAGCACTGGTACGAGCTGGTGTGCCGCGCCACTGACCAGACCTTGCAGGAGCTGGTGGCCGCGCGCGGTGAAAACCGCCGCTGCTTCTGCTCTACCCCCCTCAACCTCAACGGTTATCTGGTGGTGGTGGTGGTGCAGCTGGCCGCCGATACCTACAATTCGTATTACACCCTACCCGGCAAGCCGGGCCCCAACCGGCCCGGCTCCTTGCCCCACGCGGCGGTACTGGAGTTTTTGCACGAGTGCACCCGCGCCCTGCGCGAGGCCGATACTGCTGACAACGAGCAGCCGGTGCTGGACCGCGACTACAACGAGGTGTTGCGCGGGGCCGGCCGCCGCCTGATGCTGCGCATTTCGCCGGCCAATGCCCACGGCCTCTACGATGCCTGCCTGGGCGTGGCTGCCCTGCGCCACGAGGGCGATGAGGCCCGCGGCACCATGCTCATCGGGCGGCGCCAGCACGCGGCCATTGTGCCGGTGCTAACCCTGGAAACCCCCGTGCCCCTGCGCGACCACCGCTCCATCCGCAAGCTGCTGGAGCTGACGGAGGGCCCCACAGGGCTGGTGTCGGATGCCACGCAGGTGTTTGGGCTGGGCCACATTGTGGACGAAACCGATGCCCGCTACGAGCCCCTGGCCACGGTGCACTTTACCAACCACTATGGCTGGGAGCTGCGCCACGCCGGCCACACCCTAATGCGGGTGGTTAGCAACACGCCGCGCCTGCCCCAGGGCAAGGTGCAGGCCGACAACTTTGCCCGCGTGGCGCGCCGGGTATTTCCGGAGGTAGACGACGCGGGCGTAGCCTACCTCTGGGAGTTGGCCCTGGAAGCCTCCAACCAGAGCCACGGCACCATGCTCTGCATCTCGGCCGGGGCCAAGGCCGAGGCTGAGCGCCTGCGCCGCCAGTGCTTCCGGGTGGTGCCCCGGCCCATGCTGGCTCCCGTGCTGCGCCAGGCCAGCAGTATTGACGGGGCTGTACTCATCGAGCCCACCGGCGTATGCCACGCCATTGGGGTAATACTGGACGGGCAGGCCACCGAAAAGGGTGATACCAGCCGCGGGGCGCGCTACAACTCGGCCGTACGCTACGTCAGCTCCTCACCCTACCCCTGCCTGGCCGTGGTGGTGAGCGAAGATGGCTGGATTGACTTGCTGCCGTCGGCGATTAGTAGTAAGTAATGGGCAATGAGTAATGCCGACGCTGCTTATAAAGACAAGGAGCTGTCCGCTACTCCCACTTGGAAGCAAGAACGACTAACCGGCCTTTTCTTTACGAACGAATTACCCATTACCTACTACCCATTACCTCCTTGCCCATGATACTCATTGCCGACGGCGGCTCGACCAAAACCAGCTGGTGCCAGCTCGCTGACACGGGCCAGCGCGTGTATTTCAACACGGAAGGCTACAACCCCGACTTCGTGGACACGGCCACCATCGTGGCTTCGCTGCGCAAAAGCCTGCCCGATACGCTGCCCCGCACCGAAGTACGCGAGATTTATTTCTACGGCGCGGGCGTATCGAGCGCCGCCAAGGCGGAGGTGGTGGCCGCCGCCATGCGCGAGGTATTCACCGGGGCTAATAAGGTGGAAGTGACCGAAGACCTGCTGGCCGCCGCCCGCGCCCTGCTGGGCCACTCGGCGGGCTTCGCGGCCATCCTGGGCACGGGCACCAACTCGTGCATCTACGACGGCGAGAAAATCACCTACAACGTGGATTCGCTGGGCTATTTTCTGGGCGATGAGGGCAGCGGCTCGTTCCTGGGCAAGCGCCTGCTGCGCGACTACATGCGCAACCTGCTGCCCGACGGCTTGCAGGAAGCCCTGCGGGAGGAATATCAGCTCGGCCACCGCAACGACATCATCGACCGGCTCTACAACCAGCCGCTACCCAACCGCTTTTTGGCCAGCTTCGCCAAGTTTGCCTACGACCACAACAACGTGAGCTACTGCCGCCAGATTGTGGTGGAGTCGTTCGAGGCGTTCTTCCAGAACATTGTGATGCATTATCCTGATTATCAAAAGCTTAGCTTCAACTGCATTGGGTCGGTGGCGTATAATTTCCGCGATGCGCTCACGCAGGTGGCCAACCACCACGGCATGCAGGTGGGCAAGATTATCCGCTCGCCCATCGACGACCTGGTGAGCTTCCACGAGGGCGAGCGGTAGGCCGCTTCGCTGGCTTTGATTACTGAAGGAACGTCATGTAGACCGAAGGGAAGCATCTCGCCCGCGCCGTTGGAGTAGGGCCCAAGGATGCGAGCGAGATGCTTCCCTTTGGTCTGCATGACGTTCTGTTTACTTCATTCACAGCTAATTATTAAGCAATGCTTCGCTACTGCTTTTTATTCTTAGCCACGCTGCTAGCCCTTTTCACTCACGCGCAAGCCCCTACCCCCCCACCTACGGGCGACGTGTTCGTGGACGCACATGGCGTGCTGCGCTGGCAGAAAACCAAGCGCGAGGTGGCGCTTTTTGGGGTAAACTACACCGCGCCGTTTGCTTACTCGTACCGGGCGCTGGGCCAGCTCGGCATCCGGCCCGAGGATGCCATTGACCAGGACGTGTACCACCTGAGCCGGCTGGGTATCACGGCCTTCCGGGTGCACGTCTGGGATATTGAGATTACCGACACGCTCGGCAACCTGCAGCAAAATGAGCACCTGCGGTTACTTGACTACCTGATTACTAAGCTTAAGGCGCGGGGTATCAAGATTATTTTCACGCCTATTGCCTATTGGGGTAACGCCTACCCCGAGCCCACGAACACGGGCCGGGGCTTTTCGAGTATTTATGATAAGGGCCAGGCCTACACCAACCCGCGGGCCATTCGGGCGCAGGAAAATTACCTGGGGCAGTTTCTAAACCACCGCAACCAGTACTCGGGCCTGCTGAACCGCGAGGACCCCGACATTATCGCCTACGAGGTGTGCAACGAGCCGCACTACCACCTGCCCCTACCCCCCGTACTGAGCTTCGCCAACCGGATGGTAGCCGCCATGCGCGCCACGGGCCTGACCAAGCCGATTTTCTATAACATTGCCGAAAGCCCGCAGGTGCACGAGGCCATTCTGGATGCTAACGTGCAGGGATTCAGCTTTCAGTGGTACCCTGAGGGGCTGGTGGCGGGGCACGAGCTGCGCGGTAATTTCCTGCCCTACGTGGACCAGTACCCGCTGCCTTATACGGGCGACCCGCGCTTTGAGCGCCGGGCGAAGATGGTGTACGAGTTTGAGTCGGCCGACGTGTTGCAGCCCATCATATACCCGTTTATGGCCAAAAGCCTGCGCACGGCGGGCTTTCAGTGGGCCACGCAGTTTGCCTACGACCCGCTGAGCCTGGCGCCGTACAACACGGAGTATCAGACGCATTACCTCAACCTGGCCTACACGCCGGCTAAGGCTCTGAGCCTGCTCATCGCGGGCCGGGTATTTAGCGAAACCAAGCGCGGGCAGTCGTTCGGGCGCTATCCGGCTGATTCGGTTTTTGGGCCGGCGCTGGTGAGCTACCGCCGCCAGCTAAGCCAGTGGAACAAGCCGGCGGAGTTTTATTACACGAATAACACCAGCGATAATCCAGTGAAGCCGGCCGCCCTGCGCCACGTAGCGGGGGTAGGGTCGTCGGGGGTGGCGCGCTACGGCGGCAGCGGCGCGTACTTTCTCGACCGGCTCGTGCCCGGCGTGTGGCGGCTGGAAGTAATGCCCGACGCCGTACCCGTGAGCGACCCGTTTGCCACCGCCTCGCTACGCAAAGTGGTGACCGAAATTATCTGGAACGAGCAGCCGCTAACGCTCAATCTGACCGATTTGGGCGCTGATTTTCAGCTCAAAGGCTTGAATGAAGGTAATAACACCCAGGCCCAGGCCAGCGGCGGGCAGCTGCGGGTGCGGCCCGGCACCTACCTACTCACCCGCGCCGGCCAGGATAGCCGCGCCTGGACCGCCCAAACGCGGAGCGGGTCGCTTCGGCTGGGTGAGTTCGTGGCCCCGCCGCCCACCCCCGGCCCGCCGCGGGTGTGGCAGCGCCCGGTGGCGCAGGCCACGGCCGGGCAGCCGCTGGTCCTCACGGCTGCGGTAGCCGGCAGCGGCCCGGCCGATAGCATACTGCTGGTGGCGCAGCACTATTATGGGCCGACCCGCACCCTACCCATGCAGCCTACGGGCGCGGGCAGCTGGGCCGCTACCGTGCCGGCGGCCCTCACCTACCCCGGCTTGCTGCGCTACTGGGTGGTGCTAAAACGAGCCGGCCAGCCGGCCCTGACCTTTCCGGGCGGGCAGCCGGGCACCCCACGCGATTGGGATTTTGCGCCCATCACTGCGCCCTGGCAGGTGCCGCTGGTGGCGGCTACTGCACCCTTACCCCTCTTCACCGCCGCCCTCGACCACGACGCGGTGGAGGCCCGAGGCATCGCCAATGGGGCTTATACCGACTACTCCACCACCGCCGATGGCGCGCTGGCCCTGCGCTTCGTGCTGAACCCGGCCAAAGCGGACATGCCCATGACAACTGTCCCCGCTGCCGCGCTGCGCGCCTACCTGAGCTTGAAAACGGCCGGCCGGATGGCTGACTTAGGCAATTTTAAAGAACTGGTTATCAAAGCCCAAAGTAACCAGCCGGCCGCCACCCGGCTGCGGGTAGTGCTGGTGAGCCGCGACGCGGTGGCCTATGAAGCCGCCGTGCCGCTACCGGCGGCAGGCGGCGAGGTGCGGGTGCCACTGCGCACGCTGCGCGCTGCCCCGCTGCTACTCACGCCCCGGCCCTACCCCAGCTTTTTGCCGCTCACGTACAGCCCGGCGAGTAGCCCGGCCTTCCGGCTGAGTGCGGTGGAGGTACTGCAAGTGGTGCTCGACCAGCCCACCGGCCTTATCGAGCCGCTGCGGGTAGACGTGGAATCGGTGAGGCTGGAGTAAATTAACGTCTTCCTTATCTAAAGCCCGGCCTACTTGTGGTAGCAGCCGATTTGACACAAGTATTATTCAACTCTTCCCCACCAGCCCATGCTGCTTTCTACCCGTTTACTACTTGTTTTTCTGCTGTTTGGCGCTTGCTGGCGGCCGGTCGGGGCCCAGACTACCCCCGTTTTTTCCAAAGGAGCCGACATCAGCTGGGTGACGGAGATGGAGGCCAACAACTATAAGTTTTACAACAAAGCGGGGGCCCAGCAGGACCTGTTTCAGCTATTTAAGGGTGACTACGGGTTGAACACCATCCGGCTGCGGGTGTGGGTAAACCCGCCCGGTGGCTACTGCAGCCCCGCCGACGTGCTGGCCAAGGCCCAGCGGGCTCAGGCGCTGGGCTACCGGCTGCTCATCGACTTTCACTACAGCGACACGTTTGCCGACCCCGGCCATCAAACCAAGCCCGCCGCCTGGCAGAGCTACACCGTGGACCAGCTCAAGCAGGCCGTGTACGACCACACGGCGGCGGTACTTACTACCTTGAAAACCAACGGTATCACGCCCGAGTGGGTGCAGGTGGGCAACGAAACCAACGACGGGATGCTCTGGCCCGAAGGCCGCATTACGGTCAATGGCTTCGGCAACTTCGCGGCGTTCGTGGACCAGGGCTACGCGGCCGTGAAGGCGGTAAGCCCCACCACCAAGGTTGTGGTGCACTTTGCCAACGGCAACGATAACGGCGCTTTCCGCTATTACTTTGACGGCTTGCAAACCGCCGGCGCGCGCTGGGATGTGATGGGGATGTCGCTCTACCCCGACGCGGCCACCTGGCCTACCTACACCGCCCAAACGCAGGCCAACATGAACGATATGGTGAGCCGCTACCCTGGCAAGGAGGTGATGGTGGTAGAAGTGGGCCTGGACAGCTACGTGCCCATCGCTACCCGCGAGCTGCTGCTCGACCTTATCGCCAAAACCCAGGCCGTGCCCGGCGGCAAGGGACTGGGCGTAGTTTACTGGGAGCCAGAGGCTTATAACTGGCAGGGCTACAGCAAAGGAGCCTGGGGCACCGACGGCCACGCTACCGTAGGCATGGATGGCTTTTTGCCCGCCCCTACCCCCCCGCTGGTATACAACCCTGGCTTCGAATACTCGGCGGCCACCCAAAATCCGCTGGGCTGGACCACCACCTCGACCACCGGCGACGCCGATGCAGACTACACCGAAACGGGCGGCTACAGTAGCCAATTTCGCCTCACGCACTACAAGGCCACGGCCTACCAGGTTACTACCTCGCAGGTTATCAGTAATTTGCCCAACGGTACCTACACCCTGCGCGCCTGGGCCCAGAGCGGCGGCGGCCAGACGACCTGCCAGCTCTATGGCCGCTCGGGCACGGCCGAGCAGGCCCTGACCCTACCCACTACCGGCACCTGGACGCAGCTCAGCTTGCCGGGCATCGTGGTGGCTAATGGGCAGTGCGAAATCGGCCTACGCTCGGTGGCGGCCGCCGGTAACTACTGCAGCCTCGACGACGTGGAGCTGGTGCCCGCCACCGCCCTGGCTACTACCCCCACCAGCGCCGCCCCGGCCGCCCCCCAGCTCTACCCCAACCCTACGACCGGCAGCTTCAGCATCAGCTACGTGCTCGACCAGCCGGCGGCGGTCACCGTGGCGCTGTACTCGCTCACGGGGCAGCTGGTGCGCGCACTGGCCGCCCTGCCCAGCGCTCCGGCCGGCCCGCACCACCTCGCGCTGGGCACGCTCGACGGCCTGCCCGCCGGCGTGTACCTAGTGCAGCTCCGCCACGCGGGCTACGTTAGCACCCAGCGGCTCGTCAAGCTCTAAGCTCCCTACCCCCCCAAACGCCGGAAAGCCCCGTTGCGTAGGCAACGGGGCTTTTTGGTAAATTAAAAATGATAAATTAAAAATTTGACAGTCAACTCCTAAATTTTTAATTTATCATTTTTAATTGATTTAGCGCACGGCTAGTTTGCTGGTCGCAACGTTGTCGCCGACCTGCACGCGTAGCAGGTACGTGCCGGCGGCCAGGGCCGAGGCATCGACGCGGGCAGTTTGGAGGCCCACGGGCTTCAGGCCATTCTCGACGGTGCGCACGGTACGGCCCAGCAAGTCGGTGAGCACGATGTGGACATTGGCGGCGCGGTCATTTACCTGATAGGTCACCGTAGAGGCATCGGCTACGGGGTTGGGATAGACGCTCAGACCTACTGAAGCCGCGGACGCTACCCGGGTGGCCAGTGCTACGGTAGCCAGCGCGAAAGTGGCCGACTGCGTACCGGGGAAAACGGTATTATCCGTAAAATCGGGGCCGCCCTTGGTCGGCAGGCCGCCCAGGTTGGCACCCCCTACTACGGCGTTGGGCAGGAAGTCGCCCGAGGCATAATCGCCGCCGCCGTTGTTCTGGATGGCAAACAGGCCCAGGCTGGGGTTGCCGGTGGGCAGGCCCAGCGACGTGCGGTCCAGCTCCATTTCCCAGCCCACGGTGCCGGCTGCCTGGCCAAAACCCGCCACCGGGTAGGAAGTCACGGCCGTGGTCATCGGGGCGGTGTAACCCGGATTGGTCGTGATGTCGCCAGTGGGGGCCACATACGCGAACCGGGCACCAGAAAGGCCCGCAAACCGGCTTTTGGTGGAGATGTAGCCCACGGTGACGACCGTGCCGGCCGACGTAATGGGGGCAATAATGGTATCCTGCGCCGCGTAAACGGCCGGCGTGGTGCCAGCGGCCGGCGTCATCATGTAGTAGGCAGCGGCCTCAATCTGGTAGGCGGGGGTAGTCGCCCCGGCGGCCGGGTTCAGGCTGTGCAGAGACAGCGCCAGCTCGGCACCCTGGTCCAGCTTGGCCGTGAATTTATCCAGCGAGGTGGCGGCGGCCGGCGTGGCTCCGGGTAGGGCCGTGCCCATCGGCACGCCGGTAACGGCGGGTAGGTCAATGAAAACCTGGAGCGAGTTGGTAGCGCTGGCCTGTAACGTTCCCCCGATAAACATCTGCACTTTGGAAGGCGTGTTAGCGCCGTACATCGACAGCAGCCCCCAGGGGCCAAAGTTGTGCACGTAGGGGTACTGCCCGAGTAGCACGTAATGGCCGGTAGTAGCCGTGCCGCTCGTTTCGGCGGTGTTCAACACGCCGTCAACGGCTGCCTGCGCCTGCGCGCCGAGGGAAGCGGTAGCCAGCGCACTGGCGGCCGCGAGAGTAAAGATTTTTTTCATGAGATGAAAAAATGGGTGGGGAAAAGTGAAAAAATACCAGCCGTCCGCGCTAGCGGGCCACTGAGGTAAATCTAAGGCTAACCTTCTGAATTATTGCTGAATAGCTTAAAAATTTTAACAAATTTTTCTGCCAATAAATACTCACACACGCCGAATACAACTCCAACACTGGCCCGGCGGGCACCCGCGCCGCGGGGTGTCCGCCGGGCCAGTGTTATTGCACCAGTAAACGGGCGGTCTGGGTCTGGCCGTCGGCTTGCAGGCGCACCAGGTACACGCCGGGGGCGAGGCCCAGCAGCGGCAGCGCCTGGGCCTGCGCCCCGGCCGCCTGCCGGGCAGCCGGCAGCTGGCGGATGGTCTGGCCCAGCAGGTTTTGCACCGCGATGGTGGCGGTGGCGGCCGTGGGCAGCGCGTAGGTGAGGGTAGTGGTGCCGGCGGCCGGGTTGGGCACCAGGCTCAGGTCGAAGGCGGCCGTTTGCGGGGCGCGGGTGGCCAGGGTGGTGCCAGCCGGCACGGTCAGCTTGCGGCTGGTGTACACGGCATATTGGCCGGGCTGCAAGCTCAGGGGCACGGCCGCGCTGGTCACGTTCAGCTGCGTGCCGTCGAGGTAATTGTACCAGGTACCAGCGGCCGGAAAATTAACCGTTGCCGTGGTCGCCACCACGCCGAAGTTGCCGTAGGACACCACGCTCAGGTCGGCCCCGGTGAGGCTGATGGTTTTTACGGGGCCGCTCAGGTTCTGCACGTAGGCGGTGGGCGCGGCAAAAGCCGGCTGCTTTTTCAGGGCAATGAGGGCGCGGTAGGTATCAAAGAGGTGGCGGCGGTTGGGCTCCTGGTAGTAGTTCCAGAGAATGGGCTTGTCGCCAGTGCGCCCGTTCTGGTCGATGCTGATGTCGTAGCCCACCTCGCCAAACTGCCACACCAGGCGCGGTCCGGGTTGGGTGAAGAAGAGCGCCGCCGCCAGCTCATCGCGCTTGAGGCCGGTGGCCGGGTCCTTGGTGGTATAGCCGCCGCTGCTGTTGCCGTAGGTGATGTTCTTGAACTGCATCCGCTCCTCATCGTGGCTTTCCATATAGGTCACGGCGTTGGGCTCGTTCCAGCCCCTACCCCCCTGGTTGCCGTAGTAGCCGTAGCTCAGGTCCCAGCCCTGGTCGTAGCCCATCGCGGCCTGAGTGTAGTTGTAGTTCTGGTTGTCCCAGAGCATCATGCCGTAGTCGGCCAGCACCTTACCCTCGTCCTTGGTGGGGTCCGCATTGTAGTTGGGGAAGTGCTCCAGAATGGGGTAGGAGGTATTATCCACGCTCATCTGGTAGGTGTAGTAGTCCTTCCAGATGTTGATGCGGCTCTGGTCGTAGTCACTGTAATTGGCCTCCGTCTTAGGTACTTGGCTGAAGCCGCCGGCCAGGTCGAAGCGGTAGCCATCCACGTGGTATTCCTGGAGCCAGAACTGGATGACGTTCTTACTAAAGAGCCGGGTGTAAGGGCTCTCGTGGTTGAGGTCGTTGTAGACGCTGTACGGGTGCGGGGCCATCGTATTAAACCACGGGTTATCAGCCGTGGGGCCGCTCGAAATATCGCCGTAGAGCTGCACCATCGGGCTGTTGCCGGTCGAGTGGTTGAGCACCATATCCAGCACCACGGCGATGCCACGGCGGTGGCACTCGTCAATAAATGCTTTCAGGGCATCTTGAGTACCGTAGTACTTGTCGGGCGCAAAGTAGAAGCTCGGGTTGTAGCCCCAGCTTTCGTTGTTGTCAAACTCATTAATCGGCATCAGCTCAATCACGTTCGCGCCCAGGCGCTGGATGTAATTGAGCGTATCGCGCAGGGTGTTGTAGTCGTGGGCGGCCACGAAGTCGCGCACCAGTAGCTCATAAATTACCATGTCGGGGCGGGCCGGGCGCTGGAAGTTGGTGACCGTCCAGGTATAAGCGGCCTTACCGGGCTGCAGCACCGACACGATGCCCGTGGCCTTGCCGGTGGGGTAGGCGGCCACCAGGCTGGGGTAAGTGCTGGCCGGAATACCCGCGTCATTACCAGGGTCCAAAATTTTACCGCAGTACGAGTCGGCCACGTGCAACTGGCCATCTACCAAAAACTGGTAGGCGTATTCGGTGCCGGGCGTGAGGCCATCTACCTGCACCCACCAGCGCCCGCTGGCCGCGTCGACGGCCGAGGCCGGGTCGCTGAGGGAAGTGGGACTGCCGGCCGTAGTGCGTTGCATGAAGCCGGCCGCCGTGGGCTGCCAGTTATTGAAGTCGCCCACCACGTACACAAACTGCTTGCGCGGGGCCGTCAGGGTTAGAATGGCCGACGTACCGCCGTTAATATAGGTAATGCCATCGGCCTTGGCCCCAGCCGGCAGCGCCGCCACCGTCACGGGGGGGTAGGCCTGCACCGCCGCCTGAATAGTAGCCGTATTGGCCCCGCTGGTAGCCGTGGCCTTGAGCGTGCCGCTGGCCGCCGTGAGGGTCACCGGGGCCGTGAGGGTCGTCACGTTGGCCTGCTGCGCCACCTGCACATCGTTAAGAAACAGCGTAATAGTGGCCGCCGTATTGGTGGTCACGGTCACGTTGGTGGCCGTATTCTGCGGAAAGTAATAGGGTGGCGCGCCGCCGGGGCTGGCAAAGCGCAGGTTGAAGGCATCCTGGGCCACGTCCACAAAAATGTCGCCGCCGCTGGTAGTGCGGCCCACCGTAGCGCCGGCCGCATCCTTGAAAATCATGCCCAGCCGGTAGATGGGCGTGCCAGCCGGCACCCCGTAGAAGGTGCGCGGCGTGAAGGTGATGGTGTAGAGATTAGGGTTAGTGGTGCTGCGCGTCATCTTGGCCGCCGGGTCGGCCTGGCCGAAGGTGGGGCTCTTGACGTAAGTCCAGCCCGTGCCGGTGGCGCTACTCGTAACTACGCCGGTCCAGATGTAGACATCGCCGGCGAAGTTGTTGAGCGCCGCGTTACCTTGGGTGGCGTCGTAGGTGAGGGTAACGGGGGTAGCGTCAGTAAACGGAGTCGGGTTGGCCGTGACCTGCGCCTGGGCCGCCGAGGCCCAGCCCAGCACCAGCAGCAAAGCCAGTAGCCACTGCCCGCGGAGTCGAGGTTTCATCATAAAATGGGTGGGGAAAACGGGGAAAACGAGCGGAGAGGCGTCGTTTTTGCGAGTATCTGGCTAAGATACTATCACAGCGTACGCATTTTAAGTGAAATTCTTAGATTTTTTTACGAAGCTTCCCCAAACGTTTGCGCTCCCGGCAGGGCTGATTTTAGCCCGTTTCCGCATCGGCCCTCATCCGGCCGGCAGCCTTTCGCGGCTCCGGCGCGTACTTTGTACGATTCGCCAAAAGCCGTAGATTATGAATGTAGGAGATAGAGTACGCCTGCTCACGGGCACTGAAGAAGGAATTATTACCCGCCTGCTCGACAGTGAGCTGGTGGAAGTAGCCATCGACAACGACTTCACCATTCCGGTGCTGCGGCGCGAGCTGGTGCTCGTGGCCGCCGAGGAGGGCCAGGCGTTTCGCCGGCCCGCCCCCGAAGCCACCCGCCCCGTTACCGGCAGCAAAAAGAACAAGCCCCAGGGTGGCCAGCTTAAGGCCCCGCGCGCCAGCGGGCCCGCGCCGGCGGCCCCTACCCCCGCCGGCCGGCCGGTCGGCGGCCCCAGCGCCGCCATGCCGCCGCGGCCAGCCGCCACTCCCCCCCCGCCCGCTGCCAAGGGCCTCTACCTGGCGCTGGTGCACCAAGCCCCCGAGCTGCTGGCCCTGCACCTGCTCAATAACACCGAAGCCGAAGTAGTCTTCACCTACGGCGAAGAGCGCGCGGGCAAGTACCGCGCCTTGGCTACCGGCCAGCTGAAGGCCAAGGCCGCCAGCGCCCCGCTGGCCCACCTGCACCTCAAGGACTTCGAGCAGTGGCCCGCCGTAGTGTTTCAGCTATTGAATTTTAAGCTGAACAGCGATGCCGCCTACGACCTGCTCACCAAGCGCCAGTCGTTCAAGGCCACCACGTTTTACACCAGCCGCCGGCCCGCGCCGGTTATTGGCAAGGAGGCCTACCTGTTTCAGCTCGATGAACGCCCCGCGCCGGCCCTCACCCCCGAGAAACTGGCCCAGGCCGAGGCTGCCCTCGAAGCTGCTACCCCCCCGCCGGTGCTCGATGCCAAGCAAGCCAGCACCCTGCAGCAGGCGCTAGGCGGCGACAAGCCCGCGCCCGTGCCAGCCATCCTGGCCCCTACCCCCCCCCGTCCGGCCGAAGCTCTGGTGGCCCCGCCCCACGAGTTCGACCTGCACCTCGAAGCCCTGCGCGCCGAGGGTGCGGAAAGCCTCAGCAACACCGCCGCGCTGCGCCTCCAGCTCGATGCCTTTGAGGATGCGCTGAGCCGCGCCCTGGCCACCAACATGCACGAAATCATCTTCATCCACGGGGCCGGCAACGGCACGCTGCGCAAGGAAATCCACCGCCAGCTGAGCCGCAACAAGGATATTAAATTCTTTGAGGAAGCCCAGAAAGAGAAGTTTGGGTATGGGGCTACGCTGGTGCGGCTGAAGTAGCAGTCGGTATGCTCCAATTAGTGTCGTCGTTGCAAGCTATTCTTGACGCTGAACTAGCGGCAGGTAATACTATTTTGGAAGTCAGTGCTTGGCCACCTACGTGCGAATTATTCATTATGCTCCAACGCAAGTTCAGCCAAGTTTACCTACTGCCCTCTGATGTTACGCATAGGCTTATTAATGATGTTCATTACTGGCACGCGGAATACGATTTTAGTGCAGGTCAACAAATATTGGCTTGCGGTTTTAAATAGAAAGCTATTTAGGAAGTCAGTAAAATCAAAAAAGAACGTCATGCTGAGCTTGTCGAAGCATCTCTACCGTACCGTCCGGGTATCGTTTAATAGAGATGCTTCGACAAGCTCAGCATGACGTTCTTTTTTGTGGTTTTTCTATTTCAGGAACGAGGCCATTACCTAATTTCATCTTCCATGTACGACCTCATCGGCGATATTCACGGCCACGCCGACGAGCTGCGGGCCTTGCTGCACCACCTCGGCTACCGGCCCGACGCGGCCGGTGTGCCGCGCCACGCGGGGGGTAGGCAGGTTATTTTTTTGGGGGATTACGTGGACCGCGGCCCAAAAATCCGGGAAACGCTGCAGCTGGTGCGCGGCATGGTGGCGGGCGGCGCGGCGCTGGCTATTCTGGGCAACCACGAATATAATGCGCTGGCGTTTTGGCAGAAGGACCCGGCCGGTGGCTACCTGCGGCCGCACCGGCCCTGGCACATCAAGCAGCACTGGGCTACCATCCAGGAGTTTAGCACGCCCGAGCTGTACCGCGAGTGGCTCGATTACCTGGCGTGGTTCCAGACCCTACCCCTGCTGCTGGAGCTGCCCGGCCTGCGCGCGGTGCACGCCTGCTGGGAGCCGCGCCACGTGGTGTACCTGCGCCGCGAGCTGCCCGAGCTGCGCCTCACGCCCGACTTTATGCTGCGGGCCAGCCGGCGCGGCAGCCCCGAATACGAAGCGGTGGAAGTCACGCTCAAGGGCCGCGAGGTGCGGCTGCCGGGCGGGCTGTCGTTTGCCGATAAAGACGGCCACCGCCGCGAGCTGATGCGCACGCGCTGGTGGCAAAACCCCGCCACGGCCGCCGCCTACCACGAGTATTACCTCGAAGACCTGCCCGAATTGCGCGGCCGGCCCGTGGCGGCGACCAAGCTCGACCCGTGGTATTACCACGACGAGAAGCCGGTATTTTTTGGCCATTACTGGCTGCGCGGTGAGCCCGTTATTTTGCAGCCCCACGCCGTGTGCCTCGACTACAGTGTGGCTAAGGGCGGCCAGTTGGTAGGCTACCGCTGGGATGGCGAACAAACGCTACAAGCTAACCACTTGGTGTGGGTACCGTAGAAGGTACTCGCCCGCTTTTCCCTGCTATGCCCGCTTTCACCACCGCTTTTCATCCCGCTACCGACCTTACCTGGCAGCCCGCCGGCCCCGGCATCCGCCGTAGCTTGCTGGCTACTAACCAAGAGCTTATGCTGGTGAAGTCGGAGTTTGAGGCCGGGGCGCTGGGCCCACTGCAACAACACCCGCAGAGCCGGATTTCCTACGTCGAGAGCGGTGAGTTTACGGTGACGGTGGGCGACGAAACGCGCATTCTGCGGACCGGCGACACGTTTTACGCCGCCCCCAACGTGCCGCACGGCGTGGTGGCCCGCCAGGCGGGCGCACTACTCGATACGTTCAGCCCCCCGCACGAAGAATTATTACCCCCAACCCGCTAGCGCGTACCTTTGCCCCGCAGTGCGCCACCCCACCGCCGCGCCCAACGCAAATGCGGGCGGGGAGGAAAGTCCGGGCTACGCAGGGCACCCTGCTACCTAACGGGTAGGACTGGCCAACCGGGCCAGGACAGCCAGTGCCACAGAAAATAACCGCCGGTTTTTCATTTAACGATTATCAATTAACAGTCGTTCGGCTTGCGCAAAATGCGCTGATTGAACGACTGTTAAATGTTGATTGACAATTGTTAAATGAAAAACCGGTAAGGGTGAAAAGGTGCGGTAAGAGCGCACCAGCGGCTGGGTGACCATGCCGGCTGGGTAAACCTCAGGGGTTGCAAGACCAAATAAGCGAACGTGCAGGCGGCCTTCGGGCGGCCGGCACCGGGCGGCCCGTCCGGGTTCGCGGGTAGGTCGCTGGAGCCCGTCAGCGATGGCGGGCCTAGATAAATGGTGGGGCCGACCCGAGGGAAACTTCGGGGCGGACAGAACCCGGCTTATCGGCGCACTGCGTAATTTCGGCGGCTGCTTCTTCGGAGGCAGCCGCCTTTTTATATAAACCCGTTTGTCATTACACTCGCAATGACAAACGAATTCTGAACTGTTCCATGCCCCGCATTCTCATCATCGACGACGAAAAGGCTATCCGCCACACCCTCAAGGAAATACTGGAGTTTGAGGACTACCAGGTGGACCAGGCTGAGGATGGGCCAGCGGGGCTCGACCTGCTCATTCAGCAGAAGTACGACGTGGTACTCTGCGATATTAAAATGCCCAAGATGGACGGCCTCGAAGTACTGGAGCGCGCCCGTACCCTGGCCCCCGACGCGACGTTCATCATGGTATCGGCCCACGGCAACATCGAAACCGCCGTGGAAGCCACTAAGAAAGGTGCCTTCGACTTCCTACCCAAGCCGCCCGACCTCAACCGCCTACTCGTAACGGTGCGCAACGCCCTGGAACGCAGTAAATTAACTTCTGAAACCAAAACCCTCAAGAAGAAGCTTGCCACCACCAAAGGCTCCGAGATGATTGGCGGCTCCGACGCGCTCGGGGCGGTGCGCAAGGCCATTGAGAAGGTCGCGCCCACTGATGCGCGGGTGCTCATCACCGGCCCCAACGGCGCGGGCAAGGAAATGGTGGCTCGGCAGCTGCACCAGCTTAGTCCCCGCGCCAACGGCCCGCTGGTGGAAGTTAACTGCGCCGCTATTCCTTCTGAACTAATTGAGAGCGAGTTATTTGGGCACGAAAAAGGCTCGTTTACTTCGGCTATAAAGCAGCGCATTGGCAAGTTTGAGCAGGCCGACGGCGGCACGCTCTTCTTGGACGAAATCGGCGACATGAGCCTCTCGGCCCAGGCCAAAGTGCTGCGCGCTTTGCAGGAAAATAAAATTACGCGGGTAGGCGGCGAAAAGGAGATTACGGTGAACGTGCGGGTGCTGGCCGCCACCAATAAAAATCTGCTTCAGGAAATCGCCGATAAGAATTTCCGCGAAGATTTGTACCACCGCTTGTCGGTGATTCTCATTAAAGTACCGGCCCTCAACGACCGGCGCGAGGACATCCCGGAACTGGTACAAAAATTCTTGCAGGACATCGCTGCCGACTACGGCAACAAGCCCAAGAAAATTTCGGAGAGCGCCCTGCACTACCTCCAGGGCCTCGACTGGCGCGGCAACATCCGCGAGCTGCGCAACGTGGTCGAGCGCCTGGTCATTATGAGCGACGACACCATTACTGACGCGGACGCGAAGGCATTTGCGGGGAAGTAAACCCATTTGTCCTTGCGAGCGCAACGAGGTGGAGCGCGGCAATCTTTCCTTGCCGTTGGAGTTAATAATTCAACGATTAGGAAAGATTGCCGCGCTCCACCTCGTTGCGCTCGCAAGGACAAATGGAATCAAACCAGCTGGCTGCACCCCCGAATATCCGAATTATCCATCCTTCCCAGCACCTCAAACGCGCCGCCGGGATGCCGCCGCGCCAGGTCTTTAGTTTCGACAAAGGCGCAGCTGTCCACGTTGGCCAAGTCGATGACGTTGATGGCACCTTCGGGGCGGGTTTCGGAAGCGGAGAACGGGTCGGCGGGGTCGCGCAGCAGCACGCGCATCTGGGGCGGGCAGTAGAAGAGGCCCGCGCCGGGCGAGTATGCTTGGCTCAGCAGCTCGGTCATGCCGTATTCGGAGTGGATGGGCGCGGGGCCGAAGGCGACATGCAGCTCCTGGTGCAGCTCCTCGCGTATCATTTCGCGGCGGCGGCCCTTCATGCCGCCGGTTTCGAGCAGAGTTACGTCCTGCAATTCGGGGATAGAGCCGAGTTCGTCGGCCAGGTCGAGCAGGGCGTAGGTGACGCCGAAGAGCAGCACGCGGCGGCCGGGCTGCGCTTTCGCTTCGGCCAGCGCGCGCAGCAGGCCGGCGTGGTCGCGCAGGAAAAACGCCGGCTGCGCCTGCCCCGAGCGCTGGGCAAAATCGGCCACCATGGCCACCAGGGACGACTCACCTTGTTCCAGATACGAGGGTAGCAGGGCCAGAAACGCCCAGTCCGTAAGCGGCCCGTAGGCGGCCTCGAAAATGGCGGCCGCGTTGGCGCGGTACAGGGCGGGGTCGCGCACGAGGTGGCGGCTGCGCTGCTGCAAGGTGGTGCCACTGCTGCGAAACACTTCTTGTGGCTGCCAGGCGGCAGGGTCGGTGCGCACGTCCTGGGTTTTGAAAAACTCGATGGGCAGAAACGGGATGTCCCCTACCCCCCCCACGGCGGCCGGGTCGCGGCCCAGGCCGGCCAGGTAGGCCGCGTAGGGCGGGCAGTGCGCGGCCTGGTAGCGAAACAGTTGCAGCGCGGCGGCGGCAAAGTCAGCGGGTTTTAGGCGGATAAGAGTCCGATAATCGGGCCCTAGAAAAGCAGTGCGGAAACTCATAGCAAGCGGCAAAGGTTAGGCAAAATAAGCGCTGGCCGTAGCTAGCGGCGGGCGGCTTACCTTTACCGGGGCACAACAAACGTTGGCCCTTCTCGTTGGCTAAGCTGGCCCGAAGGGCAGGGTAGGCAGGGCCGAAGACACTCTTTTTGACTGCGTTCACACATGAAATCTTTTCGACTATTTTGCTCGCTAAGTGGGCTGGCGCTGCTGGCGACCGGGCTGGGCGGCTGCCTGCAAGCACCCGACTATTCGACCACTCCCTCTATCAGCAACAATAACGTGCGGGTGAGCAGCTTTAAATCTACCGTTCCGGGGGGGCAATCCATTGATTCCGTCTACATTACCATTAATTACCAGGATGGCGACGGCGACCTGGGGTTGAGTGGGGATGAGAGTAAAGTAGCCCCATACACTTATCCTAGTTTATTTAACAATAATTACTTCATTGAACCTACTGTAAAGTATGTTGGTACTACCACGTATGTAGTTCCTATATTGCAGTATAATAATACACCAGCCGCACCCGGCACCTTTAATGCTCGCTTTGATCATATTACGGGCCTGACAGACAGTAAAACGGCTCCCATTAAAGGTACACTGACCCGCACATTCGCCTTTGGCCGCGGCGATTACTTCAATGCTGGCGACGTGGTGCGCTTCGACGTCAGCATTGCCGACCGCGCCCTGCACGTGAGCAATGTTATCCGCACCGACAGCATCGTTATTCCGAAGCTTTAAAGGGAAGTAAGACACAGAATAACGTCCTGCTTCGACAAGCTCAGCAGGACGTTATTCTGTGTCTTACTTCTAGTCTACTCTCAATAAATAGCCGGAAACTTAGCCGGCTCGGCTTCGCGCATTATATCGTAGGCCATATCGAATACGTCTTCCGCGTTGGGCTTGGAGAAGTAGTCACCATCGGAGCCGTAGGGCGGGCGGTGGGCGTGGGCGGCAAGGCAGCGCGGCGCGGAATCGAGCAGCTGGTAGGCGTTCTGGCCATCGAGTACCTGTTGCATCAGGTAAGCCGTGCCCCCGCCGGGCAGGTCCTCATCGGCGAAGATAACGCGGCCGGTTTTGCGCAGGCTGTCGGCGATGAACTGGTCGGTATCGAAGGGTAGGAGCGTCTGCACGTCCATGACTTCCGCCGAAATGCCGACTTCGGCCAGCTGCTGGGCGGCGTCCAGCACGATGCGGCACATCGAGCCGTAGGTGACAATGGTCAGGTCCGCACCTTCGCGCAGCACCTCGGGCCGGCCGAGGGGTAGGGTGAAGTCGCCGATGTTGGCGGGCAGCTTTTCCTTGAGGCGGTAGCCGTTGAGGCACTCAATGACGATGGCCGGCTCGTCGCTGCGCAGCAGCGTGTTGTAGAAGCCCGCCGCCTGGGTCATGTCGCGCGGCACGCACAGGTGGATTCCGCGGATGGCCCCGAGAATGAGCTGAATCGGCGAGCCCGAGTGCCAGATGCCCTCCAGGCGGTGCCCACGGGTGCGCACGATGAGCGGGGCCTTCTGCCCGCCCTTGGTACGGTACTGCAAGCAGGCTACGTCGTCGCTCAGCACCTGAATGGCATAGAGCAGATAATCAAGGTATTGAATCTCGGTAATGGGCCGCAGGCCGCGCAGCGCCGCCCCAATGCCCTGCCCTACAATGGTGGCCTCCCGGATGCCAGTATCAGTCACGCGCAGCTCGCCGAATTTCTCCTGCAAGCCCGCGAAGGCCTGGTTCACGTCGCCAATCTGGCCCACGTCCTCCCCGATGGCAAAGATGCGTGGGTCGCGGCTGAAGTTGGCCGTGAAGCAGGCTTGCAGCACCTCGCGGCCATCCACGAGGGGCGCGTCGGCGGCGTACTGCACCGGAATTTCTTCAATATTACCCACTGCCTCCGCGCTTTGGCTGAAGAGGTAGGAGTTGTAGCGGTCGGCGTTTTCGGCTTCGCACTGCTCCAGCAGCTGCAACGCGGCGCGGCGGCCGGCACTGCGCTTGCTACCGCCGCGCACCTGGCGCAGGGCCCGGCGCAGCGTCCGCACAATGTCGGCCCGAATGGGCGTTACGTTGGTTTTCAGGCTGTTGACCAGCTCGGCGAGCTGGTTTTCCGCGCCGGCTTCGGCCACCAGCTTGTTCAGCACTACTAGCGCCTCGTCGCGCTCTTGCTGAATGGGGTCGAAAAAAGCGGACCAGGCGGCGGTGCGCGCCTGCTTGATGGTGGCGGCGGCCGTTTTCTCGATTTGAGCCAGCTCGTCGGCCGTGGCTACCCCCTCGGTGAGCAGGTACTCGCGGAAGTGGGTCAGGCAATCGTGCTGCTCCTCCCAGGTGAGGCGGCTTTTGGGCTTGTAGCGCTCGTGCGAGCCGCTGGTGCTGTGGCCCTGCGGCTGCGTCACCTCCGTGACGTGGACGAGCACTGGCACGTGCTGCGCCCGGCACACGGCGGCGGCGCGCTGGTAAGTATCCACTAGGGCGGGGTAGTCCCAGCCGCGCACTACAAAAATCTCGAAGCCTTCCTGGTTCTCTCCCTCGCGCTGGAAGCCGGCCAGAATGGCCGAGATACTCTGCTTGGTCGTCTGGTATTCAGCCGGTACCGAGATGCCGTAGTGGTCGTCCCAGACCGACATCAGCAGCGGAATCTGCAACACACCAGCGGCATTTATAGCCTCAAAAAACACGCCCTCTGAGGTACTGGCGTTGCCGATGGTGCCGAAAGCCACCTCGTTGCCATTCACCGAAAAATCGGTAAACTGGTGCAGCTCGGGGTTTTGGCGGTAGAGCTTGCTAGCGTAGGCCAAGCCCACGAGACGCGGCATCTGGCCGCCGGTGGGTGAGATGTCGGCTGAGGAATTCTTGGTCGAAGTCTGGGGCCGGAACTGGCCATCGTCGTCCAGCAGGCGAGTGCCGAAGTGGCCGTTCATGGCGCGGCCGGCGGTGCTGGGCTCGGCCTCCGCGTCGGCGTGGGCGTAGAGCTGCGCAAAATACTGCTGCCAGGTTAGCTCCCCGATGGCCACCATGAAGGTCTGGTCGCGGTAGTAGCCGGCCCGAAAATCGCCTTTCGCAAACACTCGCGCCATCGCCAGCTGCGGCAACTCTTTGCCATCGCCGAAGATACCGAATTTGGCCTTGCCCATAAACACCTCGCGGCGGCCGGCCAGCGAGGCGTGGCGGCTTTCCCAGCCGAGCCGGTAGTCATCGAGCAGCTCGGCTTGCGAGAGCGACAAGGGCGGGGCGGCCGTAGCGGGCAAAACTTCGGCCGGGGCGAGCAGCGTCTCTGACATAATGCGTGGAAATAAGAAGTGGGTGGGTGGGAAAGGGGGTAGGGCGAGGGTGCAAATTTACGAAATCGATTGGGGGCGGGCCGTATATTTGTCTCAGCCGCCCCACGGATTGGGGTTAAGTATTTGTTACTCCGGCCAATGACTCCGGTCAGGGCCTGATTTTTACCTGCTGTTATGCGCTTTGCCTCTACCCTTGTGCTGTGCCTGTTGGCGCTGGCCGCCCGCGCCCAGGGCGTGCTCACGTTTGAAACCACTGACCACGACTTTGGTAAGGTGCCCGAGGGCACGATGGCCACTCACGAATTTAAGTTTAAAAATACCGGTAATCAGCCCGTTGTAATTGCCAATGCCCAGGCTAGCTGCGGCTGCACCACCCCGGAGTGGACCAAAGCGCCGGTGCTGCCGGGCCACTCGGGCGTCATCAAGGCGGTGTATAACAGCGCTGGCCGCCCCGGCGTGTTTGCCAAAACCGTGACCGTGATGAGCAACGCCACCGAGGGTAGCAAAGTCCTCAGCCTCAAGGGTACGGTGCTGAGTAAGGAGGAGATTCGGGCCAGCCTCACGCCCGCCCAGCTAGCCGCCACGCCCCGCCTGACGCTGGAAAAAGCCACCTACGATTTCGGCCGCATCGAGGCTGGGCAGCAGCCGGTGGCCCACCTCACCGTGCGCAACACCGGGCCGAAAGACCTGGTTTTGGGCACGCTAACTTCGTCGTGCTACTGCGTGGGTTTCCGCACGGTACCGGCCGCCATCAAGCCCGGCCAGCGCGCCGTGCTGGAGCTGGTGTACGCCCCGCGCGGCACCGGCGCGCTGGCTGAGGTCGTCACCCTGGACTCGAACGACCCACGCGGCGACGCCAAGCTGACCCTCAAGGCCGATGTGGTGAAGAGCCTGGTGCCCACGAGTTTAGTGAAGGAAAGCGGAGCGTCGGTGCCGTTTAAGTAGCCCCAACTATTCGCTATTGCGCGCGTAGCGCGGCAATCGCCCCAGCACGATGGACGTGGGTATCGTTTGGATGTAATTGCTGCGCTTCGCCCGCTAGGATAATGCGTTTTGCATGAGTATTATTGTGATAGTAGTTCCCTCATTCTACTCAAACAAAATCCCTATGAACCAAAAGCTTATCCTATTCTTAGCAGCCACCTTACTCGGGAGCTGCCAGCACCGCACCACTGAGCCGGCCCCTACCCCCACCCCAGGACTGGTAGGCACCCGCTGGGCGCTAGTGCAGATAGACGCTACGCCCATAGCGCTGTCAAGCTATTCCTACGACTATAATTCGTACATCCAGTTCGCGGCGACCGGCAATCAATTGCTAGGCCTGGCGACGTGCGATGCCATTCAGGGGCAGTTTGCGCTGGGCAGCGGCTCGCAGCAACTCACTATTAATCAACTTTCTACGACGAAGGGCGGCTGCACCAGCCCCACCGTGGCCAGCCGCTACCTGGCGGCGCTGCCCCAAACCAGCCGCTACGCCATCAGCCACGATACGCTGCGGCTCTATGCGCCGCAGGGCCCGCAGCCTCGCCTGGTTTTTCGCGCCGCGCCCTGAGCATTTTGCCAAGGGCCTTGAGGCGCACTGCGAAAACCTTGTGCAGCGTTTTCTTACGTACCTTAAAAGCTCTGCCAAACCGGCAGAGCTTTTTTTTGGCTTGATTATTAACCAATGTAGGTACATTATTTTTATCTAACGTTTTATCTTCCTCCTATGAACCCTACCCCCTCCCCCATCGCCAACGCTTACACCGTACCGGCCGGCACCAGTATCGGCCACATCCACTTGCAGGTCACGGACCTAAAACGCGCCCTGACTTTTTACCGCGACCTGCTGGGTTTTGAAGTGATGCTGGACATGGGCACGGCCGCATTTTTATCGGCCGATGGCTACCATCACCACATCGGGCTTAATACCTGGCACAGCCAGGGCGGCCAGCCCGCCCCGCGCGAGGGGGTAGCGGGCCTCTACCACGCCGCTATCCTGTACCAGGAGCGGGCCGGGCTGGCGGCCGTGACCAAGCGCCTGCTGGCGGCGGGCTACCCCCTGAGTGGAGCCTCGGACCACGGCGTGAGCGAGGCCATTTACCTCGATGACCCCGACGGCAACGGCTTGGAGCTGTACTGGGACCGCCCCCGCGCCGAGTGGCCCACCTCCTCCGACGGTAAGCTGACCATGTATACGCATCCGCTCGACCTGCCGGGCCTGCTCAGCTTAGCTGAATAGGGGCGAAAGGAAACTTTACGCTCCAGCTGGCTTGTATCTTTGCAGAGCGTTTTTCCCCTATCTCTTCCCCCCTCCTACCCCATGATTATCGGCGTTCCGAAGGAAATTAAAAACAATGAAAACCGGGTGGGCCTGACGCCCGCCGGCGTGGCCGAATTGCGTAAGCACGGCCATTCGCTGCTGGTGCAGGCGAGCGCGGGCGAAGGCTCGGGCTTCACCGACGCGGAGTACGAGCAGGCCGGCGCGCTGCTGCTACCGTCCATCGCCGACGTATACGGGCAGGCCGAGATGATTATCAAGGTGAAGGAGCCGATTGCCGAGGAGTACCCGCTCATTAAGGAGAACCAGCTGCTGTTCACGTACTTCCACTTTGCCAGCGGCGAGGAGCTGACCCACGCCATGATTGCGCGCAAGGCCGTGTGCCTGGCTTATGAGACGGTGGAGCTGCCTTCGCGCGCCCTACCCCTGCTCATTCCGATGAGCGAGGTGGCCGGCCGCATGGCCCCGCAGGAAGGCGCAAAATACCTGGAAAAACCCCTCAAGGGCCGCGGCATTCTGCTGGGCGGCGTGCCCGGCGTGAAGCCGGCGCACGTGCTGGTGCTGGGCGCGGGCATCGTGGGCACGCAGGCCGCCAAGGTGGCCGCCGGCCTCGGCGCGCAGGTTACCATCATGGACATCAACCTGAACCGCCTGCGCGAACTGGACGATTTCATGCCCAAGAACGTGGTGACGCAGTACTCGAATGAGTACAACATCCGCGAAGCCATTAAAACCGCCGACCTCATCGTGGGCGCGGTGCTGATTCCGGGGGCAAAAGCCCCGCACCTTATCACCCGCGACATGCTCAAGACCATGCGCCCCGGCACGGTGGTCGTGGATGTGGCCGTGGACCAAGGGGGTTGCATCGAAACCTGCCACCCCACCACCCACGAAAACCCGACCTTCATCATCGACGACGTGGTGCACTACTGCGTGGCCAACATGCCGGGCGCGGTGCCCTACACTAGCACCCTGGCCCTCACCAACGCCACCCTACCCTACGCCGTGAAGCTCGCCAACAAAGGCTGGCAGGAGGCGTGCCGCCACGATTCGGCCCTGCGCCTCGGCCTTAATGTGGTGCACGGCGAGGTGGTATATAAGGGCGTGGCCGATGCCTGGGACTTACCCTTCGTGGACGTGGAAACTGTTTTGGAAGGCGCGGCCGTATAAAGCCGCAATCGCTATTCTTTTTGCTGAAAAGCCCGCCGGACGCGCGTCCGGCGGGCTTTTTCCTACCCCCCAGCTAGGGCCACGGCCGCCGCATAACTGGGGATTTCGGCTAGCCGCTCGTTCAGGCTCCGCTCGAAGTCCACGCGCCAGCAATAGTGCGTTAAACCATTAGTGAGCAGTAGGAAAGGGGCACGCAGGGTTTGGTTGTAGGTGGCGGCCTGCCGGGCCACGGCGGGCGTAATGGCCACCGTGGGGCGCTTGCACTCCACCAGCAGCAGAGGCTGGCCGGCAGGGCCGAGGGCCACGAGGTCGGTGCGCTTCTGGCGCTGGTTGTAACGGTGGCCGCGCTCCAGGCTCAGTAGGCCGCGGGGGTAACCCAGGTGGGCCATCAGGTAGTGCGCCACGTGCTGGCGCACCCACTCCTCGGGGGTCAGCACCACGTACTTGCGGCGCAACTCATCCCAGATTTCGGAAATATCCGCGGAAATTTGCCTAATTTTGGCCTCGAAAGGCGGCAGGTCCAGCACGTGCATCACCTCCAAAGGTACTGGCCGGGTAGCCGCGTTTCACTGGTTTTGCGCCCGCCGTGCCGTCGTACCCCAGGGGGTAGGCGGCTTTTTTGTTTCTGGCTGCCGGTTATTTTAGCTGTTATTGCGAGCACAGCGAAGCGATAACAGCTAAAAAATACCCGAACGACTTGTTCTGGTGCGATTGCTTCGCTCTGCTCGCAATAACAGCTAAAAAATAACTCAACTAAAACTCACCTGATGAAGACCAAAGAAGACATCGTAAACAATTGGCTGCCACGCTATACCGGGGTAGCGCTCAAGGATTTTGGGCAGTACATTCTACTTACTAACTTTAGCAACTACGTCACCATGTTTGCCGAGCAATTCGGCGTGAAAGTGCACGGGCTGGATAAGCCGATGCAGTCGGCCACGGCGGGCGGCATCACCATTATCAACTTCGGCATGGGCTCGCCAATGGCGGCCACAGTCATGGACTTACTATCGGCCGTGAAGCCCAAGGCGGCCCTCTTTTTGGGTAAGTGCGGGGGGCTGAAAAAGACTAAACTCGGCGATTTGGTGCTGCCCATTGCCGCCATCCGGGGCGAGGGTACTTCTGATGATTACCTGCCCAAGGAAATTCCGGCCCTACCCTCCTTCCGGCTCCAACGGGCGGTGTCTTCCATGATTAAGAAGCACGAGTTGGACTACTACACCGGCACCGTGTACACGACCAACCGCCGGGTGTGGGAGCACGACGAGGAGTTCAAGGATTACCTGAAGCGGGTGCGCGCCCTGGCCGTGGATATGGAAACGGCCACCATTTTTGTGTGCGGCTTTATGAACGACATTCCGCACGGCGCGCTACTACTCGTGAGCGACAACCCGATGACCCCCGAGGGCGTGAAAACGGCGGAGTCGGACTCGAAGGTGACTACTAATTTTGTGCGTAAGCACCTGGAAATCGGCATCGACTCGCTGCTGGAATTGAAGAATTCGGGCGAGTCGGTGAAGCATATGCGCTTTGAATAAGCCCACTGATTAGCGTGGACTTTAACGGATTTCGCGGATTTTGTGGATGATTTGCGTGGCCCGTTCTCTAGCGAGAACGGGCTTAGCTTTGTTCGATAGGATAGGCCAGGAACTTTGCATACTCTTTTGTACTATGAATCTACTTTATAAACTTGGGAGTACTCTGGCTTTTGGACTGGCGCTTGGTTTTGGCGGTTGCCAGTCTCAGCGTGAGGCGGTTGACTTACTGGTGACCAACGCTACCGTTTATACCGTGGACTCAGTTTTTAGTAAGGCGCAGGCGTTTGCGGTGCGCGATGGGCACTTCGTGGCCGTGGGCAGCGCGGCCGACTTGCAGGGCCGCTACCAGGCGGCGCGAACGGTGGACGCGGGCGGGCAGTTTATCTACCCCGGCTTTTACGACGCGCACTGCCATTTCTACCGCTACTCGCTGGGGCTGCGCTCGGCCAACCTGGTAGGCGCGGCTTCCTGGGCCGAAACGGTGGCACGAGTAGCGCGGCAGCGGCAGCAGCGGCCCGGCGACGCCTGGCTCACCGGCCGCGGCTGGGACCAGAACGACTGGCCCGGCCAGCGCTTTCCTACCAAAGACACCCTGGACGCGCTATTTCCCGGCGTGCCGGTGCTGCTCATTCGGGTGGATGGGCACGCGGCGCTGGCCAACCAAAAGGCGCTGGACTTGGCAGGCATTACGGCCGCTACCCCTATCAGCGGCGGCGTAATTGGGCGCGATGCGCGGGGCCGCCTCACCGGCCTGCTCGTGGACAATGCCGTGCACCTCGTGGCCAGCCACGTGCCCGAGCCCGCCCCTGCCGAAGCCGACGCCCTGTTGCTGGCCGGCCAGCAAAACTGCCTGGCCGTGGGCCTCACCAGCCTCGCCGACGCTGGCCTTGATAAAGCCGATATTGACCGGCTGGCCGCCTTGCAAAAGGCCGATAAGCTGCACCTACGCCTCTACGCCATGCTGAACCCTACCCCCGAAAATAAGGCGTACTACCTGCCGCGGGGGCCGTATTTCAGCGACAACCTGACTATTTGCTCGTTCAAGGTTTACGCCGACGGGGCGCTCGGCTCGCGGGGCGCGTCGCTACTAGCTCCGTATACCGACCGGCCTCACGAAAAAGGCTTTTTGCTGCAAAAGCCTGCCTATTACCGCGCCATCGCGCAGGAGCTGGCGGCCACCAAATTTCAGATGAACACCCACGCCATCGGCGACTCGGCCAACCGGCTGCTACTGGACATCTACGGCGCGGCCCTGCGTGGCCAGCCCGACCGGCGCTGGCGTATCGAGCACGCCCAAATCGTGAGCCGGCAGGATATTCCCAAGTTTGGCCAGTACCACATCGTGCCCTCGGTGCAGCCCACCCACGCCACTTCCGATATGTACTGGGCCGGCGAGCGCCTCGGCGCGCAGCGCCTGCCCGATGCCTACGCCTATAAGGCGCTGCTAGCGCAATACGGCCAGGTGGCACTTGGCTCCGATTTTCCGGTCGAGGATATTAATCCGCTCTACGGCTTCCACGCCGCCGTGGCCCGGCAGGATGCCAAGAACTACCCCGCCGGCGGCTTCCAGTCCGAAAACGCCCTCACCCGCCAGCAGGCCCTGCGCGGCATGACCACCTGGGCCGCCCACGCCGCCTTCGAGGACCGCCGCAAAGGCCAGATAAAACCCGGAATGCTGGCCGATTTCGTCATGCTGAAAACCGACCTCATGACCGCGCCTAACGAGCAATTGCACGACCTAAAAGTGCAGCAGACTTGGATTGGCGGTCGGCAGGTGTTTAAGGCAAAACCTTAAAAAGAACGGTCATGCTGACGAAAGAAGCATCTCTGCTGAGTAACTAACCTTAATCATTAGAATTACTTACGTAGCAGAGATGCTTCCTTCGTCAGCATGACGTTCTTCGTATTCAGTCGATAACTGACCTAAAACTCGCCCATCTCATCGGCACTCGGGCCATACACGCCGGGCACCGGAATATCGAGCAGGCGCAGGTACACCGTGAGCTGGCCGCGGTGGTGGATGCTGTGGTTGAGGCCCATAATGCGCAGAGCCGCGCCTTTGGGGCGCTCCATCATCGTTTGCTCACCGCGGTGCAGGCGAAAATTATCGGTCAGCTCCTCGTCGCTGCTGGCGCGCAGGGCCGCGCGTAGTTCGGCGCTGAATTGGTCGAAGCGGGTTAGCAGTTCGGCGGTGGTGGTGGGGCTGGGCGGCGGCTTGGGCGCGTTGGGGTCGAGGAGGTCGCGGTGGTCGGTCTGCACGAATAGCTGCTTGAATTTCAGCAGGTTCACAATGTGCGAAGCCAACTGGCCGAGCTTCATGGACTTGGGATGCGGCTGGTAGTCAAACTTATCGTCGGGCACGCGCGCCAGCACCTGGCGCGTCACAACTAGTTCGCGGTCTAGCTCGTCGAGGATATTTTGTTGCAGGGAGGAAGTGTGCATACAAGAAGAATGGAGGGGTAGGGAATGCGTAGATTAAACTGACCGCACCCTACGTGGTTTGCGGCCGGCCCATATCGACTGAGGCCGAGGCGGGTGGGGGGGGTAGGAAATTACTACCGGCGGGGTCATCGCGCAGCTTTTTGCCCCGCAGGGTGAGCAGAAAGCCCAGCCCCAGGATGAAGAATACGATGAGCGAGAGAATGCTATTGCGCATCGAGCCCGTGAGCTGCCCAATGAGGCCAAACGAGAGCGTGCCAATGACGATGCCCAACTTTTCCACCACGTCGAAAAAGCTGAAAAACGCGGCCGAGTTGGGCGTATTCTCGGGAATAATCTTGGAATAAGTACTGCGCGAGAGGCTTTGTACCGCGCCCATCGTGAGGCCGATGACGCCCGCCAACGCGAAGAAGCTCCAGCCCGCCTGCACGTAGTAGCCCGCAATGCAGATAAGCATCCAGATGAACACGGCCCAGCTCAGCGCCCGCGTGTTACCGATGCGCTCGGAAAGCTTGGCAAACAGCCAGGCTCCGAGGATACCCACGATTTGGAGCAGTAGAATAGTGACGATGAGCGAGGTACTATCGAGCTTCAATACTTTGTCGCCGAAGATAGTAGCCACGTACATCACCGTTTGCACGCCCATATTGTAGGTGAAGTAGGCCAGCAGGAAGCGCTTGAGATTGGGCAGCTGCTTGAGCTGGTCCCAGACCTTACCCAGTTCGCGGAAGCCGTTGAGCAGCCAACCATCCTGGCTGGCGGGGGCATCGGCGGGGCGGCCGGTATCGGGGGGTAGGGTGAAAAACGGAATCTGGGCGAAGCCTACCCACCACACACCGGTCAGCAAAAAGCTGAGCCGCGTAGCCGCCCCGGTACTCATGCCGAACAGCGCCACGCCCGCGGGCCCACCCGCGATGTGCGGCCCCATAATAATGCCGAGGCAAATAACCAGCAGCAACACCGAGCCAATGTAGCCCATCGAGAAGCCCTTGGCCGAGAGCGAGTCGAACTTCTCTTCGGAACTGATTTCGGGCAGGTAGGAATTATAAAAAACGATGCTCCCGCTGAAGCCCACGGTGGCCGCGATGAAGATGAACGTGCTCAGCGTCAGCGTATCCTTGGTAAAATAAGCCAGCCCCGCGCAGCTCGCCGCTCCGAGGTAGCAGAAGATTTGCAGAAACAGCTTCTTGCGCCCCGAGTAGTCGGCCAGCGACGTCAGAAACGGGCTGACCAGCGCGATAATGAGAAACGAGGCCGAGATGGCATAGGTGAGCAGCGACGAGCCCGGCACCTTAAACCCCAGGAAATCAACCACGTCCGTGGGATTAATTTCTTTAGTGATGCTACCCCAGTAAATCGGAAAAATTGAGCTGGTGATGACGAGCGGGTACACCGAGTTGGCCCAGTCGTAGAACGTCCAGCCGTTGGTGATGTGCTTGTTGTCTTTCTCGACGGCCAGGGCGGGCGCGGGGGCGGTGGGAACCATAGGGAGCTGCCAGGTGAGTGAGCTGCCAAGATACTAGCTTTTCGGGCCCAGGGCCGCCGCGTAACGATAGGGTAATGCCTTACCCCTACCCCCTTTCCTGCTCCCAGGCCGGGCGCAGTTCCTCATACAACGTCCGCACTTCGGCGCGCTCATAGTCGGTGGGTAAGCTGCCCTGGGCGATGGCCATGACCAACTCCACTTGTTCGCGCAACGCTGCCTGGCGGTGGGGGGCCTGCACCTGGCTGGCGGCCAGCGCCAGGGCGCGCAGCAGACGGCGCAGCACGGCCGGGTTGCCGCGGGCATTTTCGCGCACCAAATCAAAGGCCAGGCACACGTAATCGGTGAAGGCGTAGGCCCGCACCAGCACCCGCAGGTGCTGGCCGTCGGAGCGGAGCGCGTCGGGGAAAGTGCGGTGGGCCAGGCGGCCCATCAGCTCGCCCAGGTAGTCAATGGCCATGATGGCGGTGGTGGTATCGTTCACGGCCGGCGAAAGGGCCTTGAGGGCGATGTCTACCAACTGCTGCAAGCCGAAGGCCACGTCCTGCTCGGGGTTGCGGTGGCGGCCCAGGCTCACGTAGCCCAGCAGGTCGGCGGGCCAGTCGGCGGTGGGGGTGGCGGCGCGCTCCATGCCGGCGCGCACGCTCATTAGCCGCTGCCCGGTGCCCACGAAGTCACCGATGTGCACGTCGAGGCGCAGCACCGTGCGGTGGCGGGTGGTCCAGGCCAGCAGGCCCTGGGCATCTATTTGCTGCAAGTAGCCGGGCGCTTCGGCATACACCGCAAACCAGCCCTCGGGCGCGGCGGCGAAAGCGGCGGCGGCGGGCCGCGCCGTGGCTTGCAACTCCTGCCCGAAGCGGTGCGGAAACAGCTCCCCAATCTGGTTTTCCGTCTCGGTCACAATCTGCCGCACCAGGGTGCCCGTTTGCAGGGACTCGGCCACGTGGTGCATGAAGAACAGCAGCGCCCCTACCCCCCCCAGCGCCAGCAGCAGCCCCGCCAGCACGGCCGTGGTGGGCACGAAATGCCCCGCCGGGCTATCCCGAATAGTGCCCTGCACCACCAGGCAGTAGGTAAATACGCTCACGAAGTAGCCCATCACGAACTGATTGACCAAATCGCGCATGAAATTGCGCAGCGCCCGCGGCGAGTACTGGTTGCTGACCTGCGCAATGGCCGCCAGCAGCAGCGAAAACGTGAGCGCCGCCACCGTCAGCATCGAGCCGGCGATGGCCGTGAGCATCCCGCCCGCCCCGGCCGCGTCGATGCCAAAGAGCAGGGGTAGGCGGCGGGTGCCGCTGGCGCTGCTCGCTTGGTCGAGCTGTATCAGCCCGAAAGCCAGCCCCAACGAAGCCAGCACCATCAAGAGGGGCACAAACCAGAGCGACTCACGCAATTGCTGCCAGATTTGCCGCAGGCGGAAAGGCATAAATGAGAAGGCTTACGCGTCCGCGACCGGCGCGGCCACGACCAACGGCAATACGGCCGCTTCGGGGTGGTGTTCAAAAAACTCGTCGCACCAGCGGCACACGTTCTGCAATTCCTCGCCCCGCGCCAGCGCGTGGGCCTCGGTCACGCCAATGGACTCGCCCATCTTCCAGGGGTCGCCCTGGTTGAGGCGCTGCATAATTTCGGATTGGGAGGCGCGCAGCAGCACGTCGGCCACTGGTTCGCGGCGGGCATCGCCGAGCGGAAACTTGGTGCCGGGGCAGCAGGGATTGATTTTCCAGAGCTGAATACTGATTTCCTGGGGCAAGTCGGTGCCGCCCAAAAAGCCCTTGGCCCCCGACAGGATGGCACAGAAATTATGGTTGGGGTCGCGCAGCCAGAGGTCCTTTTCGAGGGCGCGGCCGCGGGCCCAGTTGCCGCCCAGCCACATGTCGTCGCTGGCTCCCCAGTAGCCCCAGCTCAGGCGGTGGCCCTCTACTACTAGGTGGTCTTTTTCGATGAGCGGGTCGTGGTCGTCGCCGTTCACGCCCCGGCTCTCGAAGAGGTCAGCCAGCGTCATCAGGCGGCTGCCAGCGTGCTTGTGGTAGCGGTCGATGCTGGCGATGTCGAAGCGGGTCACGCCCTTTTCAATCAGCAGGTCCAGAATTTGGGGCGTGAGCAAATCGCCGTTGGTTTGCAGCATCACCTGGGTGCGGCCCTGATATTTTTCCTGCACGGCATCGAGGATGAGGTAGAGCTTGGCGCGGTCGGCCAGCGGCTCGCCACCCGAGAGGATGAGGCGGTCAATACTAGCGGGCAGGTTGCGCACGATACGCAGGCAGTCCTGGGCGCTGATGCGGGTGCCCTGCGGCCCGGAGCTATTGTAGCAGTGGTCGCACTTATCGTTGCAGAGCTGAGTAAAGACCCAGTACACGGACTCGCAGTGGTTGAAGTCGGTTTTCATTATTTTGTTTTTAACTACTAATCAGCCCGTCATGCTGACGAAGGAAGCATCTCTGCCGCTTCATCCGCGCTGTTCAACGAAGCGGTAGAGATGCTTCCTTGCGTCAGCATGACGCTCATTTTCGCTGCTGAAATGCCTGCTGCTGAACATTCTCCCAGAAAGACAGCTCGGCGGCAATAGTCGTGCGCGGGTCGCGGATAAAATCGGCCACCACGGCGAAGCTGGTTAGCTCGCCGCGGTCGAGGTAGGCGAAGCGGGTGCCCACGGTGAGGGCTTCGCGGCTGTCGTGGGTTACGAAAAGGGAGGTAATCTGGTGCTGCCGGCTCACGCGCAAAAAGAGCTGCTGCATGTCGGCGCGGGTCTGGGCGTCGAGGTTGCCAAAGGGCTCGTCCAGTAGTAGCAGGCGCGGCCGGATGATGAGCGCCCGGCCAAACGACACCCGCTGCCGCTGCCCGCCCGAGAGCTGGTGCGGGGCTTTTTGAGCGTGGGCGGCCAGGTCCAGCTCGGCCAGCAGCTCGGTCACCTGCCGGGTAATTTCAGCCGGCGCAACCCGCCGGATGCGCAGGCCAAAGGCCACGTTCTCGAACACGCTCAGGTGCGGAAACAGCAGCGGCTCCTGGTAGAGGTACACCATCTGGCGTTCGTTGGGGGGCACGGGCAGCAGGTTTTCGCCCCGCGAAAGCACCGTGCCGGCATCAGGCGCTTCGAGGCCGGCCAGGATTTTGAGCAGCGTAGTTTTGCCGCAGCCCGAGCGGCCCAGCACGGCCAGCACCTCCCCTTCGGCCAGCGTCAGCGACACATCGCGCAGCACCGGCTGCCCGCCAAACTGCTTGGAAAGGCCCACCACGCGCAGCAGCTCGCTCATACCAGCGCCCCCGCTCCGTAGGCCGCCGCCTCGATGGTCATGCGGCCGGCCGCCGGCCGCTCGCCGCTCAGCCACTCGGTGAGGCGGTCCACGTAGTAGTCGAGGTGGGTAATCTGCTGCACGCCGTGCTCCACGAGGGGGTCGAGGGTAGTGGCCAGCAGGGTGCCGCCATAGCAGTTAGTTTGCCAGGTAATGACGTCGCCCCCGTCGTTGGTCTGGATAATAGCGGCCCCGGCCGGCACCCGAGTGTACACGCCGTGGGTGTGCCAGCACGCCTGGCGCGGGGTCAGGCCCTGGTACACGGGGTGGTCGTAGTCAGTATCGGCCACGGGCGGGCGGGTAGGGTCCGTCACCCACCAGTAGTTGTTCACCGGCCGGTCTTCCCACTGCGCATCGAGCCAGGCTGCCGACGAGTCGCCCTCCACAAACACCTTTTTGCCGGCCGCCAGAAAGTCGTAGATAATCGCCTTCTTTTCGGTTAGCACCGCCTGGTTCGATTGGAAGGGAATGGCCAGCGCGTCGAGGTCGGCCACAGCTTCGGCCGAGAGGTCGTGCACGTAAAGTAGGCGGTAGAGGTCGCGGTATTTGGGGGCAGTGGCCACGGCATAGTGCGACCATACGCCGTTGAAAATCAGTCCTATCTTAGCCATGAGCGGGAACGGTGGGGGTAGCAAGCAGGTGCAGAAAGTTGCGGTACAAGGTAACCAGGGCGCTATCAGCGCGGCCGGCGTAAGTTACGTCGGCCAGCGGGCCGCTGGCGGTGAGCAGCAGCCGGCCGTTGGTGCTCACCTCGTCGAGCACCACCACGGGGCGCTGCCAGGTATCGGCCAGTAGCACGTCGGCCCCCGGCGCGGCCTCGAGGTAGCCGCAGGCCCACCAGCCGCTCATACCGTGCGAGAAGTTGAGCTGGTCCAGGTCGAGGTTGGCGAGCAGGTGGTGGCGGTCGGTGCCGGGCGCGTAGCGCACGTCCTGGGTGCGGCGCGAGTTGTCCATCACCCACTGGTTGCCGGGCACCCAGGCCGTAAAAAAGCCGTCGCAGCACACCAGCGCCCGGCCCGCATCCAGAAAAGCCCGCACCTTGTCCCTAATTTTGAGCATTGCCACGTGGTCGGAGCCGTTGGGCACCACCAGCAAGTCGTAGGGTAGTAAATCGGGGTCGAAATCCTGGGTGATGAGGCAGGTAGTGTACTGCACCAGCTCGTTCGAGACGTAGTATTTCTCCAGCCCCTGAAGGCCGTTGGAAATGAGGAGGGCTTGCAGCATGAGGGAGGGGTAAGGATAAGGGGAGAGAGTAAATACTAATAGAACGTCATGCAGACCGCAGGGAAGCATCTCGCTCGCATCGTCGGGATACTTATTTCAACGGCAGCAACGAGGCGGGCGAAATGCTTCCTTCGTCAGCATGACGTTCTTTTTGTTCGCTTTGCCTGACTGTTCCTAAGCTTATCTACGCGCAAAAGCCCTCACTCAGTCTTGCGCAGCAGGGCATTTTTATTAGCCCACAGCAATAGCGCCGGGGGTAGCAGCAGCAGCAGCGAAGCCACGGCGGCCAGCGGCGCGTTGGCTTCACCCACATACGTAAACACCTGCACCGTGAGGGTACGCACCTTGCCCACGCTCAATAAGTTAGTCAGCCCAAAATCAAACCAACTGAGCAAAAACGTCTGGAACAGCGCCGTGCGCAGCAGCGGCCCCGCCAGCGGCAGCAGCACCCGCCCCAGCGCCTGCTGGGGCGTGCAGCCCAGGGTGCGGGCCAGCTGCTCGTACTCGCGGGCCTGCGGCGTCCAGAAGCTGCGCAGCAGCAGCGTGGCAAAGGGCACAGCGATGAGCAACAGCCCCAGCAGCACCCCACCCACCGAGCCCGACAAATGCAGCCGGATAATAAACGGCTGAATGAGCACCGCCAGCAGCACCGGCGGCAGCGCGTAGGGTAGGTAGCTGAGGGCTTCCCAGCGCGCAGGCCGGGCGGCGCGGGACACGGCCCGCGCCAGCCAAAAGCCGCTGGCCGTAGCCACTACGGCCACCACGCTGGCCAGCAGCAGGCTACGCCCCAGGCCGGCCAATAGCTCACTGTCGGCCGCCAGCAGGTCGCGCAGCGCACCTAGCGAATAAGTGGGGGGTAGGGCGGCCGGAAAACGCCAGGCCGGGGCCACGGCCAGCAGCACCAGCAGCCCAAACGGCAACGCAAACAGCAGCACCAGCGCCGTGGCAAGCAGCTTAGAGCGTGAGCTAAAGCGCATGGCGGCGGGTGAGGCGGGTAAGCACCAGAATCAGCGCGAGCAGCCCCACGGCCACCAGGAAGCCCGCCAGGTAGGCCGCCGGCAGCTCGCGCAGGTCGAAGCGTTGGAGGCGGGTGGCAATGTACACGCTTAGCATCTGGGGGTAGGGCCGGCCCAGCAGCAGCGGAATATCGTAGGCCCCGAGCGTGGCAATGAAGCTGAGCAGCACCGTGGGCGCGGCCCGGCGCAGCAGCACCGGCAGGGCCACCCGCCACCGAAACTGGCCCAGGCTGGCTCCCAGCGTCTGGGCCAGCTGCGCATAGTCGGGCAGCCGGCTTTCCTGGTAAATGGCCTGAAAAAGCAGGGTCAGGAACGGGAACAGCAGCAGCACGTGGGCCAAAATAATGCCCGCGCCGGCCGCATCCTGCACCAGCTCCGGGAAGCCCTCTACCCCCCGCGTGAGTCTCAGCCCAAAGCTGAGGCGCGAAAGCCAGCCGGCCCGGCTCAGCAATTGAAACAAATAAAAGCCCAGCACCAGCGACGGCATGAGCAGCGGCACGTAGAGCAGCGTCGGAAACGGCCGCCGCCGCAGCGTGGCCTGCGCCCCCAGCACCAAGGCCAGCGCCAGGCCCACCGCCAGCGCCAGCGAAACGCCGGCTATCCACAGGCTGAACAGCGCGGCTTTCAGCAGGCCGGCATCGGTACCCAGCACCTGCCAGTGCCGGGCGGTGAAGCCGGTAGCCAGCGGCCCCACGATGCCCAGGCTACCCAGCAGCGCATAGCCCAGCCCGGCCAGCGGCAGGCCGGCCACCAGCAGGGCGTAGAGGCCCAGCAACAGCCTAGTGGGCAGGCGCTTCGATAACATAGGTGCGAAAATCCTTGAATAGCCGGGTCATGTACTCGGGGTCGGGTTCCATTACGGCCAAGCCCTCCAGGGCGGCGCGCCGAGGGGCGTAGCGGCGCGAGGGCAGCTGCTCAAACTGCCGGCGCTCGGCCGGGGGTAGGGCGGCCAGATTTAGCACCGTGTGGTCGCCCCACACATTGGGGTCCATTTTCTTTAGCTGGGCCGCCGGCGAAATCAGGAAGTTGATGGCCAGCATGGCCGCCTCGGGGTGCTGCGCCCCGCGCACAATGCCCAGGTAGTGCGAGTTGCGGATGGTGCCCGGCAGTGGCACGTAGGCGCGGGCCGTGGCCGGAAACACGCCCTGGTTCACCTTATTATCCACCTCGGCATCATTATTGGAAAACGTGAAGGCCACCTCGCCGTTGGCAAAAAGCTGGTGCAACGGGGCCAGCTGCTCGGGAAACGTCTGGCCCTGCTTCCAGAAGTAGGGCCGGCTGGCATTCACCTGCTTCCACAGCTCACCCGACCACTTTTTATATACTGCCTCATTAAACTTGCCCTGGAACAGCTTCGGGTCACCGGACAGCGCTATCATCCACGATTTGAGCAGGGTCATGCCCGTAAACTCGTTCGGGATGGTGAACTGGCCGGGGTGCGCCCGCACGTAGGCCGGCAGCTCGGCCCACGTGCGGGGCGGCCGCGCCACCCGCGCCGAATCGTAGATAAACGTGAACTGCACGTTGCCCCAGGGGCACTCCATGCCGGCAATCGGCTGCTGAAAATCGGTGTTGATAAACGGGTTTTGTAGGTCGAGCAAACGAGCGTTGGGCAACTTGCCCACGAAGGGGCCGAGCAGGGCATCCACCTGCCGCAGCTGGTAGAAGGTCTCACCGTTTATCCACACCATATCCACCTGGCTGGGCTGGCCGGCCTGCTGCTCGGCGGCCAGCGTCTGGGCCAGGCCCGCGCCCTGCCCGGCCGAGATTTGCAGGTCGATGCCGTAGCGCCGCTTCAGCTCAGGCTTCACGTAGGTGCTCATGTACTTGTTAATGAGCGGGTCGCCCATCCACATCAGCATACTCACCGGCTGGCTTTTGCCGCGGGCCTCGATTTGGGGCCAGGTCTGGGCCAGAGTTTGCTGCGGGGTGCGGGGCTGGTCGGCCTGGCAGCCGGCCAGTAGGGCAAGGGTAGGGAGGAAAAGAAGGAGGATTTTTTTCATGGAGAATGCGAAATCGAAGAACGTCATGCTCATCTAGCGTCCGCTTGTCGAAGCATCTCTACCGCTTCAGCCACGCCGTCCAATGATACGGTAGAGATGCTTCGACAAGCGGACGCTAGATGAGCATGACGTTCTTATTTACTCAGTAACCGCTTTACGTTTAAGCAACTACCTACCCTCACAGCGCGTAGCGCAGCCCGAACTGAAACTGGCGCGGCGCGCTGGCATTGCGCTGCATGATGCCCGAGCCGGCCGGCCCTACCTGAATCTGGTTGCTCTGAGTGGCGTTGTTGGAGTAGCCGCTCAGGTTTTGGGTATTAAGCACATTGAAGACGTCGGCGGTCAGCTCCACGCGGCTCGTGCCTTCGCCGAGGTGCAGCGTGTACTGCGCCGCCACGTCGAAGGTCTTGGACCAGGGTAGGCGGTCGGAATTGCGGCTTTCGCCAGGGTAGCGGTCGGCGTTGCCGAGGTAGGCGGTGCTGAACGAGCTGCCGTCGCCGTTCAGGTCGTTGGTGTAAACGTTGGTGGTGCCGGGCACCAGGTAGGCCCCGGTCACGCGGTTCACGGGCTGGCCGCTTTGCAGCAGCGCCGCCAGCGTAAAGCGCAGGGCCTTAGTGGGATAGTAGCTACCGATGGCGTTAATAACGTGGGTACGGTCGTTGATGGAGTTGGCAAACTCGGGGCCGTAGTTGTTGGCGTCGGCGGCCCGGAAGTTCACGTCCTCGGTGTCGTTTTTCAGGTTCGAGAGCGTGTAGACTAACCGGTAGCCATACTTATCGTCGCCGGCCGTTTTCTGTAAATTGAAGCTGGCGGCCACGTAGCGCGAGCGGCCCGCCGACTCGGTTTCGACCACGTTTTGGGCCACGCCCGCCACCCGCTGGCCCCCGATAATGGCGCTGCCATCGGCCTGAATGGGCACCGGCCGGGTAGCGTCGGCCTGCGCCGCGGTGCGCACCACCACGTTATTGGGGTCGGTCTGGGCGTATTCCGACACGGCGTTCACGTTGCGCAGCCGGAACAGGTCGGAGGAGCGGTTGTACATGGCATCCACGTAAAACAGCGTTTTCTCGCTCACCTGGTACTGATAGCCCAGCGTGCTTTGCAGCGAGTACGGGTTCTGGTAGCCGTTGGGGTTCAGGATGCGGCGCTCGGTGCTGGGCACCGTAGCGCGCTGGCCTTGCAGGCTGGCCGCCGAGGGGCCCTGGAGGTAGGGTACATTACCCGCTTTGCCCAGGCTGGCCGTCAGGTTGCCGTCGAAGGTGATGCGGTCCACGTCGGTGCCGGGGGGTAGGGCACCCACCCGCACCAGCTCGCGGAGCTGGGTTTTGTAGTCGGCCGAGGTCGTGTTCTGCTGCAGCGCGTCGCTGTACACGGTGTACAGAATCTTGTCGTAGAACACGCCGTAGCCGCCGCGCAGGCTGCTGCGCTCGGTGAGCCGGTAGTTGAAATTGGCCCGCGGGCCGATGTTGTTGCGGTCGCCGTGCGCGGCCCCGCCTTTCGAAAGGTTGTCGTAGTCGTAGCGCACGCCCAGCGTCACGTTCAGGCGGTCGGTCACGGCCACCAGGTCTTCCACGTAAATATTATACAGGTTCTGGGTCGTGCCGAAAGCGGCCGGGCGCAGCTCCACATTGTAACTATTTACCTGCACGCTCGCCGGAATATCGGTAATGCTCAGGCCCGGCCCCAGGTTGCGGGCGCGCAGCGCATCGAGCTGGCCCTGCGTCAGCTGCACGCCGTAGCTGCCGTTGGGGTTGCCGCCGCCGTAGAGCTGGTGCGCGGTGCTGATGAGGCCCAGGCCGCCCTTGAAGGTATTGCGGCCCTTCACGAGGGTGAATTTCTGTTGAGCCTGCCAGGTTTTCTGGTGCGAGTCGAACAGGTAGCCGGGGTTGCCCAGCACGGCTATGGGCTGGCCGTTGGGGTCGTTCACCGTCACGTCGGGGCTGCTGGGGTTGTCGGCGCGGGCGTAGTTCCAGCGAAACGTGGCGTATTGCAGGTCGGTTTCGGAGGTGAAGTTTCGGCCCACGTACACGTTCTGGCTGGCAATGTTCACCGAGTTGCGGTCCTGATAATTACCCGACGACGGAAACGCCACGCCGCCATCCAGCCCGCCGCCCTGGCGCTCGATGCTCACGTAGCCCACGTTGGCCCGCAGCGACGACCGGAACCGGTCCGTCCAGCGCTGGTCGAGCTTGCCCGAGAGATAAGTGAAGCGGTTGTGGCCGCGCACCGTAGCGGCCACGCCCAGCTCAGGCGATGTCAGGGCGTTGTCCTTGCGGTCGAAAGTCTGCTCGGCATCCAGGTAAAAAAACGTCTTGTCTTTCACCAGCGCCCCGCCCACGGCAAAGCCAAACTGCTGGCGCTGGAACCCGTTCTGCACCTGGTTGCCCGACAAGTCACGCTGCGGAAAAGCGGTTTTGCCATCGATGCCCGGGCCGGGCCGGGTGAGGTAAAACGCCTCGGCCGTGAGGTTGTTGGAGCCCGACTTGGTCGTCACGTTCACGATGCCGTTGGCCGAGTTGCCAAACTCCGTGGAGAAGTTGTTGGTGAGCACGCTCACATTCTGGGCAAAGCCCACCGGAATGGCGAAGCGCTGCCCGCCCAGGAAGTTCTCGTTGTTGTCGAGCCCATCAATCAGGTAGTTGGTATACAAGCCATTGGCCCCGTTGATGCTCACGTTGGGCGCTTCGGCAAAAAAGCCGGTGGCCTGCGTCACGTTGGGCAGGCGGTAGAGGGCGCGGGTAATGTCGCGCGCCTCAATCGGAATCTCGCGCAGCTCGCGGGCCGAAAGCTGCGAGGCCACCTCGGCGTTCTGGGTGTTGATGGTCGTGGCGTTGGGGGCGCGCACCACCACGCCGGCCAGCGCCTGGGTGCTGACCTGGGGTAGGACCAGCGTGACACTGGGGCTGGAGTTGGCGCGCAGCGTCAGGTTGGCCTCGCGCACGGCCTGGTACTGGTCGGTCACGGTGGTGCTCACGGCGTAGCTACCAGCCGTGCTCAGGCCCCGAAACCGCACCTTGCCCTGCGCATCGGTAGTCTGCTCGGTGCTAAAGCCGATGCCGGCATTGTCAAGGTGCACCGGCAGCCCCACCACGGCCTGGCGAGCCGCGTTCTGCACCGACACTACTAAGTCAACCTGCGCCCAAGCCTGGCGCAACGGCCCAAAAAACAGCAAAAGGCACCCTAAAAAAGTGGAAATATTCTTCATAAAAACGAGAAAAGTAAGCTGAAACCCGACGCGCGCCTATCCCCGGCCACGGGCGGCAAGCGCTCCGTGGACCTTGCCGCCCGTGGCCGGGGGTAGCACTTTCCGAAATGGTTTAACAGGCCGGCGGACCCCGGCGCGGGCAGGCGGCCGCGCCACCGCGCGGGTCGGCCAGCCGAACGGCCGGACGGCCGACGAGCCGGGGCCGGGCGGCGCGCAGCCGGCACAAGGCGCGGCGCAGGGGTAGGGCAACCAGCTGCCGCAGCACTCGCGCCAGCCCAGCCTCGTCGTCAATGTCGGCCAGGGCAGGTAGCTGATACACGGTAGCCCCGGCCTGGCGCAGCTGCTGACGCAGCGCCGCACCCAGCCGCCGGGTTTGCCAGGGTAGGGCCAGCCAGTCGGCTTGCTCAAAAAAGGCGCGCGAGATGCCCAGCAGGTACACGCCGCCGTCGGTAGCCGGCCCCAGCACCGCGCCACCGGCCCGCACTGCTGTCACGGCCCGCCGCAGCGTGGCCCCGGCCAGCTGCGGGCAGTCATTGCCAATAATGAGTAGGCTCTCGTAGCCCAGCGCAAACGTCTGGCGCACGGCCCCGTGCAGCCGCTGGCCAAATGTGGTCCCGGCCTGGCCCGCCGAATTCACGCACACTACCTCGATACCCGCCTCGTGGGCCGTGGCCGTGGCGTGCGCGATGAGGCGGGCGGCCACCGCCGCGTTCGCTGCTCGTGAGCCGTGGCTCACGAACCGCTTGCGGACCCCTTCCTCCCGCGCCGAGCGGGTGAAAAGCAGGATGGCAACGCGGGCGGGGGTAGCAGGCACGGCAGGAAAAGGAGAAAATAATAGGAAGCGGCGGGGACGAGGGCCAGTCTTAGTGCGACTTCGAGGTTAGTGCACCAAAATTGACAGCTGCCATAGCGGTTGACCCCGGTGGCCCGGTAACCCTACGAGAAAAAAATACTTCCTGGTTGGCAGCCCGCACAATAAAATCTCAACATACTACCTGGCTGGCCCCGGCAATACCCCCGCAAGTTACCGCAAGCCTCCGCCAGGGCTACTACCACGGGCGTGGGCCGCTCAAGCTGGGGCAACTTCCACCCGGTCCCGGTGCGCCCGGCTGTCAGGCGCGTAAATGGGCTTATTTTTGACCCTTAATGAGCATCTTTAACAAACTGATTTTCGGGGGCCTGCTGGGCTTGCCGCTACTGGCCGCGCCGGCCCAGGCCCAGAAAGCGCCCAAGGAGCCCCCTACCCTGCTCGGCTACTGGCAAACCCGCCAAATCGGCTTTAGCGTCACAGCAGCCACGCCCGACTCGGTGCGCAACAAGCTCGACGACCCCGACATCGCCGACCTCAACCGGGCCATGTTTACGGGCGAAGCGCAGCTGCTGGTCGAATTTCGGGCCGATAGCAGCTACCAATTCACCATTACCCGCGCCGGCAAGCGGCTACGCACCGAAACTGGCACCTACTCCTTGGCCCACGGACACCTGCAAGCCAGCAGTCCCGCCAGCCCCGACGGTTCCTCTTTCCACGACCAGCAGGTACAGAAACTTACCCGCCGCGGGCTGGTACTAGTGTTCCCGGCCGGCCCCGAACTGCCCGGCGCCAGCGAAGAGGTAGAGTACCACCGGGTAGGCCCCTATCCCCCTACCGCCGAAAAATAATAGGACCACCGAAGTTCGGCGCACCTGTTGCATGTAGCTAAAAGCCGAAGCCGCGCCCCTACCCCCCCAGCGCGGCGTATTGCGCCTCGGTGTCCACGTCAGTAGCACCGCCGGGGAAGTCTACGGTGGGCAAATGCGCATACTGCTGCAACAATTCACGTGCGCCGCTGGCCCCGCGCAGCGCCAGCAGCTGCGGAAATACTTCGCGGCCGAAGAGTGCGGGCACACCCTGCGTGCCCGCGTAAGTAGAGGCTACCACCGGCTGCCCGGTGGCCTGAAACTGCACGATGAGCCGGCCCAGCACGTCTTCCGTCAGTAGAGGCTGGTCGCAGAGGATGACGATAACCGCGTCTACGCGGGCGGCTTCGGCGGCGGTTTCCAGCTCGGCGAGGCCGGCGGCGATGCTGCCGCCCATGCCATCGGCCCAGGCATCGTTACGGACCACGTGGAAGGGCAGGCCCTCGATTTCGGGCAGCAGCTCATCGTGCAGCGCGCCGGTTACGAGCACCAGCGGGCGGCAGGGCGAGGCCACAGCCACCTCGGCGGCGTGGCGCAGGAGCGTCTGGCCCTGGTAGGGCAGCAGTTGCTTGGGCCGTGCTAGGCGTGAGGATGAGCCGGCGGCCAGTAGTAAAAGGCCCACCTGGGCAATGGGGTCGTGGTGCATAATTGGTGATTGAGCGGATTAAAAGAACGTCATGCTGATGAAGGAAGCATCTCGCCCGCGTAACTATCCTCAAACGTTAGGATTACTTACGCGGGCGAGATGCTTCCTTCATCAGCATGACGTTCTTTTAGCTTACCACCTCTCCCGTCAGCACCTTATCGGGCGTGAGGGGCAGCTCGCGCAGGCGCTTGCCGGTGGCGTTGAAGACGGCGTTGGCCACAGCGGCGGCCACGCCCACAATGCCCACTTCGCCGATACCTTTCACGCCCATCGCGTTGATGTAAGGGTCATGCTCGTCCACGAATTCTACAGTCATGTCGGGGATGTCGGCATTGACGGGGATGTGGTAGCTGGCCAGGTCGGCGTTGGTGTAACGGGCCAGGTGCGGGTCGCGGCGGGTGTCTTCCATCAGCACTGAGCCGATGCCGAAGATGGCCCCGCCCAGAATTTGCGAGCGGGCGGTTTGGGCATTCAGAATGCGGCCCGCCCCGATAACGCTCACCCACTTGCTCACGCGCACCGTGCCCAGGTCGGCATCGACCCGCACTTCGCAGAAGTGTGCCCCGAACGAGTGCATGGAGTGCTCGGCTTCGGGCTGCTTGCTACCCTGGTTGCCGGTGTCGGCGGGACTGCCCGAGCGGCCGGTTTCGTAGCCCGCGCCGTACTTGCCCTCGGCCATCCCCTCAATGTCACTCATCTCAGCGCGGTGCATGAGGTCGGCGTAGCTTTCACCTTTGTTAGGGTGTTTTTTAAGAAATAAGCGGCCTTTCTCTACCCCTACCTCATCAGGCTGGGCGCGGTGCAGAGGCGATTTTTTATCGGCCACGGCAATCTTGATTAGCTTCTGCCACACGTCGTTACACGCCAGAAAGACGCTCGACGACACCGTGCCCGCCGCCGTGGAGCCGCCCGAGCCGGTAGTGGACGGGAATTGCGTATCACCCAGCTCGAAGCGCACTTTTTCGAGGGGTAGGCCCAGCGAGTCGGCGGCTACCTGCGTCATCACGGTGTAGGTGCCGGTGCCGAGGTCGGTGGCGCCGGCCTGCACCACGGCGTGGCCATCGGCGTAGAGGCGGGCGCGGGCCGTGCCTTTGGTGCTGTGCACGGGGTAACTGGCCGTGGCCATGCCAATGCCCACTAGGTAGCGCCCGTCGCGGGTTTGGCCGGGGGTAGGGTTGCGCTTGCTCCAACCAATCAGCTCGGCCCCGCGGGCGTAGCACTGCTTCAGGCTCTTGCTGCTCCAGGGCTGGCCGGTGCTGTAGTCGTGGTCGGCGTAGTTGCGCAGCCGGATTTCAATCGGGTCTACCCCCACTTTATGGGCCAGGTCATCCATCGACGACTCAATGGCAAATGAGCCGGGCGCTTCGCCCGGTGCGCGCATAAAGGTGGCCGTCATCACGTTGGCCCGCGCCAGCTCGTACTGCGCCTCAAAAGCGGGCGTGGCGTAAAGCATATCCACGATTTTCGAGTTCGACTCGGCGTAGTCGTCCCAGGGCGAGGTGGTAGATTTTTTGGTGTGCAGCAGGGCGGTCAACTTGCCGTCGGCAGTCGCGCCCAGGCGCACGGTTTGCTGCTGGTCTTCGCGCTGGCCCATGCTCGTAAACATCTGGGGCCGGGTCAGCATCAGCTTCACTGGGCGGCCCACGGCCTTGGCGGCCTGCACCGTGAGGATAGTGTGCGGCCAGGTCGAGCCCTTGCAGCCGAAGCCGCCGCCGATAAACTTGGTTATGACGCGTACTTGCTCCTGGGGCAAACCGGTCATGGCAGCCAGCGTTTTCTGAGTGCGCGTAATGCCCTGCGACGACTCGTACACCGTGAGGCGGTCGGGCGCGTCCCACACGGCGGTAGTCGAGCCGGGCTCCATCGGGTTGTGGTTGTGCACCGGATGGTGGTAGGTGGCAGTCAGCTGGATAGCCGATTTATCAAAGGCCGCCTGCGCCCCGCCGCGCTGGGTGTGGCCGTCGGTTTTGCCGTCCTGCACCTTCTGCGGGTCAAACAGCTGCGCCCGCGGGTCGGTGAAATACGCGATGGGCTCGCCCTTTTGGTACGTCACTTTCACCAGGGTAGCGGCGTGGGTGGCGTGCTCCAGGGTGTCGGCCACGACCATTGCCACAGGCTGGGCAGCGTAGAAAATCTCGTCGCCGGTGAGGGGCATGAAGCCCATCGGCGCGCTGGTTTTCTTCTTGCCCTCGGGCGTGTCGGGGGTCACGGCCAGCTTGGGCAGGTTCTGGTGCGTGAGCACCGCAATAACCCCCGGCTCGCGGGCGGCAGCGGCGGTTTCAATGCTCAGTATCTTACCCTTGGCAATGGGGCTGGTGGCCAGCACGCCGTAGGTGAGGCCGGGCAGCGGAAACTCCGCCGAGTATTTGGCCTTGCCGGTCACCTTGTCGCGCCCATCCACGCGGACAATCGGCTTGCCCACCACGCCACCAGGCTGCTCAGAAAATTGGGGGTCCATAGTTTCAATTATCAGTTATCAATCATCAGTTAGCATTCGGTAGCCAGCCAGTTGGCTTCAAGTATCAATCACTGGTCAGCAATTACCAATTACCCTACCCCTACCGGGCAAGCGAATGATAACTGATAATTGATGACTAATAATTGAAATCAAGCTATTTCCAGAAAGGCCCGCGTAAGGGTGCTCTGGGCCAATTCGATTTTAAATTTATTGTGCTCGCGGGGCGCGGCCTCGCGCACAGCCAGGGCGGCAGCGGCGCGGAAATTATCTTCCGAAACGGGCTTGCCCACGAGGTATTTTTCCACGGCGGGCACGCGCCAGGGCACGGTGCCTACCCCCCCCAGTGCGGCGCGGGCCGACTTGATGACACCATTCTGCACGTCCAGGCCCACAGCGGCCGACACCAGCGCGTAGGCATACGAAGCGCGGTCGCGCACCTTGAGGTAGTGCGAGCGGCGGGCGTGCGCGGCGGCCGGCACTGTGATGGCGATTATCAATTCGCCGGGAGCCAGGTGATTTTCGAGCTGCGGCGTTGCGCCGGGCAGCTTATAAAAATCGAGTAGCGGCACCACGCGGGTCGTGCCTTTGGGGCTTTCCAGGGTCAATTTGGCATCGAGCGCCACCAGGGCCACGGCCAGGTCGGAGGCATGGGTAGCGATGCAGTTGGGGCTGCCGCCCAGGATGGCCAGCGTGCGGTTGTCGCCGGTTTGGGCCGGGCAGCCCGAGCCGGGCACTCGCTTATTGCACGGAAAGGCCACGTCGCGGTAGTAGCCGCAACGGGTCTTTTGCAGCAGGTTGCCGCCCATGCTGGCCATGTTGCGTAGTTGCGGCGAAGCCGAAGCCAGCAGCGATTCCGAAATAACGGGGTAGCCCTGCACTACCAGCGGGTGCTCGCCCACGGCGCTCATGCGCTCGAGCGCGCCGATGCGGAGGCCAGTGGCCGCGTCGTCGGCAATGCCCAGCAGCGCCAGCTTGTTGATATCAATCAGCAAGGAATGCTGCTCGATATCGGACTTCATAATATCAATCAGCGTGGTGCCACCGCCGATAAACGCGGCCTGCTTATCGGCCGCTTTGGCGGTGGTAGCTTCCTTCGTAGAAGCCACCTGGATATAGCTAAAATTATTCATCGGACTAGCCTTTTGCTTGTTGGCCGGCCACTTCGCGCACGGCGGCCAGAATATTAGGGTAGGCCCCGCAGCGGCAGAGGTTGCCGCTCATCCACTCGCGGGTTTGGGCATCGGTGGTAGCGTGGCCTTCTTTCACGCAGGCCACGCCGCTCATAATCTGGCCGGGCGTGCAGTAGCCGCACTGGAAGCCGTCGTGCTTGAGAAATGCCTCCTGCATGGGGTGCAGGTCGTCGCCTTTGGCCAGGCCCTCGATGGTGGTGATGGGCTTGCCCTGGGCCATGATGGCCAGGGTGAGGCAGCTGTTCACGCGCTGGCCATCCACGAGCACCGTGCAGGCCCCGCATTGGCCGTGGTCGCAGCCTTTCTTGGAGCCGGTCAGGTCCAGGTACTCGCGCAGGGTGTCGAGCAGGGTGGTGCGGGGCTCCAGGCGCAGGTTTTTGGTCTGGCCATTGATGGTGAGGCTCACGTTAGTCGGCCCCGACAGAATGGGGCTGGCCGGGGCCATTTTATCAGCGATGGCTTCGGCCTGGCCCGCCAGGGGCGGAGCCAGGGCCACGCCGAGCAGGCCGCCGGTTTGCTTGAGAAAAGTCCGGCGCGAAGGGCCGGCGGCGGCCGAGTTAGCCGCGTCGGAAGATTGGTCGGGGGGTAGCATGGGCCAGGAAATAGGAGATAACGCTTATCTGATACGTTAAAAGTAAGAAGACTTTCGCGCTTTTTCAACCTGACAAGCCGCCTTTAGTTTACCGGCTTTTGCCCAATGCTCAGCCGCAGTTACCTGCTAACTTACTAATTGCCTGGGCCTACTACGAGCGTATCAAAGAAGTGCGGGGCAATTCTGTCCTCAGTTGTTTCAAGAACGAATAAAGCAGAAAGCTGCTCCGCTCAGCATAAACCCACCCTCACTTTTGAGGCTCTACCACTTGCCCGCCGCGCCCCCGCCCCCCGACACACCCCCGCCCCCGGCTATCCCCTCCAAATCGGGCTGGTCGTCGTCATCACTGGAAGAGGAGGAAGTTGAGCTACCGGAGGACACCGTTAGCCACGCCCAGGCCACCGGCCGGTGGTCACCCCGCAAGAAGCGGTAGGCGCGGTGCAAAAAGTAAAGCAAAGCGCTCAACACCACCGATAAGAGGATATTAATCAGTACGCCTACTACGTGGGTGCCAAACCAGCCGTAGGGGTACTCCTCGTGGTGGTCGCGCGCCTGCTGTTCCACCGCGGGGGCCTGCCAGCGCGCGTACTCCTGGTGGTTGAACGTTACCGTGTCCCCGGCGGCCCGGACGGGGCGGGGGGCCGCCCGCAGCGGGGGTAGGGCCGGCAAAAGCCCGGTGGGCGGGGCGGGGTGGGCGGCCCGCAGCAGCGGCGCGCACGCGGGGTGCTGGGCCACGGCCAGGTCGAGCGCCGTTTCGCCGGTTTTCAGGCGTAGCGTGCGGTCGGGGTGGCCGGCTAGCAGCACCGGCAGCAGGTCGCACTGGCCGTTGGTGGCGGCCAGCATCAGGGGCGTATACGAGTTGTCGCGCACGTTGAGCTGAGCCCCGGCGGCCACCAGGGCGGCCACTATCTGGCGGCGGGCCTCGGCGCGGCGGGGGCTAATGGGGCTAGAATCCTCGCTGGGAGCCGGATAAACCGCATCGAAGATGGGCAGGTTGTCCGCCGCCAGCGACGGATTGGCCCCGGCGGCCAGCAGCAGGCGCACGTCGGCCACGTCGAAATTATCAATGGCAATAAGCAGCGGCGTGTATTGGCCGGGTGCGTGCGCATCGGCAGTGGCCCCCGCCGCCAAGAGCGTGCGCACGGTGTCGGGGCGGTGGGCTTCGACCAGGCTCGACAGCATGGTGCTGCCGTTGCCCAGGTCCTCATTCAGCTCCACCGCCCCGGCCCGCACGTAGCTCAGATACAGGCCGGGCGACATCGCCAGCGAGTCGTTACCCAGGTGGCGGCGCAGGTCTTCGCATTGCTGCTGGATGGCTTCCTGCTGCACCTTCGGCCGGATGTAGAGGAGCGGCATCCAGACGAAATAACCCCCCAATACCACGAATAGCACGCCTTGTGGAATCGAATAGCGAGGGGGAGTGGCCGGTTTGGTTACCGGGAGGCCAGCCGCCTGTTGGCGGCGTCGGGAAGTTGGGGCCGGGGCCGCCGCCGCGGGCGGCTGATGCCCCCAGAGCACAATGTAGAAATGCATGAGCCCGCTCAACACGGCGACCATACCCGCCGCGCCCGCTACCCACAAAGCAATACCTTCCCCCGAGTCCAGGTGCGGCTGCATAATCTGGTCGGGGGGCAGCACCACTTGAGCCGCCACGACCGCGGCGTGAGCGACCAACGCAACAGTAGCCGCCAGGCAAAGGAGAACTTTACGCATGGAGAAGCCTCCTGGGAATGGGTTCGGCAGTGGGGACAGCCGCGAACTGCGGCCAGTACGCAAGGTAGCAGTAGAGCAGAAGTCGAACTGCCTGCCAGGTTTAAACGAGCATTTATTTACTATTGGAGAGCATCGAAAAGTATGGGACAGTTCTTCCTTTAGTCAGTCTGGCAAAAAAAGAGCATCTAGCGTCATACTGGGCACCTGCATCGCCCCGCACTTTTCGAGGCTCTCATCTACTACGGGCGGGTAGCCCACCGCGAGTCATAGCGCGTGCCGCCAAACAAATACAGCATCACGGCCCGCGAGTAGCGAAAGGTCAGCGGCGTGGTTACCAGCGTGACGACCGCCACGGCCACCACGTACACCCACACGTCCGGGTCGCCGGCCAGGTAATATAGCCCCACCCCGCACACCGCAAAAATGGCCACCGCGAAGCCGAAGCTGATGTACATCGCCCCGAAATAAAAGCCCGGCTCCGGTTCAAACGTCTGGCTACACACCGGGCACACGTCCGGCATATCCATAAACTTGGTTATGTTAGTGGCCGGGTACGAAAACAGCTTGCCCCGGTGGCAGCGCGGGCAGCGCAGCGCCAGCAGGGCTAGGGTAGAAGACTCGATGGGCGCGGCAGCGGCAGAAGTAGACATGGCAAACGGACAGTTAAAATGACCCGGCAAAGGTACCGGCCCCCTACCCCCCCTACCAGCGCCAAACGCGGGCAAAGACCGCACAAATCAACGCGGGCGGCGAAAGGCTTCGGGGGTCATGCCTACGTGCTTTTTGAAGGCCCGACTGAAATACGACGCTTCGGCGTAGCCCAACGCCTCGGCCAGCTGGGCCACCGAATCGGCGGAGTAGTGCAGCCGACGCTGCGCCTCGGCCATCACGCGGGCCAGGATGAGGCTGCGGGCGGGGCGGCCCACTACGCGCTGGCACACGGCCGTGAGGTGGTTGGGACTCACATGCAGCGCATTGGCGTAAAAAGCTACCGTTTTCTCGTGCCAGAAATGCTGATTGAGCAACTGGCTGAACCGGCGTACCTGTTGGCGGCCCAGCGCCGCGGCCGGGCCTGAGGCCACGGGGTAGCCGCGCGCGGCTAGCTCCAGCACTAGGAACAGATAGGCGGCTACCACCTCCTCGTCGGGTTCGGGGCGGGGCGGCGCTACCTCGGCCCACAGCTGGGCCAGCAGCGGCGCAATGTCGTTGTGGCCCGGCGGCAGGTACACCACCGGCAGCTGGCCGGGGTCGAAGAAGGGGTAGCCGTGCAGGCGGCCGGCCGGGTAGCGTTGCTGGTAGAAGCCAGCCTCGAAAAACACGATGTAGCCCGCCGCGTCGGCGCTCAGCGTCCAGCCGTGCACCTGCCCCGGTGCCAGAAAAAACAGCGCCCCCGGCCGCAGCTCATACGCCTGCAAATCAATGGTGTGCGTGCCCCCGCCCCGCGTGAGGTAGAGCAGCAGGTAAAAATCGTGCGTGTGCGGCGCGCTCACCCCCGGAAACCGCGCCGCGTGGGTTTCGAGCTGCTGCACGTAGTAGGGCCGGCGGCTGGCCGGGCCGGTGGCCTCGGCGGGCGGAAAGGCGGCCAGCGGCAGCACGGGGAGGGTAGCGGCTTTCATAGCGGACGCAAGAAACTACTTCGCCCGGCAACTACCGCTCCCCGGTTTTTTGTAGCGCCGGCCGCCAGTAGCTTTGCCCCCGCCCCTACCCCCCCTCCCATGCTCGAACGCCTCCGCATCCAAAACTTCAAGTCCTGGTAGGATACCAGAAGAAATGTCCCGGCTCCGCAGCAAATAATCACTAAAAAAGCACCTGCCGAACCCGGCAGGTGCTTTTTTTAACTGAATTAAATTCCCTTTAGCGAGTGCCCCTGGCCGGGCGGCCATCGGGGTTGGGCTTGTCTTCCTTGCGCTGCATAGGCGAGGGTGGGGCGGGCTTATCCACGGTGCCGGGGGTAGCCACGGCTGCCTGCTGCATGGGGTTGAGCGGCTGCTGGGCGTTGTTACCCGCTTGCCCGGCCTGGAACATCTCGAAGCGCGAGGCCACCGGCTGGCGGGGGTAGGCGTTGTTACTCAAATCGGTGTCGGCGGTTTGCTGGTAAGGGTCAATCACGAACGACACCACGTTTTTGGGCGACACGATAATCTTGGTCACCTCCTCATTATTCTTGCGCCAGATTTCGGCCGGAATATTCACCAAATCCTGCGTGCCGTCGTCGTAGGTCATCTGAATGACTACCGGCATTACCAGGCCACCCACGTTGCGCAGGCTCAGCTCGTAGAGGTTCAGGTTGCCGTTGAGGCGCTGCTGCTGCTGGGGGCTGAGCGTTTTCAGGTACTGGAAGTAGCGCTGCTTGTCGGCCTCCGTCACGGCTAGTGGGTCGTAGCCGTTGTAGAAATCCTTCAACTCGGGCTTCTCGTCCACAGCGGTTTGCTTGATGTCGGTGGCGTTGCGCTGGGCCGAGAGGGTAGGCACCTGCGCCTGGCGCTCCTGCTGAAGACGGGCGTTTTCGAGGCCGGGATTCTTGGTGTTGGCGCGGTAATACTTCACGCCTTCCAGCGAGATATCGCAGCGGTCGGTGCCGTAAAACCAGCCGCGCCAGAACCAGTCCAGGTCCACGGCCGAGGCGTCCTCCATCGTGCGGAAAAAGTCGGCTGGCTGCGGGTGCTTGTAGGCCCAGCGCGTGGCGTAGGTCTTGAAGGCGTAGTCGAACAGCTCGCGGCCCATCACCGTCTCGCGCAGGATGTTGAGGGCCGTAGCGGGCTTACCGTAGGCATTATTACCAAACTGCAACACCGACTCCGAGTTGGTCATAATCGGCGTTTGCAGGCTCTTATCGGTGCGCATGTAGGCCACGATGTTCTGGGGCTCGCCGCGCCGGCTGGGGTAGCCGCGCTCCCATTCCTGCTCGGTCAGGTACTGGCAAAAGGTATTCAGGCCCTCGTCCATCCAGGTCCACTGGCGCTCGTCCGAGTTCACAATCATCGGGAAGAAGTTATGGCCCACTTCGTGGATAATCACCGAAATCATCCCATATTTCCGGTCGGCCGAGTAAGTGCCGTCTTTCTCGGGCCGGCCGCCGTTGAAGCAAATCATCGGGTACTCCATGCCGCCCACCGGCCCGTGCACCGAGATGGCCACCGGGTAGGCGTAGGGAATGGTGAACTTAGAATACGTCTTGATGGTGTGGGCCACCACCTCCGTCGAGTATTGGCCCCACAGCGGGTTGCCCTCCTTGGGGTAGTAGCTCATGCAAAGCACCGACTTGCCGCTTTCGGTAATGCCCATCGCATCCCAGATGAATTTGCGCGAGGAGCACCAGGCAAAGTCGCGCACGTTTTGGGCGGCGAAGGTCCAGGTTTTGGTGCCGGTGGCGCGGCTGCTTTCGTTGCGCGTGGCCTCGTCCTGGCTCACGATGAGCACCGGCTTTTTGGCCCCGCGGGCCTGCACCAGGCGCTGGCGCTGGGCGCTGGTCAGCACCTGGTCGGGGTTTTGGAGCGTGCCGGTGGCCCCCACGATGTGGTCGGCGGGCGCGGTAATGCTCACCTTATAATTACCGAAGGGCAGCGTAAACTCGCCATTGCCCAAAAACTGCTTGTTCTGCCAGCCCGTCGCGTCCGAATACACCGCCATGCGGGGGTAAAACTGCGCGATTTCGTAGAGGTAGTTCTTATCAGTCGGAAAGTACTCGTAGCCGCTGCGCTCATTTATCTTGAGCTGGTCGTTGATGTTGTAGCTCCACTTGATGCCGAAGGCCACCGACTGCCCCGGCCGCAGGGGGGTAGGCAGGTCGATGCGCATCATGGTGTGGTTGATGACGTGCTGGAGCGGCTGCCCGCCGGCCGTGGTCACGGCCGTTATTTTGTAGCCACCATCAAACTCGGCCGTGGCCAGCTGGTTGTCCAGCTCCTGAAACGAGAAGCGACCGGTGGTAACCTGCGCCACGTTGGTGGCCGTCGTCATCGAGTTCTTGGCCAGAATGTTCTGGTCGAGCTGCACCCAGAGGTAGGTCAGCACGTCGGGCGAGAGGTTGGCGTAGGTAATCGTCTCCGAGCCGGTGATGGCCTGCTTCTGGTCATCGAGGCTCACCTTGATGTTGTAGTCGGCGCGCTGCTGCCAGTACCGCGGGCCGGGCGCGCCGCTGGCGGTGCGGTACTCGTTGGGGGTCGGCAGCAGCGTTTCGAGCTGCGCGAACTTATCGGTACCCGAGTTGGTGGTCTGGGCCCGGCCCAGCAGCGGGGCCAGCAGCAGCCCCAGCCCGGCGGCTAGTAGCGAAATGCGCATAGGTTAAGAGGCAAAAAGAGTCCGTTGTTAAAGTCGGCGAAGATAAGGCCAGGGTTGCGGCAATGGGTGCTGGCGGCCGTGTGAGGGCTGGTATTCCTGCTATTTCACCATTTTGGCTTCCCTACCCTCCCCTATTTTCTGAGCTGCAGTAACAGCAGCGCGGCAACGCCCAGCGCCGCGCCACTGGTCACGAGTACCCAGTCGCGGCGGGCCACCCGAAAGCCACGCAGCACAATAAAGCCCAGCAGCAGAATAGCGCTGACGACCAGCAGCTGCCCCAGCTCTACGCCCAAGTTAAACGACAGCAGTTCGACTACCGGCCGGCTTTGCGTGCCCAGCAGCTCGCGCAGGTAGGTCGAAAATCCTAGCCCGTGAATCAGCCCAAAGGCCACCGCCAGCGCATTGGGAGCCGCCCAGATAATAGACGCCGGGCGGGCGGGCCGCCGCGCCAGCGCCGGGCCTGCCCGCCACATATCCAGCAGTGCCGTAAGCATAATCGTGACCGGAATGAGGGCCTCCACCACCGGCGCGTTTACCTGCACCAGGCCCAGCGTGGCCAGCGCCAGCGTGAGGGAATGGCCCACCGTGAAGCTCGTGACCAGCGCCAGCACCCGCCGCCAGTCGGCCAGCACGTAGGGCGCGCACAAAGCCAGCAGGAAGGTCAGATGGTCGGTGGCCTGCCAGCTGCAAATATGCCGGAAGCCTAACTCAAGGTAGGTGGTGAAGACGGACATCGCCCGCAAAGTTGGCTAAAATCTCCGTAAAGCACCAAAGCGCCCGCCGCGAACGACAGGCGCTTTGAGTAGCTACTCCGGGGAAACAATTTCCTTCCTCCTAAGCGAAATACTCCTTCACTTTCTCAAAAAAGCCCTTCTCGTTCTTGCCGGGATGCGGCGTGAAATTATCCGAATCACGCAGCTTTTCCAGCATTTCGCGCTCCTGGCTGCTCACGTTTTTGGGCGTCCACACATTGAGGTGAATGAGTTGGTCACCGCGGCCGTAGCCGTTCAGGTCCTTGATGCCTTTGCCGCGCAGGCGCAGAATTTTACCGGGCTGCGTGCCGGGCTCTACCTTGATTTTGACTTTGCCCTCGATGGTGGGCACCTCCAGGCTCGCGCCCAGCGCCGCATCAACGAACGAGATATACTGCTCAAACATGATGTTGTTGCCGTCGCGCTTCAGAAATTCGTGCGGCTCCTCCTCAATCTGAATGAGCAGGTCGCCGGGCACGCCACCGCGCTCCGGAAAATTCCCTTTTCCGCTCATGCTCAGCTGCATATCGTTGGCTACGCCGGCCGGAATATTAATCGGAATCACTTCCTCATGCAGCTGCCGCCCCTCGCCCTTGCACACGTCGCAAGTCGTACTGATGGTTTTGCCCTCGCCGTGGCAGGTGGGGCAGGTGCTGGCGCTCACCATCTGGCCCAGCATGGTATTCACTACCCGCTTGGTTTGGCCGCTGCCCTGGCAGGTGGCGCAGGTTTTCAGCTCAGTGCCGTTTTTGGCCCCGGTGCCGCTACACGGCTGGCAGGCCACGTAGCGCTTCACCTTGATTTTTTTCTCCACGCCGTTGGCGATTTCCTCCAAATCAAGCTTAAGCTTGATGCGCAGGTTGGAGCCTTTTTTCACGCGCCGACCCTGCCCGCGCCCGCCGCCAAAAAAGCCCTCGAAGCCGCCACCGCCGCCGAAAATATCGCCGAACTGCGAGAAGATATCCTCCATGTTCTGCGCGTGGCCGCCTCCGCCGCCCGCTTGGTGACCAAACCGGTCGTAGCGCGCCCGCTTGTCGCCATCGCTGAGCACCTCATACGCTTCGGCCGCCTCCTTAAACTTGTCCTCGGCCGTAGGGTCGTCGGGGTTTTTATCGGGGTGATACTTGATAGCCATCTTGCGGTAAGCCGACTTAATAACGTCGCCCTCCGCGTTTTTTGCTATACCTAATACTTCGTAATAATCGCGCTTTCCGGTTGCCATTGTTGCTTGCTACATTTGACCGTCATGCGGAGCCTGCCAAAGCATCATCTACCGTGCGAGTAATCCTAACGATTTAAGTTAGTTGTGCGGCAGAGATGCTTCGGCAGGCTCAGCCTGACCGTTCTGTATGATTGTTCTTTTCTATTGACCTAACACCACTTTCGCGTGGCGGATAACTTTATCGCCCAGGTAGTAGCCTTTTTCAATCTCCTCAACAATCTTGCCGCGCAAATCGTCGCTGGGCGCGGGTATTTGCGTGATGGCCTCGTGCAACTCAGCATCAAAGTCGCCACCCTTGGCGTTCATCGCCGTTAATCCCTTCTGCTGCAAGGTTTTGTTGAGCTTGGTATAAGTAATATCGAGCGCATTTTGCAGCGCGGCGGGGTCCTGGGTATCGTGGGTGTGCAGTCGGGCGCGGTCGAAATCGTCCAGCACGGGTAGCAAAGCCACCATCAGTTCCTGATTGGCGGTTTTGAAGAGGTCGCTCCGCTCCTTGGCGGTGCGGCGCTTGTAGTTCTCAAACTCGGCGGCCAGGCGCAAGTACTTGTCTTTCAAGTCAGCCAGCTCCATTTCGGTGCGGCTGCCAGCTTCATTGGCCCCGTCTTCGGCGGCAAGAGGCTGCTCGGCGGCATGCTCGGCAGTAGGGTCAGTCAGCGGCTGGTCTTCGGGATTCATAGGATTATCGTCAGTCATTTTCTGGAAAAAATGGCGGAATTTGCGGGCGAAAGAATTTCCCATACGGGCAGCCCGTCAGGGACAAGGAGTTTGCCAAAGGTGGGAAGGGTGACAAGTTGACACAAGATTCTAATTTAATCAGGCAAATTATGCTAAATCAAAATCTTGACTTTGCCACCTTAAATAAAGATGCAGGCAATGAGACATGGAATAATACCTTTACTTACTGGTTATTACTGCTGCGTGATTTGCAGAATCCGATTGCGCGACAAGCCAAAGAAGCTTGTGCTATCATGTCATTTCAATATGATATCGAAGACCAAGCCGAGGATGAGGAGAGTCTAATCGGCGACCCTGACTTGATACCCGCCGTTTTTATACCGATTGCACCTGTAACACTAGCCCTTGAATGGTCTCCTTTCCCGGCTGCCATTAACGCACTTGGTAATCCCCTACATTTCGATACTGATGGTGGCGAAACTCTCGCTATTTTTACACCAGCAACAGACTTTGACGCGCCCAATGCAACACCTGATGAAAGGCATTTCGGCTTTTTGCTTCAGCACGCTTGTAAGCGAGCAATCAATACAAAATCCTTGATTTTGTTGGTTGGTTCGCCGGGATGGTCTTATGCATCCGAAGATTTTCTTGAGAGCGCGCCGGATATACAAGAGCTAATGAAAAATTTCGGTTTTGTCTATACACTGCGCAAGCCGCAAAGCTCGTAGCTTACTCGTGCAACGCCCCCCAAATCATATCCTTCAGCCGTTGGATGTTCTTATTAGTGAGGCTGGAGATGAAGACGGTCGGCGGCAAGTCGGGGGGTAGGGAGGCGAGTAGCTCGGCTTCCAGCTCCTCGTCCAGCAGGTCGGCTTTGGTGATGGCGAGCAGGCGCTTTTTGTCCAGCAGCTCGGGGTTGTGCTGTTCCAACTCGTTGAGCAGCACGCGGTATTCGGCGGCGAGGTCGGGGCTGTCGCAGGCTATCATAAAGAGCAGCATGGAGTTGCGCTCGATGTGGCGCAGGAAGCGGGTGCCCAGGCCCCTACCCTCGGCCGCGCCCTCGATGATGCCCGGAATGTCGGCCATCACGAACGATTGGTATTCGCGGTAGGCCACTACCCCCAGGTTGGGCACGAGGGTGGTGAAGGCGTAATCAGCAATCTTGGGCTTGGCCGCCGACACTACCGAAAGCAGCGTGCTCTTGCCGGCATTGGGGAAGCCCACGAGGCCCACGTCGGCGAGCAGTTTCAGCTCTAATATTACCTGCTCCTCCACGGCCGGCTCGCCGGGCTGGGCGTACTGCGGGGCCTGGTTGGTGGAGGTTTTGAAGTGGTCGTTGCCGAGGCCACCGCGCCCGCCCGGCGTGAGGATGCGGCGCTCGCCCTCCTGGGTTATTTCGAGCTTGATTTCGCCGGTTTCGGCATCGCGGGCCACGGTACCCAGCGGCACCTGAATCACAATATCTTCGCCCTGCGCGCCGGTGCGCAGGTTTTCGGCCCCGCCCTGGCCGTCCTGAGCGAAAAGGTGCTTGCGGTATTGCAGGTGCAGCAGGGTCCAGAGCTGGGCGCTGCCTTCCAGGATAATGTGGCCGCCCCTACCCCCATCGCCGCCGTCGGGGCCGCCGTTGGGCAGGCCCTTAGCCCGGAAAAAGTGGTGCGAGCCCGCCCCACCCTTACCCGAGCGGCAGGTGATTTTAACGTAATCGATGAAGTTATTATTAGCCACGGGGGTAAGGAATTGATGATTAAGCGATTGAGTGAATAACACAAAACGGTCATGCTGAGCTTGTCGAAGCATCTCTACCGCGTAACTAACCTCAATGGCAGAAGTCACTTACGCGGTAGAGATGCTTCGACAAGCTCAGCATGACCGTTCTTTTAAGCGTCGGCCGGCCGCGCCACTAGGCGCGCACTTCTTTAGTAGCGGCGGCGGGCGTTTCAGCTTTAGCCACCGGATGCTGGTCAATAATATCGGAAATTTGCCCGAAAATCGTTTCGATTTCGCCGATGCCGTTGAGGGAGTGAAACTTCTGCTGAACATCGTAGAAGCCAGCTACTTGTGCGGTTTCGGTATTGTATACCTGCACGCGGCGGCGGATTTTGGCTTCGTCCTGGTCATCGGGTCGGCCGCTGGTTTTGCCGCGCTCCAGCAGGCGCTTCACCAACTCCTGCTCGCCCACTTCGAGGGCCACCATGCAAGCCACGCCGGTGCTATGCTTAGCCAGCAGGCGGTCGAGGCTTTCGGCCTGGGCCACGGTGCGCGGAAAGCCATCGAAGATGAAACCGGTAGCTTGTTTATTTTTCTCCAACGCACTATCAATCATGCCGATAACTACCTCATCGGGCACCAAAAAACCTTCATCCATCAGTTTTTTGGCTTGCAGGCCCAGGGCGGTGCCTTCGGCAATCTGGGCACGCAACAGGTCGCCGGTACTCAGGTGCACGAGCTTATACTTGGCGATGAGCTTCTGGCTTTGAGTGCCTTTGCCCGCGCCGGGCGGGCCGAAGAGGACGATGTTGAGCATAGAAAAAAGAGGGGTAGGGCGCGAAGGCCGGGGCGGGAAAGATAGCGTAACCTACGAAAAAGCCACCTTACGCGGCTACGTACACGTCGGGCAGGTTGCGACCCAGGCCGTCGTAGTCGAGGCCATAGCCCACCACGAAGTCGTTGGGAATCTCCATAGCCATGTACTTCAAATCCAAGGGGTAGCGTAGGCTGGCGGGCTTAAAGAACATGGCCGCGATTTCAATAGAAGCTGGCTGGTTGGCGCGCAGCGTGGGCAGTAAGTAGTGCACGGTAGTACCGGTATCTACGATGTCTTCGACCAAGATGAGGTCGCGGCCCTGCACATCTTCGCGCAGGCCCATAATTTCCTGCACCTGCCCGGTGCTATCGGTACCCTCGTAGGAAGCCACGCGGATAAACACGATTTCGCAGTCGCCCCGGTAGCGTTTGAGCAGGTCAGTGGCAAACATGAAGCCGCCCGTGAGCACCACCACGAACAGCGGCCGGCGGCCAGCGTAGTCAGCGTTGAGGCGGGCGGCCACCCGGTCGATGGCCGTGGCGATGTCGGCGGCGGCGAGATAAGGCCGGAAAGCCTTGTTGTGGAGCGTAATAAGGGCTTGACCCATGCGGTGGGGAACGGCCGGGGTAGCCGTTTCGGGCTGCAAAGGTACGGCGAGCACCAGCACTGCTTCGGCCTCGGCCCTCACCAGGTCCACATCGGCTTAAAAATTAGCTAATCCTGGCTTTTTTTGGGCAATACGCGGCATTCGTGGCCGCCCGGCTAGCCGGGCTCCTTACTTTGCAGCCTACCCTACCCCCCGCCAGCCATGCCTACTCCCGCCCGCTTTCTCACGCCCTTGCTTGCCGCGGCCCTGCTGCTATCGGCGGCCGCCCTACCCCCGGCTAGGCCTGTGGCCCGGCCGACAGCCTTTCCACCCATTGCGCGCCCCGCCGGGCAGGCGACGGCCGACGGATTCGTACGCCGCCACGGCCGGCTGCGGGTGGCCGGCACCCAGCTCGTGGACCAGCACGGGGCTAAGGTGATGCTGCGGGGTGTGAGCTTCGGTTGGCACAGCCTGTGGCCGCGCTTCTACAACGAGGCGGCCGTGGGGTGGCTGCAAAAGGATTTTAGCTGCAACGTGGTGCGGGCGGCGATGGGCATCGAGGTGGGCGAGCGCAACTATAAGCAGGACCCCGCCTTCTCGAAGGCTAAGGTGGAGGCCGTGGTGGCGGGGGCCATCAAGGCCGATATCTACGTGATTATCGACTGGCACAGCCACAACATCAACTTAGCGGAAGCCAAGGGCTTCTTCGCCGAGATGTCGAAAAAATACGCGAAGTACCCGAACATTATCTACGAGGTTTTCAACGAGCCCGACCAGGAAAGCTGGCCCGAGGCGAAGGCTTATTCGGAGGAAATCATCAAGGTGATTCGGGCCAATGACCCGTCCAATATTATCCTAGTGGGCTGCCCGCACTGGGACCAAGACATCAACCTGCCCGCCGCCGACCCCATCAAGGGCTACGCTAACCTGATGTATACCATGCACTTCTACGCCGCCACGCACGGCAAGTGGCTGCGCGACCGCACCGATGCAGCGCTGGCCAGCGGCCTGCCGGTATTCGTGTCGGAGTCGGCGGGTATGGAAGCCTCCGGCGACGGCCCCCTTAACAACGAAGCTTGGCAAGCATATATTGACTGGATGGAGGCCAAGGGCCTAAGCTGGATTGTGTGGTCGGTTTCGGATAAGGACGAAACATGCTCGATGCTCCAGAAATCGGCCAGCTCGACCGGCCCGTGGCAGGACGCGGACCTGAAGGAATCGGGCTTGAAAACGCGGACGTACCTGCGCCAGTACAACGCGGCGAAATAGCCGGCCCCTACCCCCCGCCGGATGGCTGGGACGTGAGGATAATTCGCCCAGAAGGAAGTCATGCAGACCGAAGGGAAGCATCTCGCCTGAATCGTTGGTTACTATTCCAACGACTCGGACGAGATGCTTCCCTTCGGTCTGCATGACTTCCTTCTGAGCTATAAATGGCCCTGCTGGCTGAGTATCCTCACGCCCTATTTAATTGAAAATCACCTTAGCGTAACTGCCGCAGGGCCGTGAGTAGCACGGCCTCCACAGCGGGGGTAGGGTTTTGGGCGAAGCGCACGTGCGGCTGGCGCAGCTCTACCCGGTCGTGGGTTGGGGCCGGCGCGGCGACGCGCTCGCTACCTACGCGGGCAATGTGCGGGGCGATAACGAGCGAAACGATGCTCATGAGCTTGATAAGAATGTTCATGCTCGGGCCGCTGGTGTCCTTAAAGGGGTCGCCCACGGTGTCACCGGTGACGCTGGCTTTGTGAGCCTCGGAGCCTTTGAATTGCATCACGCCATCGACTAGCACACCTTTTTCAAATGACTTTTTGGCATTATCCCAGGCCCCGCCGGCGTTGCTCTGAAACATGGCCATGAGCACGCCGCTGACCGTGACGCCCGCCAGCGTGCCGCCCAGCACTTCGGGGCCAAAGGCGAAGCCGATAATAATGGGCGTGAGCAACGCGATGGCCCCTGGTGCCACCATCTTGCGGATGGCCGCCTCAGTACTGATGGCTACGCACTTCTCGTACTCGGGCCGCCCGGTGCCTTCCATAATACCCGGAATCTCGCGAAACTGTCGCCGCACTTCCTGCACCATTGCCATCGCTGCCTGTCCTACGGCCTTGATGGCTAGGGCCGAGAAGATGAACGGAATCATGGCCCCCACGAACAAGCCGGCCAGCACGTTGGCGTTGGAAATATCGATGGTGGTAATATTAGCCGTGCCCATGAAGGCCGCGAATAGCGCCAGCGAAGTGAGGGCCGCCGAAGCAATGGCGAAGCCCTTGCCGGTGGCGGCCGTGGTGTTGCCCACGGCATCTAAAATGTCGGTGCGCTCGCGCACTTCCTTAGGTAGCTCGCTCATTTCGGCGATGCCGCCCGCGTTGTCGGCAATGGGGCCGAAGGCATCAATGGCAAGCTGCATGGCGGTGGTGGCCATCATGCCGGCCGCCGCAATGGCCACGCCGTAGAGGCCGGCGAAGCGGTAGCTCAGCACAATGCCGGCCGCCAGCACCAGGATAGGCAGCACGGTACTTTCCATGCCCACCGCCAGCCCACCGATAACGGTGGTGGCGTGGCCGGTACTGCTCTGCTGCACGATGCTATTCACCGGGGGCTTGCCCATCGCAGTGTAGTATTCGGTAATGGTGCTCATCAAAAAGCCTACCCCCAGGCCCACCAGTACGGCGTAAAAAACGTGGTTGGCATCGAAGGTATAGCCGCGGATGGTGATGTCACCGGCCGGCAACAGCCACTTAATCAAGAAGAAAGAGAAAATACCCGATACGATGATGGACACGTTATTGCCCAAGTTGAGCGCGCCCTGCACGCTACCCCCCTCTTTCACCCGCACCGACAGGATGCCCACCAACGAGGCCACGATGCCCAGCCCGGCAATGGCCATCGGCAGCAGAATGGGCGAGAGGCCGCCAAATTGGTCCATGTTGCCCAGGCGCACTTCGCGGCCCAGCACCATCGTGGCCAGGATGGTGGCCACGTAGGAGCCGAAGAGGTCGGCCCCCATGCCGGCCACGTCGCCCACGTTATCGCCCACGTTGTCAGCGATGGTGGCGGGGTTGCGCGGGTCATCCTCCGGGATGCCGGCTTCCACCTTGCCCACGAGGTCGGCCCCCACGTCGGCGGCTTTGGTATAAATGCCGCCCCCTACTCTGGCAAACAGCGCGATGCTCTCGGCTCCCAGCGAGAAGCCGGTGAGCACTTCGAGTGCCTTTTCCATTTCTGCGCCCGTAGCTAAGCCGCTTGGCACGAACAGTTTATAAAAGATAATAAACAGCGTGCCCAGCCCCAGCACGGCCAGCCCCGCTACCCCCATGCCCATCACGGAGCCGCCCGAGAACGACACGTTCAGGGCCTGCGTGAGGGAGGTGCGGGCCGCCTGCGCCGTGCGGACGTTAGCCTTGGTGGCAATTTTCATCCCGATGTAGCCCGCTGTGGCCGAAAATATCGCCCCAATCAGAAAGGCAATAATGATGACCGGGCTGGATTTCTCGCCCGTAAAACCCAGGTAGCCCAGAAACAGCGAGGCAATGAGCGCAAACAGCGCCAGCACCCGGTATTCGGCCTTGAGAAAGGCAATGGCCCCGTCGGCGATGTAGCCGGCAATGGTTTGCATTCGGGCATCGCCGGCATCTTGCCGGGCCACCCAGCCCGAGCGCAGCCAGGTATAAAGCAAGGCAAAAATACCCAGCGCGGGCACCGCGTAGAGAATGGTAGGCATAAGCAGCAGCAGTTTGGGGTGGGAAAGGAAATCTAAGCTTGTGACAATGAGCCTAGATGGGCAAATGTAGGCGACTGGGCCTATAATTCGCGCAGTAAAGCCTGATAAAGCGCTACCATGCTGGTAATGTCGGCCTTAGCCACTATTTCATTGGGCGTGTGTACGTGGTCTTCGGGCGCGCCCACGAAGCACCAGTCCCAGGCAATATCGCTGCGCTGCAAGTCCTGAGCATCGGAACTCCCTACCCCCTCCACTTCCACCTGGTGCGCGATGCCCGCTGCCCGCGCAATGGCCCGGATGCGCTCGACGTAGCCGCGGCGCGGAATGAGCGAGTCGCGCAGCGAAATCACGCAGCCGGCACCGGGCCTTACCCCCTCCGTGACCCAGGTAATGTCGCAGATGAGGGCCTGCCGCACGCCGTAGGTATCATAGATAAACCGGGCCAGGTAGGGCACCGAGCCGCCGCCGTGCTCCTCGCCGCACGAAAACGCGATAATGCCGTGTTCCAGGGTTTCGGCCAGGCGCAGGGCGGCCCACACGCCCAGGCGATTGTCGAGGTAGCAGCTTTGCACAGTGGTGTCAGTTTCGCGAAAGTCGCAGGCAAAGGTCAGGCTTGTGCCGGGGTCAATAACTCGGCTGAACTCATAGCCAAGCCCCTCGGTTTCGTCTTCATCGTGAGCCACTTCCTCCACCGTCAGCGTACAAGCAATCTCGTCTTGCGAATCGCGCCCCACCAGCTGGTAGCCCGCCGCGCACTCGGGCCCGCCGATGGGCACCAGCCCGCGCCCGTAGCGCACCGTGAAGCCGATGCTATCGAGGTGCGCAAACACGGCCGTGCGCGGCTGCCCGAACACCAGCAGCAGACAGTCTTGAAACCGGGCTTCGTCGTGCACCACCAGCGGCGGCTGCCGCCAGCCAGGGCCGTGGGCATGCACGTAGTCGAGCAAAAAGCGCGTCAGGGCGGCTTCTTCGCCCGACGGGGCCGGAATTTGGCAAAGCGTGCGGAGCAGCTGCATCGGCGGGGGGTAGGGGGAGTTTGGATAAAGCTAAGACCGCCGCCGTACTTTCGTAAGTCTATTGTCTATTCGCAAGCAGTTCCGGCTGGTTGCCCAAGTGCTTTTTTGCCTGCATGTCCACTCCCGTTTGGTTTTTCCGGTTGCTGTTGGTAATGGTGGGGGTTTTAGGACTTGGCCTCCCCGGCTGGGCCCAGCAAACGCCCGATACTACCCGCCTGCGCGTGGGCGAGGTACCCGCCATGCGCACCATTGAGGTCGATACGGTGAACGTGCTGCCCACCGCCGCCGACACCAAAGGCTGGCTTTTATTGGATAAGGACATTCAATTGGAGCTGGACGGCGCAGTGCAGAACCTCTACAATTTCAAGTACGAAAAGGCAGAAAAGCAATTTCGCTCGTTGCGCCGCCGCTACCCCCACCACCCCATGCCCTACTTCCTGCTGGGCCTGAGCACCTGGTGGAAAATAATGCCCACCAACTTCGACAGTAAGCAGTACGACCGACTTTTCTTCGCTTACATGGATACGGCCAACACCTACGCCGAGCGCATGATAAAGGAGGACCCGCACAACTACGAAGCCTATTTTTTCCTTTCGGCCGCCAACGGTTTCGATGCCCGCCTCAACGCCGAGCGCCACAACTGGCGTAAGGCTACCTTCAGCAGCAAGCGCTCGCTCACCTACCTCCAGAAAAGCAGCGAGGCCAACGGCCTGAGCCCCGAGTTTTTATTCGGCGAAGCACTGTTTAATTATTACGCCGTCTGGATTCCCGAAAACTACCCGCTGCTCAAGCCAGTCCTACTATTTTTTCCAAAGGGTAATAAGCAATTGGGCTTAAGCCAATTGCGCACGGTAGCCAACAATGCGTTCTACACCGGAGTCGAGGCCAAGGTATTCCTGATGAAGCTGCTGCACAACGATGAGCACCAGACGGCCGCCGCCATGCCCGTAGCCCGCGGCCTAGCCCTCAAGTACCCCGACAATGGCTACTTTGCCCGCTTCTACGCCCTGCTCTGTTTTGACCAAGCCGATTTTACGGAGTGCGAGCGTGTAAGCCACGATATTCTCGATAAAATCAACGCGGGAATGCCCGGTTATGAAGCCAGCAGCGGCCGTTACGCCGCCTACTTCATGGGCTACCTCATGCAGTATAAGTACCGCGACTTGGAGAAAGCCAAGGATTACTACCAGCGCTGCATCGTCTTCGCCGAAAGCAACGGCGAAACCGACGGCGGCTTTTACCTTTTCGCCAACGCCAACCTGGCCCGCATGGCCGACCACGACCGCGACCTGGTAGCCGCCCGCCGCTACTACGAGGTAGTAGCCGACAAAGCCGACCACAAGTCGGACCAGTACAAGGAAGCCAAGGCGTGGCTAAAAAAGCATAGAGAATAACAGGTTAGCAAATGGCCCTCGGATTAAATGATTTATTTCTAACGCCGCTGTATCTGGCGCTGTTTTATGGACTGGCCTATGCGGTCCGTCCACGAGTCACTAATGTATATACTCGGCCCTATTTTATTCCGGCTCTTACATTAAAATTTATTGGTGCTATTTCAGTAGGACTCATTTACACGTTTTATTACAGCGGTGGTGATACCATTAATTATTATAACCATGCCAGCTTGGTTTATCAAGCTTTCGGCGATTCTTTCCCTATAGGCTGGAAATTGCTTACTACTAATGGCTACCCGGACCCGGCTATTTCGAAATATACGAGTCAGATGTTTTGGTTTGGCCACGATTCCAATGAGTATTTTATTGTACGGGTCGCGGGTGTTTGTGCTTTACTAGATTTTGATACTTACACCGTAACAGCTTTGATTTTTGCGCTGCTTAGCTTCAGTGGCATTTGGGCAATGTACATGACATTTGCAAAAATTCGCCCCGCCATATACAAGCAGTTAGGTATCGCCGTTTTTTTCATTCCCTCCGTCTTCTTCTGGGGTTCGGGTTTAATGAAAGACTCTCTCTGCCTAGGTGCCCTAGGCTGGGTCTTTTATGCTTTTTATAGGGGAGCTATAGAGAAGCGGAATATACTACGTGCCCTTCTCATTGGAGGCTTAGCTGCGGTTCCGCTGGTGGCCACTAAAATTTATATCCTCCTGGCGTTCCTACCCCCCGCACTATTGTGGGTATTCAATGAGAATAGCGCCCGCATCCGCAACCCGACGCTGCGCATAGCTGCTCGCCCACTCCTGTTAGGTATTGGCGGAGTCTTGGGTTTCTTTGCCGCTACTCACCTCACGGCTGGCGATGCGCGCTTTGATGTTGATAAAATTGGGGCACGCAGCAAGATTACAGCTGATTACCTCTATGAGGTCAGTCAAAAGCAGGAAGGGTCCGGCTACAAACTCGGCGAGTTGGACGGTAGTATCGGCAGCATCATCAAGCTTGGCCCCCAGGCAATAGTGGTGACTTTATTTCGCCCGTTCATTTGGGAAGCTCGCAACCCAGTTATGCTTCTTTCCGCGCTCGAGGCCGCTTATTTTTTGTTTTTTACACTGCGTATCTTTTACCGAAACGGTTTCTTTCGCACGCTTCGCTTAATTGCTTCCACTCCTATTCTCACGCTTTGCTTCGTATTTGTCCTCGTTTTTGCCGTGGCAGTAGGTACGTCAACGTCGAATTTTGGCACGCTGGTACGCTATAAGATTCCACTTATTCCCTTCTACATGTGCGGCTTGCTCATTACCGAGAGTATGAGCCAGCCGCAACGAAAGCAGGCTGCGGTCAAGGCACTACGCCCAGCGTGGCGGTAGCGGTTATTTAATACCGTTGCGGCGGCGATTAGTCAGATACTCGCGTAGGGTTGGGTGCGACCACAGGCGTGAAGTACCTTCCGGGGCGGGTTGTAGCTGCACTTTATTAGTCAGGGCGGCTCGTATGGCTCTCTTCAGCAGGGGTAGGCCGGCAATGAGTTGGAGCAAGGGGTAGGTAGCGAATGTGTCTTCCTCGCTCGGCTGAATAAGGGCTTGTGCAATAATACCGCCCGTATCAATGCCCGCATCTACCAAGTGCACGGATACCCCACAGTGAGCGGCATCATGGTTAGCCAGCGCCCAGTAGCCACCGTGCACCCCGCGGTAGAGAGGCGTAATACCCGCGTGCGTATTAATAAAAGGGCAGGATACACTGGTAAGCACCCGCTTGGCAATGATACGGGTACCATTTACCACCACTACATCCGGATTCAGCGCTTGCAGCGCTGCTATACATTCCGAGGAATTCACCGAGGCTACTTGAATGGTGCGGTCGGCGGGCAAGGGCTGGTCGCTAAGACAATGCGCGTTCTTGAGCGCCCGTAGCCGCGGCTGAGCGGCCCGCCCAAGTGGAATAGCTATCATTAACTTAAAGGCTATCTGGCCTAGCACGGTGCTCCACCCAAGCTTCTGGGCCCGCCGCCTCAGGAGCTGCTGCTGACTTACCGGCGCTTCAACAATAATGCGATGCACGCCAAATTCGGCATCTAGGGCATGAAATAGTATATCGGTTGATTCGCCATTACCAGCTAACAGCACAATTTTCTTACCGGCAAACTCAGGGTCAGTACTCATATAGTTTAGGCGCTAGCTAGTAATTGGAGATAGGCTGCTACTTCACTCATACTTTGACTCACCATGCCGTAGCGGGCCTGTAAGTACCAAAAATGTTCGGCAATACGTTGCAATACAAGCATATTTTGAGTCAGGTTCGCCCCAAAATTGTGCGGATGCCACCACAAATGAAATACTTCCTTATGGCGGGCCGCGTGTTCCATGCCATTCAGAATTCGGCGCAGGCGCAAGCCTTCCAACAACTGAAGCCGCCCAGACCAAGGCCGCAAAAAACGACTAGCGGGAATATTGAATGGCTGCTGCTGAGCAAGTTGGGTGAGTGAGTAAGTATTAGAGCCCGAAACGTTTAAATAGGCATCTAGCAGCCGGGCACCGCGCTGCCAGCGCGTTTGGGCCGCTTCGCTCTGCTTCTGATACATCCAGGCAGCTTCATTGCCCCGATAGCACGTGATGCCTAACTCGCGGCAAATAGCTAGATAGGAGGTATTGTACTGGTTGCGCGGAAACACTAGGCTCTGAAGGTGGTACCCCTGCCGCTGGGCCACGGCCACGGCCGCCGCCAGGTCGGCCCGAAAATCGTCGGCGTTCTGACCTGGCTCCAAGCAGTAGTAGTGCGAAAAGGTATGGGTAGCAACTTCCTGCCCCGGTACTCGCCTGATTTGCTCAAGCAGACTATGGCCGTAGTAATACGGGTCGGCGGCCTCATCGGGGCCAAGTTCGGGCAGGGCTACGTAGTTAGATAGATTAGCATCCGCATAAGCGGGCTGCTGGCTGGGCAGGCCTACTAGCAGGTCAGTTCGATTACCAAAGAAAAGTAGTCCCACCGTAGCCCAGGTTGCATGTAGGTTGAATTTCTCGAATAGCGCCAGCATGGCCGGAATGGCTCGCCGGGCTCCTAGAATATTGGCGCCGTAGCCAGCTTTGGTTTGCAGGTCGCGCACTCCCCAAAACAATTCAAAATCCAGAGAGATTACGAACGAGCCGGGCGGGTTAGAACTAGGGTTTGACATTAAGAATGCAACGTTGGCTAGCCACCGAATAAGGCGAGAAAGTTGGGAGTATTGGCTTCTACTGAGTAACGCTCCACGATGGTACGGCGGGCGGCCGCGCCCAATTCAGCCCGCAAACCTGGTTGCGCCAGCAGCCGTTGCAGGGCAGTATACCACTGGTCGGGCGTTGCGCATACGAAACCGTTCCGGCCATCAGCTACTACCTCCGTGTTCATGCCAACCGGCGACACCAGTGCCGGGATACCCAACGCCATGTACTGGAGCGCCTTAAATGCGCACTTGCCGCGCGCCCAAGGGTCGTCCACAAGTGGCATCAGCCCCACGTGAAAAGTTAGCAGGTCGGCAATTTCCGTATCTCTGCGCCAAGGCCGGAAACGAAAGCCCCGTAGCCCTGGGTCATCGGGCGGCTGGTTGGCAATCACGCAAAACTCAAAGTCATGCCCTTCCGCTTCGAGCCGGCGCAGCACGGGCCATATTAGGTCGAGGTGCCGCAGGGTGGTATGCGTACCGGTCCAGCCGATAACGAGGGGGCCAGGCTGTAGCTGGTAACGTACCTGGTTGTGCAGCCGGTTGGTATCGAGGGTAGTGGGGTTTATACTAGCAGACGGGTTGAATTGCCGGGCGAAGTCCCGCAGGTAAGCATTACCACAACTGTTCTTCCAGGCCCAGCGGCAGAGACTGCTTACCTTTTGCTGCCATTTCAGCCGGCCAATAAATCCTGCCTCCCCCGCGGGGTCCTTTAACCAGATAGCATCATCAAAATCGTAGATAATGCGTTTGCGCAGCACCTTGGCAATAATCCATTCCAGTATGGGCGGCCCAATGGGCGCTGCCTCGCGGTGAATAAACACTACGTCGTAGCCCGGCACGGCAAATAGCAGACCCAACCGCCGCATAAATCCCAGTAGAATACCTACTACCTTTTCCCCAGTGTGCCCCGGCTTGTAGAGAATGGCCCAGGTAGCCGGTGATAAGAAGGACTCTTGGCGATACGTGTGCCCCTCCGCCGCTAGCGCCGGCAGGTACTGCTCAAACCGAAACCGCTGCGATGGAGCTTGCCCAGGGGGGTAGGGAGCGAGAAAGAGAATGCTGCTCATAATCAGGTTAGAGCCTGGAACTAGCAGGCAACAAAGCAGTATAGGCCTCACGGGCGCGCTCCACTGAGCGGTATCGCACGGCTAGCCGTTGGATAATAACCCGGTGTAGGGGGTTAGTTAACTGCTCCTGGATACTAGCTAGCGCCGCGCTCACACTGTCTGGCCGGGCGAGGTTAAACACGGCCCCACCACCCTCGGCCGTTATAATGCCCGAGTCGTCACCTACGCCTTCGGTCAGCAGCACGGGTAAGCCGCTGGCCCAGTACTCACCTATTTTAATAGGCGACACATAAGGCGTAGGCCGATGTAGGCCAAAGGCAAAATCGGCCGCCGATAGATAGGCCGGTACTTCGGCAAAGGGCACTTTGGTAATGGTGACGCGGACAGAGTCTAGGTCGACAGCGGCTAGCCGGGCACGCACCTCAGCCGGGGCTTGGGGCGTGAGCAGCAATAGCCGAAAATTCGGCCCAAAAAATTCGGCTACCTCTTTAAACAGCCCGTAGGCTTCCTCATCGTAGTAGATACCCCCAAACTTCCCGACGTAGACCCCACCTACCGTGTCGGCTGTCCAGGCTAACTGCTGCCGCACCTTGGTGCGGGCTATGGGGTCATAGGCAAAATCGGTGAGACTAACCGAGCACGGCACCGTGACGACGCGCTCAGCCGGCACGCCCTCGCGCAATAATTGGCGACGGTAGCTCTCGGCCACTGGCATTAAACCAGCTGCCCGCTTCTTCTGTTGATTTTCCCAATATTGCTGAAAAATATAGCGTGGGTCATACCACCGCCACACGCCTGCTTTTCGCATATATTCGGCGTGCGGCTCGAACGACTCCACATAAAAGGGCAATCCTGTGCGCCGCTGAACCAGGTAAGCAAGTGCCCCCGCTGGTGCACCCCGCGCCAAAATAATATCGGCACCAAACTGCCGCGCCTGTTCGGCCAGCTCACGCGGGAAGCGCCGGAAATCATTAGTTTTTGTCACCAATACCCTTTGTCCAGGCGGCGATAGCAGCGGCTCAAAACTTATTTTATTATTGGCGAAAGGTAGCGTTAGCAGGGGCGGACATAAGGCCGCTTGGCCGCGCTCCACCGTCACCAACCGGATGGCGGCCACATCGGGGCGTGCTTGCAACACATGCAAGTGGGGCAGCACGGTGGCCGTAGTGAGGGGGTCCTCGAAGCCCCAGTAGCTCAAAAATAGAATACGCATGGGTAGCAGTTAGGCAGGGGCTAGCGGCCCAGCAGGCGCTTAGCCCACTGCACTACGCCGGGTGGTGTGGCGCAACGCAGTAGTAGTGCCGCCCCGGCCTGGCCCGGCAGCCCCGGCATGGCCCGCCAAGCAAAGCGTAAGGCCTGGGCCTGATAACCATCAATATGGGCGTGAATGGCACAAAGGTAGTGGAGCCGCCCCAGCAGCACCTGGCGCTGGGCAGCCGTGAGGGTCAGGTGCTGCTGCATCCAGCCTACCGCCAGTTCCAGCCGCCGAATGAAGCCCTGATTATCTGCGCGCATCGAGCGCTGGTCGTGGTCGTTCATTGTCAGTGTCAGGGCATCCACGAGTTGCACCGCGTCACCATGCTGGGTATTTTCGAGCATAAACATCCAATCCTCGATGGCTGCGTAGCGTCGGTCCTCCTCAAAACGGCGTAGGTCGGGGTTTTCACGCCGCACGCACACGTTGCAAGCCAGCGCATTACCCTGCAAAAAGGTATCAAAACCCAATGGCCCGGTCGGTAGGAAAGCAAGGTCGCTGGGCCGTCGCCTCCCCGCGCGGTCAAAGTCGTATTTAGTAGCAATAAAGTTCGGCCAAGTGGGACTGGCTTCGATAGCTGCGTGCAGCGTAGCTAAGTGCTCGGGGTGAAACAGGTCGTCGGAGTCCAAAAAAACGGCGTATTCACCCTGAGCGTGGTCAAGGCCGTAGTTGCGGGCCGCGCCGCGCTCGGCGTTTTGTTTAAGCAGATAGTGAAAGCGGAGGTCGGCCAGAAAAGGCTGCACTATTTCGGCCGTGTGGTCACGGCTGCCATCATCTACCACCAGCACCTCGAAGGTTGCGAACTCCTGCTGGCGTACAGATTCCAGCGTCTTACCAATAAGGTCGGCCCGGTTATAAGTGGGAATAATAACACTGAAAAAAGGCTTTACTGACCGCATCTGACAGACACAAAAATAAAACGTAAAAATACGGGCATAAAAAAGGACTGACCGATTGGTCAGTCCTTCCATGTTAGGCAGGAACTTAGCCTATTCGTGGTAGTTATACACCTTGTGCCCGCCTTTGAGCAGGTAAGCATCGCGGCGAAATAGCTCTACATCAGCAGTCATCATATCCTTCACCAAAGATGCTAGGTCGTGCTTGGGTACCCAGCCAAGTTTGGTCTTAGCTTTGGTAGGGTCGCCAATCAGCAACTCTACTTCGGTGGGACGGAAGTAGCGGGGGTCTATTTCGAGCACTACGTCGCCGGGCTGCACTTTAGCGGCGGGATTATTGACGCTCACTACGTGGCCTTTTTCGTCTACACCGTCGCCCGTGAAGGCCACCTCAATGCCAACTTCAGCAAAAGCCATTTTCACGAAGTCGCGCACGGTCGTGGTCACGCCGGTTGCAATAACAAAATCCTCCGGTTCGTCTTGTTGCAAGATGCGCCACATGGCATCTACGTAGTCCTGGGCATGGCCCCAGTCACGCTTTGAGTCGATGTTGCCCAAGAAAATCTTGCTCTGTAAGCCCAGCGAAATGCGGGCTACTCCACGGGTAATTTTGCGCGTTACAAAAGTTTCACCACGCAGCGGGCTCTCGTGGTTGAAGAGGATACCGTTGCAGGCAAACATGCCGTAAGCCTCGCGGTAATTTACCGTAATCCAGTAGGCGTACATTTTGGCCACCGCATAGGGTGAGCGAGGGTAGAAAGGCGTAGTCTCGCTCTGTGGCACGGCCTGCACTAGTCCATAAAGCTCCGAAGTAGACGCCTGGTAAATGCGCGTCTTATCCGTAAGTCCCAATATGCGAATGGCTTCGAGCAGGCGTAGCGTACCGATGCCATCAGCATTGGCTGTGTACTCGGGTGTATCGAATGACACCTTCACGTGTGACATAGCCCCGAGATTGTAAATCTCGTCGGGCTGAATCTCCTGCACAATGCGAATTAGGTTCGTCGAGTCATTCAAGTCACCGTAATGCAGCGTGAAGCGCACGTTGCTCTCGTGGGGGTCCTGATACAGGTGGTCAATACGGTCGGTGTTGAATAGCGATGAGCGGCGCTTAAGACCATGTACCTCGTAGCCCTTTTTGAGTAGCAATTCAGCTAAGTACGCGCCATCTTGACCCGTAATACCCGTGATGAGTGCAACTTTCATGAAAAGTATGGTTGAATGAGTGATGTCTTAAAGAAAAAGTTAGTATAATTTAAATCTATTTTATGCGATAATTAGCCTACCATTTAAGTGAACTGTCAAGGATACTTAATCTACGCCATGACTTTAGCGTAGAACATCCCCAAATTAGGAATAAGACTTTTCGCAGTTTACTTGCGTAACAAGTTAGCTTATTAAGTAAGCTAACTGCTAAATTCTGAACTCAAATTGTAGTAGCTCTTCTGTTGAAGGTATTATCTTTTATCTAGACTGGCTGCTTCACTTGCCAGCTTATCAAACATTTGGTTAGCAGCTTTAAGAGGCGCCCAGAAGCAATATGCTTACGCAACGGTTGGCGCATTACGAAAGGTATTAACGCGAGCCTATACTGCTGGGTGGCCTCCAATATCCGTGCCCATTGTTGACTCAGGACTTGATAAACAATGTGAACGGGCATTGCCGACTGCCGTGCCTGTCGACCAAAATCTTCGAGTAGGGTAGCTACCTGCTCGTATTCGTTGGAGGTGAAAGTGTGCGGTTCACCGATTGTTAGCAATTCGAACGCTGAAGTTTGCGCTGGCTCCAGCCGAATATTCAGACGTTCCATTTGCTCCCGCTGAATGCGGGCGCTGACCTGCCGTTGCGCCAAACTACGACGACGGCTAATTTGGTGCGGATGAATGCGATAATCCAGTAACACTTCAGAAAGATTGTGTACTTCAGTCACGCTGCACATATCCGCCCAAAGCTTATAGTCTTCCGCACATTCATAAGCTACATTGTAGCGCAGGTTATTATCTAGTAATACCTGCGTGCGAATAATAACTGCTGGCTGAAAAAACGAATTTTGCAGCCACATCGTGTATTGAATTGTACCGTTGTCCGTTGGCACAAGTTTGATGGCTTTGCTCGCGCCGATGTAACGCACGGCACTGCCGCATAGGCCTACCTCCGGGTGTGCCTCCATATAAGCTAGTTGCCTAGCAATTCGCTCAGGGTGAGCAATATCGTCCCCGTCCATACGCACAATGTATCGCCCCCGTGCCCGGTCAATACCTTCGTTCATGTTCGGCGATACGCTACGGTTTACCGGATTGTCGAAAAAAATAATGCGCGGGTCAGTATAACTTCTTACTATCTCGGCAGTAGTATCCGTCGAACCATCGTTATAAATCAGAAATTCAAAATCAGTAAACGTCTGGTGCAGAATACTGTCGATAGATTCGTGAAGGTAAGTAGCCGCATTATAAACCCCCATAAGCACCGTTACAAGTGGCGGAGAGATATAGTTATTAAGTATCATTACATTAAATTTTACAGTATTATTTTTTATGTTTATCAATCCAACGTCGCATGCATTTGAACTTTCAATCACCTACGGTAAACTTGCAAGCTAACTACTCACGCACCGCTGGTTCACATAAAGTTTCATATTAATGTTCTGGTAAATAATACGGAATTTTGCAGAAAATTACTTTAATTTCTACGCGTAAAAAGCTTGCAGATTAATTTAAAGACTGTTTCAACTGCTTAGATAAAGTAGTAATTTATTCATTTGCTTACCTAGTAGCGAACTAAACCGTTTCTCAATAAACACATGAACTAAATACGAAGCGACTAACATCAACCCAATAATGCTTATTAATAAAAAATATTTATTAACTGAATAATTTATTTTTTGAAATAAAATATATCCAATATTACTATGCAATAAGTATAATGGATAGGTAATTGCTCCTAACCGATTTAGCCAGGGAAAACGGCTCATATCTATTTTACGCTTAACTATCAGCCAAAAAAATACGAAGATAAAAGCAATAACTAGAGCAACAATAGTTACTGAGTGAGGCTGATGAAAAACCCTTGTGTGAACTTGTGCTTCAATCCACGCACTACGCACACATAATATAAATGACGCAATTAATAAGCCATAAATTTTCCATAGTGGCATCAGATTATTTTGAAGGACGTAAAAAAGCATTCCCGCAATAAAAAAAGAGCTGTATTCTGGAATGAGTAAATAATGAAAAGGAGTATCTGTAGCAGCTGATAATTGTGCAGCACCTGTATATATAATCCAAATAAGTATGAAAATATCTATTTCTTTAAATATTTTATAAGACATAAGTAAACTTATTAAAAAATAAAAATTAATTTCCGTAGCAAGTGTCCAGTAGGCCCCGTCTATATCACTATAGCCTAAGAAATGCTGGAGCATTGTCATATTCACAATGTATTGCATCTTGGTGACATGCATATTCTCTGACCAAGCTAAGCTTTGTAGTGTTGGCCCAAAAAAAAGAATAATTATGAAAGTAAGTGTACAGGCTACCCAGAAGGCTGGATACAGACGGGTAATTCGTGATATAAGAAATTGCTTCAATGTTTTCTTATAAGCCGACATTAATACCACGTAACCTGAAATAACAAAAAAGAGCTCTACCCCTAGGTAAAAATACTTAGTAATTGGTTCAAAATATTCATATCGTACTGGACTAAGATTAGATAAATTATATACAATAAATGTATAATGATATATCACTACTAAAATAGCAGCTAAGAAACGTAGCAAGTCTATCTCGTAAAATCTAGTATGTATATCTTTTGGCTCTGGTTCCATTTGAAATACTCAAATACAAAATAGGTTAATAAACATTTGTACTTAGTGGCAAATAACATTAATATTTTTTAGGAAACATTCGGTGCAATAACACTTTCGCATAGCTCCGTTTGCCCATTATTTGGTATGCACTGGGGCTTAATAACTGATTACCTAACTCATCGTGGTATAATGCACTAATTTCCGAAACAAAAGATTGCTCGACGCGGCTATCCCACAGCAACTCATTAAATTTCAGAATGAGCAGCCGTACCCGTTCTTCATAACTAATAATACCGTGTTTCTGCAAAATGTGCAGGGTGCGTAGGTACTCGCGGTAGGCCATGCCATTTTTAAGTGAAGGGCTGGTTACATCCTTATCATGCTTGCGAAAGTAATTGAGATACTTGCCCACTACGAATACCTCGCCATGCTGGGCCACCAACATCCAGAATAAGTAATCGCCCGTGAACTTATAGGTGGTGAAGCACTTATCAATCTTATAGTACGTTTCCTTGCGGAAAATAGCTTGACTGGCATTGGATATGGCCGTTATGCGAAGCATCTTTTCCCGCACAAAACTCAGGCCTTGGTATGTCTTGTACAAAAACTTATTTTCGTTGACGTATAGAATATCGTTACCTTTAATAGCCACCGACATGCAAAAGGAGATGCACGTTTGGGGCGTGATGCCAGCCACTAAGGTTTCGAGTAGTGTAGGCTCACACCAGTCATCACTTTCGGCCAGCCATATCCACTCATATTGGGCCAGCTCGATGCCTTTAGCCCATTGCTTGAAAGTAGTTCCGCTGTTTTCAGTATTAATCAATATCTGACTGACACGGGGGTGATTCCGGTATTGCTCGATGACGGTTACACTACCGTCTGTTGAGCAATCATCAAGGATGATAAGTTCGAAGTGCTGGTATGTTTGCTCCAATATAGAATCTAGCCGCTCTTTCAAGTAAGGGCAATGATTATAGTTTGGGACAATAACCGAGATTTGTATGGGCAATGTATCCATTAGAATGGCGGCCTGGTATCGGTTCAGCGCTAATTAAATGCGCTTAATCACCTATGCTGCTCGTAACTTATTTTCCACTTTTTTTTAGCCAGCGGTACAGGAGTCGGTCGCCCAATAAAATTCTAAATCCGCTGGCTTTGCTAAAGAATTTGCGACCGAACGTTCGAAAAATCAACTTCCTTGTTCGAGGGTCTATTACTATAAAATTTCGAAATATTGTCCGTTGGCGAGACCAAGGAATAAAGAAATGGATAGTGGCATTGTACCACAATTCCAACAGAAACCGGATGGCCTTCTCGACAAACACGGGGTCAAGTTCGCCGTATGCGCGCAACAGTATTGGCACGCGACTGGCTTCTTCCACGGTCGTGCCATTTTCATAGTTTTTGCTGCGGGCGTTCTGGCGGTGCGTGCGGAAATAATTGAGCGGCTGAGCCACGTAGGCCATCTTACCTCTGGCTAGTAACCTTGCCCAAAATATCACATCCCCTACCAGCCGATAGCTTTCGTCGGCGGGACCAGCGGCACGCAGGGCGCTGGCCCGCATCAGCACGGCGCTGGCATTGGGGATGAAGTTGCGAAACGATAGATACCGCAACACAAGCGGTAGACCCTCAGCCACGAAGTCATGCTGCCACTGAGGTCCTAGCTCTGTCAGGAAGCTTTCCCAGGTGCCACTCACGTGCCCGTACTCATCTACATCGAATGAGTTGCAATATGCTAGTACTACCGCTTCGTCAGCTAGCAGCGGGACCAACAGCTTTTCCAACAGGTCGGGTTCGGCAAAGTCGTCGCTCTCGGCTACCCATACGTACTCACCTCGGATTAGGGCAAAGCCTTTGTTCCACTGTTTGAAAGTACTGCCACTATTTTGCGCATTGAGCACTACCCGGATGCGGGTGTCCTGAGCCGCATACTTAGCAATTACCGCTCTGCTGTCGTCGGGCGAACAATCGTCAAGCAACAGCACCTCGAGGTCACGGAAGGTCTGGTTCAGCACGCTTTCGATGCGTTGTGGCAAATACCGGGCGTGGTTGTAGTTGGGGATGATAACCGATACCCGCGGCGTAGAGATAGAAGAATTTGGGGTCATGACGTCCATCTTGGCGGTGTGAAGAGGCTGACAACGTTGCGGCATTACTCGCTTATTTCGTTGCTTTCTTCAGGTGTTGCTTTACCAGCCACCAAGTATCCCGGTTTCCAAAATCCAGCGCCAGGCATTGCCCTAGACTATATACCACATCGCCCGCGCTTACCCTGAAATCTAGCATCATGCGCACTATATGCTGAAACGATACCAGCTGCCGCTTTTTTATTTCGGTTTGGTCAACAGTAATTACTCCGAATGGTAGCCGGTCCTTCCAGCGCTTATAGTAGTTTACCGCGTTGTGCAGCCAGTCGGCCCCATACGTACCCATCGAAAAGTGTTCTATCAGCAGTTCAAACGTGACCAGGTTTTTATATTTAGTCTGCACCCTACTGCAAAAATCAATGTCGTAGAAGTGAAAATGCGGAAAATGCTCGCTGTCAAATGGAAACTCCTGCCATACGGCCTTGCGGCAACACAACCACAGTCCGTCCAAGGTAGCAACTTCTGCCGTTTTCTCGGCATCCGGGTTCCAGTGGTCATACTGTGCTACCGAATGCTTGGTTGTGTGTAGTACATTAATGCGGAGAGTATCAGCTCCCCCCCCCGTCCAGCCTGCCGGGGCTTTGGCCTGGTAAGTGCCGCCAGCTACCCCTAACACACCTACGTCTGGGTCTGCTAGGGTGTTAGCCACGATAGCGCCCCAGTCCTGGGTGTGAAACTTGAGGTCTTCATGCATAAAGCATAGGTACTCGTACTTTGCCCGGAAAGCCCCGATGTTGTAGGCTTCGCAGATGCCATATTGTCCCTGGCTGTTATCAATGGCAATAATTTCGTAAGGAATACCGATAGTGGCTTGAACATTTTTTTTGACCTGCTCAAGTTGATAAAAATCACGGGAGCATATTATTAATGAAATCATAATCCACTGTTTACTATCAGAATACAGTACAGTTATTTTTTTGGACGTTTTTTAATAATTCGGTACAAGATGCCGTCTCCCAAAAATTGCCGTAAGCCGCTCATCCTATTGGAAAACATACGACTGGAAAAATTACGCCGAAATCGTGAATAAAATTGTTTATCAATTACTTTTAGGTTGCGGAAAATTTGCCGATGCCTGGTTAGTGAAACGTCATATTCTATCATGCTTGTAAACCAGATATTATGAAGCTTGTCAAGCATTATATCAAAAAAATATGGCTCAAATTTAGTAAAACCATTTAATAAACTCACCATCCGAGTAAGTTCTAATAAAGCCGTTCCATCCGTTATTGTCTTACTACGTACATTGTTTGAGTGCTGGCGGAAATAATTGAGCGGACGCGCCACAAAGGCAACTTTGGAGATAGCTAGAATTTTTGCCCAAAATACCCAATCACCATTTAATCGAAAGGTTTCATCAGCTAGCCCAATCTGCTGTATTATTGATTTTCGAATAACTACTGCACTCGCATTAGGTATAATATTGCGAAAACTCATAAATTTATTTAATAATTCTTCACCAGACCTAACAAAATCTTTTGTCCATAGGGTAGTATCCAGTTCTTCATAAAATAATTTCCAGTCTCCAATAATGGCATTTTTTTCGTCAATACTCCAAGAGTCACTATAAACAAGTCCTATTTCAGCATCAGCCTCTAGGCGAGTTACCAACGTTTCTAAGAATTCAGTATCAGCATAATCGTCGCTTTCCGCAATCCATATGTATTTGCCCTGAGCTAATGCAATACCTTTGTTCCATTGCTTGAATGTGCTACCGCTGTTCTGCTCGTTGAAAGCTAATTGAATGCGGGCGTCCTGCGTGGCATACCGGCTGATAACCTCGCGGCTATTATCGGGCGAACAATCATCCAAAATTATTACTTCTATATCTCTAAACGTCTGATTGAGCACACTTTTGATGCGCTGCGGTAGATACCGGGCGTGGTTATAATTAGGAATAATAACAGAAATATAGGGTAAATTACGCATTAATTAAAAAGTTTATTACTCGAATACAAAATAATGTTTATTATAAAAATCTTTTACTCTACTAGTATATGCCTGGTAACTGTAATCCTGTTCTAAGCGGCTTCTTAGTATGTTATTATACTCACTATAATTCAGCATGTTATCATATCTCATAATGTCTTCAACTATAGTTTTTTCCATCTCATCATAAGACTTATAAAAATTAGGAAATTTTTCATAGGCAGAATCGAAGAAAGTCTCGTTATATACAGCGAAACTAATTCCACCTTTGAGTACTGGAAATATAGTGTAACCGTCAAAACCTTCGCCGAATGATAGAGACCATTTCGCTTGTTTCTCTAGAAGCTTATAATCATCATACTGCATGCCTTTAACAATTACCTGTTTTATATGTGGCAAATTATACTTAATTTTATTAAGAATTGCTGTTTTACGTGGGTGCTCATCTGGGGATACGATTAGAATATCTTTTTTCTTGCTGTAATGTTCAACCAGCAAAGAATTCTGTTCAAACCAAGCTGATAAATAGTGAACTGGAACTTGGTATTTTTGGCTTAGCTTCTTATTGGCATATTGTTTATGTGCAGCCGTGATAGTAACTGTATTTGTTAATTTTTTTAAATTATCAAACACAGTTACTGTTGGCATCAGCTCATTATTTTGATTCATTACATTTATTTGAAGGTTTCGAACGGCTTTCAACTTATCTATTTGCTTTGTAGTCAAATTATCGAGAAAATCTGAAATGAAGCATTCTGGCAAGTGAATAACCAAATCATTTATAATAAATAGATTATTTAGTATAACATTTAACTTAATCAAGTTAACATTATTCATAAACCAATCATATTTTCGTAATGCCGGCTGCTCCGAGGAAGTACAGATAAATACGCTACTATTTTTTAGTATACTTTTAGAAACATAATATAGTGAATAAATAGATAATATTCCACCACTAATCATATTATTTGCTGGTATGTACATAATTATGCTATTCCGTTTATTAATAAGCGAAAAATAGAAGATAAAGGTTTGGACGACCCGATAAATAAATCGTCTCATCAATCTTTTAATTCTTGTTTCAAATGCAGAAACCATAGCAAAAAATTCAAATTAATTTTGCAGGTACACCTACTACCTTGTTATTGGAAGGAACGTCTTTCGTAACAACAGCTCCTGCGCCTACAATAACATTATCTCCGATTTTAATTCTAGGAAGTATGATTGCTCCAGTTCCTACGTAAGTATTATTACCAATCTCAACATTTCCAGTGATAGTAGCATTAGGAGAAATTTCACAAAATGCGCCTACCGTAACATCATGATGAATTGTGCTTGCGGCATTAATAATGCTTCCTATTCCAATACTTACCGAACTTGATATTACAGTTTGGTGCATAATATTAACACCACCTGCTATTTCAACGTTAAATTTCCCAATCTTAGATGATTGAGCAATTATAGTTTCAACTTTGCCACCTAATTCGGTCATTTTGTGATAGAGCATCTTACGAGCATATACCCCTCCAATACCTAGTATGCAAGAAGGATTAAAACTTAGATAATGAGTCACTTCTGGCAAAGTACGAATAATAGGAAACCTGTTGAAGAGTTTATTAGGTAAATCGATTGAAATATCGTCAAAAAAATAAATTTCTTCTAAAGTATATTCATTATAAATTAGTATATCTAAAATTTCTTTTGCATGACCTTTAGCACCTATAACAAGCATATTTTTAAAATAAATTTACGCTACTACAAAATTAATTCGAACAACATTAGCAATCCAACGAACTATATCTTCACTTAATTCTTGGTAAAAAGGTAAACAGAGTACTCGACTAGCAATATCTTCCGATACAGGACAAATTTGACCTTTAACGTAAGGTAATCTATTAAGTGAAGGAAAAAAATATCGTCTGGTATAAATAGAATGTGCAGCTAAAGCTTCTTTCACTTTCAACATTTGCGTTTCTGACTGAAATATTATTGGAAAATAAGCATAATTATATACCAAAGATTTCGCTTGTGGCATAGGATATATTATAGGTAATCCCACTAATTCGCTATGGTAAAGCTCGGCTAGTTTTTTGCGCGAAGCAATAAAACTATTCACTCGCGGAAAATTACATAGACCCATTGCAGCATGAAATTCAGAATTTTTTCCATTCACTCCAAGCGAAAAATAATCGTCGCCGATATGTCCAAAAGATTTTAGCAACCAAATATCATTAGCTAAGCTGCTATCATTCACTACAATGCACCCTCCTTCTATCGTATGAAATAGTTTGGTAGCATGAAAGCTACACGTAGCTAAATCGCCATATGTGAGTAATTGCCGCCCATGCACCTCCGTGCCAAAGGCATGTGCACCATCGTAAATCACTTTTAAATTATGCTTCTGAGCTATCTGCTCAATAGCTTCGACGTCACATGGATAACCATAAACATGAGTGGCAAGAATAGCTGATGTTTGTTCAGTAATTGCCTCCTCAATTTTTTGTGCATTAATACAAAAGGTTTGTGATTCGATATCTACGAATACCGGGCTACAATTTTCCCATATAATAGAAGTTGTAGTAGCCACATAAGAGAAAGGCGTAGTAACTATTTCTCCTGATAATTTCAGTGCTTTAATAGCAATTTGAATTGCAATAGTACCATTACTGGTAAACTGTACAGGTACACCATGCAAAAAAGCACTAAGCTGCGCTTCTAACTGCTGAACCAGAGGGCCATTATTAGTTAGCCACCCTCGCTCCCAAATACCGCGTAAGTAATTGGTATATTCTTCAAACGGCGGCAGATACGCCTTAGTAACATTAATATTCATTAGCTAGAGTTATATTCCAAGGAATATCGTTAATTTTTACAACACCCTCTTTTGCACCTTGCCAACCAAATCCACCTTGTGTAACAGGCAATATTTCAAATGATAAAACATCATACCATTCAGTTAAAATCTGATTTTTATTATAAACTAGTATTAAACGGTTAACAGTATATATACCTTGTTCTAGAATGTTACCAGGGAACTGCGTACTTACAGCTAAGATACCATTACGCAAACGGTACGTGCTGGATGTGAACACCGAAGACGAAACGGTAACTAAAATTCCACGCTCATCAGTTAAATGATATGTCACATCTAATTGCTTTTCCTCGAGTTGGAGCAATTCGATACTAAATTCAAGTCTAAAGCCATCATGCGTATTCAAATTGCTTGCATCCTTTGTGACTGGATTAGTCACCCGTGCTGCTAGAAGGCGAGACGCATAATTACCAGGAGCTTCAGAAGGTGTCCAAGTACGCTCTGTTTGTTGCTTTGTATACTGTGCAATATAACGAGACACGATAACATGGGGTGTACCATTATCCACAAGTAAGCCTTGGTGCATTGAGATGATACGGTTGCATAAGTTTTGAACCGCTTCCATATTATGACTAACAAATAATACTGTCCTCCCATCATTTACACTCACATCTTTCATACGGCCTAAGCACTTCTTTTGAAACTCTGCATCACCCACAGCTAGCACCTCATCCACAATTAGAATTTCGGGTTCTAAGAAAGCCGCTACGGCAAAAGCTAGTCGCACATACATGCCGCTACTGTAACGTTTCACCGGAGTGTCAATATACCGCTCCACGCCCGAAAAGTCTACAATCTCATCGAATTTGCTGCGGATTTCGGCCTTGGTCATGCCGAGAATAGCCCCGTTAAGAAAAATATTTTCCCGTCCCGTTAGCTCCGGGTGAAAGCCCGTGCCTACTTCCAGCAGCGAAGCGATGCGCCCGTTCACCTTAATATTCCCGGTAGTAGGGGCCGT